>NZ_DAOKYX010000026.1:0-39490 GCF_035325945.1 Parvibaculum sp.
CGGGCGGCGCGCGCATGCAGGAGGGCATCCTCTCGCTCATGCAGATGCCGCGCACGACGGTCGCGGTGCAGATGCTGCGCGAGGCGGCCCTTCCCTACATCGTCGTCCTCACCGACCCGACGACGGGCGGCGTGCTCGCCTCCTATGCCATGCTCGGCGACATCCAGATCGCGGAGCCGGGCGCGCTTCTCGGCTTTTCCGGCCGCCGCGTCATCGAGCAGACGATCCGCGAAAAGCTGCCCGAGGGCTTCCAGTCGGCCGAGTTCCAGTTCGAGCATGGCATGGTCGACATGATCGTGCATCGCCATCAGCTCAAGGAAACGCTGGCGCGGACCATCCGGCTTCTCACCCACAAGCCGAAGCTCGCGCCGATCACCTCCCCTTCGGCCGGCCTGCCTGCCCGCACGGCCGCGACGCGCCCCTGACGGCGACAATGTGAGCAACGACACGCATCATCCCGAAGCGAGCGACGTCATTCTCGAACGTGTGACGAGACTTCATACGAAGCTCATCGACCTCTCGCTCGACCGCACATGGCGGCTTCTCGCCGCGCTCGGCCATCCCGAGCGCGCGCTGCCGCCGACATTCCATATCGCGGGCACGAACGGCAAGGGTTCCGTCTCGGCCTATCTGCGCGCCATGCTGGAGGCGGCGGGCCTCGGCGTCCACAGCTATACCTCGCCCCATCTCGTGCGCTTTCACGAGCGTATCAGGCTCGCCGCGCGCCCCAGAAGCGCGCCCATCGACGAGGTCGAGCTTTCGCAGCTTCTCGACGAATGCGAGCGGATCAATGCGGGCGCGCCCATCACCTTCTTCGAGATCACGACCTGCATGGCTTTCCTCGCCTTCGCGCGTCATCCGGCGGACGCGCTGGTGCTGGAAGTCGGCATGGGCGGGCGGCTCGACACGACCAATGTCGTCGATCACCCCGCCGTCACCATCATCACGCCTGTCGATTACGACCATCAGCAGTTCCTCGGCGACACGCTCGACCAGATCGCGCGCGAGAAGGCTGGCATATTGAAGCCGGGCGTGCCCGCGATCATCGGTCCGCAGACGGATGAAGGACGCGCCGCCATCGAGGCCGAGGCGGCGAGGATCGGCGCGCCCCTCTTCATCCACGGTCAGGATTTCGGCGCGCATGAGGAACAGGGACATCTCATCTATCAGGATGAGAGCGGGCTTCTCGATCTGCCGATGCCGCGCCTCGTCGGCCGGCACCAGATCGACAATGCCGCCATCGCCATCGCGGCGCTGCGGCAGGCGCGGGCACTCGCCATCGGTGAGGACGCCATCGCCCAGGGTTTGCGCAATGTCGAATGGCCGGCGCGGATGCAACGCCTGACGCGAGGGCCGCTCGTCGCGCGCCTTCCCGCCCATGGCGAACTCTGGCTCGATGGCGGCCACAACCCGTCCGCCGGCCGCGTCGTCGCGCATGCGATGGCCGATCTCGCGCAGGCCGCGCCCCGCCCGCTCGTCATGATCGCGGGCATGAAGGAGACGAAGGACGCGAGGGGATTTTTCGCGCCCTTCAAGGGGCTCGCCAGGCATGTCTTCACGGTCGCCATACCGGACGATCCGGCGTGCCTCGCACCCGAGACGCTGGCGGAGATGGCGCGCGCCGCGGGCCTCGACGCAACGCCCGCCCCCTCGATCGAGGCGGCGCTCGAACGCGCGCTTGCCATGACGGGCGATGAGGTTCCGCGCATCCTCATCTGCGGATCGCTCTATCTCGCGGGCGCGGTGCTGCGCGACAATGGCTGAGGCTATTGCGCCGCTTCGACAGGGGCTGACGCTTCGGGCGCGGCTGGGTTTGCGGAATTTACTTTTCCCGGGTTCTTGGGTGCTGCCTTCTTGCGCGCGGGCTTCTTGACCGCAGCGCGCTTCGGCTCCGGCGCATCGGCCGCGGGCTTCGCCTCGCCCGCTGCGGCTTTGCCACCGGTGACGACGTCGGCGGGCTTTGCCGCGCGCGCAATCCCCGCCCGTGCGCCTGCGCCCGTTTTCACCTCCTTGCCTTTCGTTGCCGCGAGAAGCTCGCCGAAGGATTCCTCGATGCAGGCAGCATAGAAGGCCGGGTCCGGCAGCATTTCGCGGCAGGATGTGAAGGAGATCGTGATCTCGCCGCAATAGGAAAAGACCGGGTGAATGATCCCCATGCCGTCGAGAATGGGGCCGAGGCCGAACTGCGTGACGAGCCGCGCGCCCGTCATGTAGAGCGGGATCTGAGGGCCCGGAATATTGGTGATGACGGTGTTGAAGATCGGCGTGATGCGGTTCGCGATGCCGAGATTGGTGTAGAGCCGCGCGGCAAGGCCCGCGACGGTCGAAGGAATGAACTGCGAATAATCGGTGAGCGTGCTCGCACCGATCGCATTGGTCATTTCCTTGGAGTTGGTGGTCGATTCGAAAACGGCGACGAGGCGCTCGAGCGGGTCGGCGATGTCGGAGCGCACAGCGACCGACATGGCGCTTACCTGATTGCCCGCCGACTTCTTCTGATCGGGCGAGCGCACCGAGATCGGCGCCATGGCGATGAGCGACTGCTTCGGCAGCTCGTTCTTCGCCTCGAGATATTTGCGCAGTGCGCCGCCGATAATGGCGATGACGGCATCGTTCACCGTCGCGCCCTCGACCGCGTTCTTGATCGCGCGAATATCGTTCAGCCGGAAGGAGCGGCCATCGAAAACACGATGCGGCGAAACCTGGCCATTGAAGCGCGTGCGCGGAACGGGGCCGACACGCTTCAGCTTTCCCGCCGTGAGTCCGATGCCGACGCGGGCAAGCGCGGGGACGGATTCGGCGACGACCCGGGCAAGCTTGAAGGGCTGGCGCACATTGTTGACCGTGGTGCGCGAGAGAAGCTCGACCGCCGTCGGCTCGCGTTCGGGAAGCCACGGGTTTTCGGGCGGCGCGGGCGTGGCATCGGGCGCGAGGTCGTGGATCGCCGCCGTCATCTCGGCGCCGGAGACGCCGTCGATCGCGGCGTGGTGCACCTTGGACACGATGGCGAAGCTCCCCTTGGGCAGGCCTTCGACATTGTCGAGCCCCTCGATCACGGTGAATTCCCAGAGGGGTCGTGCCGTATCGAGCGGGCGGGCATGGAGCCGCGCCACCTGGATGCAGAGCTGGCGCCAGTCGCCGGGCTTCGGCAGCGCGATATGGCGCACGTGATATTCGAGATCGAAGTCCGGGTCTTCGATCCAGTAGGGGTGATCGAGATTGAGCGGCACACGGACGACGCGCTGCCGGAAGGCGCGCGCCAGATGCAGTCGCCTTTCGTAGTTCTTCAGAATTTCCTTGAAGCCGAGGACCCCGCCTTCCACCGTCGACTGATCGTAGATCGCGACGGCGCCGATATGCATAGGAGCGTTCGCCGTCTCGAAATAGAGAAACGACGCATCCATCGGGCTCAGCTGCTCCATGACCTTCCTCCCCGGGCCGAAACAGGAAAATTCCCTATTCAGAACTCAATCACATTTGGGCTGGCAGAGTCCAAGAAGATCGGGCGCACGCAAAGAAAAAGGCCGGCTCGGGAGCCGGCCTTCTTGCGATTTCAACGGCGAGAAACGCTCAGAGCGCGCTCTCGATCCATTCGACGATCTTGCCCTTGGGAAGCGCGCCGACCTTGGTGGCGGCGACCTGGCCGTCCTTGAAGATCATCATGGTGGGCACGCCGCGCACGCCATATTTGGTGGGCGTGTTGGGGTTCTCGTCGATGTCGATCTTCGCGACCCGGAGCTTGCCGTCATATTCCTTGGCGATCTCCTCGAGCGCGGGCGCGATCTGCTTGCAGGGACCGCACCAGGTCGCCCAGAAATCGACCAGAACCGGGCCGGAAGCATCCAGCACATCGGATTCGAATGAGGCGTCGGTAACCTTGCTCGTCGACATCGTCAGTTCCTTTCATGGCGGTCCCGCGCATGCCGGGCCGGCCTTGTCCCCGCCCGTGGCGGGTTTGCTGTGAGTATGCGTTGTTCAGGAATCTAGGAACCGGACCCCTCAAGGTCAAGGATCAGCGGCTCCCGGAGGGCGGGAAGCCGCCAGCGCCCGATCGAGCAGCGCTGGCGGAATTTCCATGAGGCTCGGGCCATCCGTCCAGAGAAGGGCGCAGACGATCTCGCGGCCGGGATAGATCTCGCCGAGAACCGCGCGATAGGCCGCCATCTGGGCGATATAGGCGGGGCTCACATCCTTCATGCTCCGCGCACCCGGCCGGTTCGTCTTGTAATCGACGACGAGAATGCGCGTCTCGCCGACCGAAAGGCGGTCGATCTGGCCCGAGATCAGCGTCGGCTTGCCCGCGAATTCGATGCGGCCGACGACCGCCACCTCGGCCCGCGAGCCGGGGCTGAAGACGGGCGCGAAGGCGGGCTCGCCGAGAACCGCGAATACCGCATCCGCGATTTCATCCTGCGTTGCGGGATCGAGCCCATGCGCGGGCGCAGCGAGAAAGCGCCGCGCCGCTTCCTCGCGCAAGCCCTCTTCAAGGTCCGGCAGTGTCTGCAACAGCCGGTGGATCAGCTTGCCGCGCTTGTAGCGGTCGGTTCCGTCGCCCGCGAGCGGCGAGAGCACGGGCGGCTCTGGCAGGTTCTCGGGCGGCAGACGGGAGGGCGCGAGGGGGCGCGAAGGCGTCGGTTCGGCGGGCGCCCTCTGCCGCGCCCAGTCCGGCAGCGGCGGCGTCTCGGTGCGTACCACGAGAATATCCGGCACGGGCACGCGGCGCTGTTCGCCCTCGATGCGCCAGATTCTGCCGCCATCGGGGAGCGCGATTTCCTCCGCCTCTGGAACAAGCGCGGCGGCAATGAGGTTGTACCAGCAATCGGGCGCCGGTTCCGTCTTGCCGCGATAGCAGCAGACATAGAGCCTGTCGCGCGCCCGCGTCATCGCGACATAGAGAAGGCGGCGATATTCCTCGCCTTGCGCCTGGCGGTGAGCCTCGCGGGCGCGGGCGGAAATCCCGTCTTCATCCTTGCGGCGAACGGGCCAGAGAAAGAGCTTCGGATCCGTCGGCAAGGCGAGGAGCGGCGGATCGTGGCGCCCGGACGGCGCCGCGCAGGTATCGGGCATGAAGACGATGTCGGCCTCGAGCCCCTTCGCGCCATGCACCGTCATGACGCGCACCTCGTCGCGCCCCTGCTCCATGTCGCGCTTGATTTCCGAAGCGCCGCGCTCGACCCAATGAAGGAAACCCTGGAGCGACGGCGCGTGCAGCCGCTCATATTCGAGCGCGAGCGACAGGAACTCGTCTATGGGATCGTTCGCATCGGGCCCGAGACGGGCGAGCAATTTGCGCCGCCCGCCCTCGGCCGCGAGAAGCTCGGCATAGAACTCATAAGGCCGCTCGAAATCGGCGCGCTTCAGCAGCGCGGCAAGGAGCGCATGAGCCTCGCCGAAGCGCGATCCGGTCCCCTCATGCGCGGAAAGCGCCTGCCAGAGCCACCCCTTGCGCCCCCAGGCAAGCGTGAAAAGCTCCTCCTCGCCGAGGCCGACGAGCGGGCTTTTGAGCACGGTTGCGAGCGTGAGGTCGTCATCCGGCATCAGCACGAACCGGCCGAGCGCCAACAGATCCATCACGGCGATCTGCTCGGTCAGGACCATTCGGTCGGCGCCTGCGACCGGAACGCCAAGCTCCTTCAACTGGCGTACCATCTCACTCACAAAGGAATTGCGGCGCTGGACGAGGATCAGAATGTCGCCCGCGCGAATGGGGCGTCCTCGCGCCGCGAGCGGTTCGCCGCTGTCGAGCCAGCCCCTGATGGTCGTCGCGATGCGCCTTGCGAGCTTCGCGGGCGGCGCCGTCTCGTTCATGTAGTCGAGCGGCGCGTCCCACGCGTCTTTCTCATCCTGCTCGTCTGGCGCCTCGGGCTCCCAGATTTCGACGAGGCCCGCATCGAGTTCGCGATGCGCGATGTGCATATCGACCGCGCCCGATGCGGTGAGGCCCCGATTGGCGATCTCCTGCGCGAAGACCTTGTCCACGGCCGACAGCACTTGCGGGACGGAACGGAAGGAGCGCACGAGGCGAACAGGCCACCAGGTGAGTTCGGCCGCCTTCACGCGCGCCTCGAAATGGCGGTGCATGTCGGCGAAGCGCTGCGGGTCGGCGCCCTGAAACGAGAAGATCGACTGCTTCTCGTCGCCCACCGCGAAAATCGTCCGTATGCGTCCGCGCGCGCCATGCCCGGACAGGAATTCATCGGTCAGCGCCGCGATCACATCCCATTGCTCGGGGCTCGTGTCCTGCGCCTCATCGACCAGAATGTGATCGATGCCGCCATCGAGCTTGAAGAGAACCCATGCCGCCATCTCGCTCTCATGCAGAAGACGGCGCGCATAGGTAATCAGGTCCTCGTAATCGAGAAGGGCGCGGGCGCGCTTGGCGCGCTCGAAATCGGCGAGGATCGCATCGGCAAGGTGGAAGACGGCCCCTGTCGCCTCCGCGACGCCAACGGCGCGAAGCCGCGCGACGAGCCCTGCGATCCGCTCCTGCTCGCGCTGAAGCGCGGCGGCGACGGACGGGTTCTCCTCGCCGAGCTTATTGGTGATGAGGCGCTTTCTCGGCTCATCCTCGGCGGTGAGGAAGATCGCCTTGTAGGCATCGAGGCGAGCGAGCCGCGCCTGTGGGTCGGCAAGAAAATCGGCCAAGGCCTTCGAGCGATCGACATCGGTTTTCGTGCCACGGGCAAGCGTCGCTGCAGCGGCCAGCATCTCATCTTCGGGCAATGCCGCCATTTCGAGGCGGATGCTCTCGCTCGTCTCATCCACCGCCACGCCGAGCGTCTTGCAGACTGCCTCGATCGCGCCCTCGATACTGCCGAAGGCGGCAATGAGCTTCGCGAAAGCGCGGCGCTCACCGGTGATCCCTGTCAGAAGATTTCCGAAGGCAAACTCATCGACGCGCTCGACGATGAGTTGCAGCGCGCGGCCGAGCGGCGTGCCGGGCGCCGTGCCCGCGCGACGCAGAACGCCATCGCGCACTTCCATCATCAGATCGGCGGCGCTGCGATCGTCGAGAATGTCGAAATTGGCCGGCACGCCCGCCTCGAGCGGAAAGCGGCCGAGCAGCCGCTCGCAGAAGGCGTGAATGGTCTGTATCTTGAGCCCACCCGGCGTTTCGATGGCGCGGGCGAAGAGCTTGCGGGCGAACGCGATCTTCTCGCCGGAAGGGATCGGCCCTTCGATGCCGGCGATCTCGTAGGCGAGCCTTTCATCCTCCATCACCGCCCAATCGCCGAGGCGCTGATAGAGGCGGCCGGACATTTCGGCCGCCGCCGCCTTGGTGAAGGTGAGGCAGAGGATGCGGCCGGGATCGGTGCCGGCAAGAAGAAGGCGCGCGACGCGCGTCGTCAGCGCATGGGTCTTGCCGGAGCCCGCATTCGCCGACACCCAGACCGAGGCGGCAGGGTCGGATGCGCGCAACTGCTGTTCGTCTGCAGACGGACGTTTCTTCGTTTCGAGGCGGGAGCCGGATGCGCTCATTCGCCGCCTCCCGCCGCCGACCATTCCTTCACGCGGGCAAGATGATCGTAATCGCCGAAGCGCGCCTCGAACATCGGGCGCGGCCGTGAGAGATAGGGCGTCGTCTCCAGTTCATACTGCTTCAGGAGTTCGACGAGGTTTTCGTAAATCCGCTCGACGAGATCGTCCGGCTCGAAGCCGCGTTTCTCGCCCGCCTTGTCGCCGCCCGTCAGGCGCAGATAGAGAAGGCGCGAGGTCCGCGCCTCGCCGATTTCGCCGAAGCCGCTTCGCGCCGCCATCGCCGCTTCGAGCGGAAGCTGCGGCGCGAGCCCGCTCTCGACCTGCTGGGCGCTCGGCACGGCGCCGGTCTTGTAGTCAATGATGGCGATGGTGCCGTCATCAAGCTCGTCGATGCGGTCGGCCTTGCCGACGAGGCGCACCGGCCGCGAAAGGCCCGCGATCTCGATCTCGCCGCGCAATTCCGCATAGGCGCGGCTAAGACCCGCGCGATGCTCGCGCTCGAAATCGATGATCCAGCCCGCGATGCGCTTGAAGCGCGGCCACCAGAAAGCAGCGACGCCCGGACGGTCCATCGCATGCGCGAAGGTCGCCTCGCCGATGCGGATGAGTTCTTCCAGCGCGTTTTCGGGAAGCGCCTCCGGATAGGCGCGGACAAAATTCTCGAGCGCCTTGTGGATGATCGTGCCGCGCTCGGCCGCCGCCACATCGGCGTCGATCGGATCGAGGATATCGAGCTTCAGCACCTTCTTCGCATAGATCGAATAGGGATCGCGAATGAGCGTCTCGATCTCGGTGACGGAGAAGCGCGCAGGCCGCGCGATGAGCGGCGGCATCGGCCGCGGTTTCGCGATGGGCGCGACAAACTCCGGCCGGTCGAGTCCGCTCGACCAGCCCGTCCATTTGGGCCGCGACAACGCATCGGCGCGGCCGATTCCGCCGAGAAGGCTCTTCAGCCGCAGGAGCCAGCGCGACGCAACCGTCGGCGCGCCTCCGACCTTGAGCGCCCTTGTGAGCACGACCTCCGCGGCGCTCGCGCCCGAGGCGAAGTCATGGGCGGCGAGGCCGATACGCCGCTCGGGCGGCTCGATGGCAAGCTCGGCCCGCATCGGCCGGTTGAGCCATGGATCGATGCCCGCATCCGCCGGCCATGTGCCTTCGTTCAGCCCGCCGAGAATGATGCGGTCGGCATGCTGGAGGCGCGCTTCGAGCGGCCCCCAGATGAAGAGGCGCGGATGGCGGCCGAAGCGCGGGCGCAGGACGCGGCCCCCCGCAAGCTCGGCGAAAAGGCGCGGATAGGTTCTGACCTCCACCTCGCCGAGCGCGGGCGCCGCCTCCAGCATCTCGCTCACGAAGCGGAAGGCCCCTTCGCCCTCGTCACCCGACCAGAGGCGCTTGTCGCCACCCTCTCCTCGCGCGGCCGCCAGAGCTTCGGCCGAGACGATATGAGCGCGGATGAGCGCACCGAAAGGCGCGGCTCTGCCGGCGGCCAGATCGGCAAGCGGGGCAACGGCCCGTTCAAGCCGCGCAAGGAGATCTTCAAGACCGGCGAGGTCCCGGTCCGGGCGTCCCCTCGCCTCCAGTTCCGCCTTCGCCTCGCCGAGCGCGGCCCGCAATCCCGCCATGCCGGGCGCGGGGCGCGGCCCGCGCAGCACATGGCGCTCGAACCTGCGAATATCGGCGCGCAGCCGCGCGGGCTCGCCCCCAAGGCCCGCGAGCGGATGCTTGAGGCAGGCAAGAAGCGGCACGGGGGCAAAATCCTCCGCGATCATCTCCGCGACATGAGCGAGAAAACTCATGGGCGGCGTCGCGGCGAGCGGCATGCCGCCCGAATCGTCGATCCCGATCTGCCAGCGGCGAAGCTCGGTCGCGACGCGGCGCGCAAGGCCCCGATCCGGCGTGACGAGCGCCGCCGTCTTTCCCGGCGTCTCCAGCGTTTCGCGCAGCATGAGCGCGATCGCGGTCGCCTCGTCGCGCTCGGTCGCCGCCTCGACCAGCGAAAGGCCGTGAAGCGCGCCATCGGCTTCCCTTTCGAGCGCGGCGAGGTTCGCCCGCCAGAGCGATGTCGTGTCTGCGGGGCGCAGCGCCTCGGAAATAAGACGCAGGCGCGCCTGCTGCCACGGCGCCGTCTCACAACCCGGCCAGACGAGCACGTCGCTCCGGTCAGCGCGCATGAGCTGAAGGAGCTTCTTCATGCCGTATTGGGGATGAGATTCGGTGCCCGCGCCGCCGAGCCCATCCCAGCTCTCCTTGTCGAGCGCGAAGTCGAGGCCAGGCAGCACAACGGCGCCGAAAGGAAGCCGCGCGATGACGGAGAGAAGCTCGCCCGTCGCCGGGATCGAACCCGTGGAGCCCGCCGCGATGACCGGTGTTTCGGGCGGCGCGTCGCGCCAGCGCGCGGCCTCCGCCTCCAGCAGCGCATTGCGGCGCGCAACGCCTTCCATCGCGCCAAGGCGGGCAAGCTCCTCCGGCCAGCGCTCGGTCAGCACCTTCAGGAATTCGATGGTGAGCTGCCAATAGGCCGTGAACTCATCGGGAACGAGACGAGCCAGCGCCCCGAGATCGGCCCGCTCCGTGAGCGCCATGTCGAGAAAGCGGCCGAGATCGGCGGCGAGTGCCAGGGCGCGGCCGGGATCGCGATCCTCGGGCGTGCCCGGAAGATCGAGGATGAGGCGCGCCAGCCGCATCTGCCGCTCGAGCGGCGCGATGGCGGGCGGCAGGCCGAGGCTCGCTTCGGGCGAGGCGCCGACATCGAGCAGCAATTCGTCCTCATCGACATCGCCGAGCGGCCGCAGCACGGGCAGCAGCATGGCCTTGCCGCCACCGGCGCGCAGAAAAGCATCGCCGAGCGCGCGGGCGGCGCGGCGGGTGGGCAGAAGGATGGTGATGTCGGGAAGCTCGACGCGGCGGCCGAGCCGCTGCCCGAGCGTCGGATCGGCGATCAGGGTCCGCGCCAGGGCATCGAGAAACGGCGTGCCGGACGGAATGGAAAATACGCGCGGCGAATCGTGAAGCATAGGCGAGTGTACCCCTGTCCGGGGCGGAAGCCGCAAGCCGAAGATCGGCGCCGCCCAGGCTGTCGCTATAGCTTCCGCATGAACTCCTCGGCGGCGTCGAGGTCCTCGGGCGTTCCCACATGCATCCATGTGCCCGACATGCGCTGGCCGAAAAGCCTGCCCGCCTCGATGAGCCGGTCCCAGATGAGATTGGTCGAGAAGGCGCCGTCGGGCCCCTCCGCGAAGAGTTGCGGCTTGATCACCTGCACGCCCGCAAACATGAAGGGAACGGTCTCACAAGCACCGCGGCGCGTGAGGCGGCCGAGCCCGTCCATATGGAAGTCGCCGCGTCCGACATAGCCGATGGTCCGGACGGCGTCGGCGATCATCAGGAGCGCGTCCATGCGCTCCGGATCGAAGGCCGAAAGCAGGTCGGGGAGATTGGAACCAAGGCCCTCGACCCAGACGCTGTCCGAATTGAAGGTGACGATGGGGTCTTCGCCCAGCAGGTGAAGCGCCTGCTTCGCGCCGCCGCCCGTATCGAGCAAACGCTCCCGCTCGTCGGAAATGACGATGCGCGGAGAACGCCGCCTGGCGAGATGCGCCTCGACCTCATCGGCGAAGTGATGGACGTTGACGATCGCCTCCTCGATCCCCGCTTCCTCGAGGCGATCGAGCACATGATCGATGAGCGGCACGCCCATGAAGGGAACGAGCGGCTTCGGCAAGGTGTCCGTCAAAGGACGCATGCGTGTGCCCTTGCCAGCCGCCATCACCATTGCACGCTTGATCTTCATACTGGACCCGGGAGGAATTTTCAGAGCGAACCAAGGAGGGTGCCGGACCCGCCGGAGAGCGCCGGCGAGACCCCGAGAACATGGGCATCGAGCCATGCCTTCAGGGGCGCGAGCGCGGGATGGGCGAGATTGCGCCGCAGATATTCCATCGTGCGCGGCATATGCGCCATGTATTGCGGCTTGCCGTCGCGCTTGAGAAGGCGCGGCCAGAGGCCGATGAGGCGCAGGGCGCGCTCGGCGCCCAGCACGGCATAGGCGGCGCGGAATTCCTCTTCGTCGAAGCCGGCAAGATCGACGCGCGCATGGCTCACATAGCGCGCCAGCATCGCTTCCTCGCGCGCCGCCGGTACGTCACGACGCGCATCCTGCAAGAACGAGACGACGTCATAGGCCCGCGAGCCGATGAGCGCATCCTGAAAGTCGATGAGGCCGACACGCGCTATGCTGGTGCGCGCTCCGAGCCAGATGATGTTGGGCGAGTGGAAGTCGCGCAGAAAGAGCGAGGAGGGCCCGGCATCTATGACGGGACGCAACCCGGACCAGAGCGCGTGATATTCGGCGCGAAGATCGGCGGATGCCTCGCGGCCGAGCACGACCGGAAAATACCAGTCGAGAAGAATGTCGAGTTCGGCGCGGAAGACGCTATCGTCGAAGGAGGGGACGACATGCTCCGTGCCGTCGCCCAGCGGCAGGCGCCGGGGCGCATCCTCCGCCTGCAGAACGATCAGTGCGTCGATGCCCGCCCGATAGAGCTCGTCGAGCGGTTCACCGCTCGGCCCCCTGCCCGCATCGATGAGCGCGCCATAGGCCGCATCGCCCAGATCCTCGAGGAGCAGCAGCCCCGCATCGAGATCGCGGGCATAGATTTCCGGGGCCGAGAGCTTGAGCCGGCGCAGATATTCGCCGATGGCGACGAAGGGGCCGCAATCGACGGCGAGATGCGCGACCTGGCTGTAGGAAAGCTGGCCCGAGGGCAGTGGCACCTCCGGCACGCGCGGCCAGTCCATGAGCACGGCGGCACCTTTCGGTCCGCCGAGCCTCTCGTAGCGGCGCGTCGAGGCGTCGCCCGCAAGCGGCGCGCGCGTGGCGTTCCCCCAGCCCGCGGCGTCGAGAAACGCCCTGATCTCCTCTTCGCGCGTCGCCATTCTAGCCCTTCAACCCGTCAAGCCGGCGCGCCCACGACCCATGGCCGACAAGCAGCGCCTCCCGCTCACCGCCTTCTCCCACAATGCGGATATCGATGTCGAGGCGATCCTTGGGCAGCCGCCCGAGCTTTTCAGGCCACTCGACCAGCACGACGCCTTCGTCGAGCGCGTCCATGAGGCCGAGTTCGGCGGCATCCTCCGGCCGCTCGAGCCGGTAGAGATCGACATGGGTGAGGAGGAGGTCAGGCGTCTCATAGGTCTGGACGAGGGTGAAGGTCGGGCTCGGCACATCCTCATGGAGTCCATGCCGGGCGAGCCGGGCCTCGATCAGCGCGCGGGCGAGCGCGGACTTGCCGGCGCCGAGGCCACCTGTCAGCGCGATGAAATCGCCAATCCGAACGAGGGAAGCGAGCCTCGCGCCGAGCGTGCGCGTCGCCGCTTCGTCGGGAAGCGCGATCTGGCGTTGCGCGGTCGGGACCGGGGTAGCGCGTTCGGACATGGGGCGCATAGGAGGAAATGCGGTGCGACTTGTCAATTTCGTTGATCCGGCGCCGATCGCAGTTAAAGCGCTGGTAACCGGCCAATGGCACTCTCGGGGCGACGGGAAGACGGGACTCATGCCTTATACAGCTTCGACTTCACGCCTGCGCGCCGGGACCGAGATCGACCCCCAGAGGCTCGATCATCCGGTGCTCTCGGCGGTCAAGGCCTATTGGGACGAAAGGCGCGGGACAAGGCTCATGCCCTCGCGGGCAGAAATCGACCCCGTCGCGCTCAAGGAGCATCTGGGCTGGATCCTGATGCTCGACGTGCTCGAGGATTGCAGCGACTTCCGTTTCCGCCTCATCGGCACGAAGGTCACTCACTATTTCTTCACCGACGCGACCGGCCAGACGATCACCGAAGCCTTCGACCGCTTCGGCCCGGCCGCTGTCAATGGCGTGCTCGCCGTTCACCGCAAGACGGCGCGCGACTGCGTGCCCGTCAGGGCCTTCGGCGATGCGGGCTGGCTCGGACAGCGCTATTACGAGTTCGACGCCATCTACCTGCCGCTTTCGGACGACGGTGTTACCGCCAACAAGATCCTCAGCGTCTTCACCTTCGATCACAAGCGCGTCGCGGCCAAACGCGACAGCGCGCTCTAGCCGGAGCCCGGTCCGGCGCAGCAGCGCCAGCTGTTCGGTATTTTCAAACAATGTGGATATAGAAGTTGACGCTAGCGTCACTTTTATGGCGTGCTCTGCCGATCATTTCAGCCGGGCCGGGTTCCGCCGCCACGTGCAATCGCAAGCGGTGACGGCGGGAGCGCGGTTCTATAAAAGGCGGGATGCGCCCTGCGGGACGCGAGGCGACGAGGGAGAGCGGGAGGACGGGTTTTGAGTACGAACAGCGACAAGGGCGGGGTCATCATCATCGGCGCGGGCCAGGCGGCGGCACAGGCGGTCATGAGCCTGCGGGCCGAGGGCCATGAGGGCCCGATCCGCATGATCGGCGACGAGCAGGAACCTCCCTATCAGCGGCCGCCGCTCTCCAAGAAGTTTCTCGCCGGCGAGATCGGCTTCGACCGGGTGGAACTGAAGCCCGCCAGCTTCTATGCCGACAACCATTGCGACCTCGTTCTCGGCTGCCATGTGACCGCGATCGAACGCGGCAGCAAGACTGTGCGCACGAGCGACGGGCGCGCTTTCATCTATGACAAGCTCCTCATCGCCACGGGCAGCCGGGTGCGCGAGATCAATGTTCCGGGCTTCGATCTGGAAGGCGTGCACTATCTGCGGACGGTCGGGGATGTGAAGGAACTCCAGGCCCATTTCCGCGAAGGCGCGCGTCTCGTCGTGGTGGGCGGCGGATATATCGGGCTCGAGGTCGCCGCGGTCGCGAAGAAGCACGGTCTCGATGTCACCGTGCTCGAAACCGCCGACCGGGTGATGGCCCGGGTCGTCGATCCGATCGTGTCGCGCTTCTATGAGCGCATCCACAAGGAAGAAGGCGTGAAGATCCGCGTCGGCGTCACCGTCGCGGGCTTCGAGGGCGAGGGCGGAAGGCTCACGCGCGTCGTCTCCGGCGAGGGCGAGAGCTTTGCGTGCGACTTCGCCGTCGTCGGCATCGGCATCCTTCCCAATGTGGAGCTTGCGGCCGAGGCGGAACTTGCGGTCGAGAATGGCATCACGGTCGACGAGTTCGGCCGCACGAGCGATCCCGACATTTTCGCGGCGGGCGACTGTACGAACCATCCGAACGGCATTTACGGCCGCAGGCTGCGCCTCGAAAGCGTTCACAACGCCATCGAGCAGGCCAAGACCGCGGCGGCGGCCATTGCCGGCAAGCAGAAGCCTTACAATCAGGTGCCGTGGTTCTGGTCGGACCAGTACGATCTCAAATTGCAGATCGCGGGGCTTTCTACCGGCTACACGCAGGCGGTGGTGCGCGGCGATCCCGAGCATGGCCGCAGCTTCGCGGTGTTCTATCTCAGGGACGGCGTTCTCATCGCCGTCGATGCGGTCAACCGCGCGCCTGAATTCATGATGTCCAAGATGCTGATCGCGCGCCATGCGAAGCTCGATCCGGCAAGGCTCAGCGACGAAAGCATCTCGATGAAGGAAATCGAGAACGCCTGACGCGTTTTCGTAACGTAATCTGCCCAGGCAGGAAATCGCGACCAAGAAGGACCGCGAGAACATAAGAAGGAGACGGGAGAGGATGGCAAAGATCACCTATATCGAGCACAACGGGAAGGAACATACGGTCGAGGTCGCGGACGGGCTGACGCTGATGGAAGGCGCGATGCGCAATTCCGTGCCCGGCATCGACGCCGATTGCGGCGGCGCCTGCGCCTGCGCGACCTGCATGGTCTATGTGCCGGAGGAATGGTTCTCGAAGCTCGAGCCTGCGGAGCCCATGGAAGAGACGATGCTCGATTTCTGCGACCGCCGCGAAGACAATTCGCGCCTGTCCTGCCAGCTCAAGGTCTCGCCCGCGCTCGACGGCATCCGCGTGAAGATGCCGGAAAGCCAGCACTGACCGCTTGCGACTGACGAGATCAACTCATGCCTTGAGGCGCGGAACGCCCTCAAGGCATGAGTGTTTTCAATCGGCCGCCCTGGCGAATTTCGCCGAATGCGGCGTCAGATCGTGATTCTTCAGCGGCAATTCGCGAATGCGTTTGCCGGTAGCGGCAAAGACGGCGTTCGATACGGCCGCCGCGATGGGCGGCGTCGCGGGCTCGCCAAGCCCGCCGAGCGGAGCCCCGCTCTCGATGATGTGGACCTCGATCGCCGGCGTCCCGGCCAGCCGCACCATCTCGTAGTCGCCGAAATTCGACTGGGTGACGGCCCCCTTCTCGATCGAAATCTCGCCAAAGAGCGCCGCCGTGAGGCCGAAGATGATGCCGGACTCGGTCTGGGCCTCGATCGTGTCGGGGTTGATCGCCTCGCCGCAATCGACGGCGGCGACGACGCGATGAACCTTCAGTTCGCCTGACGGGCTGACGGAAATTTCCGCAACCTCCGCGACAATCGACTGGAAAGATTCCTGGATGGCGATGCCGCGCGCATGACCTGCGGGCAGCGGCTTCCCCCAGCCCGCCTTCTCCGCCGCCAGCTCCAGCGCTGCAAGGTGGCGGGGCCTGTCCTTCAGCAGAGCGCGGCGGAACTCGAACGGGTCCTTGCCCGCTTCATGCGCAAGCTCATCGACGAAGCTCTCCGTGAAGAAAGTGTGCTGCGAGTGAGCGACCGAGCGCCAGGCGCCGAAGGGCACATGGGTCGGGCTTTCGACATAGCGGATGGACTGGTTCGGCACGGCATAGGGAATATGGGCCGCCTCGGCGGGCTCATTCTTGCCGATATAGCGATTGGACCATGCGACCGGATTGCCGCCCGCATCGAGCGCGGCGCGGAAGACCGAGGTGACGGCGGGGCGGTAGCAATCGTGCTGGATGTCGACCTCGCGCGTCCAGACGAGCTTCACCGGCGCATCGACGCTGCGCGCGGCGGCGACGGCCTGCGCGACGAAATCGAGCGTCTGCGAGCCGCGACGGCCGAAGCCGCCACCGAGATACTGGCAGTGCAGCGTCACATCCTCGACGCCGATATCGAGAAGCCCGGCGACATAGGCCGCGGTGCCGAGCGCATCCTGCGTGCCGACCCAGACTTCGGCCTTTCCGGGCCTCACCCAGACCGTGCAGTTCATCGGCTCCATGCAGGCATGGGCGAGATAGGGCACGCGATAGCTTGCCTCGACGAGCCTGCCCGCGCCCTTGAGCGCCGTGTCCGCATCGCCCAGCTCGACATCCTTCGAGCCCTTGTTCGCGGCGAGGTCCTTGTCATATTGCGCGTAGATCGTCGCCGAGGAGCGCGCGTCATTGCCCTTCGCGTCGAACTTCACCTCGAGAAGCTCCGCCGCCTCCTTCGCACGCCAGAAGCTGTCGGCGATGACAGCGACGCCGCCCGGAACCGCCACGACTTTTCTCACGCCGCGACGCCCCATCACCTTGTCCGCATCGAAGCTCAGCACATCGCTTCCGAAGACGGGAGCGGGCTTCACGGCGGCGTAAAGCATGCCGGGGCGGCGAATGTCGATGCCGAAGCGCGCCGAGCCATCCACCTTGGCGGGAATGTCCACGCGCGGAATGCGCTTGCCGACGATGGTGTAATCAACCTTCGCCTTGAGCACGGGATTTCTGGGCGGCGAGAGTTCGGCCGCTTCCTCCGCAAGCTCGCCGAAGGTCGCGGACCTGCCTGATGGCTTGTGGCTCACCACGCTCATGGCCGCCACACATTCCGCAGACGGAACGCCCCAGCGCCGGGCGGCGGCGCGGACCAGCATCTCCTTCGCCGCGGCGCCCGCGACGCGCATGCCGTAATGTCCGGTGAAGCGCACCGATGTCGAGCCGCCGGTGATCTGCAAATTCATATGCTCGGCGATCTTGAGCATGGCGAAATCCTCGATGCCCGTAAGCACCGAGGGCACCGAAATGCCATGCGTGAGATAACCCTTGGCGAGCCCGTCATTGGCGAAGGCGGTCTCGGCTGGCGCCTGCACGGAGCGCACGCGCGACCAGTCGGCCTCCATCTCCTCCGCCGCCATCATGGGGAGCGAGGTGTGGACGCCCTGCCCCATCTCTGAATGGGGAACATAGACGGTGACGAAATTGTCAGGCGAAATCTTGATCCAGGTGGTCAGCATGCGCTCCTTGCCGCCGGCAACGGAGCGGCCGGCCAGCGCCCGGCGCGACGGGGCCGCGAAGGCGTAGCCCAGAAGCAGGCCGCCGCCCGCAAGGCCGCCTGCAACGATCAACTGACGGCGGGTCGGTCTGGTGATGCTCATGGCGTTTCTCCCGCTCAGGCGTTTGCCAGCGAATGAATCGCGGCGCGCACTCTCGGATAGGTGCCGCAGCGGCAGATATTGGTGATGGCCGCGTCGATCTCGGCATCCGAGGGCTTGGGCTTTTCCTTCAGAAGCGCGGTGACGGCCATGATCATGCCGGACTGGCAGTAGCCGCATTGCGGCACCTGTTCCGCGATCCAGGCCGCCTGAACGGGGGCGAGGCCGCCCTTGGCGCCTGCGGCTTCCGCAAGGCCCTCGATGGTGACGATCTCCTTGCCTTCCACTGCAATGAGCGGCGTCACGCAGGAACGCACGGCCTCGCCATCGACATGCACCGTGCAGGCGCCGCATGAGGCGACGCCGCAGCCGAATTTCGTCCCGGTGAGGCCGATCTCGTCGCGCAGCACCCAGAGGAGCGGCATCTCGAATTCGACATCGAGCACATGCTGGACGCCGTTGACCTTGATGGTGATCGACATGGGTTCCTCCCTTTCCCGCCCGCAGCGACCCGGACGGAGCGGCCTCGGTCATTCTATACCCGGGACATGGCGGGCTCATAACAGGGGAGCGGGCCTGACGAGCGGGCGATGCGTTCGCGATGAACGACTGACCGTATTTATCATTTTGGTCATTGTCGGGAAAGAGCGCCGCGCGAAGGGAATGCCGCAAAGACAACTCACACAGTGGCGCGAAAGCGCGGGCCTCACGCCCAATCGGCACTTTGAAAACAAGCCATGTCAGATTAAATTTCATGCAGCGGCCGGAACGGTCGGCCTGCTTTCCGGGAGTTGGGTCATTCCATGACGATTGAACATTTCGACGTGCTGGTGGTGGGCGCGGGCATTTCGGGCATCGGCGCCGGATACCACCTGCAGAAGAACTGCCCCAACAGGAGCTATGTGATCCTTGAAGGCCGCGAGCGCATGGGCGGCACATGGGACCTTTTCCGCTATCCCGGCATCCGCTCGGACTCGGATATGTACACGCTCGGCTATTCCTTCCGGCCGTGGAAGGAAGCCAAGGCCATCGCCGACGGCCCGTCGATCCTCAATTACCTGCAGGAGACGGCGAAGGAATACGGCATCGACCGCAAGATCCGTTACGGCCATATGGTCAGACGCGCCTCCTGGTCGACCGAAAACGCCTGCTGGACCATCGAGGTCGAGCGCGGCCCGGAGAAGGAGCCCGTGCGCTTCACCTGCAATTTCCTCTTCATGTGCAGCGGCTATTACAGCTACGCCGAAGGCTATACGCCTGATTTTCAGGGCACGGAGCGTTTCAGGGGCCGCATCGTCCACCCGCAGAAATGGACCGACGACATCGACTATGCGGGCAAGCGCGTGGTGGTGATCGGCAGCGGCGCCACCGCCGTGACGCTGGTGCCGGAAATGGCGAAGAAGGCCGCCCATGTCACCATGCTTCAGCGCTCGCCGACCTATGTCGTCTCCCGCCCGGCCGAGGACGGCTTTGCGAACTGGCTGCGCCGCCATCTCCCAGCCATGACCGCCTATCACCTCACGCGCTGGAAGAACGTGCTCTTCGGCATGTATTTCTACCGGCTCTGCCGCCGTAAGCCGGAAGCGGCCAGGAAGTTCATCCTCAATGGCGTGCGCGCGCAGCTCGGGCCGGATTTCGACATCGACACGCATTTCACGCCCACTTACAACCCCTGGGATCAGCGCCTTTGCCTGGTGCCGAACGGCGATCTCTTCGAGGCGCTGAAGGCGAAGCGTGCCTCCGTCGTCACCGACCATATCGACACATTCACCGAGACGGGCATCCGGCTCAAATCGGGCAAGGAAATCGAAGCCGATCTCGTCGTCACCGCGACGGGGCTCAATCTCCAGGTGCTGGGCGATCTCAAGATCACGGTCGACGGCAAGGATGTCGATTTCTCGAAGACGCTCAACTACAAGGGCATGATGTATAGCGACGTGCCGAACCTCGCCTCGGCCTTCGGCTATACGAACGCCTCGTGGACGCTGAAATGCGACCTCACCTGCGAATATGTCTGCCGGCTCCTCAATCACATGGAGCGGACCGGACTTCGCCAGTGCACGCCGCGCCGCAACGATCCCGACATCGCCGAAGAGCCGTGGATCGATTTCTCGTCCGGCTATGTCCAGCGCTCGCTCGACAAGTTTCCCAAGCAGGGCTCCAAGAAGCCGTGGAAGCTCTATCAGAACTACGCGCTCGACATCATGAGCCTCAGGCTGGGCAATGTTGAGGACGGGGTGATGGCCTTCACCAATCCGGAGCCCCGGAAAGGCGAGATGGAGAGGCTCGCGAGCTGAAGGCGAGACTGATATCTGCAAGACCGAACCCGGCCGGGAGAGCCCCGCGCCGGGTTTCCTTTTTCATGCGCCCGACGAGCCCCGACCTTCTTGCGGCAGGTTAACGCGGAAGGGATCGCGCTTAAGTCCGCCTTCATCTTTGCTTACCAAGATCGCCCGCATCACTCGAATTCACGAGGCAGTGCATGACGAAGTTGCAGATCCGGCCAACGGGTCGCGAGAGCCCGTTCAGAGACGACGAGATGATCGTCAGCAAGACGGACCTCAAGGGCCGCATCACCTACGCCAATGAAGTTTTCGAGCGCGTCTCGGGATATTCGATGAAGGAGCTGATCGGCCAGCCGCACAGCATCGTGCGGCACCCCGACATGCCGCGCTGCGTCTTCAAGCTCCTTTGGGACACGATCGAGGCCAAGGGCGAAATCTTCGCCTATGTGCTCAACATGGCCAAGAATGGCGACCATTACTGGGTCCTGGCCTGCGTGACGCCGACCCTCGACGCGCAGGGCAACATCATCGGCTACCACTCAAACCGCCGCAGACCGAGCCGCGAGAAGCTGGAAAAGATCATTCCACTCTATCGCGCGCTGCTGGCGGAGGAGAACCGGGCCGCCAACCGCAAGGACGGCATGCACAACGCATTCCGGCAACTGACCAGCGATCTCCAGAAGAGGGGCGTAGCGTATGATGAATTTGTCCTCACTCTCTAAGGCGAGCCTGTTCGCCTCAGCCGGCGCCGTCATCCTCGCCGTCTCCCTGCTGCCGCTGGGCCTTGGCGGCGCGGTGACGCTTTCGGCGCAGGCGCTCGCGCTCAGCCTGATCGCGGGCGCGGTCTTCTACATGCGCCGGCTCGCAGGCGTGCTGCGCCGCGCCGCCGGCGTCTGCACAGCGGCAGCCAAGGGCGATCTCGAAGCGCGCATCTTCGAGCTTCCCGAGCCCGGTTCCGTCGGCGAAATGCAGCGCGGCATCAACAATATGCTCGATGTGTCGGACGCCTTCGTGCGCGAGGCGACGAGCACGGCCGACTATGTGAGCCGCGGCCTCTTCTACCGCGAAGTGCTGCTCAACGGCCTTCCCGGCTCGTTCGCGAACGCATCCCGCGCGCTCAACGCCTCGACCGCCATGATGGCGGGCAAGGTGCGGGAGTTCGCCACCTTCGCCGATGCTTTCGAGGCGAATGTCGGCCGCGTGGCCGACAGCGTGTCCGCCGCCGCCGTACAGATGCGCAGCGGCGCTGAAACCATGTCGCTCAATGCCCAGCAGACGAGCGAACAGGCCATGGCCGCCGTGGCGGCGACGGAGGAAGCCTCGACCAACGTCCAGACGGTCGCGGCCGCCACCGAACAGCTCTCAAGTTCGGTCGGAGAGATCGGCCAGCGCGTCGTCCAGTCGAGCACCATCGCCCAGTCGGCAGTCGAAAAGGCGGAACGGACCAACGCCATCGTGCAGAGCCTTTTCGACGCCGCGCAGAGGGTCGGCGATGTGGTGACGCTCATTCACGACATTGCGGAGCAGACGAACCTTCTCGCCCTCAACGCAACGATCGAGGCGGCGCGCGCGGGCGAGGCCGGCAAGGGCTTCGCGGTCGTCGCCAATGAGGTGAAGAGCCTCGCCTCGCAAACGACGAAGGCGACGACGGAAATCGCCGAACAGATCGGCACGATCCAGAACGTGACCAATGAGGCGGTGGGCGCCATCGAGGATATCGGCTCCACCATTCGCGAGATCAACGGCATCGCCACCATGATCGCGAGCGCGGTCGAGGAACAGTCGGCGGCGACGCAGGAAATCGCGAGAAACGTGCAGCAGGCCGCCGCGGGAACGGAAGTCGTCTCAACCAATATCTGCACGGTGCGCGAAGCTGCGGCGGATACGGGCCGGGTGTCGGAAGACGTCTTCAGCGCCGCGTCCGATCTCACCGCGCAGGCTCAGCGGTTGCAGAGCGAGGTCGCAAGCTTCATGGAAAAGGCGCGCGCCGCCTGATCGCTGCCGCCTGATCGCTGAAGGGCGTTCCGCGAAAGCGGACGCCCTCCGGCCCGCCTCAGGCGCCCTCCTCGTAGCCGACCATGATGGCGGGCTCGACGGCGTCGTCGGGCGCGGCCGCCGAGGCAACGCGCACCGGCAGGTGGCAGGTGACGCGCGTGCCCACATCGGGCGCGGATTCGAGCGTCACCCAGCCGCCATGCAGTTCGACAAAGGAACGCACGAGAGAAAGGCCGAGGCCCGCGCCGCGCCGCCGGTCGGTGCCCGCGCGCGCCTCGAAACGATCGAAGACGGTTGCCTGAAACTCCGGCTTGATGCCGATGCCGGTGTCGGCGACATAAAGCTGGACGGCGTTTTCGAGCCGCTTCGCGCCGACGGTGATGGTGTCGCCCGGACGCGTGAAGGCGAGCGCGTTGGACAGCAGATTGATCATGATCTGCTTGATGCGCTTCTCATCGGCGCGGATCTGGCCGAGGCCCTCCGGACATTCGACCTTGAGCACGACCCTGTTCTTCTGCGCGGGGCGCTGGGCGAAGTCCTCGGCGGCGAAGACCACTTCGGAAATCTCGACATCCGAGAGGTCGAGCGTCATGGCGCCGGCCTCTATCACCGCGAGATCGAGAATATCGTTCACGACATCGAGAAGCGTCTCGGAGGATTCGAGAATGCCTTGCGTATATTCGTGCTGCTTCGGATTGAGGTCGCCGAACATCTCGGCTTCGAGGATTTCGCCGAAGCCGAGAATATTGGTGAGCGGCGTCCTGAGCTGGTAGGAGACGTGGCTGATGAATTCGGATTTGAGGCGGTCGGCGGTTTCGAGCGCATCGTTCCGCTCGCGCAGCGCCAGCTCCATCTTGATGGAATCCGTCACATCGACATAGGTGAGAAGGCTCGCCCCGTCGGGAAGCGGCACGACGGCATAGTCGATCACGGTGTCGTCCGGGCGGTTGAGCCTGCCGGTCGCTGGCGAGCGCACGCCCGAGGCCATGGTGATGCGGCCCTTGAGGCTTTCCACCTCGGCGTCGCTCGCAAAGAGCGGGCGGCTCGCCGCCAGCACCTCGTTCACATGCGGTTCGCCGCCGAGCACGTCGCCGGCGAGCGACCAGATGCGCGCGAAAGCCGGGTTCCACAGTTTCAGGCGGCCATCCGAACCGAACACGGCGACGCCTTCATAGAGGTGATCGATCGTCTCGCGCTGAACGCGGGCGAGCGTGTTGTATGAGCTTTCGAGATTGAGCTGCTCGGTGACGTTCTCATAGAGATAGATCACGCCGCCGAACGGATGAGCCTGCCCCAGAACCTTGATCGTGCGGCCATCAGGCAGGTGCCAATATTCCTCGATCGGATCGGGCGACGTGTATAGCTCCATGCGGGCCTGCTTCCAGGCCTGGAAGTTCGCCTGTTCGGGCAGGCGCCGCAGCACGCGAAGCTCGTCGAGCATTTCGCCATCGCTCGGCTCCGCATCGAGCCATTGCGGATCGAGCCCCCAAAGCTGCTCGAAGGCACGGTTGCGGAAGCGGAGCCGCTTGTCCGGCCCGCAGATCGCGACGGCCGTCTTCACCCGGTCGAGCGTCGCGGCATGGCTCTCTATATGGCGGCGAAGCTCCGCCTCGGCATGATCGAGCGCGGAGACGTCGATCGCGACGCCAGCCAATCCGTCCTTCACCCGCCGCTCGAAAACCTCGATGGCGCGGCGCTCGCCTGCCATGATCGCATGCGTGCGCTCATCCGCCCGGTCGCGATCGAAGAGGCGGCGGCGAAGTCTTCCAAGCACGTCCTCGCCGAGAAGCTCGAGCCCGCGCTCCACCGCATCCTCGGGCGAGGCCGCATCGACGGCGCGGGCATAGGCATCGTTCACCCAGAGGAGCTTTCCCTCCTCGTCGCGGCGCCAGGCGGGGAAAGGCGCCGTCATCAACTGTTCCTCGAAGCGCGCGCGCGTGGCGTCGGCCTGGCGCAGCCTCTCCATGAGGCGGCTCACCTCCGCGCGCTCGCCGGTCACGTCGCGCAGCCAGAGCACGGCGAGAGCGCCGGCCGGCCGGCCCTCCGCCTCGAAGGTGCGCCCATCGAGCGATTGCACATGAAGCGAAAAGCGCGCGCCGCGCGTTCGCAGGCGCTGCACGGCGGTGTTGAGGCGGCCCGCATTTTCCGGCTCGAGCCGCGAAAGCAGATAGGCGAAATCGAGATCGCCCGAGGCGGGATCGACCAGCGTTGCGGTCGAGCCGACGATGCGGGGCCGCGACTGGAAGGTGCCGGGCGCGGCACGAAGGCTCTCCGGCGTCCAGATGAAGACGGCATCGGGCTCGGCGGCGAGGATCGATTCAGCCGAGTGAAGCCGCGCCTCGAGGCTCGCCAGTTCCTCCTCGCGCGCGAGCGCCACGCGGCGCGCGATGCGTGCGGAACGCTGGCCCATGAAAGCGGCAGCCGCGCCGACGATCGCGATGCCGACGGCGGCGAGAAGGGAGAGGCTGACGCTCGGCTCGGCGGCGGCAACGGGCGGCACGCCGAGAGCGCCGAGCGCCTTGGGCAGACCCTGCTGGAGATTGCCGGGCAATTCCGCGGCCGCGCGCGCTGCGGAGAGAGGCACGAGCGCGGCGAGGCCCGCGACGCCCGCGAGCCTGACGCTCCGATCGCTGCGCTTTCCCGCCGGCGGCGTCGCTTTCGTCTTCATGTTCCCCATTCGATGCGATTCGCACCGTCACACAGCCCCGAGGACAGCGATACTACAGCCCTGAGGTGCCGCGACAAAGCGCCGGGAGGAGAGCCGCCACCCGGCAAGGGCGGCGGCTCGGGGAAACGATCAGTAGCGGTAGTGTTCCGGCTTGAAGGGGCCCGTATCCTCGACGCCGATATAGGCCGCCTGCTTCGGCGTGAGCTTGGTGAGCTTCACGCCGATTTTCTCCAGATGGAGCGCCGCGACCTTTTCGTCGAGCTTCTTCGGCAGGGTGTAGACCTTCTTCTCGTACTGGCCGGGCTTCGTCCAAAGCTCGATCTGGGCGAGCGTCTGATTGGTGAAGGAGGCCGACATGACGAAGCTCGGATGGCCGGTGGCGCAGCCGAGATTCACGAGGCGGCCTTCCGCCAGCAGAATGATGCGGTTACCGCCCGGGAACTCGATCTCGTCGACCTGCGGCTTCACATTGTGCCACTTGAAGTTCCTGAGCGCGCCGACCTGAATCTCGCTGTCGAAATGGCCGATATTGCAGACGATGGCGCGGTCCTTCATGGCGCGCATGTGATCGACGGTGATGACGTCCACATTGCCCGTCGTCGTCACGAAGATGTCGCCACGCGGCGCGGCGTCCTCCATCGTCGTGACTTCATAGCCTTCCATCGCCGCCTGAAGCGCGCAGATCGGATCGATTTCGGTGACGATGACGCGCGCGCCCGCATTGCGCAGCGAGGCGGCCGACCCCTTGCCCACATCGCCGAAGCCGGCGACGACGCCGACCTTGCCCGCCATCATCACGTCGGTCGCGCGGCGGATGCCGTCGACGAGCGATTCGCGGCAGCCATAGAGATTGTCGAATTTCGACTTGGTCACGCTGTCATTGACGTTGATCGCGGGCCAGAGAAGCGTGCCCTTCTTCTGCATCTCGTAGAGGCGATGGACGCCAGTGGTCGTTTCTTCCGTCACGCCGCGAACGCTGCGCGCAACCTCGCCATACCAACCCTGCTTGTGCTTCAGGCGACGCTTGATCGCGGCATAAAGGATCTCCTCTTCCTCGTTCGAGGCGGTGTCGAGGAAGGCCGTGTCGCCCTGCTCGGCGCGCAGGCCCAGATGGATGAGCAGCGTCGCGTCGCCGCCATCGTCGAGGATCATGTTGGGCGTGCCGCCATCGGCCCATTCGAAGATGCGGTGCGTGTATTCCCAGTAATCCTCGAGGCTCTCGCCCTTCACGGCGAAAACCGGCGTGCCCGAGGCGGCGATCGCGGCGGCGGCGTGATCCTGGGTCGAGTAGATGTTGCAGGAGGCCCAGCGCACATCGGCACCGAGCGCCTTCAGCGTCTCGATCAGCACCGCGGTCTGGATCGTCATGTGGAGAGAGCCGGCGACGCGCGCACCCTTGAGGGGCTGCGACTTGCCGAATTCGGCGCGGGTCGCCATGAGACCGGGCATTTCCGTCTCGGCGATATCGATTTCCTTGCGGCCCCAATCGGCGAGGTTGATATCCTTGACGACGTAGTCCTTGCTCATGGGGGCTCCTTCGGGAATGCCAATGACAGCGGGCGCATATGGGCGCCATTCTGGATTGTCGGCCTTATAACAGGGGCGCGGCAGTCCGACAAGAATCACATAAAGAAATGTTTATGTCTTTGTTTTCGGCGGACGGGGCGCCGGATCAGTCCCGTTCGCCGAAGCCGTCCGAGACCAGGGCTTCCAGCGCATCGAGGGCGGGCTCGGCGTCGGGGCCTTCGGCCTCGATCAGGATGCAGCAGCCGGGGGCGGCCGCCAGCATCATCAGGCCCATGATCGAGGTGCCCGAGACGGTATGGCCGTCCTTCGACACCTTGATGCGCGCATCGTATTTCTCCGCACACTGAACGAATTTCGCCGAGGCGCGAGCATGAAGCCCGCGGCTGTTGACGATATTCAGAAGCCGGTTATGCGGACGGGTCGTATCGTCCATTCAATGACCATCCATCGGCTCAGGCCCCATCGCCCGCGAGAACGCGGCTGGCGATGGAGATGTATTTACGTCCCGATTCCTGCGCGAGGTCGACCGCCTCGCCGAGACTCGCCTGATCGCGGATGCTGGCCAGCTTGATGAGCATGGGCAGATTGACGCCCGCAATCACTTCGACCCTGGCCTTGTCCATCACCGAAATGGCGAGGTTCGAGGGCGTGCCGCCGAACATGTCGGTGAGAAGAATGACGCCGTCGCCCGAATCCGATGTCGCCACGGCCTCGAGGATATCGCGGCGGCGCTGCTCCATATCATCGTCGGGCCCGATACAGATCGCCGCCACCTGCGGCTGAGGCCCCACGACATGTTCCATGGCCGCGACGAATTGGCTGGCCAGAGCGCCATGCGTTACCAGTACTAGTCCGATCATCAAAAGCCCTCTTCGCCGCTCCAGTCCGAACTGCAGGCTGGATCGCCGGCCGTGCCCCTGCGGAGGCGCGTATCGTGCCTCCAATCGTGCTCAAAAGACAAGCATGCAGGGGTCGCCATAACAACGCCTTCAGATACTGCCTCCGCCAAGGCACCCGTCATCGCCGGGAAAGCCCTGGGCGGGGATTTTTTCAAGCGCGAGACGTACCTTCTCGGCGGCCGTCAGGTCAAATGCATGCAGCGCGAGAAGCGGCAATTCGACCTCCGCCAAGGTGGCGGAGCGCGGCTCGGGCAGGCGCGGCACCTCGTCGCGCCGGACGAGATCGACCACGAGCGCAACCTCGGCGCGAACCGCATGAGGCAAACGCAGTAGCCCGAGGCCCCTGAGTTCCAGAAGCCCGGCCAGCGCCGCCGCGGGCGAGGCCAGAAGCCGCCCTTCCTCGACGGAAAGCCCGACCTGATCGTCGGCGACGAGAAGCGCGCTCGCCCCCTCGCCGCGGATCAGGCGGAAGGCGAGATCCGACTTGCCCGAGCCCGAGGGTCCGCGGAGGAGAACGGCGCGCGCGCCGACGAGAACGCAAGTGCCGTGAACGAAAAGGAGCGCAGACATTTCCGCTCTTTCAGTTGGCGGGTATCGGCAATTCGACCACGAAGCGGGCGCCGAGAACTTGGCCTTCAGGCCTGTCGCCCTCATGCCGGTTTTCGGCGCGGATGGTGCCGCGATGAGCCTCGACGATCTGCTTGGAGATCGCAAGTCCGAGGCCGGAATGCTGGCCGAAACTGTCCGGGCGGTCGGTATGGAAGCGATCGAAGATGCGCTCGAAATTCTCGGGCGGGATGCCGGGCCCCTCGTCCTCGACCTGAATGACGATGCGGCCGGGCGCCCGCCGCGCGGAAACATGAACCGTTCCGCTTTCCGGACTGAAGGTGAGCGCATTGTCGATGAGGTTGCGCACCACCTGTCCGAGCCGCATGTCGAAGCCCTTGACGATGAACCCCGTGCGGCCATGCGGGCCCGGATCGATGTCGAGCTTCACATGGGCGGAGCCGGTGACGCCGGTTTCGGTGAAGAGATCGCAGACGGTTTCGAGCAGCGTCGCGATATTCACGTCGTCCATTTCCTCGCGCGAAAGCTCCGCATCGAGGCGCGAGGCGTTGGAAATGTCGCTGATGAGCCGGTCGATGCGCCTGACGTCGTCCTGGATGATCTGCATGAGCCGCGCCTTGGCCGCTTCATCCCTGGCGAGCGTGAAGGTCTCGATGGCGCTTCGGAGCGAGGTGAGCGGGTTCTTGAGCTCGTGTGCGACGTCCGCGGCGAAGCTCTCGATCGCGTCGATGCGGCTGTAAAGCGCGTTCGTCATGTCGCGTAGCGCGCCTGACAATTCGCCGATCTCGTCGCGACGCGCGGTGAAGTCCGGAATCTGCGCGCGCCTCGTCTTGCCCCGGCGGACGATTTCGGCCGATTCGGCAAGCCGGCGCACCGGCTCGGCGATGGTGCCCGCAAGCACGACCGAAAGCAGGATCGTCACGCCCAGCACGACGAGAAAGACCTGCACGATGGCGAAGCGTTCCGCCCGGACGATACGGTCGATATCGCCGCCGCGCGTCGACAGCATGAGCGCGCCGAGCACGGCGCGATAACGCTGGATCGGCACAGCGACGGAAACGATGAGCTCGCCGCGATCGTTGATGCGCTCCATGCTCGAAGGCAGGCCGCCCAGCGCCCGCGTGACTTCGCTGTAGATGGAGCCGTTCTGGCTGCCCGCCTCCTTGTAGCGCTCGAGATCGCGGCCGGGGAGCAGCATGAGCAGGCGGTCGCGAAGCCGCCCGATGGGTCCCTCCGACTCCGTGCCCGCGGGCGGCGGCAGTTCGAAGGCGACGATCTGGCCGGATGCGGTGAGCTGGCGCGAATCGAGGATGAGCCAGCCATCCTTGTCATACAGGCGGGCGCGCGTCTGCGTCGGCAGGACGAGCCGGCGCAGAATGGGGGCGGCATTTTCGGGAATGATCGGCAGGTTGCGATCGGCCGTTTCGTCATCCATGTCGCCGCGCGGGCGAATATCGAGAGGCTTGCCCCGGCGGCGCTCCATCTGGTCGAAGACCGGCGCGGTCTCGCTCGACGTCGCGCTTTCGGCTATGGCGCCCGCGATGATCTCGGCCTGGGTCAGAAGGCTCTGGCGGCGCGCATCGATCAGCCCCTCGCGGAACTGGTTGAGATAGAGAATGCCGCCAAGCATGATGAAGAGCGCGACGACGTTGAAGACGACGATGCGGCGCGTGAGGCTCGAAAAGCGCCCGCGCAGGAGGAAGCTGCGGAAAGCGGCAAAGGCGGCGGCGACAAGCGCCTCGACGAATTGCCGGAACCTCGCGGCAAGGCGCGCGGCGCGCGAGACGGCTTCTTCCCGCCGGGAGGCGGGCGCCTTGGCCGATCCGGCACCTCCGGCTTCATGCTCCGTCACGCTCGCCATGCCATGCTCATCGGGTGAAGGCCCTCCGCCGCATCTCGATGCCGACCGCAGGGCGCATCCCCGTCCGGGAAATCCGCAGCATTCCGTATCGGGGTCTAGGCTTCACGATAGCGATAGCCGACGCCGTAAAGCGTCTCGATCGCGTCGAAATCATCGTCGACTTCCTTGAACTTCTTTCTCAGCCGCTTGATGTGGCTGTCGATGGTCCTGTCATCGACATAGACCTGATCGTCATAGGCCGCATCCATGAGCGAATCGCGGCTTTTGACATAGCCGGGCCGCTGGGCGAGCGCCTGAAGAATGAGGAACTCGGTCACGGTGAGGACGACCGGCTTGCCGTCCCAGGTGCAGGAATGCCGCTCGGGATCGAGCACGAGCTTGCCGCGCTCGAGCACGGCCTTTTCGGGCCCTTCGGCAGGCGCGCCCTCGGCCTTGGGGCTCACGCGGCGCAACACCGCCTTCACCCGCTCGACCAGCAGGCGCTGCGAGAAGGGCTTTGTGATGTAGTCGTCCGCGCCCATCTTCAGGCCGAAAAGCTCGTCGATCTCGTCATCCTTGGAGGTGAGGAAGATCACCGGCAGGTCCGACTTCTGGCGCAGGCGGCGCAGAAGCTCCATCCCGTCCATGCGCGGCATCTTGATGTCGAAAACGGCGATGTCCGGCGGATTGGCGGACAGGCCCGCAAGCGCGGCCGCTCCGTCCGTATAGGTCTGCACGTGGTAGCCTTCCGCCTCGAGCGCCATGCTCACCGAGGTCAGAATATTGCGGTCGTCATCGACCAGAGCGATGGTGGGCATCGACCCCCGTCCCTTTTGCAGAGGCTCTTTTCCGGCTTCATCCATTCGCGACCCCTCCAGAGGCAGGCTCCTTGCCCGGCAAGTTTCCAAACAGCCGAAGCCTTAGGGTCGCTTTTGGCCTAAAATGTGGCGGCAGTATAAGCACTTGGGCCGGTTCGCGCCATGGTTTATGCCCATAATGCGTGACCTCCCCGGTCCTCCCCCGCCGCCGGTCCCGCCCCGGCCCGAGCCCGCCCGGCCGGGATATCGCAGCGCAACGAAATCCCGGGGGAAAGTGTGGCCAAAGTACCATTCCGGCGCCCTCCCATCGCGACCCAGTTGCGCGGGCCAAGCCTCACAACTATGGTGCCGCCATTCGGAACAGGGACATCGGCACCGGGGCGGATCGCACACCGGACCGGGAACCTTCGGGGACCGTCTTCACATGCTTCGGGAGGCGGCCGATGGCGGCTTAGCCGATGCGAAGCCGCGCCGCATGATATAATGCGCGCGGATGAGCCGGATCTTCGGGCCGAATGCGAAGCAGTGACGACCCAGGCGAGACGAAGAAAAACCAGTTCAGCACAGATTCAGGAGGCAGTGAGACCGGCGGCCCCGGATGGCCCCCGATGACGGGAGAAAATTTTTTCCGTCCGGGCGTTCAAGCCAGGCAAGCCAGCCCCATATGGGCAAAGGCCCCAGCCTCACGAGCAGCACAGGAGAGAAGGTGTGAAACAGACCGGGCCCTACATCAGCAAATACGGAGTCGATAAAAGCGGCTTCAAAAATCTGGCCGCCGCCCACTGGAACTACCGGCCGGCAGCCCTTTACGAGGAAGCCATCCGCCGGGGCGAAGGCATGGTCGCCGCGAACGGGCCCCTCGTCGTCAAGACCGGCGTTCACACCGGCCGCTCCGCGAAGGACAAGTTCATCGTCCGCGACGCGAACACCGAAAAGACCGTCTGGTGGGACAACAACAAGTCCATGACGCCGGAAGCCTTCGACCTTCTCCACCAGGACATGCTGAAGCACGCCGAGGGCAGGGAACTCTTCATTCAGGATCTCTTCGGCGGCGCCGACAAGACCCATCGCCTCGCGACCCGCGTCTATTCCGAATATGCCTGGCACTCGCTCTTCATCCAGAATCTGCTGATCGAGCCGAAGCCGGAAGAACTCGACGACTTCCTTCCCGAATTCACGATCATCGACCTGCCGAGCTTCGTTGCGGACCCGGCGAAGTACGGCGTGCGCACCTCGACGGTCATCGCCTGCGACTTCACCAAGCGGATCGTGCTGATCGCCAACACCTCCTATGCCGGCGAAATCAAGAAGTCCGTCTTCTCGATGCTGAACTACGAGCTGCCGCCCAAGCGCGTCATGCCGATGCACTGCTCGGCCAATATCGGCTCCAAGGGCGACACGGCGATCTTCTTCGGCCTTTCGGGCACCGGCAAGACCACGCTCTCGGCCGATGCGAGCCGCACGCTGATCGGCGATGACGAGCATGGCTGGTCGGAGAACGGCGTCTTCAATTTCGAAGGCGGCTGCTATGCGAAGATGATCAAGCTCTCGGCCGAAGCCGAGCCGGAGATCTACGCGGTGACGCAGCGTTTCGGCACCGTGCTCGAAAACGTGGTGATGGACGACGCGACGCGCGAGCTCGATCTCGACAGCGCCGCCCTCGCCGAGAACAGCCGCGGCGCCTACCCGCTCTCCTTCATTCCGAATGCGAGCGCGACCGGCACCGGTGGCCATCCGAGCAACATCATCATGCTGACGGCCGACGCCTTCGGCGTGCTGCCGCCCATCGCCAGGCTGACGCCGAGCCAGGCCATGTATCACTTCCTTTCCGGCTACACGGCCAAGGTCGCGGGCACCGAGAAGGGCGTGACGGAACCCGAGGCGACCTTCTCCACCTGCTTCGGCGCGCCCTTCATGTCGCGCCATCCGACCGAGTACGGCAACCTGCTGCGCGCGCTCATCGCCGAGCACAAGGTCGATTGCTGGCTCGTCAACACGGGCTGGACGGGCGGCGCCTATGGCGTCGGCAACCGCATGCCGATCAAGGCGACGCGCGCGCTGCTCGCCGCCGCGCTCGACGGTTCGCTCTCGCATGTCGAGTTCCGCACCGATCCGAATTTCGGTTTCGAGGTCCCGGTCAGTGTTCCGGGCGTCGACACGAAGATCCTCAACCCGCGCGACACATGGGCCGACAAGGCCGGCTATGACGCGCAGGCGCAGAAGCTCGTGAAGATGTTCATCGAGAATTTCGCCAAGTTCGAGGATCACGTCGATCCCGACGTGCGCGCCGCCGCTCCGACGGCCAAGCGCGCCGCCGAGTGATCGCGGTTTCAGCGCAGTTTGCGAAAAGCCCGGGCCTCAGGTCCGGGCTTTTCTGCTTTTAAGAGTGAGTGGCCATGTACAGGGATCGCATACGCAACAAGGAACTGCATGACAGGGTCGTCAGCGCGGAGGAGGCCGCCCTTCTCATCCGCGACGGCATGACCATCGGCATGAGCGGCTTCACGCGGGCGGGCGAGGCGAAGGCCGTGCCGCTGGCGCTTGCGGAACGCGCCAAACGCGAGCCGCTGAAGATCACGCTCATGACCGGCGCCTCGCTCGGCAACGATCTCGACAAGACGCTCGCCGAGGCGCATGTGCTGGCGCGCCGCCTGCCCTTCCAGTCGGATCCGGGGCTCCGCAAGGCGATCAATGCGGGCGAGGTCATGTTCATCGACCAGCATCTTTCCGAAACGGTCGAGCTTCTGCGCACGCATCAGATTCCCGATGTCGATATCGCCATCGTCGAGGCGGTCGCCATCACCGAGACGGGCGGCATCATTCCGACCACCTCTGTCGGCAATTCGGCGAGCTTCGCCATTCTCGCGCCCAGGGTCATTGTCGAGATCAATCTCTCGCAGCCGCTTCTCCTCGAGGGTCTTCACGACATCTACATTCCGACGAAACGGCCGCATCGCGAGCCTATCCCCGTGATCGCACCGGAAAGCCGGGTGGGCCTGCCCTATATCCACATCCCGCCGGAGAGGATCGCGGCCATCGTCATCACCGAGAAGCTCGACAGTTCGGCGAAAGTCTCGCCGCCCGATGACGAGACGCGCGCCATCGCCAGCCATCTCATCGACTTCCTCGGCCATGAGGTGAAGAAGGGCCGGATGGGAAGCGATCTCAGGCCGCTTCAGGCGGGCATAGGCTCCGTCGCCAATGCCGTGCTGCATGGGCTCATCGCCTCGCCCTTTCACGATCTCAAGATGTATTCGGAGGTCCTGCAGGATTCGACCTTCGATCTCTTCGATGCGGACAAGCTCGTCTTCGCCTCGGGCTCGTCCATCACGCTCTCGGCGGAGAAATATCGCGAGGTCATGCCGCATATCGGCGATTACAAGCAGAGGCTCCTTCTGCGCCCGCAGGAGATCAGCAATCACCCGGAGGTCGTGCGCAGGCTCGGCGTGCTCTGCATCAACACGGCGATCGAGTTCGACATCTATGGCAATGTCAACTCCACCCATATAGGCGGCACACAGATGATGAACGGCATTGGCGGTTCGGGCGATTTCGCGCGCAACGGCTATCTGTCGATCTTCGTGACGAAGTCGATCGCCAAGGAGGGGAAAATCTCGAGCGTGGTGCCGATGGTCTCCCATGTCGACCACACCGAGCATGATGTCGATATTCTGATCACGGAGCAGGGGCTCGCCGATCTGCGCGGATTGGCGCCACGCGAACGCGCGGCGCTCATCATCGCCAACTGCGCCCATCCGCTCTATCGCGACGGGCTCGCCGACTACTACAGGCGCGCGCTCGCGCGGGGCGGGCACACGCCGCATGTGATCGGGGAGGCGCTTTCCTGGCACATGGCGCTGTCCGAACGCGGGACGATGCTGCCCGGCTGAGCCTCCTTCAGGGCTTTCTGGCCGCCCGCGTTTCCGCCGGCTTGCCGACATGGGTCGGCGTCCAGGCGGGCGGATCGCTGGCGGGAAAGGTTCCCTCGCCCGCCAGATCGACGAGTGCGCTCGCCCTGGCGGCTTTTTTCGCAGCCGCCGGCTTCTTGGCCTTTTCACGCTTCACCATGGACACCTCCGCGGTTCGACCTGTCTTAGATGGGGTCGGCGGCAGAAAATCCCAAGGGCGCGCCTGCGCTCAATGCGCCTCGTCCCAGTTGCCCGCGGCGCGCGCATCGACATCGAGCGGAACCGAGAGCTTGACGGCAGGTTCCGGCGCGGATGCCATGACGCGGGCGACGAGCTTGCAGGTCTTTTCCGCCTCGTCCTCCGGCACCTCGAAGATCAGTTCGTCGTGAACCTGGAGCAGCATGCGCGCGGCGAGCTTCGCTTCGGCAAGCGCCACTGGCATGCGGATCATGGCGCGGCGGATGATGTCGGCGGCCGAACCCTGAATGGGCGCATTGATCGCGGCGCGCTCCATGAAGGCGCGCTCGGCCGGGTTCTTGGAATTGATCGCGGGGATATGCACCCGGCGGCCGAAAACCGTCTCGACATAGCCAAGCTGATGCGCCTGCTCCTTCGTCGCTTCCATATAGGCGCGAATGCCGGGGAAGCGCTTGAAATAGCGCTCGATATATTCGCCTGCCTCCTGGCGCGAAATGCCGAGCTGGTTGGCGAGGCCGAAAGCCGAAATGCCGTAGATGATGCCGAAATTGATCGCCTTGGCGCGGCGGCGCACGGCCGGGTCCATGCCCTCGACCGGCACGCCGAACATTTCCGATGCGGTCATGGCGTGAATATCGAGCCCGTCGGAGAAGGCTTTCTTCAGCGCGTCGATGTCGGCGATATGGGCGAGAAGGCGCAGTTCGATCTGGCTGTAATCGGCCGAGACGAGCCTGTTGCCCTTCTCCGCGACGAAGGCCGTTCTGATCTTGCGGCCATCATCGGTGCGGACGGGGATGTTCTGAAGATTGGGGTCGCTCGATGAAAGGCGCCCCGTCGTCGTCGAGGCCAGCGCGTAATTCGTGTGCACGCGGCCCGTTTCGGGATGGATGAAGGAGGGGAGCGCGTCCGTGTAGGTGCTCTTCAGCTTCGACAGACCGCGCCAGTCGAGCACGGCGCGCGGCAAGGCGTGGCCCTGAACGGCAAGGGCCTCCAGCGCATCGGCATCGGTCGACCAGGCGCCCGTCTTTGTCCGCTTGCCGCCCTCATGCCCCATCCGGTCATAGAGGATTTCGCCCAGTTGCTTGGGCGAGGCGATGTTGAAGCGCTCGCCCGCGAGGCGATAGATGTCCTCCTCATATTCCGCCATCTTCTGCGCGAAGTCGGCCGAGAGCCGCGCAAGCACATTGCGATCGACCTTGACGCCCGCGCGCTCCATGGCGACCAGAACGGGCACGAGCGGCCGCTCCAGCGTTTCATAGACGGTGGTGCGGCCCTCGGCGACGAGACGCGGCTTCAGCACATGCCAGAGCCTGAGCGTCACATCGGCATCTTCCGCCGCATAGGCGACGGCCTTGTCCACCGGCACCTGATCGAATGTGATCTGCGCCTTGCCGGTGCCTGCGACTTCGGAGAAGGCGATGGGCTTGTGCCCCAGATGCAGCTCGGAAAGCTCGTCCATGCCGTGGCCGTGGAGCCCGGCATCGAGCGCATAGGACATCAGCATGGTGTCGTCGATCGCATCGACCTTGAGCCCATGCTGCGCGAAGACGATGAGATCGTATTTGATGTTCTGCCCGACCTTGAGAACGGAAGGGTCCTCGAGTAGCGGCTTCAGCGCCGCGAGCGCGTCGCGGAGCGGCATCTGCGCATGGGCCGCGGCATTATCGAGATCGAGCCCGCCGCCGTTTCCGTGCTGGAGCGGCACATAGCAGGCTTCGCCCGGCTCGATGCTGAGCGAAAAGCCGACAAGGCGCGCCAGCATGGGATCGAGCGAATCCGTTTCGGTATCGACCGCAACGACGCCCGCCTCCCTCGCGCGCGCCACCCAGCCCTCAAGCTCGGCCAGCGTCGTCACGGCCACATATTTCGCCTCGTCGAACGGACGATCGATGCCGGGCTTCACGATGCCCGGAACGCCACCGCGCGGCGCGGCCGCCTCGTCCCGCCGGGCCGGAGCGGATTTCTCCGCCCCTTCCTTCCGCGCCGGATGCGCGCCCGAGGCAGCGATCTTGTCCATATCGACGCCGAAGCGCTCGGCGACGCGGCGCGTCAGCGTCGTGAACTCCATATCCTTCAGGAAGGCGATCAGCGTTACCGGGTCGGGGTCGTGAAGCCCCATCGTCGTGATCGGCACATCGACCGGCACGTCGTCATCGAGGGTCACGAGCTTTTTCGATATACGCGCGATCTCGGCATTGGCGATGAGATTTTCGCGGCGCTTGGGCTGCTTGATCTCGCTTGCGCGGGCGAGCAGCGTTTCCAGATCGCCATACTGATTGATGAGTTCGGCCGCCGTCTTGATGCCGATGCCGGGCACGCCCGGCACATTGTCGACGCTGTCGCCGGCAAGCGCCTGCACGTCGGTGACCTTCTCCGGCGGCACGCCGAATTTCGCGATCACCTCATCATGCCCGATGGATATCAGCTTCATCGTGTCGAGCATGTCGACGTGGTCATTGACGAGCTGCATCAGGTCCTTGTCGGAAGAGACGATGGTGACGCGCGCCCCCGCCTCATGCGCCTGGCGCGCATAGGTGGCGATGAGGTCGTCGGCCTCGTAGCCCATCATCTCGATCGAGGGGACGGAAAAGGCGCGCACCGCATCGCGCACCAGCGCGAACTGGGGAACGAGGTCTTCGGGCGGCGGCGGGCGATGGGCCTTGTATTGCGGATAGATGTCGTTGCGGAAGGTCGTGCCGGAGGCATCGAAAATGACGGCGAGATGCGTGGGCTCGAACTCGTCCTTCGTGTCCTCGATGAGCTTGTAGAGCATGTTGCAGAAGCCGGCGACGGCGCCCGTGGGCAGGCCGTCGGACTTTCGCGACAGGGGCGGCAGCGCGTGATAAGCGCGGAAAATGTAGCCCGAGCCATCGACCAGAAAGAGATGGTCGCCCTTCTTCAGGGGTCTTTCCGCAATGTTTTGAGGGGCTTCGCTCTTCGCCACGCCGTTTGCCTTCCTTTATCAGTATCAGTGGTCGAGCGCCGATGCGGGTTTTCAGGGAACGCCGCGCTTGCAGGGTGCAGGGATGCGGCGGAACGCGAGACCGGACGATTTGACGCTGTTGCGAGGCGGATGATACCAACTCGGAACGCCGCGCACAAAAGCGCCCGCACACGATGAAGAGCCTTCTCGATGGCCGAAATCATTCCCGCCGACCCCGCTTATTCCGCCAGGGCCGCCGTTCCGCCGGAGCCCGTGCCCGGAAACGAGACCGGAAATGCGATCGAGGCGCGCGGACTGCGCAAGGTCTACCGCGCAAGTGGCGGCCAGCCCGCGAAAGAGGCGCTCAAGGGCATCGATCTCGCCGTGCCGCGCGGCTCGATCTTCGGGCTGCTCGGCCCCAACGGCGCGGGCAAATCGACCTTCATCAACATTCTCGCCGGCCTCGTCATCAAGACCTCGGGCTCGGCCTCGATCTGGGGCTTCGACATCGACGTCAATCCGCGCCAGGCGCGGGCGGCGATCGGCGTCGTGCCACAGGAACTCAATATCGACCCCTTCTTCACGCCGGCCGAGGTGCTGGAGCTGCAGGCCGGGCTCTATGGCGTGCCCAAGAGCGAACGCCGGACCATGGAAATCCTGCGCGCCATGGGCCTCGAGGACAAGGCCGACGCCTATGCGCGGACGCTTTCGGGCGGCATGAGGCGCCGCCTCCTCGTCGCCAAGGCGATGGTGCACAATCCGCCCGTGCTCGTGCTCGACGAGCCGACGGCGGGCGTCGATATCGAGCTTCGCAAGCAGCTCTGGGACTATGTGAAGTCGCTCCACGAGCAGGGCACGACGATCGTGCTCACGACGCATTATCTCGAGGAAGCCGAAGCGCTCTGCGACACCATCGCCATCATCGACAAGGGGCGGCTCGTCGCCTGCGAGCCGACGCAGCGGCTCATCGCGCGCATCACCGACAAGAAGCTCATCATGCGGACGGCCCGGCCCGTGACGCCCGAGATGGCGGCGATGGAGGGCTTGAGAACCGAGATCACCCCATCGGGCGCGCTCTCCATCCAGTACAATCCGCTCGAGGCGAGCGTGATGGACATTCTCGACCGGGTGCGGGCGCGAGGGCTCGAGATCGTCGATATCTCGACGGAAGAATCGGACCTCGAAGACGTGTTCCTCCAGCTCACCTCGTCTCACTGACGCAGGCGAGGCCGGAAACGCTCTAGCCGAGCGGCGAGGCCCGCTTCACCAGTTCGCCCATCGCCATGCCGACATGCGCGCCGCCGACGGAGAGCGGCAGGCAGACAAGCTCGATTTCGGTCGCGGCGTGATCGTCGCCAAATTGCGCGGCCCCGTGGAGGCGGAGGGGGCGGCGCAATTCGCAGACGATGGCGAGCACCTTGGCGGCGGCCGAGGCGGCCTTGTCCGACAGGCCATCGGCAAGGCTGCGGCCCGTGAAATCGCGGGCGAATAGCTCGTTGAGAGCCGTGCCCATCAGCCGGACATGAAAATCCTTCGGCGTGACCGCCGGGGGCTCGGCCCCGATCAGGAAGACGGAGGGCAGATGGCTCACTATGTCGCCCGGGTTCACATCGGCGCGCGCGGGCATGGGGCGGCCCGAGCGCTTTTCGTTCCAATAGGCGAAAAGCTCGCGAAGGCGGCGGTCCTGGAGCTCAAGCAGCGGATCGATATAGACGTCGAAAGGAGATAGCCGCAGATGATGCGCCGACATGAAGTTCCCAAACCCGCCCCCGGCCGCGCGAGGGCGGCCAAACATCCCGATCCGTATAGATCAATTCGCGGGGAGCGCCAAGGAGGCGCCGTGGCGCATTTTGGCCGATTCCCGTGCCGATTTGCGCCGGTTTCGGCCGGAACGGCGCGCGGAAAGAGGCCGGACGCAAGCCGCGAAGGGCGCGCGCGAAACATGCGGCGCGCAAGGTTTCAGGGCCGGTCTCAGGGCGGATTGTCAGGGCGTTCCGTTTCATCTAATTTGCGCCCCATCGAAGAGGGCCTCTCCCGAGGCCCGGCGCGGCACCCGTAGCTCAGCTGGATAGAGCGCTGCCCTCCGAAGGCAGAGGTCACACGTTCGAATCGTGTCGGGTGCGCCA
>NZ_DAOKYX010000027.1:0-37619 GCF_035325945.1 Parvibaculum sp.
CGTGAAGGCGGCCGCACCGTCGGCGCCGGCGTCGTCTCCAAGGTGTTGAAGTAATATTTACGGGGCGCGGACAGCCCGCGCCCCGCTTTATTCGGCCGACAGGCACGAGGACGAAAATGCAAAGGCAGAAGATTCGCATCCGGTTGAAAGGTTTCGATCACCGCGTGCTCGACGTTTCGACGCGGGAGATCGTCAACACGGCGAAGCGCACTGGCGCTCAGGTGCTGGGACCGATTCCGCTGCCGACGCGGCTTGAGAAGTTCACGGTGCTTCGCGGTCCGCACATCGACAAGAAGAGCCGTGAGCAATTCGAAATTCGGACGCACAAGCGCGTGCTCGATATCGTAGATCCCACCCCCCAGACGGTCGATGCGCTGATGAAGCTCGATCTGGCTGCGGGTGTGGATGTCGAGATCAAGCTCTGATTTTCAGACAAACGAGCCTGATCGCCGATTAGAACGAGGAATGGGACCATGCGTTCCGGAGTGATTGTCAAAAAGGTCGGAATGACCCGCCTGTTCCTGGAGGACGGGCGCCATGTGCCGGTGACGGTGCTGAAGCTCGACAACGTTCAGGTTGTGAGCCAGCGCACGGCCGAGAAGAACGGCTACACAGCGGTACAGCTCGGTGCCGGTCGCGCGAAGGTGAAGAACGTCGCGCGCGCTCAGCGTGGGCAGTTCGCGCGGGCCGAGGTCGAGCCGAAGCTGAAGCTCGTCGAGTTCCGCGTCAGCGAAGACAACCTGCTCGATGTGGGCGCCGAGATCACGGCGGATCATTTCGTCGAAGGTCAGCGCGTCGACGTGAGCGGCACCTCGATCGGTAAGGGCTATGCCGGTGTCATGAAGCGCCACAATTTCGGCGGTCTTCGGGCCACGCACGGCGTCTCGATCAGCCACCGCAGCCACGGTTCGACCGGCCAGCGCCAGGATCCGGGCAAGGTGTTCAAGGGCAAGAAGATGGCCGGCCATCTTGGTGCCGAGCGCGTCACCACGCAGAACGTGGAAGTCGTCCGCACGGATGTCGAGCGCGGCCTGATCATGGTGAAGGGCTCCGTTCCGGGTTCCAAGGGCGGCTGGGTGCTTGTGCGCGACGCCGTGAAGACGAAGTTGCCGGAAGGCGTTCCGACGCCGGGCGCGGTGCGTCGCGCGAATGGCGCTGCGGACGCGCAGAAGGAAGGTGCGTGATGAAAGCCGACGTAACCACACTCGCGGCGACGAAGGCCGGCACGGTCGAGCTCTCGGATGAGGTGTTCGGGCTCGAGCCTCGCGCTGATCTTCTGCATCGCATGGTGAACTATCAGCTCGCCAAGCGGCAGGCCGGGACGCACAAGACGAAGGGCCGTTCGGAAATCTCGCTCACGGGCAAGAAGTTCATGAAGCAGAAGGGTTCTGGCGGCGCCCGTCACGGCGACCGCAAGGCGCCGCAGTTCCGCGGCGGCGGCAAGGCTTTCGGTCCGGTGGTTCGCAGCCATGCGATCGATCTACCGAAGAAGGTTCGCGCGCTCGCTCTGCGTCATGCGCTTTCGTCGAAGGCGAAGAGCGACAACCTCGTTATCCTCGAGGATACGAATGTTGACGCGCCGAAGACGAAGGCCCTGAAGGACGCCTTCGGCAAGCTCGGCCTCAAGTCGGCGCTTTTCATCGACGGCGCCGAGGTGAACGAGAACTTCGCGCTCGCCGCGCGCAACATCCCGAATGTGGATGTGCTGCCGGTGCAGGGTATCAACGTGTATGACATTCTGCGGCGTGAGAAGCTGGTGCTGACCAAAGCCGCGGTCGAGAGCCTGGAGGCTCGCTTCAAATGAACGAGCGTTATTACGACATTATCGTTTCGCCGGTGATCACCGAAAAGGCGACGATGGCCTCGGAAGCGAACCAGGTCATTTTCAAGGTGGCGCCGAAGGCGACGAAGCCGCAGGTCAAGGAAGCCGTCGAAAAGCTTTTCGACGTCAAGGTGAAGGCCGTCAATACGCTGGTGCGTAAGGGCAAGACGAAGCGCTTCCGCGGCGTGGCCGGCAAGCAGAGCGATTTCAAGAAGGCGATCGTGACGCTCGAAGATGGTTTTTCCATCGACGTGACGACCGGTCTCTAATAGAGAAGCTGGACCGATGGCACTGAAGAAGTATAAACCGACCAGCCCCGCGCAGCGTGGCCTCGTGCTGGTCGACCGTTCGGCCCTCCACAAGGGCAAGCCGGTCAAGGCGCTGACGCATGGCCTCACGAAGTCGGGCGGCCGCAACAATCATGGCCGCACGACCGTGTACAATCGCGGCGGCGGTCACAAGCGGACCTATCGCATCATCGACTTCAAGCGCCGCAAATACGACGTGCCGGCGACGGTCGAGCGGCTCGAATACGATCCGAACAGGTCGGCCTTCATTGCCCTCGTGAAGTACGCCGATGGCGAGCTGGCTTATATCTTGGCGCCGCAGCGTCTGGCGGTTGGCGACACGGTAGTGTCGGGCGAGCGTGTGGACGTGAAGCCGGGCAACGCGATGCCGCTTTCGTCGATCCCGGTCGGCACGATCGTGCACAATGTCGAGCTGAAGCCCGGCAAGGGCGGCCAGCTCGCGCGTTCGGCGGGCACCTATGTGCAGCTCGTCGGCCGCGATCAGGGCTACGCGATCCTGCGTCTTTCGTCCGGCGAGCAGCGCCTCGTGCGCGGCGAGTGCATGGGCTCGATCGGTGCGGTGTCCAACCCCGATCACGCCAACATCACGCTCGCCAAGGCTGGCCGTAATCGCTGGCTCGGGAAGCGGCCCGCCGTTCGCGGCGTTGCGATGAACCCGGTCGATCACCCGCATGGCGGCGGTGAAGGCCGCACTTCGGGTGGCCGTCATCCGGTCACTCCGTGGGGCAAGCCCACGAAGGGCAAGAAGACCCGGCAAAACAAGGCGACGGATAAGTACATCCTTCGCAGCCGTCACAAGAAGAAGGGTTGAGGTAGCTCGACATGGCACGTTCCGTCAAAAAAGGCCCCTTCGTCGATGGCTACCTTCTCAAGAAGGCAGAAGCCGCGCGTACATCGGCCCGCAAGGATGTCGTCAAGACGTGGAGCAGGCGCTCCACGATCCTGCCGCAGTTCGTCGGCGTCACCTTTGCCGTGCATAACGGCAAGAAGCACGTTCCTGTGCTCGTGACCGAGGACATGGTCGGCCACAAGCTCGGAGAGTTCGCCCCCACGCGGACGTTCTTCAGCCACTCGGCTGACAAGAAAGCGAAGAAGGGGTAAGTCATGGGCAAACCAGCACATAAGCGCAGGCTTCCCGATAACGAAGCTCAGGCCGTCGGCCGCATGATCCGGGTGAGCCCGCAGAAGCTCAATCTGGTCGCGCAGCTCATCCGCGGCAAGAAGGCGGACACCGCGCTCGCTGACCTGACCTTCTCCAACAAGCGCGTTGCGCGCGACGTGAAGAAGGTGCTGCAGAGCGCCATCGCGAACGCTGAAAACAACCACAGCCTCGATGTCGACGATCTCGTCGTGGCCGAGGCCTATGTGGGCAAGAACCTGGTGCTGAAGCGCTGGCATGCGCGTGCGCGCGGCCGCGTGGGGCGGATCGAGAAGCCCTTCAGCCAGATCACCATCGTTGTACGGCAAGTCGAGGAGCAGGCCTGATGGGTCAGAAAGTCAATCCGATCGGACTGCGGCTTGGCGTCAACCGTACCTGGGATTCCCGCTGGTTCGCGGGGCGTCAGGAGTACGGCAAGCTTCTGCACGAAGACATCAAGATCCGCGAGTTCCTGGGCAAGACGCTCAAGCAGGCCGGTATCTCGAAGATCGTCGTCGAGCGTCCGCACAAGAAGTGCCGCGTGACCATTCACACGGCGCGCCCGGGTGTGGTGATCGGCAAGAAGGGCGCCGACATCGAGAAGCTGCGCCGTGATATCGGCAAGCTGACGGCGTCGGAAGTGCACCTCAACATCGTCGAAGTGCGCAAGCCCGAGATCGACGCGACGCTGGTCGCGGAGAACATCGCGCAGCAGCTCGAGCGCCGCGTCGCTTTCCGCCGCGCGATGAAGCGGGCGGTCCAGTCGGCCATGCGTCTCGGCGCCGGCGGGATCCGCATCAACTGCGCCGGCCGCCTCGGCGGCGCGGAGATCGCGCGCACCGAGTGGTACCGCGAAGGCCGCGTGCCGCTGCACACGTTGCGCGCCGACATCGACTATGGCGTCGCCACGGCGAAGACCGCCTATGGCACGTGCGGCGTGAAGGTCTGGATCTTCAAGGGTGAAATCCTCGAGCACGATCCGATGGCCTCCGAGCGTCGCGCTCTCGAGGGCGGCGCCGGTGAAACGGGTGGACGTCAGCGTCGCGAAGAGCGCGCCTGAACACCGAAGAATTGAGCGAAGAGAGTTTCGATCATGTTGCAACCGAAGCGCACTAAGTTCCGCAAGGCTCACAAGGGCCGCATCCATGGCAATGCCAAGGGTGGCACGAACCTCGACTTTGGGGCTTTCGGCCTCAAGGCGCAGGAGCCCGCTCGCGTGACCGCGCGGCAGATCGAAGCGGCGCGCCGCGCGATCACCCGTCACATGAAGCGTGCTGGCCGCGTGTGGATCCGCATTTTCCCGGACGTCCCGGTTTCGAAGAAGCCGACCGAAGTCCGCATGGGTAAGGGCAAGGGCTCTCCGGAGTTCTGGGCTGCCCGCGTGAAGCCCGGCCGGATCATGTTCGAGCTGGACGGTGTGCCGCTGGACGTTGCCGAGGAGGCGCTTCGCCTCGGGGCCGCCAAGCTGCCGATCAAGACGCGGTTTGTGGCCCGTCCCGGCGAGCGCGCCTGAAGCGGAACAAGTCCGCCGGAGCGCGGTTAGAACGAAAGGGTGAGGCCATGAAGGCCAGCGAAGTGAAAGACATGACGCCGGACCAGCTGCAGGACGAGCTCCTGAAGCTGAAGAAGGAGCAGTTCAACCTGCGCTTCCAGGGTGCGAGCGGACAGCTGGAAAAGACCTCGCGCGTGAGGCAGGTGCGCCGCGATATTGCGCGCATCAAGACGATCCAGCGCCAGCGCGAAGTCGCGCAGGTCAAGGGCTGAGGATTTAGAAATGCCGAAGAGAATCCTGCAGGGTGTCGTGGTCAGCGACAAGAACGACAAGACGGTGGTGGTGAGCGTCGAGCGCCGCTTCAGTGACCCGCTGCTCAAGAAGATCGTGCGCCGCTCGAAGAAGTATCACGCGCATGACGAGAGCAACTCGGTGAAGGTTGGCGATGTCGTGAAGATCCGCGAGTGCCGGCCGATGTCGAAGCTGAAGCAGTGGGAAGTATTCAAGGACGAAGCCTGAGCCCGAAGGGTGAAGGCTTCTTCCGAGCAAGGCGGATGAAGTCATGATTCAGCAAGAGACGAACCTCGACGTCGCTGACAATTCAGGTGCGCGCCGCGTGATGTGCATCAAGGTACTGGGCGGCTCCAAGCGGAAGTACGCTTCCGTTGGCGACATCATCGTCGTCAGCATCAAGGAGGCGATCCCGCGCGGCAAGGTGAAGAAGGGCGACGTGATGAAGGCCGTCGTGGTTCGTACCGCGAAGGAAATTCGTCGGGTCGACGGCAGCGTGATCCGTTTCGATCGCAACGCTGCGGTTCTCATCAATGCCCAGGGCGAGCCCATCGGCACCCGCATCTTCGGCCCGGTGACACGCGAGCTCAGGGCAAAGAACCACATGAAGATCGTTTCGCTCGCGCCGGAGGTGCTTTGATGGCTGCGAAAATCAAGAAGGGCGACAAGGTCGTCGTCCTTACGGGAAGGGACAAGGGCAAGAAGGGCGCAGTGCTTGCCGTCTACCCGAAAGAGAACAGGGCGCTCGTTCAGGGCGTGAATATTGTAAAGCGTCACACGAAGCCGTCGCAGACCTCGACGGGCGGCATCGTCTCGCGCGAAGCGTCGATCGACCTGTCTAACCTCGCGATCGAGGACCCGAAGACCGGCAAGCCGACGCGAGTTGGATTCAAGACGCTGGAAGACGGCCGCAAGGTTCGTTTCGCCAAGGCGTCGGGAGAAACGATCGATGGCTGAAGCTCAGTACACACCGCGCCTTAAAGCGGAGTATCTGGCGAAAATTCGCCCGGTAATGCAGGAGCGGTTCCAGTACCGCAACATCATGCAGGTGCCGCAACTCGACAAGGTCGTGATCAATATGGGCGTCGGCGAGGCCGTCGGCGACTCCAAGAAGGTCAAGAGCGCGTTCGAGGATCTTCAGGCGATCGCCGGCCAGCGGCCGGTCATCACCAAGGCGAAGACGTCCATCGCGAGCTTCAAGCTCCGTGAGCACATGCCGATCGGTGTGAAGGTCACGCTGCGCAAGGATCGCATGTACGAGTTTCTCGACCGCCTGGTGACGGTGGCTCTGCCTCGCGTGCGCGACTTCCGCGGCCTCAATGCGAAGAGCTTCGACGGGCGCGGCAACTACGCCATGGGCCTCAAGGAGCACATCGTTTTCCCGGAAATCGACTACGACAAGGTCGATCAGGTCTGGGGCATGGACATCATTGTCTGCACGACGGCAGGCACGGACGAGGAAGCACGCGAGCTGTTGCGGGCGTTCAATTTCCCGTTCGCAAAGTAGGAATCTTGTGGTTCGCGAAGGGCGTGAACCCGACGGAGGTTTGGATGGCTAAGAAAAGCGCCATTAATAGAGACCAGAAGCGGCGGAAGCTGGCGGCGAAATATGCCGCCAAGCGGGCGAAGCTGAAGGCGATGACGATCGATCAATCCTTGCCGGTCGAAGAGCGCTTCAATGCGCAGCTGAAGCTCGCGGAGCTTCCGCGCAACTCGTCCAAGACCCGTATTCATAACCGCTGCGAGCTGACCGGCCGTAGCAAGTCGTATTACCGCAAGCTGCGCATGTCGCGTATCGCGCTCCGGGACCTCGCGTCCAGGGGGCAGATCCCCGGCATGGTGAAGTCGAGCTGGTGAGGAGACGCGCATGACGATGACCGATCCACTGGGCGATATGATCACGCGCATCCGGAACGCACAGCTCCGGGGCAAAGGCAAGGTGATCACGCCCGCATCGAAGCTTCGCGGCTGGGTGCTCGACGTGCTCGCCGATGAGGGTTTCATCCGCGGCTATGCGAAGGTCGATTATCCGAACGGCAAGAGCGAGTTCGAGATCGAGCTGAAGTACAACGAAGGCGCCCCGGTCATTCAGATGATCGAGCGCGTTTCGACGCCGGGCAGGCGCGTCTACTCGTCGGTGAAGACGATGCCGACGGTACATAACGGCCTCGGGATTTCGATCCTTTCGACGCCGAAGGGCATCATGTCCGACGCGGCGGCGCGCGAGAAGAATGTAGGTGGCGAGGTGCTCTGCCGCGTGTTCTAAAACGCGCAGCAAGCTCCGCCGTACGACGGGAAAGAGACGACCATGTCGCGAATTGGTAAAAGGCCCATCGAGGTCCCGAAAGGGGTGACCGTGACCATCAACGGCCAGGAAGTGGCCGTGAAGGGTCCGAAGGGCGAAATGAAGCTCACGCTCGTCGACGACGTGGCGGTGGAGCAGGGAGCTGACGGCATCAAGGTGACGCCGCGCAACGACTCGCAGCGCGCCCGCGGCATGTGGGGCCTCTCGCGCACCCTCGTGAACAATCTGGTGGTTGGCGTCACGCAAGGGTTCACCGAGACGCTCGAGATCAACGGCGTCGGCTACCGCGCGGCGCTGCAGGGCAAGAACATTCAGCTGAGCCTCGGCTTCAGCCATGAAGTTCTCTACGCGATCCCCGAGGGCATCGAGGTCAAGGTGGCGAAGCCGACCGAAATCTCGATCAGCGGCATCGACAAGCAGAAGGTCGGCCAGGTGGCGGCGGAAATCCGTTCCTACCGCGAGCCGGAGCCTTACAAGGGCAAGGGCGTGAAGTACGCCGGCGAATTCATCTTCCGCAAGGAAGGCAAGAAGAAGTGAGCGGATGGCTATGAGCAAAGTGAAGAATCTTCATCAGCGCCGGACGCAGCGGAACCGCACCAAGCTCGCGATGATCGCGAACGGACGTCCGCGGCTCTCAGTGTTCCGTTCTTCGAAGCACATCTACGCCCAGGTCATCGACGACGCGCAGGGCGTCACGCTGGCATCCGCCTCCTCGCTGGAAGACGGGTTCGCCTCGAAGGGCGGCAATGTCGACGGTGCGGCGGTTGTCGGCAAGCTCGTCGCGGAGCGTGCGCTTGAAAAGGGCGTCAAGGACGTGGTTTTCGATCGCGGCGGATACATCTACCACGGGCGTGTGAAGGCGCTCGCTGACGGCGCCCGCGAAGGCGGTCTCAATTTCTGAAGGATTTGACAGTGGCACGCGAAAGAACACGAGAGCGGGACCGGGAAGAGCGCGACAGCGAGTTTGTGGACAAGCTGGTCCACATCAACCGCGTCGCGAAGGTGGTGAAGGGCGGCAAGCGCTTCGGTTTTGCGGCGCTCGTCGTTGTCGGTGACCAGAAGGGCCGTGTCGGCTTCGGCCATGGCAAGGCGCGCGAGGTTCCCGAGGCGATCCGCAAGGCGACCGATGCGGCGAAGCGCGCGATGATCCGCGTGCCGCTGCGCGAAGGGCGCACGCTGCATCACGACGTCGATGGGCGTCATGGCGCGGGCCGCGTGGTTCTGCGTGCGGCGCCGGCCGGTACCGGGATCATCGCCGGCGGTCCGATGCGTGCCGTTTTCGAGACGCTGGGTGTGCAGGACGTGGTGGCGAAGTCGCTGGGCTCCTCGAACCCCTATAACATGGTGCGCGCGACCTTCGACGCGCTGAAGCACGAGCAGAGCCCGCGCATGGTCGCTGCTCGTCGCGGCAAGAAGGTGAGCGAGATCGTCGGCCGTCGTGCCGATGGCGCCGGTGAAGCCCTGTCTGAGTAAGTCAGGCGGAACGAACTAAAGTCAGAGGAACCGAGATATGTCGGCGAAGAAGACAGACGGCAAGACCGTAACCGTCCAGCAGATCGGCAGCCCGCTCAGGCGGCAGCCCGGCCAGCGGGAAACGCTGATCGGTCTCGGCCTCAACAAGATGAATCGGACGCGTACGCTGACGGATACGCCGGCGGTGCGCGGGATGATCAGCAAGGTGGCCCATCTCGTCCGTGTCGTGGACGAGGCGTAAGGTTTGCGAGGCGAGAGAGAGATGACGACGCTCAATACAATCAGCGACAATCCGGGCGCCCGCAAATCGCGCATTCGCGTCGGCCGTGGTATCGGTTCGACGAAGGGCAAGACCGGCGGACGTGGCGTGAAGGGACAGAAGTCCCGTTCCGGCGTGGCGGTGAAGGGGTATGAAGGCGGCCAGATGCCGATCCACATGCGCCTGCCGAAGCGCGGTTTCAAGAATCCGTTCCGGCTCGACTTCAACGTGCTGAACCTCGACCGGGTTCAGGCGGCGGTGGATGCGGGCAAGCTCGACGCCAAGGCCAAGGTTGATGCCGAGGCCCTGGTGAAGGCCGGCGTGATCCGCCGCGCCAAGGACGGCGTCAGGCTTCTCGGCCGGGGCGAGCTCAAGGCGAAGCTCGCATTCGAGGTCGCCGGCGCGTCGGAAGGCGCGAAGGCCGCCGTCGAGAAGGCGGGCGGTTCGGTGACGATCATCGCGCCGAAGGCGGAAGCGGCTACGGCCGAGTAAGGGCTCCGGTCTGACCGGCGGCCACACAGGGTTAGGCGGATATGGCATCAGCGGCTGAACAGCTCGCAGCAAATCTCAACTTCGCGGCCTTTGCTAAGGCGGATGAGTTGAAGAAGCGTCTGTGGTTTACGCTTGCGGCGCTGGTCGTCTACCGCCTCGGAACCTATATCCCTCTCCCCGGCATCAATCCGGCGGAGCTGGCGAAGCTCTTTCACCAGCAGCAGACGGGTATTCTGGGCGTCTTCGACATGTTCGCGGGCGGCGCGGTCAGCCGCATGGCGATCTTCGCGCTCGGGATCATGCCTTACATCTCGTCCTCCATTATCATTCAGCTCATGACTTCGGTTTCGAAGAAACTGGAGGAGCTGAAGAAGGAAGGCGAGCAGGGCCGCAAGATCATCAACCAATACACGCGCTACGGAACGGTGATGCTGGCGGCGATCCAGGGCTATGCGATCGCCGTGGGCCTCGAAGGCGCGCAGCATGTCGTCACCGATCCGGGGATGTTCTTCCGCATCGAGACGACGATCACGCTGGTTGGCGGCACCATCTTCCTGATGTGGCTGGGCGAGCAGATCACCTCGCGCGGCGTCGGCAACGGCATTTCGCTGATCATCTTTGCGGGTATCGTGGCGACGCTGCCGCAGGCGCTGCTCGGCACGCTGGAACTCGGCCGCCAGGGCGCGCTGTCGTCGGGTGCGATCCTCATGGTCGGCGTGATGGTCGTCCTCGTCATCATGGCGATCGTCTTTGTCGAGCGTGCCCAGCGCCGGCTCATCGTGCAGTATCCGAAGCGCCAGGTCGGCAACAAGATGTATGGCGGGGATTCGTCGCATCTGCCGCTGAAGCTCAACACGTCGGGCGTCATTCCGCCGATCTTCGCGTCGTCGCTGCTTCTGCTGCCGATCACTGTGGCGAACTTCTCGGCCGGGCAGGGACCGGAGTGGCTTGGCGTCGTGACGGCGCTGCTCGGTCATGGCCAGCCTCTCTATATGGGGCTCTACGCCGCCGGCATCATCTTCTTCACGTTCTTCTACACGGCCATTGTCTTCAATCCGAAGGAGACGGCCGACAATCTGAAGAAGTATGGCGGGTTCATTCCCGGCATCCGTCCGGGCCAGCGCACGGCTGAATATATCGACTATGTTTTGACCCGGTTGACCGTGGTGGGCGCTGCCTATCTGACGCTGATCTGCCTTCTGCCGGAGTTTCTGGTCACGCAATATAAGGTACCGTTCTATTTCGGCGGTACGTCGCTTCTGATCGTCGTCAGCGTGACCATGGATACGGTCGCGCAGATTCAGAGCCATCTGCTTGCGCACCAGTATGAGGGGCTCATCAAGAAGTCGAAGCTCAGGGGGACGCGTCGATGAAGCTTATTCTTCTCGGACCGCCCGGCGCCGGCAAGGGGACGCAGGCGCAGCGGTTGCAGGAAAGCTACGGTCTCGTGCAGCTCTCCACTGGCGACATGCTGCGGGCGGCCGTCAAGGCGGGAACCGAGGTCGGCAAGAAGGCCGAGGCGATCATGGCGCGGGGCGATCTCGTGCCGGACGAGATTGTCGTCGGCATCATCGCCGACCGGATCGAGCAGCCGGATTGCAAGGCGGGCTACATTCTCGACGGTTTCCCGCGGAACGTCGCCCAGGCCGAGGCCCTCGACAAGATGCTGGCCGGCAAGGGCACGAAGCTTGATGCCGTTGTCCAGCTTGAGGTCAATGACGAGATCCTGCTCGGCCGCATCGAAGGCCGGGCCGCGCAGACGGAAGGCGGTCCGCGCGCGGACGACAATGCCGAGGCGCTGGCAAAGCGGCTTCGGGTGTATCACGAGCAGACCGCTCCGCTCGTCGCCTACTACAAGCAGCGCGGCGTGCTCAGGGGCGTGGACGGGATGAGAGATATCGACGAGGTCACCCGGCAGATCGAAGGGGTCCTCGGGCTTGGAGAGAAAAAAGGGAAATTGGCTTAAGCGGTTGACTGGGTAGGGGTAAAACCTATAATCCCGGCCTTCGCGACGGCACTTTCAGGGCAATACCGGTTGTGGGCCGAAAATTGGCGGAATTCCGCGGATTTTCGGGTGGTTCCAGCCGGGTTTTGACATAGGCGCCGTCTGGAGCGATTCCCCATCTGGTGCGGACCGGGGTGGTTCGCCCTACCAAATGAGGATTGTATCGGGTTTGAGACCGATACGGAGAGCAGGAGAATAAAGTGGCTCGTATTGCTGGCGTCAACATCCCGACAAACAAGCGGGTGCTTATCGCGCTGACCTATATCCATGGCATCGGCAATGCCAAGGCCAAGGAAATCTGCGGGAAGGTCGGCATTCCGGCCGAGCGCCGCGTGAACCAGCTGACCGACAGCGAGGTCATCCAGATTCGCGAAACGATCGATCGCGATTACCTGGTGGAAGGCGATCTGCGTCGTGAAGTCGCGATGAACATCAAGCGCCTCATGGACCTCGGCTGCTATCGCGGCCTGCGTCACCGCAAGGGCCTCCCGGTGCATGGTCAGCGCACGCACACCAATGCGCGCACGCGCAAGGGCCCGGCCAAGGCCATTGCCGGCAAGAAGAAGTAAGAGCCCCATTTTTGTGCCGGGGCGAGTGACGCTCGGGCTAGACGCAAGGTTTGAGATCGATGGCTAAGGAAAAGACCCGGGTTCGTCGCAAGGAACGCAAGAACATCTCGTCGGGCGTCGCCCACGTGAATTCTTCGTTCAACAATACGATGATCACGATCACGGATGCGCAGGGGAACACGATCTCCTGGTCGTCGTCCGGGATGATGGGCTTCAAGGGCTCGCGCAAGTCGACGCCCTTCGCCGCGCAGATGGCGGCGGAAGATGCCGGCAAGAAGGCGATGGAGCATGGGATGCGCACCCTCGAGGTCGAGGTGACGGGTCCGGGTTCGGGCCGCGAGTCCGCGCTGCGTGCACTTCAGTCGATCGGCTTCACGGTGACGACCATTCGTGACGTGACGCCGATCCCGCACAATGGCTGCCGGCCGCCCAAGCGCCGCCGCGTGTAACAGCGTCAATATTTTCGACCTTGGCTGGTCGCGTCTGTTCGCACGATTGGATGGTGGAGCGGACGTTAAAGAGACCAAATGACGGAAGTCTCCCGTCCGGCCGCCAAACGCGGCCGCAAATGGCATGAGGTTTAGAAATTGATCCAGAAGAACTGGGAAGAGCTGATTAAGCCGAACAAGCTCGAGATCAATCCGGGCCACGATGCCGGCCGTTTTGCAACGGTCGTTGCAGAGCCGCTCGAGCGCGGTTTCGGCCTCACGCTCGGCAACGCGCTGCGCCGGGTTCTCATGTCGTCGCTTCAGGGCGCTGCCGTGACGGCGGTGCAGATCGACGGCGTGCTGCATGAATTCTCGTCCATCGCCGGTGTCCGCGAGGACGTGACCGACATCATCCTGAACATCAAGCAGCTCGCGCTGCGCCTCCATGCCGAAGGCCCGAAGCGCATGACGCTCGCCAAGACGGGGCCGGGCGTGGTGACGGCCGGCGACATCACGGCAGGCGCCGATATCGAGGTTCTGAACCCCGATCTCGTGCTCTGCACGCTCGACCAGGGCGCGGACATCCGCATGGAATTCACTGTCGCGCTCGGCAAGGGCTATGTGCCGTCCGATCGCAACCGTCCGGAAGATGCGCCGATTGGCCTCATTCCGGTCGACAGCCTCTACAGCCCGGTCAGGCGCGTCTCCTACAAGGTCGAGAACACCCGCGAAGGGCAGATCCTCGACTATGACAAGCTGACGATGCAGATCGAGACGAACGGCGCCGTCACGCCGGAGGACGCCGTGGCCTATGCCGCGCGCATCCTTCAGGATCAGCTCCAGATCTTCGTCAATTTCGAGGAGCCGGAGCAGAAGCTCGTCGAGGAGGCCCGCCCGGAACTCGAGTTCAATGCGGCGCTGCTCAAGAAGGTCGACGAACTGGAGCTTTCGGTCCGTTCGGCCAACTGCCTCAAGAACGACAACATCGTCTATATCGGCGACCTCATCCAGAAGACGGAAGCGGAGATGCTCCGTACGCCGAACTTCGGGCGGAAGTCGCTCAACGAAATCAAGGAAGTGCTGGCTCAGATGGGGCTCCACCTCGGCATGGAAGTGCCGAACTGGCCGCCGGAGAACATCGAAGAGCTCGCGAAGCGTTACGAAGACCAGTATTGATCGCCACGCCTTGCAGGCGTCGCCTAGAAGTAAGGAGAAGGGGTCATGCGTCACGGAAATTCCGGCCGCAAGCTCAACAGGACCGCAAGCCACCGCAAGGCCATGTTCGCCAACATGGCGGTCGCGCTCATCAAGCATGAGCAGATCGTGACGACGCTTCCGAAGGCGAAGGAGCTGCGCCCCTATGTCGAAAAGCTGGTGACGCTCGGCAAGACGGATACGCTGCACACGCGCCGTCAGGCTTATGCGCAGCTTCCCGACAAGAAGTGGGCGGCCAAGCTGTTCGACGTGCTCGGGCCTCGCTACAAGGACCGCCCGGGCGGATACATCCGCGTGCTGAAGGCCGGCTTCCGCTTCGGCGACAATGCGCCGATGGCCGTGATTGAATTCGTCGATCGCGACGAGAGCGCGAAGGGCCAGGACAGTGGCCCCGTGTTCGTCGAGGGTGACGAGGAAGAGGCAATGGCGACGGCCTGAACGGCCGGCCGGAACCCTTCCGTCAGGAGAATGAGAGGCAGCCAGAAATGGCTGCCTTTTTTCTTGGCCTGGCCCCGGTTCCCTCGCGGCGCATGACGAAAAGGTAAAGTCGCGGGATCATTTTCCATCTTGCAGTGCCTGCCCGGCTCGCGAAGAATCCGGTCGGGGGCAAGAGGCCCGTCCTTTGCGAGAGGGACGTGCGATGTTGGTGGTTGAATTCATGACGCAATCTTCCTTCGGCGGATCGTTCGCCATGGCTCTTGCAGCGCTGGCGCTCGGCGCCACGCTTGCCTTTTTCCCGTGGGAGGCGAAGGCCGACACGCGCGCCATGCCCGGTTCGGCAGCGGAGGTCACGCTTTCCTATTCCTCGCTCGTCAAGCGAGTCGCGCCCGCGGTCGTCAACGTCTATTCCAAGAGGGTCGTGCAGACGCAGCCCATCTCGCCCTTTTTCAACGATCCCTTCTTCCAGCGCTTTTTCGGCGATCGCTTCAGCTTCGGCATCCCGCGCGAGCGCGTGCAGCAATCGCTCGGCTCCGGCGTCATCGTCGGGTCTGACGGCCTCATCGTGACGAACTATCACGTCATCAAGGGAGGCGAGGCATTCAAGGTGGCGCTGGCGGACAGACGCGAATTCGAGGCGACGGTCGTGCTGTCGGACGAGCGCACCGACCTTGCCGTGCTCAAGATCAACGCAAAGGGAGAGAAGCTCCCGTTCCTCACTTTCAAGGATTCCGACACCGTCGAGGTCGGCGATCTCGTGCTCGCGATCGGCAATCCTTTCGGCGTCGGGCAGACCGTGACATCCGGCATCGTCTCGGCACTCGCGCGGACGCATATCGGCGTCTCGGACTATCAGTTCTTCATCCAGACGGATGCGGCGATCAATCCCGGCAATTCGGGCGGCGCTCTGGTGACGACCGACGGCAAGCTCATCGGCATCAACAGCGCCATCTATTCGCAGAGCGGTGGCAGTGTCGGCATCGGCTTCGCCATTCCATCGAACATGGTACGGCAAGTTGTCGACAGCGCCAGAAACGGCGGACGCATCAAGCGGCCATGGCCGGGCGCGCAGCTACAGGCGGTGGACGCGCAGCTCGCCGAGTCGCTCGGCCTCGACAGGCCCGGCGGCGCGCTGGTGCGGGATGTCTTTGCCGGCGGCCCGGCTGCGCGGGCGGGCCTCAAGCCGGGCGACGTCATTCGCGCCGTCGATGGCTACGACACGGACGATCCGCAGGCCGTGCGCTACCGCTTCGCCACCAAGGCGCTCGGTGGCAAGGTCAAGGTGCGCTATCTGCGCGACGGGCGGGTGGCGGAGACGCAGGTCGCGCTGCAGCCTCCGCCCGAGACGCCGCCCGCCAACAAGACGCTCATCAAGGGGCGCAATCCTTTCGCAGGCGCGACGGTCGCCAATCTCTCGCCGGCGGTCGCCGATGAAATCGGGCTCGATGCGCTTGGCGGAAAGGGTGTCGTCATCCTCGGCATCAATGACAGCACTCCTGCCGCGCAGCTTCAGTTCCAGCCGGGCGATATCGTGCTGGAGGTGGCCGGCCAGAAGATCGACTCGGTGAGCGAGCTTGTCGGCGTGACGGCGGCGACGCGGCAGCAATGGGACTTTGCCATCAAGCGCGGCGACCGGACCTTGACCGCGACGGTGGGGGGCTGAGCCCCCGCCTCAGGAGGAGGGCTTGCCGTCGCCGATCTGCGACTGGAGATAGTTTTCGAGGCCCACCGACTTCACCAGATCGAGCTGGGTTTCGAGGAAGTCGATATGCTCTTCCTCGCTCTCCAGTATGTGCTCGAAGAGTTCGCGGCTGACGTAGTCCTTCGCCTGCTCGCAATAGGCGATGGCCTCCTTGTAGAAGGCATGGGCCGCATATTCGAGCTTGAGGTCGCATTCGATGCACTCGACGGGGTGTTCGCCGATCAGGAGCTTGTCGAGATCCTGAAGGTTGGGCAGCCCCTCGAGGAAGAGGATGCGCTCGATCAGGCGATCGGCGTGCTTCATCTCGTCGATAGATTCCTCGTATTCGATCTCGGCGAGCTTGTGGAACCCCCAGTTCCTGAACATGCGGGCATGCAGGAAATACTGATTGATGGCGGTCAGCTCGAGCTTCAGCGCCTTGTTCAGATATTCGATGACCTTGGGGTCGCCCTTCATCGCACCGGCCTCTCCTCGTCAAGGGGAGGGACAGTGTCGGCCGCTCATGGCGCGGGGGTCAAATGCAATCTCGGTTGGAGCGCAGCCGCCAAAGGGATCAGTCGGCGGCCTGTAGGGCGCCAGCGAGGCAATCGCCGGCGCGCGCCTCGGCGATCATGTCGGCCATGCTTTCCATGCAGCGGCCGCATTGCGGCTTGCAGCCGGCGGCGCGATGCACGCCGACAGGCGAGGTGATGTGAGGCGCGTCGGCGAGGATCTCCCGCACGGAGCGATCGTTGATGGCGTTGCAGATGCAGACGAACATGAGCCGCTATCCTTGCCGGCCGGGCCGCCGCTGGCAGAGGCGGAGCCGGCCAATCCGGGGCTGATCCTGCCATGGGGTGTGAAGAACTGCAAATGCGAATAGTTTGCACAAATTGTCGCAGGTTCCGTCCCCGGTCGGGGACCCGCATCCGCCCGAAGCGACCCGGTGAGGGCGTGCCGAAAACATGCTAGACCGCTCCGCATGAGCAATCTTTTCGAAGCCGCGGGACTTGAGGAGGGCGCGCCGCGCCCGCTGGCGGACAGGCTGCGCCCGCTGACGCTGGACGAGGTCGTCGGCCAGGATCACCTGATCGGGCCCAAGGGGCCGCTCGGCCGGATGCTGGCCAAGGGGCATCTGTCCTCGATCATCCTCTGGGGCCCGCCCGGCACCGGCAAGACCACCATCGCCCGGCTGCTGGCCGACAAGGTGGGGCTTCATTTCGAGCCCATGTCGGCGATCTTCTCGGGCGTCGCGGATCTCAAGAAAGTGTTCGACGCGGCGCGCGGAAGGCGCGCCATGGGCAAGGGCACGCTGCTCTTCGTCGATGAGATACACCGCTTCAACCGGACGCAGCAGGACAGTTTCCTCCCCGTCATGGAGGACGGGACGGTGACGCTGGTCGGCGCCACGACGGAGAACCCGTCCTTCGAGCTCAATGCGGCGCTCCTCTCGCGCGCCCAGGTGCTGGTGCTCAACCGGCTCGACGATGCCGCGCTCGAAAGACTGCTTCAGCGGGCCGAAGCGCATGTCGGCCGCAAGCTGCCGCTCGATGACGACGCGCGGGCGGCGCTGCGCGCCATGGCGGATGGCGACGGGCGCTATGTGCTCAATCTCGCCGAGGAGGTTCTGGCGCTCGGAAACGAAGAGCCGCTGGATACGGCCGCGCTCATCGGCGCCGTGCAGCGGCGCGCGCCGCTCTACGACAAGGGCCGGGAAGGGCACTACAATCTCATCAGCGCGCTTCACAAATCCGTGCGCGGATCGGATTGCGATGCGGCGCTTTACTGGCTGGCGCGCATGCTTGCAGGCGGGGAAGACCCGCTTTATATCGTGCGGCGCATGGTGCGCATGGCGGTGGAGGATATCGGCCTCGCCGACCCGGAGGCGCTGCATCAGGCGCTCGCGGCGAAGGAAGCCTATGATTTTCTGGGGTCGCCCGAGGGCGAGCTTGCCATAGCGCAAGCCCTCATCTACCTCGCAACGGCGCCGAAATCGAATGCCGGCTACGTCGCATTCGGCGCGGCGAGGCGGGCAGCGAAGGAAACGGGCTCGCTCAATCCGCCCGCCCATATTCTCAACGCGCCGACGCGGCTGATGAAGGAACTCGGCTACGGCAAGGGATACATCTACGATCCCGACACGGCCGAGGGGTTTTCGGGGCAGGATTACTTTCCCGACGAGATGGAGCGCCAGCAATTCTACCAGCCGGTCGAGCGCGGCTTCGAGCGCGAGATCGCCAAGCGGCTGGCCTATTGGCAGAGGCTGAGGGAGGAGAAGACGAAGTGAACAGCATTTTCGCCGTTGCTGTCGGCGGCGCGATCGGCTCGGTCGCGCGTTATCTCTTCAACCTTCAGGCCATGCGATTGCTCGGCCCGAATTTTCCGTGGGGCACGCTCGGCGTGAATCTCATCGGCGGCTTCATCATGGGCGCGGCAGCGGAGGCTTTCGCCTTGCGGCTGAACGTGTCGGCGGAGATGCGCAGCTTTCTCATGACTGGAATTCTGGGCGGCTTCACAACCTTTTCGACCTTCTCGCTCGATGTCGGCAACATGCTCGAGCGCCACGACGTCGCATTAGCGGGCCTTTACATTGCCGCTTCCGTCCTGGGCTCGATCCTCATGCTTTTTCTCGGCCTCTGGTCGGTCAGGGCGGTTCTCGCATGAGCGCGGTTACGCAGATCGATGTGAGCGAAGAGGAAGATGGCCTCCGCCTCGACCGCTGGTTCAAGCGGCGCTTCCCCTCGCTCACCCATGGGCGGCTCGAAAAGCTGCTTCGCACCGGCCAGGTGCGGGTCGATGGCGCGCGCGCCAAGGCCAATGCGCGGCTCGCGGCGGGGCAGATCGTCCGTGTACCACCACTTGGCGCGGAGCTTCAGCCGGCGCCCGTTTATGAGCGCGAGGTGAGCGACAAGGATGCGGAGATGATCCGCGGCACGGTCATCTACAAGGACAAATCCGTCCTCGCGCTCAACAAGCCGGCGGGCCTCGCCGTTCAGGGCGGAACGAAGACGGAGCGGCATCTCGATGGCATGCTCGATGCGCTGACCTTCGAGGCAAGGGAGCGGCCGCGCCTCGTCCACCGCCTCGATCGAGACACGTCCGGCGTCATCATGCTCGCGCGCAACGCGCGCGCCGCTGCGGCGCTCGCCCGCTCGTTCAAGCAGAAGGATGCGCGCAAGATCTACTGGGCGCTGGTCGTCGGCGTGCCGTCGCCGCGGCGGGGCACGATCAATCTTGCGCTCACCAAACAGGGCGGGCCGCGCGCGGAGCGTGTCTTCGCGGCGGAGGAGGGCGATGAGGATGCGCGAAATGCCGTCACCCATTATTCGGTGGTGGCGACCGTCAGCGACAAATTCTCATGGGTTGCCTTCATGCCGATGACGGGTCGCACGCACCAGATCCGCGCCCACGCGGCGGCGATCGGTGCGCCCATCGTGGGCGATGGCAAGTATGGCGGCGTCAAGGCGCATCCGGGCGGCGAGATTCCGCGCCAGCTTCATCTCCATGCGCGTTCGCTCGACATCGCCCATCCCGATGGCGGCAAGCGGCTTTATGTGGAGGCGGAGCTGCCGCCGCACATGAAGAAGAGCTGGACGCTTCTCGGCCTTGATGAGCGCGACGCAAAAGATGCCTTCGAGGGGCTGGAGATATGACGCTCCGTCTCGTCGTGTTCGATTGCGACGGTACGCTGATCGACAGCCAGCACATGATCGTGGCGGCGATGGCGCATGCCTTCGAGGCGCATGGGCTCGAGCCGCTGCCGCGTGAAACGGTGCTTTCAATCGTCGGCCTCTCGCTTGACGAGGCGCTGTTCGCGCTGCTGCCCGAAACCGATCCGAGGCTTCGCCGCGCGGTCACCGAAGGCTACAAGGAGGCATTTCACCATTTGCGGGCGCGGCCCGAGCTTGCCGAGCCGCTCTATCCCGGCGCGCGTGCAGCCGTCGAGGCGCTCGCGGCGCGCGACGACGTCCTGCTCGGCATTGCCACGGGCAAGTCGCAGAGAGGCTTGCGGCTGGCGCTGGAGAAGCACGACCTCGCCCGGTTTTTCGTCACCCTTCAGACGGCGGACGATGCACCCTCGAAGCCCCATCCGATGATGCTGCAACGTGCCATGGCCGAGGCGGGCGTCGCCCCCGGCCACACGGTGCTTGTCGGGGATACCTCTTTCGACATGGAGATGGCGTCGGCCGCCGGAACTCATGCGTTCGGTGTCGATTGGGGGTATCATGCCCCCGAGATGCTCGTAAAAGCCGGAGCGTCGCGCGTCTTGTCGGGCTTCGGCGAGCTTCAGCCGGCGCTCGAAGGCTTGTGGCGCCGGCCCGCACCCGGGGAGACATTCGGATGAGGACGATCGGCCGCCTACTGATACTTCTCGTTATCGTTCTGGGCGCGGCGCTCGTCGCCGTGAGCTTCGTCGATCTCGGCCGCTTCGGGCCACAGATCGAGGCGGCGGCGCAGAAGGCGACTGGCCGCAGCCTCAAGATCGAGGGCCCGCTTCACATCGGCATTTCGCTCGTGCCGGAACTCGTCGCCGAGAAGGTGCGCTTCGCAAATGCCTCCTGGGGCACGCGGCCCGACATGGTGACGGCCGACAGGCTCGGGCTCAAGATCGCGGTGCTGCCGCTGCTCAAGGGCAAGGTGGCGCTGAAGCAGGTCACTCTCAAGGGCGCCGACATCTATATTGAGACGGACAGGAGCGGGAAGGGGAACTGGGAGTTCGGTACCGCCGCGCCCGCGCAGGCCGCTCCCGCCGAAGGAGGCGGGATGGCGCTTGCAGGCGTGCCCGATGTGTCGATCACCGATCTCAAGGTCGCCTATCGCGACGGCAAGACGCAGAAGGTGACACAGGCGAATTTCAAGAGGGTTGATATCGCCGCCAAGGGGGCCGGGCTTCACGCGACCGTGGAGGGCGATGTGAACGGCTCGACAGTCGCCTTCGATTCCGACGTTCTTCAGTCCGCAAATGAAATCTCGCTGAAGAATGCCGCGCTCACCGTTTCCGGCACGAGCGCCAAGGGCGACCTGACGGTGGGCCTCGGCGGGCCGAAGCCGAGCATTGTGGGCGCGCTGTCGAGCCCGAAGCTCGATCTGACGCCGCTTGCCGCGGGCGGCTCGTCGAAGGGCGGCAAGGGCAAGGGCGGGCCAGTCTTCAGCCGCGACCCGCTGCCGCTCGATCAGCTCAACGCGGCGAATGCCGATGTCACGATCAGCGTTGCCTCGCTCACATTCGGCAAGATCGAACTCACGGATGTGAAGCTGCCGATCAAGCTCAATAACGGCGCGCTCGATGCGCCGGTTTCCATGGCCTATCTCGGCACGCCGATCAGGGTGGGGCTCACGGCCAATGGAGGGTCGCGGAGCGTCGGGCTCGATGCGAAAACGGCCTCGCTCAATATCGGCAAGCTCTTCACCGATCTCGATGTCACCAACCTGCTTCAGGCACGGGCGGACATCGCCGCAAAGCTCAAGGGGCAGGGCCGCTCGCTTCATGACATCGCGTCGAGCCTTTCCGGCGAGACAAATCTCGCCGTGGGCGAGGGGACCATCAATTCCAAGATGTTCGCGATCGTCTCCAACGATCTCGCCAAGGCGATCATCCCGACCGGGCAGAGCGGCGAAACCGCGAAGCTCGTCTGCGCCCTCAGCGCGTTCGAGTTTCGGGGCGGCGTCGGCACGTCGAAGGCGCTGGCCGTCGAAACGGACAGCCTCGTCACGACCGGCAGCGGGACGATCAATCTCGGCTCTGAGCAGATCGACCTGCTGCTGAAGCCGAAGCCCAAGAATGCGAGCCTTGCGAGCCTCGCCTTTCCGATCCGCGTTTCCGGGCCGCTCAGCGCGCCATCGGCCGGCATCGACAAGGAAGGTGCCGCGCTCGGCCTTGCGACGGCGGCGGGCGGCGTGGCGCTCACGGGCGGCGTCGGCGTGCTTCTCCCGCTGATGAGCACGGGCAATGAGGGCGCTGCGGGATCGGGCGGCTGCGCCAGGCTCGCCGCCAGCGCCGCGCAGGAATCGGGCGGCGTCACCGGCGCCGTCAAGGGCGTGGGCAGCGCGGTCGGCGGCGCCGCTGAAGGCGCGGCCAAGGGTGTCGGCGGCGCGGTGGAAAGCATCGGCAAGGGTATCGGCGGGCTCTTCGGCAAGTGAGCGTATGAGTATGAGTGACGAGGATTCCATTTTCGCGCCTCTCCTTTCGGAGCTGGGACGCAACAGGCCGCTCGACGAGCAGGTCGAGCATCCGGGGCGCAATGCGCTCCGTACACTGCCGAAGCGCTTCTACAAGGAAGCGACGGCTGCCCCCCTTGGTGGCGGCTTCACGGTTCTGCTCGACGGGCGCGGTGTCAAGACGCCCGCCCGCGTGCCGCTCGTGGTGCCGAGCGCGGCGCTGGCGCGCGCCATGGCGGAGGAATGGAACCGTCAGGGAGATCTGATCGACCCGCGCGGCATGTGGCTGACGAAGCTCGCCAATACCGCGATAGATCGCGTGATGTCGCGGCACGAGGCGGTCGTCGATGAAGTCGTGGCATTCGCCTCGAGCGACCTTGTCTGCTACCGCGTCGATCATCCGGTGGAGCTTGCCCGGCGGCAGGCGGCGCACTGGTCGCCGCTCGTCGAATGGGTGGCGCGCGAGTTCGGCGCTGCACTCAAGGTGACGGAGACAATCGTCCATGTCGTGCAGGACGACGTGGCCCTCGCCGCGCTCAGGGCGGCCATCGCGGATGCCGATGCCTTCGAGCTTGCCGCGCTGCATAACGCGGTGACGCTGACGGGCTCGGCGGTGATCGGGCTTGCGCTCCTCCACGGGCGGCTAGACGCGGGCCAGGCCTTCGACGCCGCGCATGTCGACGAAGCCTGGCAGATGGAGCTTTGCGGCGAGGACGAGGAGGAGGCCGCGCGCCTCGCCACGCGGCGCCAGGAGCTTGCCGATACGGCCCGCTTCCTCGATCTCCTTTCTGACGCTACGTAAGTTCCCGCCGCCGGAATCGAGTTGCAAGCCATTGGCAAAATGGCGTTTTGGGTGGTATTGAACCCCCATGCATCCTGCCGGGGCGAGCCTGAAACAGGGCCCATGTCCGGTAACCTTCATATCGATTATGCCCGGCCACATCCCGGTTGGCTCATGGGCTTCAGGGGGCGGAATGAAAGAGATTATTCGCCAGCTTGAGGAGCGCAGGCAGATCGCCCGGCTCGGCGGTGGGCAGAAGCGCATCGACGCTCAGCATGCGCGCGGCAAGCTCACGGCGCGCGAGCGCATCGAGCTTCTTCTCGACGAGGGCTCCTTCGAGGAGTTCGACATGTTCGTCGAGCATGATTGCCAGGACTTTGGCATGGAGAAGCAGAAGATCCCCGGCGATGGCGTCGTCACCGGCTGGGGCACGGTCAATGGCCGCCCCGTCTATGTCTTCGTCAAGGACTTCACCGTGTTCGGCGGGTCGCTCTCCCGCGCGCATGCGAAGAAGATGACGAAGGTGCAGGACATGGCGCTGAAGACCGGCGCCCCCATCATCGGCCTTTTCGATGCGGGCGGCGCGCGCATTCAGGAAGGCGTCGACGCGCTGGGCGGCTATGGCGAAGTGTTCACGCGCAACGTGATCGCCTCCGGCGTCATCCCTCAGATCTCGGTCATCATGGGCCCATGCGCGGGCGGCGACGTCTATTCGCCCGCCATGACCGACTTCATCTTCATGGTGCGCGACACGTCATACATGTTCGTGACGGGTCCGGATGTCGTGAAGACGGTGACGAACGAAACGGTGACTTCCGAGCAGCTTGGCGGCGCGAGCGTTCACACGGTGAAGTCCTCGGTCGCGGATGGCGCATGGGACAATGACGTCGTCACGCTCGGCCAGATCCGCCGCCTCATCGATTTCCTTCCGTCGTCGAACCGCGACGATGTTCCGGAGCGCCCCTATTTCGACGATGCGAAGCGCATCGAGATGTCGCTCGACACGCTGATCCCGGCCAACCCGAACATGCCCTACGACATGAAGGAGCTGGTGCTCAAGGTCGTGGACGAGGGCGATTTCTTCGAGCTGCAGGAAAGCTTCGCGAAGAACATCATCACCGGCTTTGCTCGCATCGAGGGCCGCACGGTCGGCATCGTGGCGAACCAGCCGATGGTGCTTGCGGGCGTGCTCGACTCGGATGCGAGCCGCAAGGCGGCGCGCTTCGTGCGCTTCTGCGATTGCTTCAACATTCCGATCGTCACCTTCGTCGACGTGCCGGGCTTCCTGCCGGGCACGGCGCAGGAATATGGCGGGCTCATCAAGCACGGCGCGAAGCTGCTCTTCGCCTATACGGAAGCGACGGTGCCGAAAATCACGGTCATCACGCGCAAGGCCTATGGCGGCGCCTATGACGTCATGTCGTCGAAGCACATCCGCGGCGATCTCAACTATGCCTGGCCGACGGCCGAAATCGCGGTGATGGGTGCGAAGGGCGCGGTGGAGATCATTCATCGTCAGGATCTCGGCGACCCGGAAAAGATCGCCGCGCATACGAAGGCTTACGAGGACCGCTTCCTCAATCCGTTCGTGGCGGCCGAACGCGGCTATATCGACGAGGTGATCATGCCGCACTCGACGCGGGTCCGCGTCGCTCGGGCGCTCGCTCTCCTGCGCGACAAGGAGGTCGAGACCCCGTGGAAGAAGCACAATAACATCCCGCTTTGAGGGCGATCCCATGTTCAAGAAAATCCTGATCGCCAACCGAGGCGAGATTGCCTGCCGCGTCATCAAGACGGCGCGCAAGATGGGCATCAAGACCGTTGCCGTCTATTCCGACGCCGACAAGGACGCGCTGCATGTGGAGATGGCGGACGAGGCCGTGCATATCGGTGCGCCGGCCGCCGCCCAGTCCTATCTCGTGATCGAGAAGATTATCGAGGCATGCAAGAAGACGGGCGCCGAGGCCGTTCATCCGGGCTATGGCTTCCTCTCCGAGAATCCGAAATTCGCCATCGCGCTCAAGGAAGCGGGCATCGCCTTCATCGGGCCGAACATCAAGGCCATCGAGGCGATGGGCGACAAGATCGAGTCGAAGAAATTCGCCAATGCCGCCAAGGTGAGCACGGTTCCGGGTTTTCTCGGCGTCATCGCCGATGCGAAGGAAGCGGTGAAGATCGCCAACGACATCGGCTATCCGGTGATGATCAAGGCCTCGGCGGGCGGCGGCGGCAAGGGCATGCGCATCGCCTGGTCCGAGAAGGAAGTGGCGGAAGGCTTCGCCGCCTCCAAGTCGGAAGCGCTGTCGAGCTTCGGCGATGATCGCGTCTTCATCGAGAAGTTCGTGACGCAGCCGCGCCACATTGAAATTCAGGTGCTCGGCGACAAGCATGGCAATGCCATCTATGTGCTCGAGCGCGAATGTTCGATCCAGCGCCGCAATCAGAAAGTCATCGAAGAGGCGCCGTCGCCCTTCCTCGACGAGAAGACGCGCAAGGCCATGGGCGAGCAGGCGGTGGCGCTCGCCAAGGCCGTGAATTACGAAAGCGCGGGCACTGTCGAATTCATCGTCGACAAGGACCGCAACTTCTACTTCCTCGAAATGAATACGCGACTTCAGGTCGAACATCCGGTGACGGAGCTTATCACCGGCATCGACCTTGTGGAGCAGATGATCCGCGTTGCGGCGGGCGAGAAGCTCTCGCTCAGGCAAGAGGACGTGAAGATCAACGGCTGGGCGATGGAAAGCCGCATCTATGCGGAAGATCCCTATCGCAACTTCCTGCCGTCGACGGGGCGCCTCGTGCGCTATCAGCCGCCTGCGGAAGGCACGGAGAACGGGCTCACCATTCGCAACGATACGGGCGTCTATGAGGGCGGCGAAATCTCGATCTATTACGATCCGATGATCGCCAAGCTCTGCACGCACGGGCCGGATCGCATCAGCGCCATCGACCACATGTCGGTCGCGCTCGATCAGTTCCGCATCGAGGGCATTCAGCACAACATTCCGTTCCTCGGCGCGATCATGGAGCATCCGCGCTTCCGCTCGGGCAACATCACCACGGGCTTCATCGCCGAGGAATTCCCCGAAGGTTTCCACGGCGTCGAGCTGGCGCCGGCGCGCAAGGCGCAGATCGCGGCCATCGCGGTCTTCATCAACAAGATCCACGCAGAGCGGGCGGTGGCGATCAGCGGGCAGCTGCCCGGCCGGCCGCGTCAGTTGCCGCACGAATGGGTGGTGACCGTCGGCGACTGGGTGCAGCGCGCCATGATCTCCGGCGATGGGGATGCTGGCGTCGAGGTCACGCTTCTCGACGACGAAGGCACGACGCAGCTCGGCCGCCACGTCGTCGCCAGCGACTGGACGCCGGGCAAGCCCATTTTCTCCGGCACTGTCGATGGCGAGGCCATCGTCGTGCAGCTCGACAGGGCGAAGAAGGGCTATGTGTTCCGCTATCGCGGCGCGACCGTGCATGCGGCCGTCCGCACGCCGCTCGCGCACAAGCTTTACCTGCTCATGCCCGAGAAGGTCGCGGCGGACACGTCCAAATATCTCCTCTGCCCGATGCCCGGCCTCGTGAAGTCAATCGCGGTGGAAGTCGGCCAGGAGGTGAAGGCCGGCGAGCCGCTCGCCATCGTCGAGGCGATGAAGATGGAGAACATTCTCCGCGCCGAACGCGATTGCACCGTTGCGGCGATCGAAGCGAAGCCCGGCGACAGCCTCGCCGTCGATGCCGTCATCATGGAATTCAGCTTCGAATAGGATCGCTTTCCGTGCCCTCATGGCCCGTGCCTCGAGCCCGGCCATGAGGGGCGGAGGCGCGCCAAAAGCTCCGTTGACACACTGCCATATTGCGGCGAGCCTGATATTTCGCGGTCTGCGGCGAAGGAGGCTCCATGCGCGTCCGAATTCTCTCAGTCCTGTTCACACTGGCGATGGTCGCTCTTTCGGTTGCGCCCGTGCGGGCCGCGAGCGTCAGGGCCGAGGCCGGAGTATCGGGGGCGCAGGGCGGCGTCGAATGGCAGGTTGATGACACGCTGTTTCTCGCCGGGCGCGACATCAGCGTCACCCGCGAGGTGGCGGGCTCGCTGACGGCAACGGGCGAGATCGTCTCTCTCGGCCGGGAAACCAATATCAAAAGGGATGTGTGGATCGCCGCGCGCCGTGTCGCCGTCGAAGGCGAGATCGGCGGCGAGCTTTCGATCCGTGCGCAGGATGCGCTCATCAACGGCCATGTGAAGGGCGATGTGAGCTTCTATGGCGTGCGTATCGCCTTCGGGCCCGATGCGCGCATCGACGGCAATGTGAACTACTACGCGGCCATGCCCGCCGAGATCGACGCGGGCGCGCGCATCGCCGGCAATATGCGCTCGAAGGTCTGGGACGAGACGGTGAGGAGCGAGCCTTATCGGCCCTATTTCGTCGAACGGCCCGATCGTTGGAGGATGCCCGGCTACAGGCTTTCCTGGCCGGGCGCCATTCTCTTCGGCTTCATCGCGGGTGTCGTCGCTCTGGCTGCGCCAGCCTCGGCGCTCAGATTGCGCGAGGCCGCGTCCGCTCAGCCGGCGCTTGCCTTTCTCATCGGGCTCATCTGGCTGATCGGCACGCCCATACTCGCCATCATTTCCGCCGTCACCATTGTCGGCCTGCCGCTTGCCTTCATCGTCATTCTGCTCTGGCCGCTCGGCGTGCTTGCAGGGCTCGTGGTCGCGATCATGGTGCTCGGCGCGCTTCTCTCGGGCAGGATGACGCTTGCCGACAAGGGATCGGCGCGGCTCATCATCGGCGTCGCGCTCGCGACGCTCCTCCTCTGGATCGGCATTTCGCTTCCGGCCTTTGGCGGCTTCGTCTGGCTGGCGGCCGTGACCTTCGGCGTCGGCGCGCTGGTGCTCGCAGGGCGCGCGCGCACGCTCTAGGGCGGCGTGGCGAAGATGTCGTCGAATGTCGCGCGCAGCGCCATGTCGACGTCGCTCATGCTGGCGGTGATGCCGAGATCGGCGAGGCTCGTCACGCCATACTGGCTGATGCCGCAGGGAACGATGCCCGAGAAGTGATCGAGGTCCGGGTCGACGTTGAGGCTGATCCCGTGGAACGTCACCCATTTCCTGATCCGCACGCCGATGGCCGCGATCTTGTCCTCGCGGCCCGGCCCCTTGTCGGGGCGGCGCACCCAGACGCCGACGCGGCCCTCGCGCAATTCGCCCTTCACGTTGAACTGCGCAAGCGTCGCGATCAGCCACGCTTCGAGATCGCCCACGAATTTGCGCACGTCGGGCGTGCGGCGTTTCAGGTCGAGCATGACATAGGCCACGCGCTGCCCGGGGCCGTGATAGGTGTATTGCCCGCCGCGCCCGGTGCGATAGACCGGGAAGCGATCGGGCGCGAGGAGGTCCTTTTCATCGGCGCTCGTGCCTGCCGTATAGAGCGGGGGGTGTTCGAGCAGCCAGACGAGTTCCGGCGCCTCGCCTTCGGCGATGGCGGCGGCGCGCGCCTCCATTTCCGCCACGGCGGCCTCATAGGGGACGGGCGCATCCGAGATGCGCCATTCGACGGGGCGGGCGGTCGGCCGGGCAGGCGCGGCGGCCTCGTGCATTGCGTTCTTAACCATGGCGTAACTCTAACATGCGACCTTTCTCAAGAGTTGAAGCCGCGTGAGGCCAGGTGGGGGCGGGCATGAATGCCGTCAATAACGTCTTTGTCGAAATCTCGGTCGTTCTGGGGCGGACGAGCCTGCCGATCCAGCAACTGCTGAAGATGGGCCGCGGCGCCGTCATCGAACTCAACGCCGGCCATGAGGACGAGGTCTGGCTCCTCGCCAACAACGTGCCGATCGCGCGTGGCGAGATTATCGTGCAAGGGGAGAAGATTGCCATCTCCATTACCTCGACGCTGACCAACTGAACCTACCCGGCAATCAGCGGAACAGGGCCCCTTCGCGGGCCCTTTTTTGTATTTATACGATCATATTTTGTATAAATATATATAATACGAGTAGATATTGAACTATTCCGCCGCTTGGCTTATTTCTATGGAAATTCGATCAGGCGTGCCGTCGAGGCAGTGTGTCCACCGCCTCCACAGTCCCCGTCAGGAGATCAGATGCTTCCAATCGTGCTCGATGTCGGCGCGCTTCATGTCGTGCTCATCGGCGAGGGCGAGGCCGCGTTGAAGCGGCTGGAGCTTCTGGACGCCGCCGGGGCCTCGTCCGTGGCGGTTTATTCGGCCGCGCCGGGAGTGGACCTCCGGGCGCGCGCTGGTGACAGGCTCATGGGCGCCCGGCCCTCCGCGGAGGCGCTGGAAGCCGCAGGGCTCGTGTTCATTGCCGGGCTTGCGGACGAGGAAGCGGCAGGGTTTGCCGCCACGGCCCGCAGGCTGGGGCGATTCGTGAATACGGAGGACAGGAAGGCGCTGTGCGACTTCCATGTCCCCTCCATCGTCAGGCGGGGTGATCTCCTCCTGACGGTTTCGACCGGAGGCCGCTCACCCGGCCTCGCAAGGCGCCTCAGGCGGCACCTGGAAGGGTTGTTCGGGCCGGAATGGTCCGGACGAATCGAAAAACTCGCCGAAAGGCGGGAGGGCTGGCGGGCCGAAGGGCTCGGCCTTGCAGAGATCGGGCAGCGGACCGAGGCGTATATCAGGGAAGAAGGCTGGCTCCCATGACCATCGTTCAGATCAACCATGAGGCGCGCGCGGCGGTAATGGACACCGATACCCGGCTTTCGCCCCGGCTCGGGCGCTTGCGCGAGCTTTATGCGGGGCTTTCGGGCCAGGCTCTTCTCGAAGCGATGATCAAGACCGAATTTGCGGGCAAGATCGCGGTCGTTTCGTCCTTCGGCGCGGAATCGGTCGTGCTGCTGCATATGGTGGCGGAGATCGACCCGACGACGCCGGTCATCTTCCTCAATACGGGCAAGCTCTTCGGCGAGACGCTGCGCTATCGCGACCGGCTGCAGGAGCGGCTCGGCCTCACCGACATACGCGCGGCTGGCCCTCATCCGGGCGATCTCGCCCGCCAGGACCCCAATGGCGGACTTTGGAACTCCGATCCCGATGCCTGCTGCTTCATCCGCAAGGTTCTGCCGCTCGAACGCGCCCTGAAGGGCTTCGAGGCATCGATCACGGGCCGCAAGCGCTTCCAGACGAATGCGCGGGCGAGCATGGAGCCGATCGAGGAGGAGGCCGTTCGCGGCACGGGCGAGCCCGGCAGCGCCACTGGCACGCGCTTCAAGATCAATCCGCTCAGCTTCTGGGGGCAGGAGGAACTTGAGCGCTACACGGACGCGCACCGGCTGCCGCGCCATCCGCTGGTGAAGGACGGCTATCTCTCCATCGGTTGCATGCCCTGCACCGAGCGGGTGCCCGAAGGCGGCAGCTATCGCGACGGGCGCTGGGCTGGCCGCGACAAGGACGAGTGCGGAATTCACCTTCCGGTCAACACGGATGGCGACGGAATTTGAGCCTGAAACAGATTCCCGTGCCGAAACATGAATTTGCAGCTTGAGGTCCGGTGAGGGATTTGTTACATCGGCGCGTCCTTGAGACATGCGCGGTCGTGGCGGAATTGGTAGACGCGCAGCGTTGAGGTCGCTGTGGGGCAACCCGTGGAAGTTCGAGTCTTCTCGACCGCACCATGTCCAGGGAATGAAGTAAGCTACGAATGATGAAAAGCCGGCTGGCCCCTCGGGCAGCCGGCTTTTTCATTTGCGCAGGTTCATTTGTTCAGGCGCTTCCGGCTGGCCCATGCGGGGCATTCGCCCGCTGGCGATATGCCGGTAAATCGAGCACACTCCGGCTGAACATTCCTTCCGGCAGGTTTCCTGAAGATTCTTCGAGGACAAAATGAGTGAGCCCGATTCGCGCAGCCGTCTCCTGGCGATGATCGGCGCAGTCCTGATTGCGGCTGCCACGGCCCTGCTGCCGGGCGGCGCGGCGGCGGAGGGCTGGCGGGACGGCACGCCCATGACGACGGCGCGCGCCTATGCGGGTGCGGCGCTTCTGGGCGACGATCTCTATGTGATCGGCGGCGGCGGCATTTCGGGGCCGCGCTCCATGACTGAAATCTACGACACGGTCGGCGACATATGGCGGGCGGCGGCGGCCTTGCCCGTCGGCCTTCAGCAATTCGGCATCGCGGTCAGCGGCGGCAAGATCTATGTGGCGGGCGGTTATTCCGCGCGCGGCACGCGCGACGAGCGGATCGAGGAGGAGAGCGACAATCTCTGGATTTTCGATCCGGCGGTCGGCACATGGATCAGCGGCGCGCCGATGCCGTCGAGCCGCGTGGCGCTGGGGCTCGCTGCAGCGGGCGGCAAACTCTATGCGATCGGCGGCAAGGGGCCCGACGCTGGCCGCGTCTTCGTCTATTCGCCGGAGACCGAACGCTGGGCCGTCGCGGCGGCGTCCATGCCTGCGCCCCGTTCGGACCTTGCGCTCGCCGTCATCGGAGACGAGATTTATGTGATCGGCGGGCACGAGGGCAAAGCGGCCACGCCGCGCGTCGACATTTTCGATACGGCGCGGCAGACATGGCGGCCGGGCCCTGCATTGCCCTCGCCGCGCGAGGGGCATGTGGCTGCCGTTCTCGATGGCCGGATACATGTCACGGGCGGCGAGAGCCTTTCGCCGCCGCGCAGCTATGCCGATCATTTCGTGCTAGATGCGAAAGGTGGCGCATGGGGCCGCGCGGCGCCGCTGCCGACGCCGCGCCATGCGGCGGTTGCCGCCGTTGCGCATGGCCGGCTTTTCGTTATCGGCGGCAGCCCCGGCGCTGGCGTCTATACGGTCTTCACCCAGTCCGATGTCGTCGACATCTATTCGCCTGACAAATAACAAGAGAAGCGTTCGACATGGTTGCCAATGATTTCCAGTCACTCGATTTCGATCTCGGCGAAACGGCCGACATGATCCGCGACACGGTGCGCTCCTTCACCGCCGACAGGATCGCGCCGCGCGCCGCCGAGATCGACCGCACCAACAGCTTTCCGCGCGATCTCTGGCCAGAGCTTGGAAATCTCGGCCTGCTCGGCATCACGGTCGAGGAAGAGTTCGGCGGCGCGGGGCTCGGCTATCTCGAGCATGTCGTCGCGATGGAGGAGATCAGCCGCGGTTCGGCGAGCGTCGGTCTTTCCTATGGCGCGCACTCCAATCTCTGCGTGAACCAGCTTCGCCGCTGGGGCACCGAAGCGCAGAAGCGCAGATATCTGCCGAAGCTCATTTCGGGCGAGCATGTCGGCGCGCTCGCCATGTCGGAGCCGGGCGCGGGGTCAGACGTCGTCTCCATGCGGCTCAAGGCCGAGAAGAAGGGCGACCGCTACATTCTCAACGGCAATAAGATGTGGATCACCAACGGTCCCGACGCGGAGACGCTGATCGTCTATGCGAAGACCGATCCCACTGCGGGGCCGAAGGGCATCACGCCCTTCATCATCGAGAAGTCGTTCAAGGGCTTCTCGCCTGCGCAGAAGCTCGACAAGCTCGGCATGCGCGGCTCGAACACGGCCGAACTCGTCTTCGAGGATTGCGAGGTGCCGGAGGAGAACATTCTCGGCAAGGTCAATGAAGGCGTGCGCGTGCTGATGTCGGGCCTCGACTATGAGCGCGCCGTGCTCGCCGCCGGGCCGCTCGGCATCATGCAGGCCTGCATGGATGTGGTCGTGCCCTATGTGCATGAGCGCAAGCAGTTCGGAGAGCCCATCGGCACGTTCCAGCTCATGCAGGGCAAGCTTGCCGACATGTATTCGACGATGAATGCCTGCCGTGCCTATGTCTATGCCGTGGCGAAAGCCTGCGACCGCGGGCAGACGACGCGAAAGGACGCCGCGGGCGCGATCCTTTATGCGGCCGAGAAGGCGACATGGATGGCGCTCGAGGCGATCCAGACGCTGGGCGGCAACGGTTACATCAACGATTATCCGACGGGCCGCCTGCTGCGCGATGCGAAGCTCTATGAAATCGGCGCGGGCACGAGCGAAATCCGCCGTATGCTGATCGGCCGCGAACTCTTCAACGAAACGGCCTGATCCCATGGAATCTGTTTTCAAGGTTGATGGCGCGATTGCGCATGCGCGCACTCATGCCGCGGGCCCATGGGACCCTTCGATGCAGCATGGCGGCGCGCCGTCGTCGCTTCTCGCCTGGGCGATCGAGCGCATCCCGACCGCCGTGCCCATGCAGGTGGCGCGGCTCACCTTCGATCTGTTGCGCCCGGTTCCGCTCGGTGATCTCGAGGTGCGGACGGAAGTCGTGCGCGAGGGCCGCAAGATCCAGCTTTGCGCCGCGAGCCTTCTGGCGGGCGGCAAGGAGGTCGTGCGGGCAAGCGCGCTCAAGATTCGCGCGGGCGACTATGCGGAACTCTCCGGGCTGACCGATCAGCCCGTGAGCGTGCCGGGGCCTTTGCAATCGCCGCCCATCGACGAGGCGGTTCGCATGAGCAGCGGCTTCATCTCCGGGCTCGATGTGCGGAATGCCCGAGGCAGTTTCGGCCTTCTCGGCGCGGGCGGACCGGCGGCCTGCTGGTTCCGGCTCAACCGGCCGATCGTCGAAGGGGAGGGCAATTCTGCGCTGATGCGCGCGGCCGCCGTCTCCGATTTCTGCAACGGCGTTTCGTCCGTGCTCGACCGGAGCTGGACCTTCCTCAACGGCGATCTGTCGATCAACCTCGCGCGGATGCCGGTGGGCGAGTGGATACTGCTCGACGCCGAGGCATGGCTTGGGACGGATGGCGTCGGCATCGCGGCGGGCCGCCTTGCCGATGAGCAGGGCTATTTCGGCCGCGCCGTGCAGAGCCTCGTCATCGAGAAGCGCTAGGCGGAGGGCGCAGGCGGCGGCTGCCGCCCGCGCCCCGTTTCGCTATTTGACGAGCCGGACGAGCCTGAAGGCCATTGGCGCGATGGCGGTCATGTAGAAGCCCAGGAAGGCGCCGATGCCATAGCCGGCGATGCTGGCGTCGAGCGCGAGCGTTGCGGCGGCCTTCATGAGCGCGTCGCGCAGCAGGAAGAGCGCGACGACACCGGCGACGCCCATGACGATGCGCAGCCACCAGGCAGGCAGAACGGGCGCCTCGGGTGCAAGCCGCCGGTCCATGTCCGCGCCAGCGACCCAGCCGAAGAGGAGGGCGAGGACGGTGAGCGTCGCGTCTGGCTTTTCCCCATTCGGCCATGTGTAGAACAGCACCACGGCCGCAAGCGCGATGATCGCGAGGTGGAGCGCGGCCGGCCATCTGCGCGCGACGTCGAAGGTCGGCGACAAGAGCCAGGCGAAGATGAAAATGCCGGCAAGGCCGAGCCCGATGCCGGTCAGCACGTCGTCGGGATCATGCACGCCGAGATAGAGGCGGCTCAGGCTGACGCCAGCGACGATGACGAGCGCCGCGCCCCATGCCCAGGGGCGGCGCAGCTCATAGGCGAGCCAGAGCCACATTGCCGCCGCGACCTGCGCATGGCCGCTGGGGCGGCCATAGGAGCCCGTGACGCGCTCGTCGAGCCAGTATTTCTCGTCCGGGCGCGGGTCCTGCCAGAGGTCCTTCAGCCAGCCATTGATGACCGCCGTGATGGCGATGAGGATGGTGAGGCGCGTGGCGCGCTCTCGATCCCAGAGCCAGTAGGCGAGCGGCAGGGCGATCAGAAAGAAATTGGTGTAGCCAAGCCAGGTGAAGGCATTGGCGAGATGCGTCGCCGCGTCGCTTCGCAGCGGCAGCACCCAGTCCATATCATGCAGAAAATTCACGCGAAGCTCCCCCATTCCTTTGTTTTGAGCTAGGTTGCGAATCCCCACCCAGCCCATTTTGGTTCCGCATCTTAGCCCCGAGGATAAAATGGCCAAATCAGCTCATGCCGCCGATCCTGTTGTCATCGTCAGCGCCGCGCGAACGCCGATGGGAGGATTCCAGGGCGATCTTGCGAGCCTGAGCGGGCCGGAGCTTGGGGCCATCGCCGTTCGGGCGGCGGTCGAGAGGGCGGGGCTTCCATCCGGCTCCGTCGATGAGGTGCTGATGGGCTGCGTGCTCAGCGCGGGCGCGAAGCAGGCCCCGGCGCGGCAGGCGGCGCTGCTTGGCGGGCTCGATCAGTCGACGCCCTGCACCACGGTGAGCAAGGTTTGCGGATCGGGCATGAAGGCGATCATGCTCGGCGCGGATGCGCTGGCGCTCGGTCATGGCGATGTCATCGTGGCGGGCGGCATGGAGAGCATGACCAACGCGCCATATCTCCTCACCAGAGCGCGCGGCGGCTACCGCCTCGGCCATGGCGAGGTCAAGGACCACATGTTCCTCGACGGGCTGGAGGATGCCTATGAAGGCCGGCTCATGGGGACTTATGCCGAGGAGACGGCGCGGCACTATCAGTTCTCGCGCGAGGCGCAGGATGCCTATGCGACGGCCTCGCTTGCGCGCGCGAAAGACGCGATTGCCAATGGGAGCTTCGCTCCTGAAATCGTGCCCGTGTCGGTGAAGGGCAGGAAGGGCGAGGTCGAGATCACCGAGGACGAACAGCCGCTCAAGGCCGATCCCGCGAAGATACCGACGCTGAAGCCCGCCTTCGCAAAAGACGGTTCGGTGACTGCGGCGAATTCGAGTTCGATTTCGGACGGCGCGGCGGCGCTGGTGATGATGCGCCTTTCGGAAGCGGAGAGGCGCGGGCTTCAGCCCATCGCCGCGATCCGTGGCCATGCGGCGCATGCGCAGGCGCCGGCCTGGTTCACCACCGCGCCCGTCGGCGCGATCAACAAGCTCCTTGAGCGGACGGGTTGGACGAGCAGCGATGTCGATCTCTATGAGATCAACGAGGCTTTTGCCGTCGTCGCCATGGCGGCGATGCACGAGCTTGGCCTTGCCCATGACAACATGAATGTCTATGGCGGCGCCTGCGCGCTCGGCCATCCGATCGGCGCATCGGGCGCGCGGATCGTTGTGACGCTTCTCAATGCGTTGAAGCAGAAGGGCGGCAAGCGCGGCGTGGCCTCGCTCTGCATCGGCGGCGGCGAGGCGACAGCGCTCGCGGTCGAGATGTTCCAGGGAGCCTGATGGCTTCCAATCGCGGGAGTGATTGGGCGTGACGCTTCATCTGATCAAGCTTTGTGTCGGCGCTGACGACGTCGAGGATTTGCGGAGCTGGCAGCAGGAGCGGCTTGCCGAAAAGCGCAGGCGCAAGGAGCCGCAGGTGCTCGCGCATGTCACGCGCATGGTGCCGACCCGCGCGGACGAACTGCTCGACGGCGGTTCGCTCTACTGGGTGATGAAGGGCTTCATCCGCTGCCGCCAGCGGCTTCTCGGCATCGAGCCTTTTGTCGACGGGGAGGGCGTGAAGCGCTGCGGTCTTGTTCTCGATCCCGAGATCGTGCTGACGCGCCGCCGCGAAAGGCGGCCCTTTCAGGGCTGGCGCTATCTGCCAGCCGCCGACGCGCCTGCCGATGTGAAAAGCAGTGAGGGCGACGAGACGGACGAGATGCCCGAAGCGATGCGGCGGGAACTCGAGGAACTGGGCCTGCTCTAGACCGGCATGTTGTCGATGAGCCGCGTACGGCCGATCTTGGCCGCGACGAGGATGCGCGCAGGCGCCGTGACGCGGCCGCTCGGGAACGACGCGAGCGAGGATGCGTCGCGCACTTCGAGATAATCGACATGGTCGAAGCCAAGCGCGCGGATGCGGTCCGCGCCTTCGCGCGTCGCGTCGGGAATGATCGCGCCTTTCGCGATCTTCTCCGCCGTCTCGCGCAGGATCACGTTGAGCTGGCCCGCGGCCTTGCGCTCCTCCGACGAGAGATAGACGTTGCGTGACGACATGGCGAGGCCGTCCGCCTCGCGCATGATGGCGCCGCCGACGATTTCGACCGGAATGTCGAGATCGGCGACCATGCGGCGGATCACCTGAAGCTGCTGCCAGTCCTTCTCGCCGAAGCAGGCGATGTCGGGAAGCGACTGGAGGAGGAGCTTCGAGACGACAGTGGCGACGCCTGCGAAATGGGTCGGGCGGAACTGGCCTTCGAGCGGTTCGGAAACGCCTGCCACCGATACTTTGGTCGAGAAGCCCGTCGGGTACATCTCGGCGGCGGAAGGCGCGAAGATGAGGTCGGCGCGGCCTGCGAGCCTTTCCGCGTCGGCCTTCTCGGTGCGCGGATAGGCGTCGAGGTCTTCATGCGGCGCGAACTGCGTCGGATTGACGAAGATGGAGACGATGACGCGGTCGGCCTTCGTCCTGGCGAGGTCGACGAGCGAGAGGTGCCCTTCATGCAGCGCGCCCATGGTGGGGACGAGAGCGATCTTCAGCCCCGCCTTGCGCCATGCGGCGATTTCGGCGCGCAAATCCGCCACCATGCGCGCGACGGGCAGGGAATAGCTGGTTCTGTCGATCGTCATGGCGTCTCTCCGGGCGTCTCTCCGTAATTCCGCGGCGGACCTTATCGGATCGGGGCAGCGCGCTCAACGCGCACTGGCGATGGCGCGCGGCATCTCCCATATGAGGCTCATGGACAGGAAGGCCATCATCGCTCTCGGCGCCGCCATCGCCGTTGCGGCTTGTTCAGCCGTAGCGGGGCCTGCCCGCGCAGCTGAATTCCCGTGGGAGCCGGCAACGCCAGCCGCGCCGCCGCCGCTCAACGCGCCGCAATCGAAAGCGCCGGTATTCAAGACGCCCGGAGTGGAGGCGCCGAGCCGTGTCGTGCCCGGCCATTGGAGCCGTTACGGCTTCGTGCCGACGCGCAAGAGCGAAGGGCCGCCGCCCGCGCCAGCGGCACCCGGCGCGAAGACGCAAGGCTGGGTGCCCGGCCA
>NZ_DAOKYX010000028.1:0-5631 GCF_035325945.1 Parvibaculum sp.
GGCCGAGGCGACAAGCTCGCTGCGAACCGCGACCGCGCCCCTTTCCGCTCCCACCGCATTGAGCCGCGCCATGGCGAAGGCAATCCCCATGCCGAGCGCCTTGTCGAGAATCTGTCCTAGCTCCCCGTCACGCTTCGCCTTGAGGAAGGCGCATGCCTTCGCCGCGATCACCGATGCGAGCGCCGTCAGCACCGCAAGGGCGAGTTCGTTCACAAGCGGCTGCAAGGCCGCGAGATCGATCATATGCATGTGAAATCCTCTCAATCGGGAAATCGGCGCGTGAGCGCCTCGAGGTCGGTACGGCGGATCGCCGATACCCGTGCATGCGCCAGCCCCACCCCCCGCGCGGCCGCGGCGAGTTCGGCGAGCGTCATGCGCCAGAAGTCCTGCGGCGCGAGGCGAAGGCGACCGAGGCCGATTTCCATCGCCTGCTCCCATGGAAATTTTTTCATCGGGCTCAAGAGCTTGTTTTTAAAATACGCCGAACCCTGATTGTCATGGCCCGGCCTGCCCACCCACGTCGTTGCAGCCGCGTCCAGACCTGGCGAATCCTCGGGGCGCTTTTTAGGCTCCGCCGCCGAATGTCGCAGTCAGCAGCTCGGCGACGATGGCGATATAGCCGGCCGCGCCGCCTTCGGCGCTCATTCCTGCCACCTCATCATCGCTCACCTCCTGGCCCGCGCCGCGAAGCCCCGCGCCGATCACGCGGATCGCGTCTCGCGCCGAAATGCGCCCCGTCTCGAAGCGGCTCGCGAGCGCCAGCATGTCCTCGCCGCCGAAGGCGTGTTCGAGTTCGGCGAGCGCGCCGAGCGTGAGCACGAGCGTCCGTCTCTTGCCGCCAAGCACCGCCTCGATTTCGCCCCTGTGCCTGTTCACCATCTCTGCCCTCACATCGCCGCGAAGCTGAGCGGGCCCGCGGATTCGAGCGAGAGGTCGAAAGTCATCTCGCCATCATGCTCGCCCGCAAATTCGAGCGCCGTGATCTGAAAGGGACCCGCCACAGTGCCGAAATCGGGAATGACGACCTGCCAGGCCCTGATCGCGCCATCGAAGAAGATCTGCCTTACGCTCGCGTCCGACGCCTGATCGCGGAAGATGCCGCGCCCCGTGATGCTTGCTGAGCGTACGCCCGCGCCCTCGAGCAGCTCGCGCCATCGCCCGCTCGAATCCGCATTCGTCACATCGACGCTGCGCGCGTTGAAGGCGAGTGCGCGCGAGCGCAAGCCCGCCACAGTCACGAAACTTCCCGTGCCGCTCGCATCGAGCTTCACGAGCAGGTCCTTGCCCTTTTGTGCCGCCATGATTTGCTCCTAGATCGGTTCGGTGACGGCGCGAAAGCGGATGACGCCGCGCCATGTGGTTCCATCCGGTTCGCGCCGCGTTTCGGCTTCGGCGAAGCGGAGATTGATGAGACTGTGCCCCTCCGGCATCAGCGGTGCGTCATGAAGCGCCGCATGGAGCGCGCCGAGGATTGCTTTCGCCTCGCTTCGCCCACCCGCTCGCGACCAGACATTGAGCGCCAGTCGATGTTCCGCGCCGCATGTGTCGCCCGTGTCGAAAGCCGTCACGAGCGCGTCGCCCAGCGTCACATAGGGGAAGGCCGCCTCGCCCGGCACGCTGTCATAGATGCGCCCGGCGACGAGCGCATCGAGCGCTGCGTCTCCGGCGAGATGGGCATAGATCGCACGTTGCAGCGCGAGGTCCGCATTCATAATCGTCGGCATCGTCGCTGGCATCGTCACCGGCCCCTCTCCTCGCAATCGATGGCGAGCCAGCGCCGCCTGCCATCCGGGTCGAAGGCGCCCCTGATATCGAGCACGCGGCCGCGCCATGTAAGGCGCATGTCGCTCTTCACGTCGCCGCGATGGCGGATGACGACGCGGAAAGGTTCACGCGCCTCGAGCCGGTCGGCTTCCGCAAGCTCGGTTCCCTTGAACGAGATGACGTCCGCCCAAACGGTCGCAACCTGCGACCAGGCAATCGTCCATCCGCCTGCGCCGTCGCCTGCGCGTTGCGGCGCTTCGATCGTCACGCGCTCGCGCAATCTGCCGGGGCTCGTCACAGTTTCAGCCTCCGATAGGGCGCCACGAGCGCGGCGACGGTGAGCGGAATATCGGCTGCGGTGGCACCGAAGGCGACCGGCCCCCGCGCCTCGAACCAGTGCGCGACGAGCATCAATGTCGCCTGCCGCAAGGGTTCGGGCACGTCGGCGGCCGCGCCATAGCCCGCCGTGAAATCGATTTCGATACCGCCGATCCCGGCCGCCGGCTGTGCGAGCCGCATGCCTCTTCGCGCGGCGATGCGTGGCGGCTCGGCGCCGAGGTCCATGTCGAAGACTGATGGATCGAGCGTCACCGCCCCCTCGCCCGCATCGACGCGAACCGCCTCCACCGCCGCGACCGGCGCAAGAGGCAGAGAGATGTCGCGGCCGGGCCATGCATCGAGCACGAGGCGCCAGCCTTGCGTGACGAAGGCGCGCCGCGTTTCCGCTTCGAGTGTCGTGCGCGCCGCCGTGATCAGCGCCGTCACCAGCGCGTTTTCCTCCACGCCGTCGAGGCGGAGAAAACCGCGCACCTCGGCGAGCGTCACCGGCTCCTCCGCCGGACCGGCGATGAGCATGAGCGTCATGAGATTTCTTTCGTTGAGTGCTTGCGGGCAGGAAAGGAGCGCCGCCCCGGCATTGCGCCAGGGCGGCATCTCACGTCGCCGTCAGGCGGCCGGTTTCACATGCGCGGCCGAAAGCACGGCAATCGCCGCGACGGGCGTGCCGCCCGCATGGCTTCCCGTCAGCGCGATGGTGACGCGGCTGTAGCGGGCGTTCCCCACATAGCCGATCCGGTATTCCTTCTGCGCCTTCGCGGCCGCATCGACAGTGGCGAAGACGCCGCCTGTCGACACGGGCCCGCCCGTCACCGCCCTCGCGTCCGTCACCGGCGCCCAGTTGGTGCCGTCCTCGGAGGCTTCGAGCTTCGCCTCCATCTTCAGCGTGGGCGAGAGCGTGTCACCCGAGGCCCCGAAGAGCACGATGTGCTCCACCGCCTCGAAGCCCCTGCGATCGACAGGCGCGCCGGAACGCGGCGAAGCCGTCACTGCGGGATCGAGCGTCTGCACGGTCCTGATATTGTGATGAATGTCGCGCATGGTTCCCCCTCAGGCCGTACCGAACTTCAGAAGCTTCAGCGCCTCGAAGTTCTGCACGCCGCCGCCCACGCGCTTCGTCGTATAGAAGAGCACATAGGGTTTGGCGCTGTAGGGATCGCGCAGCACGCGCACGCCGAGCCGGTCGACGATGAGATAGCCGCGCTTGAAGTCGCCGAAGGCGATGGCAGTCGCATCGGTTTCGATCGAAGGCATGTCCTCTGATTCCGTCACCGGATAGTTGAGAAGCGTGGGCGGAGCCCCGGCCGCGATGCCCGGCTGCCAGAGGTAGTTTCCTTCCGCGTCCTTCAGCTTGCGGATGACGGATTGCGTCGCGCGGTTCATGACGAAGCGCGCATTGCTGCGATAGCCGGCCTTCACCGCATAGATGAGGTCGATGAGCGTATCGGCCGGGTTTGAAACCGCGAAGGCGCCGGCCGCGCCCGTCGCAAGATAGCCGAGCTTGCCGTGCGACCAGCTCGCATTGGCGACCCTGGCATAGGAGAGGAAGCCGCGCGGCTTGCGAACGCCATCGCCATGCACGAAGGCCGCGCCTTCCTGCTCGGCAAAGGCCGTTTGCACTTCTTCGGCGAGCCACTGGTCGATGTTGATCGCCGCGTCGTCGAGCAGCGTCGAGGTCGCGGCCGGCATGGCATAGAGTTCCATCGCCGGAAACTCGATCTCGGAAAGCTGCGGCGTCGCGGTTTCGATGCGCGCCTCGCTTTCGCCGACCCAGCCGGCGGCCGGCCCTTGCGTCGTGAACGGCTTCTTGTAGCTCGCCGCGCCGATCTGGCGCACGCCCGCAATGGCGCGAATGGGCGATGCGTCTGAAACGACGCGGTCGATCATGCGTTCCGTCTCCGCCGGCACGAGATAGCCGCCATCGGGATCGGACTGCGCCGAAAGCGCCTTCGCTTCCAGCGTCCGCAGTTCATGCGTCTCGCCCTTCCGCACATAGAGATCGAAGGCGCGCTTGTGCTCGCGCCGCGCCGGATCGAACACTGTCCGCGCGCCGCTGCCGATGCCCGGCCGCGCCAGCGAGAGGGCCAGCTCGTCGACCGTCTTCTTCTGCCGGTCGAGCGCGCGATTGATGCGTTCGACCTTTTCCTCCGTCACGACATCGGCCGTGAGCTTGCGCTCGATCTGGGCGAGCCTGTCGTCATTGGCCTCCTTGAAGGCCTCGAAGGCGCCGAGAAACTCATCCAGCGCGTCCCGCACCTCATGGGCGTCGGGGCGGCTCTCGGCCTGCTTCGTCTCAAGCGATTTCAGCGACGCCCCGATGCGCGGGACATCGTTCTTGAATGCACTCATGTGCTTTCCTCGTGTCAGTGTTTGAAGATGTCGGCGGCAGCGCGGATCGCGCGCGCCATCTGGCTCACATTCGCGTCCCGCGAGGTGATGAGCGTCTTGTAGCCCGCCGCGACGATGGTGCGGGCGTCCGAGCGGCTGAAGCCCGCGTCCCGCGTCAGCCAGCGCTCGAATTCTCGTTCTGTCGGCCGCGCGGCCTTGACGGCGCTGATGCGCGCCTCCGGCTGCATCGGAAACGTCACGACGGAGATTTCCCAGAGATCGACCTCGATGAGATGGCGCAGTCCCGTTCTCGCATCGGCACGCGCCTTGACGACGTGATAGCCGATGGAGAGCCCGTCTATCGCGCCCGCGCGCATGAGGCTCAGCACCTCGCGCGAACGCCCGACATCGGGCAGAAGCTTTCCTTCCACGAAGAGGCCGCGAATGTCTTCCTTCAGCTTCAGCCAGATGCCGATCACCTCGTTCGGATCGTGCTGATAGAGCATCTTGATGCCGCGGGGGCCTCGCTTGGCGAGCGAACTTCTGAACGCACCCGGCATCACCACATCCCGCCCCAGGTCCTCCTCGCCGAAAAGCGAGGCATAGCCCTCGAAGCTGCCGTCCTCCTTGACGCACTTCATGTCGAAGCGCGTCGCCTTCCGCTCGCCGTTCCGTCTCCGATCCGCGATCACTTGTCCTCCAGTGCCAATAAGAAAGGCGCCCCTTGGGCGCCTTCGCGTCTTCAGAATTTTCCGTCGCCCAGTGGTCCTCAGGCTGTCACCCCGGCGAGTGCCGGGGTCCAGAGCGACAAGCGCGGAGCGCGCGGCCCCTGAATGCCGGATCGGGTCCGGCCTGACGAGGCAAGCCCGCCGTCCTACCTTCGCCCCGCCATCGCCCGGTCGATCTTCTCCTCGATCCGCGCGAGCGAGGCGCGCGTCGCCAGCGACTGTTCCTCCAGCCGCGCCGTGCGCTCCGCCATCTCTTCCGTGTGCGCCGCGCGTCTCTCGAGCGCCGTCAGCCGTTCCGCCGCCGCGCCGGACCAGAGAAGCGCCGCGCAAGTCTGGAAGGCGATGGTGGCGACAAGCGCCACGGGAATGTGCCGGTCGAGCTTCCAGCCCGCATTCTCGCCAAGTTTCATGATCTCCTCCGGTATCGTCTCTCGCTCAAAGGCTCGTCACCCCCGGGCCTGACCCGGGGGTCCAA
>NZ_DAOKYX010000028.1:5731-13523 GCF_035325945.1 Parvibaculum sp.
GCCTTCGTCACCCGCGCCCAGAGCGCCTCGCGCTCCGCCGAGAGCGCCTCGATCTGATCGGCGTCGAAGCCGAGCCGCAATCCATCGCCATATTGGCTTCCGAGCCAGCGCGTCAGCGCGCGGCCCGTGCGCGAGACGAGTGGCAGCACCGTCTGCCGCCAGAAGCTCCTGTTCGCTTCCTGATAGTTCGAGAATGTATTGTCGCCGGGAATGCCGAGCAGCATGGGCGGCACGCCGAATGCGAGTGCGATCTCGCGCGCCGCCGCGCGTTTCGCCTCGGTGAAGTCCATGTCCTTCGGCGTCAGCGCCATCGCCATCCATTCAAGCCCGCCTTCGAGCAGAAGCGGTCTCCCGGCGTTGATCGCGCCCTGATAATTCTCCGCGAGTTCGCGCTTCAGCCGGTCGAACTGGTCCTCGCTCAAATTGGCGTGCCCCTCGGCCCCCCGATATACGAGCGCGCCGGAGGGCCGCGCCGCATTGTCGAGCAGCGCCTTGTTCCATGTGCCCGCGGCATTGTGAATATCGACAGCGAAGGCCGCTGCCTCGATGGGGCTCATGCCATAGTGATCGTCGGTGGGATGGAAGAGACGCATATGCAGGATCGGTGCTTCGCCGCGCGCCGGGTCGTAGGCGAAGGCGACACTCCTTCCATCGACGGAATATTCATAAGCCTCCGGCCAACCGGAGTGCCCGGGAACCACCTTCATGCGGTCGGGCCGCAGCGCATAGAGTTCGCGCGGCGTGCCGTCGAGTTCGACGAGTTCCATATAGGAATTGCCCGCAACCTGGAGATGGCCGTACCAGCTCTCGAAGAGATCGGCTCCGCTTTCATGCGGATTCGGATGTTCGAGCAGACTCAGCAGCGGATGCTCGTCAAGCTCCCGCGCGCCGTCATAGAGAAGCCAGGGCACGCTCGCCGCGGCCTCCGCGATCATGCGGACGCAGCGATAGGCGACCGCATTGCGCTCGAAGCCCTCGCGGGCAAGCGAGGCATAGTCGCGCGGCGTCCAGACCGCCCTTCCCGCCAGAGTGAGCGCAACGAGCGGGCCCGTCCGGCTCGCCTTCTCCTCGCGCGGGCGCGGCACAAGGGCGTCCTCGCGCATCATCGCCGCAAGTTTCGCCCATGGCCCCGCCATTATGTCTGCCGACATCCGGTTTTCCTTCTTCCGTCTCGAAAGCATTTGTCGCGCCGCAGGCTCGTCTACAACCGCCGCACCTTTGGCGCGCCTGCTTCCGCCTCAAGCATCAGATCCGTCAGTGCCCAGACGAGCGCGTCGAGGCGGTCGGGGCTTCGGCCCGATCCCGGCACGAAGTCGCACATCTGGTCCTCGAGTTTTGCGAACGCGCCGACATGGGCAATGAGGCCGCGCTCATAAAGCGCCGCGACGGGTTCCGCTCGAACGAGCTTGCCTCTGGTTGCCCTGACGAGCCGGAGCGGCGCCTGCGGCATCACCTGCCGCATGATCGCGCCGACCATCTCGCCGCCCATATTCGCCTCGGCGACGATGCGATCCGCCTCATGGTCCCGGAATGCCTTGGCCGCCCTGTTCGCCCAGGCGAGCGGCGTCAGCCCGCCCATCGACCTGTCGTCGAGCACGACGCCGCGGCCATCCGCGGCGAGGCCCGCGACGACGATGCCGCATTCATCCGCATTGGCTCCGCTCGTGGCCGGCGGATCGACGGCGACGACGACGCGCACGAGATCCGGCGCGCTGCGAAGCCGCGTCCGGTCGATCACGTCGCGCGACCAGAGCGCATCCGGATTGTCCTCGATCAGCTCGGCATCGAGTTCCTGCCGCCCCAGCCGCGTGCCCTCGTAGCGCGCGATGACCGAGCGGAAGAATGCTTCGGCAAGATTGGCGCGGTTGGCGCTGGTCGAGGCCCGCGTCGCCACGCAGGTTTGTTCCGCCATCAGCCGCTTCAGGATCGGCACCGGGCGCGGCGTGGTGGTCACGACCTGCCGCGGCCGCTCGCCGAGGCGCAGGCCGAATTGCAGCATGTCCCACGCCGCCTCCGCATGCCGCCATTTCGCAAGCTCGTCCGCCCATGCCGCGTCGAATTGCGGTCCGCGCAGGCTGTCCGGTTCCGATGCCGAAAAGGCATAGCCGATGGCGCCGTTCGGCCAGAGGAGCCGCCTGCGCGAGGCCTCGAAGCGAGGCCTCATCCGCTCCGGCCCGATCGCGCGCAGGCCGGAAGGCCCGTCGATCATCACCTCGCGCACATCGCCATAGGTTTCACCGACAAGCGCGATGCGGCCCGCGCATCCGCTTTCCACCTCGCCGCGCACCCATTCGGCGCCGCTGCGGGTCTTGCCCGCGCCGCGCCCGCCAAGCACGAGCCATGTCGTCCACTCGCCCTCCGGCGCGAGCTGGTCTGCCCGCGCCCAGAAGGGCCAATGCTCATTGAGCCAGGCTGCCTCCTTGCCCGTCAGGCTCGAGAGAAATTCCGTTCTCACCCTCTCCGGCGCGGAGGCGAGCGAGGCGGCGGTGAAGTTCTGCTCTGAGCGCATCTCCATCCTCCTCCCGCTTGTCCTGTCCCTTCGCGCGCTTCGATCTCGAGGCCATCCTGATGTCGTTCAGCTTTTCGAGAGAGCGCACGAGCGACGAGAGCCTTCGCGCGTCGCGCTCCTTTTCGGCCGCGTCGCGCCTCGCTGTGCTCTCGCCTTCGATCGCTTCGATCTCGCGGGCGATGAGCCGCTTCAACCGCGCCACGAGCTTCGTCGGCCGCAGGTTCTCGCCGCTCCGTTCGGCGGCTATCGGCCCGGCTTTCGCCGTTTCCGTCGCATTGGCCCGCGCCGTCCGCTTTCTCCATCCTTCGTTCGCTGCATGGCGCACGAGCTTTTGCGGGGTCATTCCCGCCTTCGCCGCCGTCAGCGCGACCGGAATCGACAGGTCTTCATAGTCGCGCCTGATTTCGGCCCAATTGCGCGCCTTGTCGCGCACCTTGCCGCGCGCGCGAGCGCCCGTCTGCCGCTTCTTGCCTGTCATGAACTCCTTGCCGATTTTCGCGCCGGCGAACCGGCGGTCAGGCGCAATTCCGGAGATGGTCCGAAGATAGGAAGCGAGCGTCACGCTGCCAACTGGGGATATCTCAGTCGACGGAGTTTTTCATTCGCTGCGCATGCCCGATCGCTCGGGCGCCTGTCGAGACGCAATTCCGGAGATGGGAGGCAGATGGGGAGCGAGCGTCACGCTGCCAAGCGGGGATATCTCGCGGGCGGCACTTTTTTCAGTCCGCTATGTCCGTCGGCCATTCGACGATGTGATCGCAAATGTCCTCGAACTCGACCTCGCTCTCGCAGATCGTTCGTCCCCGCACCGACATGCCCGCGCGGTGAACGCTTTCCGTTTCGCCCGAGACGAGCGGATGCCATGAGGGCAGGTCCTTGCCTTCCGCGATCAGCCGATAGGCGCAGGAAGGCGGCATCCAGTTCACCTCGCGAATGATCTTCGGCGTCAGATGCACGCAATCGGGCACGAGCTTCGAGCGGTTCGCATAATCCGTGCAGCGGCAGCTATTGCCATCGAGGAGCTTGCACACCGCATCCGTGAAGAGGATTTCCAGCGTGTCCTCGTCTTCCAGTTTGACGAGGCAGCACTTCGCGCAGCCGTCGCAGAGCGATTCCCATTCCGCGCGGGTCATCTCCTCCAGCGTCTTGCGCTTCCAGAAGGGTTCTTTGTCGGACTTGTGCTTCATGCGGGAGACCAAAGCCCCTGGCAGGCTCGCGGTCAAGCCCCGTCCCCGATTGAAACACAATTGTGCCGGTTTCACCCCATTCCTGCCCTAATCCCGGCACAAACGGCGGCAATCTTCGCGCGCGGACGCCCGAGAAGGCTCGGCCGGGCGGCATGAAGCTTGCGCTGCAATGGGCGCCGAAGGGGGACATCGACGTGGCGGATAACTACGAGGAACCGGCCGAGGAATATTTCCGGGATGGCGATCCGGCAGAAAGGCGGCCGCGCAAGCGCCGTCCGTTCCGTCTCGCGCTCCGGGCTGCCTCGTTTCTTCTGACGGCAAGCGTCCTTCTCGTCGGCCTTCTCGTCTTCGCCACCCTACCCAAGGTTCAGCGCGACATGAACATGGGGCCGCAAGGCGCGCTCGCGGTCACCGTGCTCGACGCCGAGGGACAGGAGATCGGAAGCCGCGGCGGCTCCACGGCGCCCATCGTGCCGCTGGCTGAACTCCCCGCCTATCTCGTCAAGGCATTCATCGCCACCGAGGATCGCCGCTTCTATTCCCATTGGGGTGTCGATCCGCGCGGCATCCTGCGCGCCGCCTGGGTCAATCTGCGTTCGGGCTCCGTCGTCGAAGGCGGCTCCACCATCACCCAGCAGCTTGCGAAGAACCTCTATCTCGATTCCGATCGCACCTTCTGGCGCAAGGCGCAGGAGGCGATCATCGCCTTCTGGCTCGAGGCCAATTTCTCCAAGGACGAGATCCTCACTCTCTATCTCAATCGCGTCTATATGGGCGCGGGCAATTACGGCATCGATGCGGCCGCGCATTACTATTTCGGCAAGAGCGCGCGCGACGTCTCCCTTTCGGAAGCGGCCGTCCTCGCGGGCCTGCCGAAGGCGCCGTCGCGCTTCGCGCCGACGAACGACCTCGCTCTCGCGCAGGCCCGCGCCAATCAGGTGCTCGACCGGCTCGTCGACAATGGCGACCTGACGGCGGAGGAAGTGGCCGGCGCGCGCGCCCATCCCGCCATCGTGGCCGAGCGCGACAAGCGCGACGGTCCGCAATATTTCGTCGATTGGGTCGCCAATGAAGTGAAGGCGCTCCTGCCCGATGCCCATGGCCGGCTCACCGTCCGCACGACGCTCGATCCCAAGCGGCAGGCGGCGGCGGAAGCGGCCATGCGCGGCATTCTGACCGGCGCGGACAAGCGCGCCGTCGGCCAGGGTTCCTTCATCGCCCTTTCGCCAGATGGCGCCGTGCTCGCCATGGTCGGCGGCCGCTCCTATCTCCAGAGCCAGTTCAACCGCGCGACACAGGCCCGCCGTCAGCCCGGCTCCGCCTTCAAGCCCGTTGTCTATCTCGCCGCGCTCGAGCAGGGTTTCACTCCGTATACGGAAATTGATGACTCTCCCGTCGCCCTCGGCGAATGGGCGCCGCGCAACGCGAACGCCAAATTCGCTGGCACGGTCACGCTCACCGAGGCGCTCGCCCGCTCGATCAACACAGTCGCGGTCAAGCTCGGCGAGCGCGTGGGCGTCAAGGCGATCGCGGACACCGCGCAGCGCCTCGGCATCACCTCGCCCATTCAGGACAATCTCTCCATCGCGCTTGGCAGTTCGGAAGTAACGCTCATGGAGCTTACCTCCGCCTATTCCACCTTCATGGACGATGGCAGCCGCTCGGAGCCCTATGGCATCGTCGAGATCACCTCGCCCGCGGGCGAAACGCTCTACCGGCACAGTCCGGCTCCGGTCGCGATCGTCGATCCTCGCCATGCCCGCGAGATGACCTTCATGCTCCGGCGCGTCATCACCGAAGGCACCGGCATCCGCGCCGATCTCGGCGCGCGCATCGCCGCGGGCAAGACGGGCACCAGCCAGGACAATCGCGATGCCTGGTTCGTCGGCTATACGGGCAACGAGATCGCCGGCGTCTGGTTCGGCAATGACGACAACTCGCCGATGAAGGGCGTCTCTGGCGGCAATTTCGCCGCCGTCGCCTGGCACAATTACATGCAAGCCTCGCAAACCGGCGTTCCGCTTGCCGCGCTGCCCGGCGCCGATGGCGACATCCCCGTCGCCGAGGAGGATTTCCACGCGCCGCTCAAGGGCTTCCTCGCGCAGCTCTCGGATCTCTTCGCCGCCGCCCCCAAGGTCGAGGCGTCGAAGGAGCGGAGCGGCGGTTGGGGCGCGGGCTTCCGGCGCGGCGGCGAGACGCTTCAGCCCGGCGGCGGCCGCCCGCGCTGAGCGAGACGCCCTCCCGCGCCATTGCCTCGCGGGCGCCGATGCGCCATATAGCGGGCCTTGAGGAATTTCCGGAAACAAGCCTTGGCCCCGCCCCTTCTCGCATTGCGCGATATTCGCGTCGCATTCGCCGATCAGGTCCTGATCGACGGGGCGGGCTTTGCCATCGGCCCCGGCGACCGGCTCTGCCTTGTCGGGCGCAACGGGGCTGGCAAGTCCACGCTCCTGAAGATCGCCGGCGGCCTCGTCGAGCCCGATGGCGGCGAGCGCTTTCTCCAGCCCGGCACGCGCGTCGCCTATCTTTCGCAGATGCCCGACTTCGCCGGCGCGGCAAGCGTTCTCGACTATGTGACGGCGGGCGGCGCCGCGCCGCATGAGGCGGAAGCCGTGCTCGACGAGCTTGGCCTCGACCCCGGCAAGGCGACGGCGACACTCTCCGGCGGCGAGGGCCGCAAGGCGGCGCTTGCGCGCGTGCTCGCCGATGCGCCCGACATTCTTCTTCTCGACGAGCCGACGAACCATCTCGACCTTCCCTCGATCGAGTGGCTCGAAGGCCGCCTCGCCCAGTTCCGGGGCGCCTTCGTCCTCATCAGCCATGACCGCGCCTTTCTGCGCCGCCTCGCTGCCGGCTGCCTCTGGATCGACCGGGGCACGGTGCGCCGCCTCGACAAGGGCTTCGCGCAGTTCGAGGAATGGTCCGAGCAGATACTCGCCGACGAGGAGGTCGTGCAGCAGAAGCTCGACCGCCTCATCGAGCAGGAAACGCAATGGTCGCGTGAAGGGATCAGCGCCCGGCGCAGGCGCAATCAGGGTCGGCTTCGCCGCCTCCATGCGCTGCGCGAGGAACGCGCCCGGCAGATCGAGCACGCGGGCCGCGCCGCCCTCGCCGTCGAAACCGGACAGTCGTCCGGTACGCTGGTCATCGAGGCGGAACACATTTCCAAGAGCTTCGGCGAGCGCGTCATCATCCGCGATTTCTCCACGCGCATTCTTCGCGGCGACAAGATCGGCATTATCGGCCCCAATGGCGCGGGCAAGTCTACCCTGCTCAAGATGCTGATGGGCGACCTCGCGCCCGACAGCGGCAAAATCCGTCTGGGTACGAACCTTACGCCCATCATCGTCGATCAGTCGCGTGCTTCGCTCGATCCGGAAGCGACCCTCTGGCAGACGCTCTGCGAAGGCGGCGGCGATCAGGTCATGGTGCGCGGACGGCCGCGCCATGTCGTTTCCTATCTGCGCGACTTTCTTTTCCGCGAGGCGCAGGCGCGCCAGCCCGTGAAGGCGCTTTCGGGCGGCGAGCAGTGCCGGCTCCTTCTCGCGCGTGCGCTCGCCAGGCCCTCGAACCTCCTCGTTCTCGACGAGCCCACCAACGATCTCGATATGGAGACGCTCGATCTCCTTCAGGAGATGCTCGCCGAATATGACGGCACCGTTCTGCTGGTGAGCCACGACCGCGACTTCCTCGACCGCGTCGTCAGTTCCGTCATCGCGCTCGATGGCTCCGGCGAGGCGGAGGAATATCCCGGCGGCTATTCCGACTATCTGCGTTTCATGGAAGCGCGCGCCCCGGCAAGGCTCACAGCGGCAAAGCCTGCGCCCTCGGCGGAAGCGAAGCCCGAGCGGGCACGAGCCGCGACCAAGCTCAGCTACAAGGAGACGCGCCTGCTCGAAGAGCTTGGCGCGAAGATGCCGAAGCTCCAGGCCGAGATCGAAAAGCTCGAGGCAGAGCTCGCCGATCCGAACCTCTATGCCCGCGACCCGGAGGCATTCGCGCGCATCACCGCCCGCCACGACGCACTCAGGTCCGAACTCGCCGAGGCGGAGGAAAGCTGGCTCGAGATCGAACTGAAGCGCGAGACACTCGCAGG
>NZ_DAOKYX010000028.1:13623-33720 GCF_035325945.1 Parvibaculum sp.
GCAACGCTCGTCGCCGCCGGCATCGTCCATATCGCGATCATCCTCATTCTTGCCGGCAGGGCGGGCGCCTGAGCCCATCGGTGTAGCTCTCCCCTCCCGGCGCTGCTAGCATCCGTCCCCGACGGAGCAAGCGAATCCGACGCATGGTCCCGCAGATCGTCTGGACAAACCATGCGCTTCGTTCAAAAGTCCGTGCGCGTCCGCGAATCCGCTCGCGATGTCGCGTATCGCACTCCATGGGGGCACATCATGAATCGCAATCTGATCATCGGCGGTCTCGCCGCTCTGGTCCTTGTCGCCATCGTCGCCGTTCTGGCGATCAGGCCCGCCGATCGCGGCACCGGCGAGGGCACGCGCGTCGTCTTCGCCACCGACTGGAAGGCGCAGGCCGAGCATGGCGGCTTCTATCAGGCGCTCGCCAAAGGCTATTACAAGGATGCCGGCCTCGATGTCGTCATCCAGCAGGGCGGCCCCGGTGTGAACGTGCCGCAGCTTCTCGCGACCGATACGGTTCAGTTCGGCATGGGCTCGAACAGCTTCATTCCGCTGAACGCCGTCGTCGCCAATGCGAACCTCCGTGCCGTCATGGCGAGCTTCCAGAAGGACCCGCAGGTTCTCATCACGCATCCGCGCGACGATGTGAAATCCATTGCCGACATGAAGGGCAAGCCCATCATGGTATCGGACGCGACGACGAGCGCCTTCTGGCAGTGGCTGAAAGTGAAGTACGATTTCACCGACGACCAGATCCGCAAATACACCTTCAACCTCGCGCCCTTCATCACCGATCCCAAGGCGATCCAGGAGGGCTATCTTTCCTCCGAGCCCTATACGATCGAGCGTGAGGCGAAGTTCAAGCCGCAAGTCTTCCTTCTGTCCGACTACGGATATCCGGGCTATGCCGCCTTCATCATGACGCGCGACGACATGATCGACGAGAACCCCGAGCTGGTGCAGAAATTCGTCGAGGCAAGCATCCGCGGATGGGTCGATTATCTCTATGGCGATCCCTCGCCCGCGAATGCGCTGATCAAGAAGGACAATCCCGAAATGACGGATGACCTTCTCACCCATGCGATCGCGACGATGAAGGAGCATGGCATCGTCGATTCAGGCGACACGGAAACGCTCGGCATCGGCGCGATGACGGACAAGCGCTGGCAGGAATTCTACGACACCATGTCGGAAGCGGGCGTTTTCCCCAAGGGCCTCAACTATCACAAGGCCTATACGCTCGAATTCGTCAATCGCGGCGTCGGTCTCGACCTCAAGAAGGAACTGACGGGAAAGTGAATTCCCGCTTTCGTCATCCGGGGTAAAAGGAAGAAAGAAACGAAGAAACCGGCATGACCGCGAAAGAACGTCAGACCCTGATCTCCCTCGAGGACGTCGCCAAGACCTATGGCAGCGGCACGCTTGCGCTCGACGGCGTGAGCGCTGCCATTGCGCGCGGCTCTTTCGTGTCGCTGGTCGGCCCCTCGGGCTGCGGCAAGAGCACGCTCCTTCGCATGATCGCGGGGCTCATCGAACCGAGCGCAGGCACGATCGCATGGCCCGCCTCGGGCGGCGCGCGGCCGGCCGATATCGGCTTCGTCTTTCAGGACGCGACGCTCATGCCCTGGGCGCGCGTCTTCGAGAATGTCTATCTGCCGCTCAAGCTCAAGGGCGTCGCGCGGGCCGAGGCTGAGCCACGCATCATGGATGCGCTCTCGCGCGTTGGGCTTGCCGATTTCGCAGCCGCCTTCCCGCGCGAGCTTTCGGGCGGCATGCGGATGCGGGTTTCCATCGCGCGCGCCCTCGTCACCGAGCCGCCGGTGCTGCTGATGGACGAACCCTTCGCCGCGCTCGACGAATTCACCCGCGAGAAGCTCGACGACGATCTCATCGATCTCTGGTCGGGGCAGAACTGGACCGTCATCTTCGTCACTCACAGCGTTTATGAATCCGTCTATCTCTCCGAGCGCGTGCTCGTCATGGGTGCGCGGCCGGGACGCATCCTGCGCGACATCCCCATCGGCATGCCGTTTCCGCGCGGCCGCGCCTTCCGGGAGTCGACGGACTATCTCGCCCTTTGCTCGGAGGTATCGGCCGCGTTGAGAGAAGGGATGGCGAACCATGGCTGAAGAACGCTCGCGGCTCTCGCGCATTCTGGTGCCGCTTCTCGTCGGCGCCCTTTTTCTCGCCATGTGGGAGGCCCTGGTGCGCGCTTATGCGGTGCCTGCCTTCGTGCTGCCGGCCCCTAGCGTCATCGCCGCGAGCCTCGCCGACAATTTCACATCGCTCATGGGCTCGCTCTGGATCACGCTCGGCGTCACTGTCGCCGCCTTCGTGCTCGCGGTTGTCGGCGGCGTCGGCCTCGCCATCCTTTTCGCGCAGAGCCGCACCGTCGAGATGGCGCTCTTTCCCTATGCGGTCGTATTGCAGGTGACGCCGGTCGTCTCCATCGCGCCCCTCATCCTGATCTGGGTCGGCTTCGACCGCGTGCAACTGGCGCTGCTCATCATCGCCTGGATCGTCGCCTTCTTCCCCATCCTTTCCAACACGACGCTCGGCCTGCGCTCCACCGACCACAATCTGCGCGACCTCTTCAGGCTCTATGGCGCAAGCCGCTGGCAGGTGCTGACCGAGTTGCAGCTTCCCTCCGCCCTCCCCTACATCCTCGGCGGCATGAAGATTTCGGGCGGGCTCGCGCTCATCGGCGCGGTCGTGGCCGAGTTCGTGGCCGGGTCCGGTGCTTCGACGGGGCTTGCCTGGCGCATCATCGAGGCCGGGAATCGCCTCGACATTCCCAAGATGTTCGCGGCGCTCCTCCTTCTTTCCACGCTTGGCATTTGTATTTTCTTCGGCCTCTCCTTCGTGGAGCATCTGCTGCTCCGCCGCTGGCATGAGAGCGCCATCCGGCGCGAAGCCTGAGGCCACACAGGAAACCTATGATTTCACTCATAGTTTCCATATTTCACGTATTTTTATCGACAATATCAAATTTTCACACAACGGTTGACGCGCTTTGTAAAAAACCCCATGTTACCGGCGATTGGACGAAGGCCCTTCGGGGCCGCGCTCTTTGCGCCGCGACGGGCGCAATCTGGTTCAAAGGAGGAGCCTGTGGCTCAGCATTCCCGCAAGGGTGCCCAGTTTCAGGCCGTGACGGCCAACCGCCTGACGGACGGGGTCGTGGTCTATCTCACGGCCGACAATAGCTGGTCTGAATCCCTTCAGGACGCCCAGGTCGCCGACGGCAAGGAGGAAGCGCAAGCGCTTCTCGCGCGCGGCGAAGCCTTCTTCATGCCCGAGAACTACGTTCTCGACGTCTATCTCTTTGAAGTCGAAAAGACCGATCAAGGCATTCGCGCCGCCAGCGTGCGCGAGACGATCCGCCAGGCTGGCCCGACCGTGCGGCGCGATCTCGGCAAGCAGGCGGAACTCGAAGGCGTTCACGCCTGAGCCCTCGCGCCTCCAACTTCGGCACGCCATCGGCAAGGCAAGGACCATTCATGTACCGGTATGACGAATTCGATCACAGCCTCGTAACGGAGCGCGTCGCGCAGTTTCGCGGACAGGTGGCGCGCCGCCTTTCGGGCGAACTGCCGGAAGACGACTTCAAGCCGCTGAGGCTCATGAACGGCGTCTATCTGCAGCTTCACTCCTACATGCTGCGGATCGCCATTCCCTATGGCACGCTTTCCTCGCGCCAGCTTCGCAAGCTCGGCGACATCGCGCGTCGCTACGACCGCGGCTATGGCCACTTCACCACGCGCCAGAACCTCCAGCTTCACTGGCCGGCGCTGAAGGACGTGCCCGACATTCTGGACGAGCTCGCCTCGGTCGAGATGCACTGCATCCAGACCTCCGGCAATTGCATCCGCAACACGACATCCGATCAATATGCGGGCGCCGTCGGCGACGAGATCGAGGACCCGCGCGTGATCTGCGAGATCATCCGCCAGTGGTCGACCTTCCACCCGGAATTCTCGTTCCTGCCGCGCAAGTTCAAGATCGCCGTCTCCGCCACGGAGCATGACCGCGCCGCGATCCGCGTGCACGACATCGGCATTCAGGTCGTCCGCAATGCGGCCGGCGAAATCGGCTATGAGGTCTGGGTCGGCGGCGGCCTCGGGCGCACGCCGATCATCGGCAAGAAGATCGCGGACTTCGTCGCCCGCGAAGACCTGCTCGCCTATCTCGAGGCGATCCTGCGCGTCTACAACATGTATGGGCGGCGCGACAATCTCTACAAGTCGCGCATCAAGATCCTCGTGCATGAAATCGGCGCCGAGGAAATGAAGCGCCAGTGCGACGCCGAGTTCGAGGAAATCCGCAAGCAGGGCACGCTTCAGCTTCCCGAGGACGAAGTCGAGCGCATCAGGGCCTATTTCGCCCCGCCGCCTTTCGAGACGCTTTCCGACGAGACGCCGGAACTCGAAGAGGCCATCACGCGCGACGCGAAGTTCGCCGACTGGGTGCGCACCAATGTGGTGCAGCACCGCATGCCCGGCTACGCCATCGTCAATGTCACGCTGAAGCCCATCGGCAAGACACCGGGCGATTGCACCTCGGAGCAGATGGAAGCGATAGCCGACATCGCCGACAAATACGCCTTCTCCGAGATCCGCGTCGCGCATGAGCAGAACCTGACGCTCGCCCATGTGCGCAAGAAGGATCTCTATGAAGTCTGGAAGGCGCTCGACGCGGCCGAGCTGGCGATGCCCAATTCCGGACTCATCACCGATCAGATCGCCTGCCCCGGCCTCGATTACTGCACGCTTGCCAATGCGCGCTCGATCCCGATCGCCGAGCGCATTTCCGAGCGCTTCGCCGATCTGAAGCGCCAGCACGAGATCGGCCGGCTGCATATCAACATGTCGGGCTGCATCAATGCCTGCGGCCACCACCATGTCGGCCATATCGGCATTCTCGGCGTCGACAAGAAGGGCGTCGAATATTACCAGGTAACGCTCGGCGGAGCGGCGGACGAAAAGGCGGCGCTTGGCGACGTCGTCGGCCCCGCTTTCAACGAGGGCGAGATCGTCGATGCGATCGAGATGATCGTCGAGACCTATCTCAAGCTTCGCAACGAAGGCGAGATCTTCATCGACACCTATCGGCGCGTCGGCTTGCAGCCTTTCAAGGAGACGCTTTATGCAGCTCATTAAGAACGGCAACTTCATCGCCGATAGCTGGACGCATGTGGGCGACGAGGACACCCTCCCCGAGGGCCCGGTTATCGTCAGCCTCGCGCGCTGGCAGAAAGAGCAGAACGCGCTCATCGCGCGCGGGCTGCCCCTCGGCGTGCGGCTGAAGAGCGGCGAGGAACCGTCGCTCATCGCCGAACATCTCGGCCATTTCGATGTCGTCGCGCTGGAGTTTCCGGCCTATCGCAACGGCCGCGCCTATTCCTATGCGCGGCTCCTGCGCGAGCGCTATGGCTATAAGGGCGAGGTGCGCGCAGTCGGCAATGTGCTACGCGACCAGTTCTTCTACATGGTGCGCTGCGGCTTCGACGCGCTCGAAGTCGCCTCGACCATCACGCCCGAGATCTACAGGGAATCGGTCGGCGCCTTCACCTACACCTATCAGCCGGCGAGCGACGGACGCGAAACCGTGCTCTCGCTCCGGCAGCGCCTTGCGGCGCGCGCGGCGGCGGCAGCGGCGAGCTAACCGGCCGCCCCGCCGCGAAGCGCGGCGAGAACGCTCTCATGGCTCACCGACATGCGGTCGATGAGCGCCATGCGCGCTTCCATGTCCTCAATGGCGGCCTCGACCACGGCAAGATATTCCGGTGACGGAGCATCGAGACGCGCATGGGCGAGCGCGGTCCTGTAGCCGACGAGGCGCGAGGCGAGAACATTCGCCGTTCGTCCTATGATGCGGCCGTTCTCGTCGATACGCGCGCGAACGCCGGCGAAGGCGGAAGGCCCGTCATAGCTCACCGCCGAGGCGGAAGCCCCCTGCCCCAGAAGCTCCGTGCCGCGTGCGCGGTCCGCCGCGATCACTTCCCCGCAGATCGCCGCGAAGCGGTCCATATCCATGGTGTCGGCCTGAATGTCGCCCGCAAGCGCATTGAGAAGCGAGGCCGGGCTCGTCGGGTGCTGGGCGCGCAGCCGCTTGTAATAGCGCAGGCTCGCCGGCGTTCCATCATCCGCCGGCTTCGCCGCCCATTGCGCGATGCCCCAGAGACGCCCGTCATCCGCTGCGGGCCGCTCGGCCGAGAGGTTCGCCGCCATGGTCCTGAGATCGCGCTCGGCGCCGGTCGTAGCGAGGGGCGCCGCATCGGGCGTCCGGTCGTTCGAGGCGGCGTCCAGCCGTTCGAGAAGCCCCGGCCGGTAGCGACCGAAATCTGGCTCCTGCGCACAGGCGCCGAGAAGGAGCACGGCGAGAGCCGCCATGCCCATTCCCCTCGAGAATAACGTTCTCCGCCTGAACCGTCGCATGGAACCCGCCCATCTTCCGCGTCGCAACAAGCCTAGCTCTCGGCCGGTTAGCTCCGGGTAAAGGCGGAAAACAGAAAGAAAGAAGCCCGGCGCTCTCTCGAACGCCGGGCCTCTACACAACAGGACTTGAGAAGGGAGGAAGAAACGCCGGATCAGGCGGCGCGAACGCGCTCCACCGCCTCCGTGAACTTTTCGGCATAGGGGCCGACAGCTTCGCGCACGGCAGTGACGGCGATCTCGTTGATCTCGCGGGCAGCGTCGAGATTGCGCTTGAAGGCGGCGCGGAGGAATTCGTTCTGCAGTTCGACCGCGGAGCGGATGTCGCCCGACTTCAGGACGGCCTTCGCCGTCTCGACGGTCTGCTCGAAATTGGCGCGGGTCAGCTCGGTGATGATGCCCGAGGCAAGCTCGATCGGGGTCTTTTTCGGGGCCTTCGGCGCGGCTTTCGCCTTGGAGGCGCGGGCATTGGCAGCCTTCGCGGCCTTCGGCTTGGCTTTGGTGGTCTTGCGGGCCTTCGGGGTCGTGGTCGCTTCCGTCATCGTCCATCTCCTCATTGCGTTGGCACCACCCTCACAGCAGTGCGCTGCACAATCCGGCTTTGGATTGGTGCGTTGCACAATGAAATAAGAGCTTGGGGCCCTAGCGTCAAGGAATTTTTGTGCAATGCACAAAAACCGGCCGCAGCGACGCCCGGCCGCCGCTCAAACGAAGGCGAATCGCTTGATGCTGAAAGGAGTTAGGTCGATCTGCGGCGTGCTGCCGCAGATCGTGTCGGCAAGCGCCGCGGCGCTGCCCGAGGCCAGCGTCCATCCGAGCGATCCGTGCCCGGTGTTCAGATAGACATTCGAATAGCGCCCCGCCTGGCCGATGATCGGGCTGCCATCGGGGCTCATCGGGCGCAGGCCCGTCCAGTATTCCGCCTTGTCCGCGACGTCGCTCAGTTGCGGCATGAAATCGAGCGCGCCGTCGAGCACGGAGCGCGCGCGCGCCATCTCGATCTTCGTGTCATAGCCGCATACCTCGGCCGTTCCGGCAATCCGTACACGGTTGCCGAGCCGGCTCACCACGATCTTGCGGGCCTCGTCGGTCACGCTCGCATGGGGAGCGACGCCCGAGCCCACGGGAAGGGTCACCGAATAGCCCTTGAGCGGATAGACGGGGATCCGCACCCCCGTCTGCCGGGCGAGCGCTGCGGAGCCGACGCCTGCGGCAAGCACCACGATGTCGCCTTCATAGAGCGTGTCCTTCGTCCGGACGCCTGCGACCTTGTCGCCCCGCACCTCGAAACGCTCGACCTCGACGCCGGTCACGAAACGGACGCCCATGCGCGTGACGCCTTCGGCAAGCGCCTTCGTATAGAGATAGGCGTCGCCCGTCCGGTCCGTCTCGCAGTAGAGCGCGCCCTTGATGCCGCCGCGCTGATAGGCGGGCCCGAGCGCGGGCTCGACATCGACACATTCCCGCGCCGAGAGCACGCGCTGGTCGAGACCTGCGCGCCGCATCACATCGGCGCCCTCGATGGCCTCCTTGAACGAGCGGTCGTAATGGAAGATCTGGAGGATGCCCGCGCGCTCCTCATCGAAAAGGATCGGCGTGCCCTGCGCCTCGAATTTCTCCGCGACCGCATCCATCCGCGCCCGCGTGTAGAGCGCCAGTTGCAGGTTCGGCAGCACGCGCTCCTCGCGCGCCGAGTTGCGGCAGCGCAGGAGGAAGCGCCAGAGCCATATCCATTGTTCGGGGTCGGGCTTCAGACGCAGACGGAAGGGTCCGTCGGGCCTGCCCATCCAGCGCAGGGCAAGGAGAGGGACTTCAGGTCCCGGCCAGGGTGTGACCTCGCCCGCGCCGAGCTGGGCGCCATTGGCGTAGCTCGTTTCGAGACCGGCGCCCTCTCGCCTTTCGAGCAGCGTCACTTCATGGCCGCGCTCTGCAAACTCATATGCGGTTGTGACGCCGACAATGCCGGCGCCGATGACGAGGACTCTCAAAATGGAACCTCCGGGTCGGCTTTCACTCTAACCGGACACGAGGTCTCATGGAAGCGGGGGCCCCCATGCGTCATAATGACAGGTCTTCCGATTCCCGCCGCTGGAGTTCCCATGTCCGACGCTATCTGGCCTTTCGTACCCGCCCGCTTCACCATCGATCTCTCCCACGCCGAAGGACGCACGCTGCACCTGAAAAATGGTGGCACGATTCTCGACGCATCGGGCGGCGCCATCGTATCCAACATAGGACATGGACGGCGCGAGGTGGCGGATGCAGCGGCGGCCGCCATGGTGTCCATGACCTATGCGGTGCCGCCCTTCGTCACGCCCGAGCGCGAACGCCTCGTCGAAAGGCTGCGTCGAAGCTGGCTGCCGCCGCATCTGACGCGCGTCTGGCTCGCCAGCGGCGGGTCCGAAGCGGGCGATGCCGCCATCAAGCTCGCCATCCAGCATTTCCAGGCCAAGGGCGAAACGAAACGTACAAAGATCATCGGCCGCGAAATCTCCTATCACGGCACCACAGCCCTCACTCTTGCGGTCGGCGGGCATGTCGCGCGCAAGGCGGGCTTTGAAAGCGTGATGCCGCATGTGCTCCATGCGCCGACGCCCTATGCGCTGCGTTCGCCGCTCGGGCGCGACCATCCCGATTTCGATATTCACGCGGCGCAGGCGCTCGAAGACCTCATCCTGCGCGAGGGGCCGGAGACGATCGCCGCTTTCGTCGGCGAACCGCTCAATGGCTCGTCCGGCGGCGCCATCGAGCCGGGGCCGCGCTACTGGCCGATGGTGCAGGAGATCTGCCGCCGCCACGGCATTCTCATCGTGTCCGATGAAGTCATGGTCGGCTTCGGCCGTACCGGCACGCGCTTCGCCGCCGAGCATTACGGCCTCGAGCCAGACATCATGTTCGCGGGCAAGGGGCTCGCGGGCGGCTATGCGCCCATCGTCGGGGTCTTCGCGACCGATGCGGTCGTCGCGCCGCTTGCCGCGAAGGGCGAGGCGCTGATGTTCTATACCTATGGTGGGCATCCGGCCGCCTGCGCCGCCGCCGACAAGGTGCTCGAGATCATGGAGCGCGAGGAGCTGGTGCAGCGCGCGGCGGAAAAGGGCGAAGCGCTCGGCGCGCGCCTCTCCGCCCTGCTCGGCCAGCATCCCAATGTCGCCGAGCTTCGCGGGCGCGGCCTCCTGCGCGGCATCGAGATCGTCAAGGATCGCGAGACGCTGGAGCCCTTCCCGCTCGAGGCGCAGGTGTCTGGCCGCGTCGTCGCGGCAGGCCTCCGCGAAGGCGTCTTCTTCTATGGGGGCGGCACGGGCGCGGTGCGCGACATCATCTGCATCGGCCCCGCCTTCACCGTCGAGGACAGCGAACTCGACCGCATCGCCGAGACGCTGAAGGTCGCCATCGACAAGACGGTCCAGAGCATGAGGGGCTGACGCCCATCGCCACGCGCTGCGCCTGCCGGGTTCCTATTCGCCGGCGGCCGCGCGCCGTGGCGCGCCGATCTCAGCCTTCGCGCTCCGTTCCGTCGCGATCTCCTCCGGGCGGGGTGCGAGGGCTTCGACATAGATCGCCCGGCCCGGGAGAGCGAAGGCCGCGCCTTCCCGCTCGACGATTTCCTTGACGCGGTAGGCAAGCTCTTCCTTGAGCGCCAGCCACTCGCCCCAGACCGTCGTGCGCGTAAAACAATAGATCATGAGGTCGATCGACGATTCCCGGAACGCGTCGATCCGCACGAAGAGCGCCGCCTCGGGCGGCTGCACGAAAGCCTCATGCTCCATCAGAAAGGTTTCGATAGCGTCGCGGATGCGGCGAAGCTGATCATGCGTCGTGCGATATTCGAGAGCGATGGTCCAGGAGACGCGCCGATATGTCATCGCGCTGAAATTGGTGACGGCATTGTCGGAGAGCTTCTGGTTCGGCACATAGACGGGCGCCTTGTCGAAACGGCGCACCAGCGTCGAGCGGAAGCCGATCTTCTCGACCATGCCTTCGACCACGCTATCGACCTTGATCCAGTCGCCGATGCCGAAGCGGCGCTCGAGCAGGATGGAAATCCCGCCGATGAGATTGCGGAAGAGATCCTGCGCGCCGAGCGCCACCGCAACGCCGAAAAGCCCAAGCCCCGCAATGATCGGCGCGACCTGTATGCCCCAGATCTGCAAGACGGTCGCTCCGCCGACGAGCAGAATACCCGCGCGCCCGCCGGTGATCAGCCAATGCGTGATCTCCGGCGTGAGAATGTGATTGAAGCCGCTCAGCAGCCTGCCGATTGGCGTGATCACATTCCTCAGCCCCCAGAATATGGCGATCACGATGAGCGAGCGGTTGACGTTCTCGGCCAGAAGCTCCGTCTTGCCGGAAAAATCCAGATACTGGGTGGTGAAGAAAATCCCGAGCACCAGAAAGAGAAACTGAAGCGGCCCGGCAATGGCGTTGCGCAGCGCGTCGTCGAATATGTTCGATGTCCGCGCCGTCCAGCGCTCCGCGACCGCGAGCACGTAGCGCGTGAAAAGTCCGCGCAGCGCGAAGAAGACGGCAAAGATGGTGGCGGCTGTCAGAAGTTCTCCGATACTGCGGCCGAAGACACCCGTTTCCCAGACATCGACGACAAGACGCCAGAAGTCCCCGAAATCCGACAGAACGCTACTCGTCATCAGTCCGTCTCACCTCCATAAATGCGGGGTAGCAGGATCGGGCGCGCCTATGCCACGACAGGCGTGCGCTCGCGCGTTGCGGAGAAGCGGACATGTGGCCACTTCTCGGCCGTGTAGCCCAGATCCCAGTTGCTCTTGGCAAGGAAGACCGGCGCGCCGTCGCGATCCTCCGCGAGATTGCCGCGATGGGCGTCGACAAACCGCTTGAGTTCCGCCGGGTCTTCCGCCGTCAGCCAGCGCGCCGTCTCGAAGGGCGCGGGCTCGAAATGCACATGGACGTCATATTCCGCCTCGATGCGCGCGGCGAGAACTTCAAGCTGCAGGGGGCCGACGACGCCGACGATCCAGTTGGCGCCGATATGGGGCTTGAAGACCTGCGTCACGCCTTCTTCCGCGAGGCTTTCCAGCGCGCGGCGCATGTGCTTTGCCTTCATCGGATCGTCGAGGCGTACGCGGCGGAGAATTTCCGGCGCGAAATTCGGAATGCCGGTGAAGGTCATGGCCTCGCCTTCGGTCAGCGTGTCGCCGACGCGAATGGTGCCGTGGTTCGGGATGCCGATGATGTCGCCCGCGAAGGCTTCGTCCACCAGTTCGCGGTCCTGCGCGAAGAAGAGCGTCGGATTGTGGATACCGATGGTCTTGCCGGAACTCGAAAGCCTGAGGCGCATGCCGCGCTTGAACTTGCCCGAGCAGATGCGCATGAAGGCGATGCGGTCGCGGTGGTTGGCGTCCATATTCGCCTGCACCTTGAAGACGAAGCCCGAAACCTTGGGCTCGGCCGGCTCGACCAGACGCAGGGAGGAAGGCTGCGGACGCGGCGGCGGCGCATAGCGCACCACGGCGTTGAGAAGCTCGCGCACGCCGAGCTTCCGCAGGGCGCTGCCGAAATAGACCGGCGTCAGATGGCCGGCGCGATAGGCCTCGAGGTCGAAGGCGGGCGATCCTTCGCGGGCGATCTCCATTTCCTCGCGATAGGCGGCAAGCTCCTCGGGGCTCATATATTTCCCGACCTCGCTGCCCGGGACGCTTTCGGGCTCATGCCCGTCCCTGTCGCCGCCCGGCCGCTCATAGGGCACGAAGCGGTCACGCTCCGGGTCGAAGATGCCCTTGAGAAGGCCGCCCATGCCCATGGGCCAGATCATCGGCGAGGTATCGAGCGCGAGCTTCGTCGCGATCTCGTCCATGAGATCGAACGGGCTCTGGCCTTCGCGGTCGATCTTGTTGATGAAGGTGATGATCGGCACGTCGCGCAGGCGGCACACCTCGAAGAGCTTGAGGGTCTGCGTCTCGATGCCCTTCGCCGCGTCGATGACCATGATGGCGGAATCGGCCGCCGTCAGCGTGCGGTAGGTGTCTTCCGAGAAATCCTCGTGGCCCGGCGTGTCAAGCAGATTGCAGATGGCGCCGCCGAACTCGAATGTCATGACGGCGGAGGAGACGGAGATGCCGCGCTCCTGCTCGATCTTCATCCAGTCGGAGCGGGCGCGCCGCGTGTCGCCGCGCGCCTTCACCTGACCGGCAAGATGGATCGCCCCGCCCATATAGAGCAGGTTTTCAGTCAGCGTGGTCTTGCCCGCGTCGGGGTGCGAGATGATGGCGAAGGTCCGGCGCTTGCCGACTTCGTCCGCAGTCGTGCTCAAGTTCGTCTCCAGTCCGGTTTGGGGCCGGACCCTACTTCAACTGCTTCCGCCTGTCACCCGGCGCGACATCGTGACAGGATGCGCCGTTTCGCCCGGCCGGGCATTCTTTCGCCACCGATATTCACATTTCCGAGAGAGAAACATGACCACCGCACGCGACATCGCAGAACCGCATCTCGAGGCGGCCCTGGCCGAAGCCCGCGAAAAACAGATTTCGACCGACGCGCTCGCCCGCATCTTCTTCGAAGGCGTGCTGCGCATCTGGCGCGAGACGAGATCGCCCGAGGACATCAAGGCCGAGCTCATGAGCGCACTCGATTTCCTCGATCCCGACGAGGACTTCACCTTCATGCGCCCCTGAAACGGCCCCGAAGCAGCCATGAGACGCGCGGGCACTTCTCCTCAGTTCACCGGTTCCTGAAGGAAGTGACGGCCCTGACGGTCCTCGATTTCGACCACCCAGATGTCCGGATCGAATTTCCGCTGCCTTTCTATATAGGCGTCCGCATCGGGCTCGGCGACCGGTGCGGCGCCGGTCGCCTGCATCCAGACGAGCGACCCGTCGCCCGCCCGCGCGGGCACGAAAACCGACGCTGTCCGGTCGAGACGACTCACCTTGACGACCACCGTGCCCGAAGCGGCATCGCCGCGGCGCACCACCATGGCTTGCGCGCCCGCGATTTCGCAGCGGCGGATCAGCGCCTTCACCCAGATTTCCGCCTTGAGACGCGGCAAAGTTTCCATAGAGGCGGCCCTTATGGTGAAACTACAAGTCTTTACATAGTAACGACTTTTTCTCGTTTGCCGAAGCTCTGGCACGGCACTAGACTTGCAAACAATCCGTTAACGAAGTCGGGTGGCGCTCCGAATCCGCACAATATTTATAGCCTGAATAGATGTTTCGGGCGGGCGGACGGCGCAAAGCGGGAAAACGGGTTTGCGTTTCAGAGGGGATTGGCATGTTCGGTGAGAGGAAGCAGGCGGGCGCTGTCCCGCACGGCATGGGGGGTGTCCGCGGCGCAAGGCTCGCCATCGCGTCCCTGTTCATCTCGGGCGCACTCGTGTCCGGCTGCACGGTGGTCGAGGGCAACACCTCTTCGCTCGACAACATGAAAAGCGCCGCGGCGCAGTCCGCGCCCGCGCAGGCTCCTGCCCCTGCTCCGGCCTTGGCTGATACGGCCACCGCATCGCTCAATGACGAGAGCGTCGCGAGCGCCGGCATTCCCATTCCGCTGATCTCGCCGCGCCATGCCAACGCCGCGCCGGTTCAGGTGGCCTCCGTCGATCCGCGCGCGGGCCTCGGCGCGCTTGGCGGCAGCGGCGGCACGCCCGTCCGCCAGCTCGCGGGCGTCTATCTCAAATATGGCAGCGCGCTCGCTCTGGCGGAAAAGAGCAAGCTCAGCACTCCCACCGAAGTCCGCCGTGTACTGAAGGAAATGCGCTACTCGCAGCCCGAGGTCATGGCGCAGGGCTGGTATGCGGTGCAGGCGATGACCGCCGCCCAGACCAACGCCTTCGCCCAGGGTGTCCGCGACGAGGTTCGCCGCCTCGGTCAGGACAGGGTTCTCGCCGCACTCAACGATCCCGATTACGTGCTTCGCCTGCCGGGCGCGGATGCCGCCACCGCCTCGATCATGGCCTCCGTCACGGCGGAGAACGAGCGCATGCTATCGCTCAGGAAGCGCCTCCTCGATACGGCGCAGCAGTTCATGCGCCAGAAATGGGGCATGAGCGAGCCGATGCAGCCGGTCAAGCAGGCCGATGCGCGCGAGCCGGGGCAAAGCTTCCGTGCTCTCATCGCCAATCTTTCCCCGATCAGCGAGGCGCATGCCTATTCGCGACCGGTGCTGACGAAGATTCTCGCGCTCGGCGCACGTCAGGTGATGGCGGTGCCGATGGCGGCGGCGGAGCGCGATGAAACCTCCTCCTGCCTCAACTGGGCGCGCCTCAATCTCAACCAGTGCATTGCCGCAGCGCACTTCCCCTCGGAAGAGGCCTGGTGCGCGGGCACGCATGGGGTGGAAGAAGTCCGCGCCTGCTGGGCGTCCGTACTTCCCGCCTCGGCGACCATGACGCCCGCCGCGCACTGACGGATTGACCCCGGGCCGGGGCGACAGCGGGGTTTGCGGGAAGGCGGTCTTCTTTGATCGTCATACCGGGCTTGCCTCTGCCACCTCTCCGCTCTCGCCATCCCGGGCTCGTCCCGGGATCCAGGGGCCGCCCGCTCCGAGCCCGTCGCTCTAGACCCCGGATCAAGTCCGGGGTGACAGCGGAGTTTGCGGACGGGCATTCGCCTCACTCGTCATGCCGGACTTGATCCGGCATCCACCTTCCTTCTTCTGCGCGCCGGAGCAAAACGCCGCCACCCCGAACAAGGTTCAATTTGAATCAAATACAAATTTCTTTTGATGAAAACGCGATTCCAATTTTCAACGTAATTTCAGAAAACTCGAAAATCATTCTCTTAAATGTATCCGCACAATTTCTACTCCATTTAAAACATGCTGACGAATAACCGGCAATAATCCAAGCAAAATGGCATTTTACGTATCCATTTAACTTGTCTTCAGCGGCTCACGTCTTAGCGTCACGATACAGACCTGAAAGGGAACGGATCATGTCGCTCATTCTCAGGGCAGCCTTCTGGCTGACGGTTCTCGCCTTCCTGCTGCCAGCGGCGGGGCCGGAAGCGTCGCCTCATTCCGCATCGCTGCATCATGCGAGCCTTGGCGCCGAGCATACCGGCAGCGAGGTAGCAGCTAGCACGGAGGCCGATATCGACGCCGGCGAAATGCTCAGCCTCGCCACGCGCTCGGCCCAGGACATGATGGGGTTTTGCGACCGCAACCCGGATGTCTGCGCCCGCGGTCAGGCCGTCGTCACCCATGTGGCCCGGCAGACGGCCTTTTACGGGGGCAAACTCTTCCAGTGGCTGACCGAGAAGGCGCGCGAGCCCCGGCCGGACGAGCCGGGCCCTGAGACAGGCCCGGCCCACGCCTTGCCGCCGCCACCCCACCCGCTCGCCCCCTCGCGCCTTGCGGGTGCATAGGAGCTATCGATTGCCGGAGCCCTCATCCTGAGCTTTTCCGGCACTTTGGCGCCGCCCGGCATGCAGCCGCCGGGCGGCGCTTTTTTGCCAACCCGCGCCCGGCGCTTGTGCATCCCCTCCATCATCGCTATGTCCTGTAGGAGATTCTGAGCCTTTTGGAACGGAACGATGACCATCGAGAGCCTGATCGAGGACTTTTCCTTCCTTGGCGACTGGGAAGAACGCTACCGCTATGTGATCGAGCTGGGCCGCGAACTCGAACCCCTGAGCGAGGAAGAACACTCGGCCGCGAACAAGGTGCCGGGCTGCGTCAGCCAGGTCTGGCTCGTGACGGAGACGAAACACGGGGACAAGGAACCCCGGCTCGTTTTCCGTGGAGACAGCGATGCGCATATCGTCCGTGGGCTGATTGCAATCCTCCTTCAGATCTTTTCCGGAAAGACGTCGCGCGAAATTCTCGACGTGGATGCAAGGCAGGTTCTCCAGAAGCTCGGCCTCAACGAACATCTGAGCCCGCAGCGATCGAACGGGCTCTATTCGATGGTCGGTCGCATTCAGGACGACGCCAGGGCGCTGCTCGCCACGGCGTCTCACGCCTGAGGCGGCACGCTTTGCCCGCGCCCCTTGCGAGGGGCATTGTTCATTCCGTAATGCGTGATGAGCCGGTCGAGCGCGATCAGGAGCACGATCTTGCCCGCGCGCCGGGGCCAGCCGAAAGATTTTTCAGCCTCCTCGAGCCCTTGAAGGTGACAGCAGACGGCAAGGAGCACATCGGAAAGGACCGGGCCGACGCCGGCCACGGCTCTTGCCAGACGCTGGCGCGCGGCGAGCGCGTTGTCGGTCATTTCGGCCCTGCCCGCGCCCGAGCGCCGCACGCCCCCCGGCCCGAGCGCCATCGTCCAGTCGGTCGTCAGGCGCGGGCTCATGCGCGCCAGCGTGAAGTCGCGCCGAAGCCTTTCGCCCGCCTCGAGGTGAAGCGCGGAGATGAGCGGCTTTCCATCCGCGCCCTTGCGGCTATGGAGCCAGCCAAGCGGGCTTTCCGCATCGTTGAACTCGGCGACCGCCACTTCCTCGCCCACTGCTACCGTGCCGAGCCGCCGCTGCTGGTGCTGGGCGCGGAAAGGATCGTCCCGTGCCTCGAGGCGCCGCAACAGCGCAAGCCCCGCCTCGCTCGCGTTCCAGATGATCCGCCCTTGCACCTCCTCCCTCTCGACGAGATCGCGGGCCTCGAAGGCCTGCCAGAGCCGCGCCTCGATCCTGAGGACCGGCCTCTGCCAGCGATTGCGTGCCACGAAAAGGCCGAACCAGTCATCGTCCAGCCGCGCGATGTGACTTCCCGGCCGGGTCAGGCGGCGGAAGACACGCCGCAACTCACGCTCGACTTCATGCTCGGTCACGAGTTGTCTTCCACCTCCCATCCCGTCGGCTCCTATTGCAGTGTGTCGGCGCGCGACATTCTCCGCACGGCTCGTTCGAGCCGGTCGAGAAGCATGTCGAAATCCTTGTCATCGCGCCGGTCTTCGATCTGCCGGCATGCATGGGCGGCGGTGGTGCGGTCGCGGCCGAAGTGGCGTCCGACGGCCGAGAGGCTGAAGCCGAAGGCAACATGGGTCAGATACATGGCGACCTGCCGGGCAAGCGCGACTGCCGCCCTCTGCCGCGTTGGTGACCTCAGTTCGACCACGGATACATCAAGCGCGCGGGCGATCGTCTCCTGGGTCAGAGCCACCTGCGCCGCGCGCTCGAGATCGCATCCGGCATACGGCCTCACGCGCCCTCCATGCGCGAATGGAGCGATATGTGCGCGCCGCTCCCCCGGCCTGCCGAACTGGATCCCACTCAAATCATGCATCGTAAAACCCTCCATTACCGCTTGACTGACAGAGGCATGAACATTACGAGAACATTTATGTTCGCCTATGGAAAATTTACGGGAACCGCAAACTGCGGGGATAAATATCCGTACTTTTTGCTTCATTTTGAGACAGAAAGGTGAGCCAGTGAGGACCAGAATTCGGCACTACCGCAAATTGCGGAACCTGACGCAGACCGACCTCGCCCGCCTGATCGGCACCACCGCGGCGACGGTTTCGCGGCTCGAAACCGCGGACATGACCATCTCGATGGACTGGCTCCAGAAGCTCGCCGAGGCTCTGCGCGTCCAGGTCACCGACCTCATCGACAGTCCGCATCCCAATCGGGTGCCCTGCGTCGGTCGGGTCGGGCGCGGCGGCGCCTTCGACCGCTCCGCCGCCAGGGACGATGACAGTGTCGCGCTCGATGCGCCCGCGCGCGATCCGATCGCGCTGCGCGTCGGGGAAAATCTCGGCGCCTATTGCGCCGGCGACGTGCTCATCGCAGACCGCATGCCGCCCGAACATGCCGAGCATGCGCTTGGCCGCGACTGCGTGGTGGAAATCGACGGAGAGGCGAGCGGCTTCGGGCGGCTCATATCGTCAGTCGACGGACGTTATATTCTCGTGCCGCCGGAGCCGGGGGCGCCCGCCCGTCAGCTTCCGACGCCGGAATGGGTCGCGCCCGTCGTCATGCTGATCCGCTATTTCTGAGCGCTATTTCACGTTGCGGCAGGCAACGCTCACATTCTTCGCGCCAGCCGGTGCGCTTTCGCACACCATGCCGGGGAAGCACATGGAAGCCGGAACATCGTGGAATGAAAACGCGATATAGGCATCGCCCCGGTTCTTCTCGACCGTGCCGGTAAGATCGAAGCGCCTCGTCTCGCCAGCCGTAATCGTCAGCACATCGCCGACCGAGGGTTCGGACAACGGAATGTAATGCTCGCCGTCGAAGGTGATGCCGGCATCGCCGCCCGCACTCACCTCGCAACTGGCCCTCAGCTCGGAGGATTCGTCCGGGCTCGAACTGATCCGGAACTCAGCCGCCTCCCCCTTGCCGATGAGCTTGCTGCCTTCCTCGATCCTCGCCGTCGCGGCCGAAGCCGCGCCCGCAAGCATGAGCGCGAGAAGACCGGCAGCCAGGGCCGGAAATGGCATCAGACGACTATCGGAAGAGAATGCAGGAGCTGGCATGGCGAATGGCTCGGGACTAAGGCTTCGGGAAAGATGCGCCGCCATTCTGCGACAGTCCCGCGCAGCCGCTCAAGCGATGCGGAGATTGGCCCGGCCTGCAAGCGCATGCGCCTTTTCCGAATGCAGGAAGGCGTCATGCCCGAACACCATGACGATGTGGCCCGCCTCGTCGACGAGCGGCAGCCGCAACCAGAACTGGAACACATCCGGCGCCTTCCAGGGTGTGAGCGGCACGACGCCCTGCGCGGGCCTCCGCCCTTCGACCACCTCGCGATAGGCCGCTTCCCAATAGCCGCGCTGGTCGCCGAGATCGAAATCGGCCACGCAGCGCCCGGTCGTCTCGACGCCGAGATAGTCGCGCAGCCGCGTACCCGCGAGGCGGACACGCAATGACAAGGGCCCGCCCTCCAGCACGTCGAAAAGACTGAGGGACGGAAGCAGGGGCTTCAGCTCGAAAGGATGAATGTCGCCGCGCTTAGGAAACCCGTCATCCGGGCACTTCGAGCACCAGTAATCGAACAGCTCGCGCTGCTCGGGAATGATGAGCTGGGCTCGAATGGCCTCTGCGGGCTGTGTCAGAACCGTTCCCTCCGGGCGGCACGCGTCCCCTCCCGGATCGCGCGCGAATCATTTGGTTAATGATGAATCCACGCGCGGTTCATTGCAAGGCGTCGCAGTCAAGCCGGTGCGGACGCCCCGAGCCTGCTAACGGGCCGTTCTGCGGCTGTTGCTGCGGCGGCCCTTCTGACCAAGCCCCATCTTCTTGGCGAGCTTGGAGCGGGCCTGCGCGTAATTCGGCGCGACCATCGGATAGTCGCGCGGCAGCCCCCACTTCTCGCGGTATTCCTCAGGGCTCAAATCGTAATGCGTCCGCAGATGACGCTTCAGAGACTTGAACTTCTTTCCGTCCTCAAGACAGATCAGATAGTCCGGCGTGATGGACTTGCGAATAGCCACCGCCGGCTCCTGCTTCTCCACGGACGCTTTGACATTGCCTTCGGCCGCCTGAGACAAAGCCTCATAGACCTTGTGGATAAGTCCTGCGAGGTCAGCTGTCGCGACGCTGTTATGACCAACATAGGCCGAGACGATCTCTGCGGTCATGCCGATCAATCCTGCCTTCTCGTTCATTTCGCCCCTCTGATACCGGCACTGGCTCTCGGGTGAATTACATGATGCCCGAGTATTGTTTTGTTCGTTTTAAAGACGCCGGCAATCTTATAACGATTGACTCTGCCATCTTCAATAGTCATCGGACAAGGAGAATACAGCCATCCGATTTCATAA
>NZ_DAOKYX010000029.1:0-1755 GCF_035325945.1 Parvibaculum sp.
CACGGTCGCCCTGTCGATCAATAATGCGATCAACGCGGCCTCGAACGGCGCGACGATCAATGTCCTCGCGGGCACCTATGGAGCCTTCGGAACGTCGTTCGGCGGCGCATCTGATTTGACGATCCAGAGTGCCGACGGTGCTGTCATCGATGGCACGGGGATGACGGGCCGTATCATTGATCTGCGTGCCGACGGCACAAAGCTGACCGGCTTCACCGTCAACGGCGATGGCGGCGGTGTGGGCGTCTCGATCTCGGGTCGAGATGTGACCGTGAGCGGCAACACGATCAACGGCACGTTGACCGGCGTTCAAACGACCACGCAATACGCTGCCGGCAATGCAACGATCAGCGGCAACACGATCGATACCGCTTATGGCATCAGCCTGCAGAACACCGGAAACACCGTTTCGAACAACAATGTGACGGCGTCGGTGGAAGGCGTCGGCCTGCTCAAGAGCGCCAACACCTTCACCGATAACACTTTCGACATCGGCGCCAGCGGCAATGCCATGGTGCTCTACGGCGCATCGGCAAGCGACCTGAATGCGGCGCGCAATAGCGTCAACATCGCGGGTGGTGCGTTGCAGGGTGCCGTCGATCTCGCCGGCACGGACGGCGATCTCAACCTCGCTGCAGGCAACTACACGCTGGCTTCGACACTCAATATCAACAAGAGTGGTCTGACGCTGGATGGCGCTGGCGAAGGTTTGACGAACATCACCTCGAACGCGACCGGTTACGGGCTCCTGGTGAATGCCGACGATGTGACGCTGTCCTCCTTTACGCTCAACGGTCCGGCTTCGGGTCTCTATGGCATCAAGGTGGGGCCGAGCACGGGTGCCGCATCCGACCGTCTCCTGAACTTCGCTATCGACCATGTGACGATCAACGGTTCGAAGAAGACCGGGCTCGATCTCAATGGTGTCAACGGCGCGACGATCGATCATGTGACGGTCAGGAACACGACCAATGGCAATGGCATCGCGCTGACCGACTCGGCGGACGTCACGATCACCAATTCGACCACGTCGAACAATGCCTGGGGCGGTCTGGCTCTCTATCAGACCAACAAGGCCTACGATCAGCAGGTGACGGATATCCGCGTCGACGGTACCAATACGTTCGATGAAGCCAATGGCATCTATGCTCAGGATCAGTCAGCAACAAATGACTTTGGTGTGATTGATCTGGCCGGCCAGGGCATCGCCTATGTCGCCAAGATCGCCACAGGTGGAACTGACGGTGACTACACGTTCTTCCAGAAGCTGAAGCAGGGCGCCTATGACATTGGCGATGCATTCAATACGCGCTACGGCCTGACCGGCGCCACGGTTCAAGGTTATGCGGAAGCCAACAAGGACGTTGAAGGTAACAATGCCTTCTATGTCGGTCATGCTACGGGCGGCGGCGCTTTGTCAGTCAATGCGGCTGTTCAGTCCTCTGTTGCCGGCGATACGGTCAATGTCGACGCGGGTACCTATAATGAAGACGTCGTGGTCGATGGCGCCTCGCGCAATCTGGCCTTCGACGGTTCGACGCTCGACAGCCTGACGACCAATGTCGCAACGGCGATCGGCGGTACCGTAACGGCGGCGGGCGGTTTCCTGCTCAATGCCGCGACGACGCTGCTCTCCGATACGGTGCTGAACGGCGCCGTGACGGCAGGCGCCATCGATGGCACGACGGCGGGCGGCCAGTCGCTGGCGATCAATGGCGGTAGCGGGGCGGTCACGCTCGGCAATCTCGGCGCGAC
>NZ_DAOKYX010000029.1:1855-10350 GCF_035325945.1 Parvibaculum sp.
GCCAATGGCGACATCAGCATCCAGAATGCTGGCACCGACAGCATCTGGCTCGGCTCGATGACGGTGCGCGGCGATGACTTCTCGGGTGCGACGGTCTATGTCGGCGGCGACTACAACGCGCTGCTGACCGGCGACCAGACCTTCACGACGGACACGCTGCACACCAAGGGTTCGGTGACGAGCACCGTTGGCGGCGATGCCACCGGTCCGATCGTCTCGGGCGGCAATGTCGGCGTGAATGCCGGCGGCAACTTCAGCGGCAATGTCACGGCGCCGACGGCCGAGATCCATGGCAACACGATCACCGGCACGTTCAATGGCGGCACGCTCACGCTCTTCGCCGACAATGGCGTCGACGTGATCGCCAATGTGACGACGCTCAACGTGACCTCGCCCGGCGGTACCGTCGACGGCACCTTCTCCACCATCAATACCGGTGGCAGCGGCTCGCTCATCGTCAACGGCAAGACGCGGACCGGCAACAACGCGACCGATCCCAACCAGATCGTCGTCGAGGGCTTCACGCTCCCGGCCGGCACGATCATCACGCCGAGCGGCGAGATCATCCTGCCGAGCGGCATGATGATCGGCCTCATCAGCCCGGCGGCGGGCGGCAGCGCGCAGGGCGGCAAGCCGAAGGTCATTCTGGTCCACAGCGTCCAGAAGCTCGGCGAACTTCTCGCCCAAGGCTATGTCGCCATCATCGTCGATCTCTCCGGCAACAAGGACGAGGAGCAGGAGATCGCCATGGCGCAATAAGCGCCCCGGAGGGGGACGGCCTCAAGCCTGCCCCTTCCGAACGTAGAGACTTTCCAGCCGGCGGGCGCCTCAGGGCACCCGCCGGTTTTATTTTTGGCCGCATCGGGCCTGCCCCATCCGTCGAAGGGCGGACCAAACAGCAGCTCCCGCAAGGGGATTTACAGATTCTCATTTGCAAGTGTAATGTAGATTACATTACAAAAGACAATTCGCGATTTTCCGCTCCTCAGAGTGGCCGGTTCGTGTCGTGACCAGCCGCTTCGTTCCTTCTGCAATCTCAACGATCTGGTGATCCGATGCGTGGCCGACTGAAACTTGCCCTGATCCTGGTGGCGGGCTTGCCCTTTGCACTCGCGGGCTGCGACGACAATTCGGATGCACAGGCCTGGCCACCGGCCGAAGTCGGCTTTGTTACGATCGAGCCGCAGCGGCTCGAACTATCGGCCGAATTGCCCGGCCGAACCAATGCCTACCGGGTCGCGGAAATCCGCCCGCAGGTGAACGGCATCATCCTGAAGCGCCTCTTCGAAGAGGGCGGCGCGGTGAAGGCCGGGCAGCAGCTCTACCAGATCGACCCGGCGCTCTACCGCGCCGCATATGATTCCGCGCGCGCCGCCCTGGCCAGAGCCGAGGCGAATGCGAAGGTCGCACGCGTCAAGGCTGCCCGCTACAAGGACCTCGTTGCCGTCAATGCCGTGAGCCGGCAGGAGTATGACGACGTCTCCGCGACCCTGGCCCAGAGCGAGGCCGACGTCGCCGCAGCGAAAGCCGCAGTCGACACTGCGCGCACCAATCTCGCCTACACCAAGGTCTTCGCCCCGATCAGCGGGCGCATCGGCAAATCGTCGGTCACCGAGGGCGCGCTGGTGACGGCGAACCAGCCGACCGCTCTTGCCGTGGTGACGCAGCTCGATCCGATCTATGTCGATCTCACGCAGCCGAGCACCGATCTTCTGCGCATGCGCCGCGACATCGCGGAAGGCCGCGTCGAGGCGCCCGGCGGCGGCACGGCTAAGGTCACCCTGCATCTCGGCGAGGGAGAGGCGAGCTTCGGCGAAACCGGCAAGCTCCAGTTTTCCGAGGTCACGGTCGATGAAGGCACGGGAACGGTCGGCCTTCGCGCCGTCTTCCCCAATCCGCGGCAGGAGCTTCTGCCGGGTCTATTCGTGCGCGCGACGGTCGAGCAGGGCGTGCTGCGCGAGGCGATCCTCGTGCCCCAGCAAGGCGTTGTCCGCAATCCCGACGGCTCGGCCGCCGTCTGGCTCGTCGGCGCGGATCACAAGGCGGAGCGCCGCGAGGTAAAGGCGGTGCGCGCCATCGGCGACAAATGGCTCGTGACGGAGGGGGTCGCCGCGGGCGACCGCGTCATCGTCGAGGGCCTTCAGAAAGTCCAGCCCGGTGCCGAGGTGAAGGCCGTGCCGGCGGGCCAAACCGCTGCCGCTGCGGACGCAGCACCTGTGGCTGACTGATCATTCTGGCGCCGGCGATGCCGGGGCCGAGCAAGGCGCATTTTCCTCATGGCTAATTTCTTCATCGACCGTCCCGTCTTTGCCTGGGTGATCGCCATCGTGATCATGATCGCGGGCGCATTGTCGATCCTCCGTCTGCCGATCGAACAATATCCCTCGATCGCGCCGCCCTCGGTCACGATCACCGCCGTCTATCCGGGCGCTTCCGCCAAGACGCTGGAAGATACGGTCACGCAGGTCATCGAGCAGAAGATGAACGGCGTCGACCACCTGCGTTACATCTCCTCGACGAGCCAGTCGTCGGGCATGGTCAATGTGACGCTCACCTTCGACCCCGGCGCCGATCCCGACATCGCGCAGGTGCAGGTTCAGAACAAATTGCAGTCGGCGCTGCCGCTGCTTCCCCTCGAGGTGCAGCAGCAGGGCGTCACGGTGGCGAAGGCCGCGCGCAATTTCGTCATGGTGGTCGCCTTCATCTCGACCGATGGCAGCATGAGCGAGGACGAGATCGCGGATTATGTCGCTTCGAATCTGCGTGACCCGATCAGCCGCGTGAACGGCGTGGGCGAGCTTCAGCTCTTCGCGCCCCAGCATGCGATGCGGCTCTGGCTCGACCCCAACAAGCTCAAGAGCTATGCGCTGACGACGACGGATATCGTCGCCGCGGTGAAGGCGCAGAATGCCGAAATCTCGGCGGGCCAGCTCGGCGCGCTGCCCGCCGTGCCCGGCCAGCAGATCAACGCCACCATCATCGCGCAGACGCGCCTCGAAACGCCCGAGGAATTCGGCAACATTCTGCTGCGCGTCAACAAGGACGGCTCGCAGGTCCGGCTGAAGGATGTCGCCCGTATCGAACTCGGCTCGGAGAATTACGGCTCCATCAGCCGCTTCAATGCGACGCCGTCCGCGGGCTTTGCGGTGATGCTTGCCACGGGCGCGAACGCGCTCACCACCTCCGATGCGGTGCGCGCGCGCGTCGCGGAACTCGCACCCTTCTTCCCGAAGGGGCTCGAAGCGAGGTTCCCCTATGACACGACGCCCTTCGTCCGCCTCTCGATCGAGGAAGTCGTCAAGACGCTCGCCGAGGCCGTGGTGCTGGTCGTGCTCGTCATGTTCCTTTTTCTGCAGAACATTCGCGCGACGCTCATTCCTGCAATCGCCGTCCCCGTCGTTCTGCTCGGCACTTTCGGCCTGCTCTCCGCCTTCGGCTTCTCCATCAACACGCTCACCATGTTCGGCATGGTGCTCGCCATCGGCCTTCTCGTCGATGACGCGATCGTCGTGGTGGAAAACGTCGAACGCATCATGACGGAGGAGGGCCTGCCGCCGAGAGAGGCCACGCGCAAATCGATGGGCCAGATCACCGGCGCGCTGATCGGCATCGCGCTCGTTCTCTCGGCCGTTCTCGTTCCCATGGCCTTCTTCCCCGGCTCGACCGGCGCGATCTATCGCCAGTTCTCGATGACCATGGTGTCCGCCATGGTGCTCTCGGTCATCGTCGCGCTGGTGCTGACGCCCGCGCTCTGCGCGACCATCCTGAAGCCGGTGAAGAACCATGGCGTGGCGAAGCGCGGCTTCTTCGGCTGGTTCAACCGAACCTTCGATCGCGGCGCGAAGCGCTATGAAGGGGCGGTGAGAAACATCCTCGCCCGCATGGGGCGCTATGCGGTCATCTATGGCGCCATCGTTCTGGTGCTCGGCGTGCTTTTCATGCGCCTGCCGACCTCGTTCCTGCCGGAGGAGGATCAGGGCTTCATGATGGCGATGGTCACGGCACCGCCCGGCGCGACGGCGGAGCGCACGCTCGAAACCATGAAGGTGCTGGAGCATCACTTCCTCGTCGAGGAGAAGGACAGCATCGAGGCGATGTTCTCCGTCGTCGGCTTCAACTTCGCCGGTCAGGCGCAGAATGCGGGCATGGCCTTCATCAATCTGCGGCCTTTCGAGGAACGCAAATCATCGAGCCAGTCGGCCTTTGCGGTTGCCGAGCGCGCCATGCATGTCTTCGGGGGCCTGCGCGATGCGATGGCTTTCGCCTTCGTGCCGCCGGCCATTCTCGAACTCGGCAACGCGTCCGGCTTCGACTTCCAGCTCGTAGATCGTGCCGGGCTCGGCCATGAAAAACTCATGGAAGCCCGCAACCAGCTTCTCGGCATGGCGTCGCAAGACCCCGTGCTGATGGCGGTGCGCCCGAACGGCCTCGACGATACGCAGCAGTTCCGCATCGATGTCGATCATGAAAAGGCGGCCGCTCTCGGCCTCTCGCTCAACGACATCAACGCCACGCTGGGCGCCGCCTGGGGCTCGGCCTATGTGAACGACTTCATCGAGCAGGGGCGCGTCAAGAAGGTCTATCTGCAAGCGGATGCGCCCTTCCGCATGCTGCCTGAAGACATTGGCCGATGGTATGTGAGAAACGCTTCGGGAGACATGGTGCCCTTCTCCTCCTTCGCGACGACGCGATGGACCTACGGCTCGCCGCGCCTCGAACGCTACAACGGCGCCTCGTCGGCGGAGATCATGGGTTCGGCCGCGCCCGGCAGAAGCTCGGGCGAAGCCATGGCCGCGATGGAGCGGCTCGCGGAGAAGTTGCCGGAAGGCTTCGGCTTCGAGTGGACGGGCCTGTCCTATGAGGAGAGGCTCGCGGGCCAGCAGGCGCCTGCGCTCTATGCGCTGTCGATCCTCTTCGTATTCCTGTGTCTCGCTGCGCTTTATGAAAGCTGGTCGATCCCCGTTGCGGTTCTTCTCGTCGTGCCGCTCGGCATCATCGGCGCTGTCCTTGCGGCGACGCTGCGCGGTTTCTCGAACGACGTCTACTTCCAGGTCGGCCTCCTCACTACCATCGGCCTTGCCTCGAAGAATGCGATCCTCATCGTCGAGTTCGCAAAGAGCCTCTACGAGAAGGGAACCGACCTCGTCGAGGCGACGATGGCGGCGGCGAAGCTTCGCCTGCGTCCGATCCTGATGACGTCGCTCGCCTTCATTCTCGGCGTCTCGCCGCTGGCGACGAGCACGGGAGCAGGCTCCGGCAGCCAGAATGCCATCGGCACGGGCGTCATGGGCGGCATGATCTCCGCCACGGTTCTCGCCATCTTCTTCGTCCCGCTCTTCTTCGTCGCCGTGCAGCGCGTCGTCGAGCGCAGGCGAAAGGGTGCCGAGGCAGTGGCCCCGCAGGCGGATATGCGATGAGCGAGGACTGCACGCGATGAAAAAAATCCTGATCTCCGCGCTTTCATCCGCGCTCCTTCTCGCCGGATGCTCGCTCGAGCCCGATTACGCGCGCCCGGAAGCGCCGGTGCCGGCGGCCTGGCCTTCGGGACCCGCTTATGATGGCGCGGCGGCGACGCGAAAGCCGGATGGCCGGCTCATGGCCGATCTCGGCTGGCGCGAGTTCTTCCGCTCCGAACCCTTGCAGCGTGTCATCGAAACGGCGCTTCGGAACAATCGCGACCTGCGCGTCGCCGCGCTCAACATCGAGCAGGCGAGGGCGCAATATCGCATCGAGCGCGCGGCCCTCGTGCCGAACCTTGCTGCCGATGCATCGGGCACGCGGGCCCGCACGCCCGCCTCGCTCTCGGCTACGGGACAGGCCATGACCGCGTCGCAATATAGCGTGCAGGGCGGCATCGCGGCCTATGAGGTCGATCTCTTCGGCCGTGTGCGAAGCCTGAGGAACAAGGCGCTTGAGGAGTATTTCGCGACCGCCGAGGCCCGCGATGCCGTGGAAATTTCTCTCATCGCCGAGGTCGCCAATGCGTGGCTCACCTTGCAGGCGGACCGGCAACTTCTTGCGCTGACGGAAGAAACGCTGGCGACGCAGGAAGAATCGTTCCGGCTGATCGGCAGAAGCTATGAGAGAGGCGTCGCCTCCGGGCTCGACCTCGCTCAGGCGCAAACATCGGTCGAGACGGCGCGCGTCAATCGCGCGCTCTATCTGCGGCAGGTGGCTCAGGACAGGAACGCGCTCACGCTTCTCGTCGGCGCGCCGCTTGACGATGCCGAACTGCCGGCTGGCGCGATGGTGGGCGTGGAAAGTCTCGTCGCTGATCTCCCGGCGGGCCTTCCCTCCGATCTCCTGCAACGCAGGCCCGATATTCGGGAGGCGGAACACCGGTTGAAGGCGGCCAGTGCGAATATCGGCGCCGCGCGCGCGGCCTTTTTCCCGAATATCACCCTGACTGCGACGGGCGGCACGGCCAGCAGCGCGCTCTCCGATCTCTTCGCCGCGGGAACGGGCGCCTGGCTCTTTTCGCCTGCGATCAGCCTGCCGATTTTCGATGCGGGGCGGAACCAGGCCAATCTCGATGCGGCGAAGGCGCAGAGGGACATCGGCGTCGCCCAATATGAAAAGACGATCCAGTCCGCCTTCCGCGAGGTCGCGGATGCGCTCGCCGGGCGCGGCACATTCGAGGATCAGGTCAAGGCGCAGGCCGCTCTCGTCGCCGCGGCGGGTGAAAGCCACAGGCTGGCGAAGCTTCGCTATGACAAGGGCATCGACAGCTATCTCAATGTGCTCGACGCGCAACGCTCCCTGTACGGAGCGCAGCAGGCGCTCATCGGCATCGAGCTTGGACGCCTCAACAATCTCGTCACCCTCTACAAGGTTCTCGGTGGCGGCCTCGACCGGATGGAGGCTAATAGAGAATGATGATGGTCAGCGGCGCGGAGAAGAAAGCCGAACGGCCGAAGAAGCCGAGCCGGCGCGAGGTCAGGCAGCGCGCCATTCTCGAGGCGGCCAACGCGCTCTTCCTCGAAAAGGGTTACGGCGCGACGAACCTGACCGATATCGTCAAGGTGTCCGGCGGCTCTCTCGCGACGCTCTATGAGCTCTTCGGCGGCAAGGCCGGGCTCTTTCGTGCCATGATCGAGAAGGAATGCGCGGAGTTCTTCGAGTTTCTGGAAAGCGAAATCCCTTCCGGCCTGCCCCCGGAGGAGACGCTGCGCGCCTTTGCGACGCGCTTCGTCGAGGAAGCCTTCGCCGATGAGGGCGGCTCGCTGATGCGGCTCATCGCCGCCGAGGCGGTGCAGTTTCCCGAGATCGGCGTCGATTTCTACAATGCGGGCCCCGCCGCCGCCCAGCACATGATCGCGGAATTCCTGCGCAAGGATTTCTGGAGCGGGGTGCTCAGCATCGACGATCCGGACGAGGCCGCGGCGACCCTGGTTGCCATGCTCTTCCATCACTATCAGATGCGCCAGATCTGCGGCCTGCCGCTGAACCTGACACGCGCCGCAATCGACCGGCATGTCGACCGGGTGATCGCGGCATTCATGAAGGTCTACCGGACGGCGGAAAAATTCCCATCGGCGTGAAGCCGGGCGCGCGCCTGTCCGATAGCGGGCTCGCGAAGCCGCAGCTTCCGCCGCTGGCGCTCCTCGACAAGACAGCCGATGAGCACGATGACGGCAAGAAGCATCAATGCAATGTCGGCAAGTCTCGGCATGTTCGTTCTCCTTTCCACGCGCCGGATCGTGCCCGGCATGTCGTGACGGGATCGAGATTGCCAATGCGCGCTTGAACCGGCGCTGAATGAATTGAGGCCGTTTGCGGGCGCAATCGGGGCGGCATCAGGGATGCTCTCGGCTCCGCGCCGTTCATCCGCCATTCAGGCGCGGCCTGCTATCCCTCTCGCAATATGAGGCGCGTGGCGATGGCGAAGGTTCGCCGTCCCGCCGCCCCGCGACGGAGGCGATCATGACGAATTCCCCGAAGACCATTCGCAAGAAGGCGGCCGTGCTTGCGCTCGTCGCTCTCACCTCGGCCGCGCTGCCGATGGCGCCCGCTCTGGCTGATGGCCGGCACGGGCACCGGCCCCAGGGCTGGGGATGGGACGGAGGGCGCGGCTACGATCGAGGCTATGATCGCGGCGGCTGGCGCGGCCATGGCGGCTATGACCGCCACCGCGATCGCGATGACGGCGCGGCCATAGCGGTTGCGGCCGGTGTCGGGCTTCTTCTTGGCGCGGCGCTGATGTCGCAGCCTCAACCCTCCTATTACACGCCGCCGCCCAGCACGGTCTATGCGCCGCCGCCGGCCTCCTATTACGGCCAGGCGCCGATCGAGGCCTATCCCGCTTCGGACGTCTACCGGACGGATTCCGGCCAGTATTGCCGCGAATACCAGTCGACGATCAATGTCGGTGGCCGGTTCCAGCAGGGTTATGGCACGGCTTGCCTTGGCGAGGACGGCGCCTGGAGGGTGGTCAACTAAAGAGGTCACACGCCGCTCGTAGCTGGCGTAAATTGGGGCATGAAACGCGAGGAGGC
>NZ_DAOKYX010000029.1:10450-33614 GCF_035325945.1 Parvibaculum sp.
TCGCCGACCGCGAGGCGCCTTTCTACTTCAACAAGTCGGCGCATGATTATGTGGCGTCGGGCGCAACGATCCCATATCCGCCGGGTACGGACAATTTCCATCACGAGATGGAGCTTGTCGTCGCCATCGGGAAGCCCGGCTTCCGCATCGCGCCGGAAGCGGCGCTCGATCATGTCTTCGGTTACGCCTGCGGGCTCGATATGACGCGGCGCGACCTGCAATCGGCGCTTCGTGAGAAACAGCGGCCCTGGGACCTCGCGAAGGATTTCGAGAATTCTGCAGTCGTCTCCGAAATCGCCCCTGCCGCCTCGATCGGCCATCCCGCGAAAGGCAGGATAGAACTCGCCGTCAATGGCGAGGTGCGGCAATCATCGGATCTGAGCTTTCTCGTCCATCCCGTTCCTGCATTGATCGCGCATCTTTCGCGTTTCTACCATCTCATGCCGGGCGACCTGATTTTCACCGGCACGCCGGAAGGCGTCGGCCCGGTGAGGCCCGGCGACCGCCTCGAAGGAACCATTGAAGGCGTCGGTAGCATCGCCCTTCTGATCGGCGCGCCGGAATAGCGAATCGCGATTTATCCCCGCCTCGCAATGCTGCGCCAGACTGGCACCGGATCAACGGGCGCCGCGGCGCCGCAATGCGAGGATGGAGATATGGCTACGATCTTGAATGGCGCGACGGCAAATGGCGCCTCGGCGCCGGTCGAATGGACGGGCGGCACCGGCACCTTCTGGGCGTGGGGCACGTTCGGCGGCGCGACCGTCACGCTGGAGGCGAGCCCCGATGGCGCGAACTGGTTTGCCGTCGGCCCGGCCGTGACCTTCGCGCAGAAGGGCGTCGGCGGCTTCGCGCTCGGTCCCTGCAAGCTGCGCGCGAGCATTTCCTCGGCCTCCGGCACGACGAGCCTGTCGGCGATCCTCTGAGTTGCGGCGGATGGCCGGCGGGGAGGCAGCCTCCAAAGCCCCTCACCGGAGAGCGGCCCGCGCTCTAGGATGGGCGCTGCGGGGCCGCCGCCGCCCGGCCTCGCGCTGGCGCTCGCTTCGTTATTCATCCCGGCGGCACGGCGGAGCGCGAATGTGGCAGGCAGGCTGGAGCGATCCCAGAAATCCGTTGCGCTGGGGCGCGGCCCTTCAGGCGGTTGCGGGCAGGCAGGCGCAATTGCGCTTCTCGGTCCGCATGATGACAGCGGGTTTCCTCTCGTTTCTCATCGCGGGCCTGTTTGGCCTGCCGCAGGGCTACTGGGTCCTGTTTTCAGCCGTGATCGTGATGCAGAACAATGTCGGAAGCTCGCTCAAGGCGGCGGCGGATCGGCTTGTCGGCACGATCGCGGGCGCCCTTGTCGGCTTCCTGGCGACGCTGGTGGTGACGCATGACCTTCTTTCCGAAGCTCTCATGCTGGCATGCGTGCTCGGGCCGCTCGGTTTTCTTGCCGCGAGCAATCCGCGATTCAAGGTCGCGCCGATAACGGCGATCATCGTCATTCTGAGCCGCACGGGGCAGGAGCCCGCCTTCTGGCTCGCTGTCGAGCGCGTGATGGAAATCATACTCGGCGGTGTCATTGGCGTGGCGGTGGCGCTGTTCGTGCTGCCCGCGCGGGCCCATTCCGACCTCGCCGAGCGCGCGAGCCGCCTCATCGCGCTGCTGGGCGAGGTGTGGAAGCTCGAATTTGAAAGCCTGACCGGCACGGGCGACCCGGCGACCGCGGGGGCGAGACTTCAATCGGTAAACGATCGCATCCGCGCGGCGGTCGCCGCCGCCGAAGCCTCGGGCGAGGATGCACAACGCGAGCGCGCCGCGCGGCTGACGGAATCGGACGATCCCGATCCCTTGCTTCGCACGCTCAGGCGCCTCAGGCATGATTTCATTCTCGTCGGCCGGGCTGGCGCCACGCCTCTCCCCGCGCCCGTGCTCGAACGGCTCGGCGCTTCGCTCGACCGCATCGCCCGGACGCTCGACGCGGAACTGGAGGCGCTTGCCGCATCGGCCAAGGAGCGCACCGCGCCGCCACGCTCCGATGACATGATCGCGGCGCTCGACGAATTCGCCTCGGCGCTTCAGCGTTTGCGAGGCGAGGGGCTGCTCGAGGAATTCGGGCCACAGGTGGCGGGAAGCCTCTACACTCTCGGCTTCGCCTTCGAGGAATTGCGGCGCGAAGTGCCGGACCTGCGCAACCGGCTTGCCGAATTCGCGTTACCCGCCCGTCCGAAAGGCGGCACGTAAAAAAAGGGGCGTCCCGGCTGCCGCGCTTCCGCTTGCAACCGGGACGCAGGGTTTCCGCGGGGTGGCGCGGAAACGTCTCAGGCGGCGCGAACGTCCTGAAGGAAGCGCGCGACTTCCGACTTCAGCGTCTCGGACTGACGCGCGAGATCGTCGGAGGCCGTGCGGACATTTTCGGCGGCCTGTCCCGTCTGCGTCGCGGCGGTCTGCACCGAGCCGATATTGTCCGTCACCGCATCCGTGCCGACGGCGGCTTCCTGCGCGCTGCGGCTGATTTCGCCGGTCGCCGCGCTTTGCTGCTCGAGCGCCGCCGCCATGCTCGCGGTCGCCGCATCGATCTCGCTGATCTGGGAGATGACCGCATGGGTCGCCTTGAAGGCGCGATCGGAGGATGCCTTCACGGCCGAAACAGTGTCGATGATTGACTGCGTCATCTGCTTCGTCTGTGTGGCAAGCTGCTTGACCTCGGCCGCGACCACGGCAAAACCCTTGCCGGCCTCGCCCGCGCGCGCCGCCTCGATGGTTGCATTGAGCGCGAGCAGGTTGGTCTGGTCAGCGACGGCATTGATCGCGTCGATGATCTCGCCGACCTGGTCGATGGCGCGCATCAGGTCGTCAAGCTCATGCTCGGCATCGGACGCGCCGGTCGCAGTCGTGTTGCACTTGGTGCTCGCATCGCTCACCTGCTGCGTCACTTCGCGGATGGCGCTGGAGAGTTCCTCGGCCGCGGCGGCGACGGTCTGGACGTTGCCATTGGCCTGTGTGGCGCTGGCGGCGACGGCCGCGCTCTGGTTCGACGTTTCCTCGACGGCTGACGCAAGCTGAACGGCGGTCGCCTGAAGCTCGGTTGCCGCGCTCGACACCGCATTGACGACGCCGCTGGCGCGCGTGTCGAAATCGGCGGTCAGCCTGACGAGCCTTTCGAGCTTTTCCGCCTCGAGGCGCGCCTTCTCCTGGGCCTCCGCTTCCATCTCGCGATTGCGGATGAGGTTCGACTTGAAAGTCTCCATCGTCGTGGCGATGTCGCCGATCTCGTCGCCGCGGCCGACGCCCGGAATGACGGTTTCGATACGTCCGTCGGCAAGCTGCTGGAGCGCGTTGACCGACTGGGCGATGGGGGCGGCAATGGTGAAGCGCGCGATCAGATAGCCGATGAGCGCGCCGCCGACGATGCCCATCGAGGCGACGATCAGCATCAGCCGCTGCGCTGCCTGCGCCGTGCCGGACGCTTCCGCCTCCGTCTTCGTCGCTATGTCGTCGGTATGAGTGCCGAAAGCGAGAAGGATCTCTTCGAGCGTATCGACCCGCTGGCGGTCTTCTCTCACCGCCCCGAGAATCTGATTTCGGTATTCGTCATTTTCGATGTTGCCGCTGAGCCTGTCCGCCAGCGCGAGCGTCGAGTCGATGCCGGCCGAATATTCGTCATAAGCCGACCTGATTCTGGCGAGCAGGTTCTTCTGCGTCTCGTCGGCCGTCGCTTCGAGCTGCCGGGTGCGCTCGGTGAACTCCATGCGCGCTTCGGAAATCTTGCTCCGCGCGTCTTCGACGTTCGCCGCCGAGGGGTTGGCCGCCACATGATAGACGGAGCGGCTCATGGCGATGACGTTTTGTCGCGCCCGCGCGCCGAGGAGCATTTCCGTTCCTCCGAGCCTCACATCCGTGATCCCATCCGACACGCGGTCGAGCCCGGTATAGCCGGTGACTGCAACAGTGGCGACCACGGCTGTCATCACGCCGATGAGCAGCAGCAGTTTCGTCACGATTCGAAAGTTCGACAAATCCAAAGCCATCACACTAATCCCGTCCCCGGCTGAAATGATCAGGCCACTGCTGATCCTGCGGCCCATCATAAAACCGACGTTTTCTAACAAAGCGTTTACGTCGAAATAAATACGATATGTTTTTTCTTAAATTATGAAAAATAAGCTTCATATATACAGTAAAACTGATGTTTTTGTCTGTATACGTAAGAAAAAAGGCTATGTACTTTAAAAACCCAAAAGACCAGTTGTCTGTTGCGTAGTGGAGAGGCCGCTTGGACGGGAGCGTGCCGTCGTGGTGCTGGGTTGAGAGCGCCGCGCGTGAGAAGCTTGAAGCCATTGTCTGGATGCGGGGAGCCGTCTGCCCGCATTGCGGCGAGGAGGAGCGACTCTATTCACTGAAAGGCACGAGCCATCGGCCGGGCCTCTACAAATGCGGCCGGTGCCGCCGCCAGTTCACGGCGACAGTAGGAACCGTCTTCCACGGCTCGCATGTGCCGCTCGATAAATGGTTCCTGGCCATCCACCTGCTTTATGTGAAGAAGCCACCGGCCTCGATCAGGGAGATCGAGAGGTGGCTCGGCATTTCCTACAAGACGGCCTGGGCTCTCGCTCAGCGGTTGAAGGAGGCAAATCTCGACCGCGCGGACGACTTCGACGACATGCTTCGCCGTCTGTGCCCGGGGAAGGGCCGCGCCGCGCGCGACGGCCGGGGCGCCGATACCTAGATCGGCGCGTCCGGAATTTTCACGGATGCGGGATTTGCAGGCGCCGGTTCTCTGGCGCCGAGGCGAAGAGCGGATCAGGCGTGGGGCCGCCGCCGCCTCGTCGCCGGACGCTGTCTGTCGTGCCCGGAGTTTCAGAAGTGGGCGATCATCCGCTGATGGGTGAATAGAGGGAATATCCGGAGAGATCGAGCTTCTGTTCGATCATGCTCCTCTTGCCGATGGCGGAGCGGCTCATTTCATCCACCTGAACGACTTCGACGTCGCATGCGTCGAGCATCTTCGCTCTTACGGCGCTGGCGAAACGACTTTTGAATTCGGACGTCAATGGGGCTTGGGCGGTTACGCGGATCGTCACCTTGCCGGGCTCGCTTTGCGCATATTGCATTTCTTCCACGTCATCGAGGCCGTCGAAGTGAGCGGCTCCCAGTGTGCACACGGAGATAAGGCGGTGGTCTCGCGTCACGACGAATTCCTGCAGACGGCCTTCGATCCGGTCCAGAACCGGGAAGCCCGGCAATGCGGGGTGAGCAGGGCGGGCGCTATAGGCGCCGGAGTCGCCCGTGCGATAGCGGATGAGAGGCATGACCGCATTGTCGAAGCCCGTTCCGACGATTTCCCCGATCCTTCCCGGCTCGCTGATAGGCTGCCCCTGCTCGTTCACCAGCTCCAGATGTCCATATAGCGGCCAGAAGAATTGCCGATCGTCGTCGGGCATGGAACCCGAAAGGAGCACGCGTTCCGAAAGCCCGTAGTGAGACAGGACGGGGCAATCGAATACGCGCCGAAACAGTCTCAACTGAAACTCGTAGACGGTCTCTGAACTCAGAAAAATCGCCTTTATGCGTCCGGTGATTTCCGGCTCCGGGTTCTGCTCGAGCCAGCGCGCTATGGGGTAGAGGGAAGAAGGAAAGCTCTTGATGAGGCTCGGCTTGTATCTGCGAAGCTCGTCCATGTAACGAGGCATGTATTCGGGCTTGAGGTGGTCCGAACTCATCAGAAGAAACCGCCGCGTCGGATCATAGGCGCTCCAGGCATTCTCCTTCGCAATTCCCGGAATATTCCGTCCACGGATATAAAGCGCTACCTCCCGGTGTGAGTGGGGTACGCGCTGCTCATAGGCCTCAAAATAGGCGGCTTCCCTGGGGCGGCCGACATGCTTCTCGATATAGAACTTCATCGGTGTGGCGAGCGAGCCGCCCGTGTGGACCTCTATTCTTCGGCCTGCAGGTGCCTCCGCGGAAATGAAGTCATCGATATTCCGGCGGATGTCCGCCTTGTCGATGAGCGGAAGCTCCTTCAGCACCTCAAAGGGATCGTCCGGAACATGCTTGAGAAGATGACGGAAACTTTGATAGGCGGGGACAGTTCCGAGGGCGATCGTCAGCGTATCGATCAATTTGGATTTCTTCAGGCTCTCGATGAGCCTGGGGTCTATGATTCGGGCTTCATCCAGGAATTCACTGAACCGTGCGCCATATCTGACCTGCTTTGGCACCAGGCGATAGAGGCTGCCCGCAAAGGATTTGATCCATTGCGGCGAGTTCACATAGGTTTTCAGAAGGGGATAAAGGAGGTCCTCGGCGCTACGCATCGTGAGAAGTGTGTCCACTATCTGAAATGTGAGCAAGCAGCCATAGGATTTTGAGTGATCTCTTTCTGGGGGATCTGAGGTCGCTGCTTATATCACGGATGGTTTTCAGTGCACATGATAAGCGCCAGGGTGAACTGACTTGCGGGCCGCCCGGCAGCAGGAAACAAATGCTGGATGAGGGGCGAATGTTTGGTGCATGCTCCTTGCATCGTAGGTTAGAAACGCCTATCGACGATCTTCGCCGGATGCGAGAAGAGAGGTATGCTGATGAGCGCACTCATTCATTTGGTGAGGAGGCGATAGCTGTTTGCGCGCCGGACTGAAAGGGGCGGCGGAAGAAAGGCTGGCTTGATGCCCATGCCTGGCGTATCTGGAGAGTGGCGGGGCATGAAGATCATCGCTCAGAAATATCGTGACGGGAGCCTGACGCTGCTCGATGTGCCGGTTCCGGCCACGAAGGCGGGCGGTGTGCTTGTGCGCAGTTCATATTCGGTGATCTCCGCCGGGACTGAGCTCATGAAGGTCGCGGAGAGCAAGCTGTCGCTGCTCGGCAAGGCGAAAGCGCGGCCGGATCAGGTGCGCAAGGTGTTGCAGACACTTTCGCAGCAGGGGCCGCTCGCCACCTATCAGAAGATCGCCAACAGGCTCGATTCCTATACGCCGCTGGGCTATTCGCTCGCGGGCGTCATCGAGGATGTAGGAGCGGATGTCGATGGATTCCGAGCCGGCCAGCGTGTCGCCTGTGGTGGCAATCAATTCGCGCTCCATGCCGAGTTCAACTGGGTTCCCGTCAATCTTTGCGTCGCCGTTCCCGACAATGTGTCCGACGAGCAGGCGGCATTCGCCACCGTCGGCGCCGTCGCCATGCAAGGTTTCCGGCAGGCGGAGATAAGCCTCGGCGAAACGGCGGTCGTGATCGGCCTCGGTCTGCTCGGGCAGATCCTCGTCCGCATCTTGCGCGCGGCGGGCATTCATGCCTTCGGGATCGATATCGATGCCGAGCGCTGCCGCCTGGCGATGGAAGGCGGCGCCGCCGCCTGCGCGACAAGGGGCGGGGCGGAGTTCGAGGGGTTTGTCGAGGCGCTTCGCCGCGCGACTTCCGGCGCGGGCGCGGACTGCATATTCATCACGGCGGGCGCCGACAGCAACGAGCCGGTGGAACTCGCGGGCGAGCTTTCGCGTGACCGGGGACGCATAGTGGATGTCGGCAAGTGCCGCGCCGATCTGCCGTGGGCGGAATATTCTCAGAAAGAGCTCGAATTCCGCTTCTCGCGCTCTTACGGCCCCGGCCGCTACGATCCGATCTATGAGGAGCAGGGCATCGATTACCCGATCGGCTATGTGCGCTGGACCGAAAAGCGGAACATGGCATCGTTTCTTGATCTGATCGCGCAAGGGCGGCTCGATCTCTCGCCTCTGATTTCGAGCGTTCATCCTTTCGATGAGGCCGTCGCGGTCTATGAGGACATGAATGCCGGGCGGTCGAGGGGCATCGGTGTTCTCTTTCGTTATCCGGACGCAGCGCCGAAGGCCCGCAGGCTGGAGCTGAAGAAGGCGTCAGCCCAAACGGGAAAGCCCCGGCTCCGCCTCGGCGTGATCGGCTGCGGCAATTATGCGAGCAGCATGCTCCTGCCGCATCTGAAGGGTCGCGCCGATGTCGAGCTTGCCGAGGTCGTGACGACGACGCCGCTATCGGGCGCCAACGCGGCCGCGAAATTCGGCTTTGCAAGCATGTCGACCGATCCGGCGCGCGTGTTCGACGACGCGGACATCGACGCCGTGATGGTGCTGACGCCGCACGGCTCCCATTCCAACCTCGTCGCAAGGGCGCTTCGCGCAGGGAAAGCGGTTTTCGTGGAAAAACCTCTGGCGATCACGGCCGAGGGGTTGCGGGAAGTCGTGCAAGCTGCGGAGGAAAGCGGCAATACGCGCCTCATGGTGGGGTTCAACCGTCGCTTCTCGCCCTTGCTGCGCAAGATGAGAGCGGCATTTGGCGGCTTCGACGACGCGCAGTTCCTGCACTATCGGGTCAATGCGGGCGCGCTCGATCCCGCGAGCTGGCATGCTGATCGCGCGCGGCAGGGCGGGCGTTTCGTCGGCGAGGGATGCCATTTCGTCGATACGGCATCATGGTGGTTCGGCGCGCGACCGGTCCTCGCCTCGGCGGTCAGCGTGGGCGCCGATGCGGATAATGTCGCTGCGACGATCACCTACGATAACGGCGCGTCTGCCGTCATCGCCTATATGACGGGCGGCGATCCGCGCTATCCCAAGGAACTGATCGAGGTCGCGGGTCATGGCATGACGGCGAAGCTCGACAACTTCCAGACCGGTGAAGTCTGGCGGCGCGGCAAGCGCAAGGTCTTCCGTGCTGTGGCCGCGGACAAGGGGCAGAAGGATCAGATGCTCGCTTTCGTGGCCGCCTTGCGCGATGGAACCGACATGCCCGTGCCGTTCACGTCACTCGTCGAAACGACGGCGGTCACACTCGCCGTCGAGCGTAGCATCGCTCTCGGCCGCCCCTTCGCCGTCGCGGATATATTGTGCGGCGGGCGGCACGAAGTGTCATGAAGCTGCTTTCGAAATCCGTTCAGAGGCGCCATGGATCTCCGCTGGTATCTTAAGCGGGCGCGCGCCATGTCCGCGCAGGAGATTGCCCTGCGCTTTCGCGATGCGGCACTCGAATACCGATGGCGGCGCCGGTTCTTCAGACGTGGAACGGCGCCCGAAGCGCGTATTCTTGCCGACCCGCCATCGTTTCGATCCGGCTTTGCTGACGGGCTGGCGCAAACGGTAGATCCCGCCATCCGCGCTCGTGTGATCGCAAGCGCCGACCGACTTCTCGCCGGCCGCTGGCCGCAATTTGCCATCGAGCGAAAGGATCTCGGTGCTTCGGTCGATTGGCATCTCGACGCCAGACACGGGACGCGCGCCCCCGCCGACGCCTATTCCTTCGCGCGGCGCGGCGCTGGCGCATTCGACATCAAATATGTGTGGGAGCTTTCGCGCCATCATCACACGACGGTCTGCGCGACGGCTTACTGGCTCACGGGCGAGGAAAAATATGCGGCGTTCGCCGCAGATCAGATCGCATCCTGGTGCCGAGCGAATCTCTTTCTTCACGGTGTGCACTGGCAAAGCGGTATCGAGATCGGCGTGCGGCTCATCTCGTTCGTGTGGACGCGGCGGCTCCTGTCGGGCTGGAGCGGCGCTGCGGCAGCCTTCGAGGCAAATCCGCTGTTTCTGCAGCGACTTTATGAACATCAATGGTTGCTGTCGCGCCGCTTCAGCTATGGTTCCTCGGCCAACAATCATCTTATCCTCGAAGCGGCAGGGCTTTTCATCGGAGCCTGCGCGATGCCATGGTACGAGGAGTCCAAAGGCTGGCGCGAGAAGGCCGCGCGCATACTCGAACGCGAGGTGCCGAGGCAGACATTCGCAAGCGGGCTGAACCGAGAACTTGCTTCTGAATATCATGGCTTCGTGCTCGAGGCGGCGCTTGCGGCGGCGCTCGAAGGCGATCTTGCCGGCAGGCCCCTGGCGGAGGATGCATGGTCCGCGATCCGTCGCATGTGCGAGGCATTGGCGGCGCTTGCCGATTGTGCGGGACAGCCGCCACGCCAGGGCGATGGCGACGACGCACACGCATTGCTGCTCGACGCGCCGGATTACGACCGCTGGGCCGATCTGCTTGCGACAGGAGTCGCGCTCAATGGCGAGGCATGGTGGTGGCCGCGCGGAGGGCCTGCGCCCCTGCGCTCGACGATCCAGCAATCACTGATCCGCGCCTCGGGCCGCGCGATGAACGGCGACCGGCAGAGGTCGCGGATGGCGCTCGCGCGCGATGCGGGGCTTGCCGTCCTGCGCGGCGCGACGCCGGCCGGGCAGGAAATATACAGTGCTTTCGATGCGGGACCGCTCGGCTATCTCTCGATCGCCGCGCATGGTCATGCCGATGCGCTTTCACTCGAACTGCGCGTTGGCGGCCAGCCGGTGCTTGTCGATCCGGGGACGTATAATTATCATGCCGCACCCGAGTGGCGCGGCTATTTCCGTTCGACAGCGGCGCATAACACGCTCGAACTCGCTGGCCACGACCAGTCGGTGTCCGGCGGGGCCTTCCTGTGGACGGATCACGCCGGGACAAGGCTCCTCGAAGTGTCGGGGCTCGACGAGCCATCGCGCAATGTAGTGGTGTTGGGAGAACATGAAGGTTACTTGCGGATACCGGCGCGCGCGCGGCATCGCCGCCGTATCACATTCGACAGGAGCGCGTCGTCGTTCGTCATCGAGGATGAAATCGAAACGCGCCATCCGGTTGCCTGCCGCATGATGTTCCATATGCATCCTGATATAGTCTGTGTGCTGAATGGAGCGCGCGCCGATCTGCGCTGGAACACGCAGGCCGGAGCCGGTCGCGCCGTCATCGATCTTCCGCCCGACCTGGACTGGGTGCTGGTGCAAGGACAGGAGAGCCCGCCTCTCGGCTGGTATTCGCCGTCCTATGATCGTCTGATGCCCACCAGCGTTCTCGTTGGTAGCGGCCGGTCCGGAGCGGATGCAAAACTCTCGGCATCCATCCATATTTCTGATTGAACGAGAGACGGAATAGCGCGATCCCTTTATCGGGACGGTCCGCCCATCCTTCGAGGGTGGCGGGGGTTGAAATCTGGGGGAGGAATGTTCAAGGCACGCAAGCCTGGGAAAGTTCGGTTGCTCATCGTGTTCGGTACCCGGCCCGAGGCCCTCAAATGCTTCCCCGTCGCACGGCAGGCGCTTGCCGACGACCGCATAGAGACGCAAATCTGCCTCACGGCGCAGCATCGCGACATGCTCGATCAGGTGATCGAGCTCACGGAACTGCCCGTTCACTACGATCTCGACATCATGATGCCCGGCCAGACGCTGTTCGATACGACATCGCGCGTCCTCACCGGCATGGCCGGAGTGCTCGATGAGGCGCGTCCCGACTTCGTGCTCGTTCAGGGCGACACCACGACGGCCATGACGGCGGCGCTCGCGGCTTTCTACAAGCGCATTCCTGTGGCGCATATCGAGGCCGGGCTGCGCAGCGGCGACATCTATTCGCCCTGGCCGGAGGAGCTCAATCGGAAGATCGTCGGCGATCTCGCGGCGCTTCATTTCGCGCCCACGCATCAGGCGCGCGAAAACCTGCTGCGCGAAGGCAAGCCCGCTGACAGGATCTTCGTCACCGGCAATACAGTCATCGACACGCTTTTGCATTTCAGCGGGCGGCTGGAAGGCGATGCGGCGCTCGACGCCGAGTTCTCGGCGCGGTTTCCGTTTCTCGATGCAGGCAAGAAGCTCATTCTGGTCACCGGCCACAGGCGCGAGAATTTCGACGGTGGCATGGAGAGGATTTGCGCGGCGCTTCAGGCGCTGGCGGCGCGCGGCGACGTGCAGATCGTCTATCCCGTGCATCCCAATCCCAATGTGCGCGGGCCAGTGACGGCGGCGCTCGGGCAGGCGAGCGACATTCACCTGATCGAGCCGCAGGATTATCTGCCCTTCGTCTATCTGCTGAAAAGATCGAGGCTCGTTCTCACAGATTCAGGCGGCGTGCAGGAAGAGGCGCCCTCGCTCGGCAAGCCGGTGCTGGTCATGCGCGAGAATACGGAGCGGCCGGAGGGCGTTGAGGCGGGCACGGCGCTCCTTGTCGGAACGGATGTGGAGAAAATCCTTTCCAACGCGACGCGCCTTCTCGACGATGCGTCCGCCTATGAACAAATGAGCAGGCGGTACAATCCTTACGGGGATGGCCGGGCCAGCGAGAGGATTGTCGAGGAGCTTGTGCGGCATGCGTGAGTGGAAGACGGTATCTGTCATCGGCATGGGCTATATCGGCCTTCCGACCTGCGCCATTCTGGCAAGCCGCGGCATATCGGTGATCGGCGTCGATGTGAATTCGCATGTCGTCGACAGCGTCAATCGCGGCGAGGTGCACATCGTCGAGCCCGATCTTGACGGCCTGATCCAGAAGGTCGTCTCGAACGGCAAGCTGAGGGCGTCGCTTTCGCCGGAGCCTGCGGATGCCTTCATCATCGCCGTGCCGACACCGATCACGGAGGATATGAAACCCGATATCGGGCATGTGCTTTCGGCGGGGCGCAGCATCGCGCCATGCCTCAAGAAGGGCGATCTCGTCGTTCTGGAATCGACCTCGCCCGTCGGCACGACGCGAAAGCTGTCCGCGCTTCTCGCGGAATTGCGCCCCGACCTCAGCTTTCCCCATGTCGCGGGCGAGGAGGCGGACGTACTGGTCGCCTATAGTCCCGAGCGTGTGCTGCCGGGCAAGGTGCTTACGGAACTCGTCAACAACGATCGCAGCGTCGGCGGCATTTCGCAGCGTTCCTCTGAGCGCGCGGCCTCGCTCTATGCGAGCTTCGTTGCCGGCAATCTCGTCATCACCTCGGCGGAAGCCGCCGAACTCGTGAAGCTGACGGAGAATGCGTTTCGCGATGTGAATATCGCCTTCGCGAACGAGCTTGCGGCCGTCTGCTCGCGTCTCGATCTCAATGTCTGGGAAGTGATCGAGCTTGCGAACCGGCATCCGCGCGTCTCGATCCTTCAACCCGGACCGGGCGTCGGCGGGCACTGCATCGCCGTCGATCCCTATTTCATCGTCGACGCGGCACCGGAAGAAACGCTTCTCATGCAGTCCGCGCGGCGGATCAACAATGACAGGCCGCGCAGCGTCGCCGCCGAAGTCATGAAAGCGGCAAAGGCCAAGGATGTAGCCATCGCCTGTCTCGGGCTCGCCTTCAAGCCGAATATCGACGATCTGCGCGAGAGCCCGGCCATCGAGGTCGTCAGGCTTCTAGCCGAGGCGAAAGTCGGGCGCATCCTCGCCGCGGAGCCCAATGCCGACGAATTGCCCGAGGAGCTTTCGCGCCTCGGGGTGGAGTTCTGCGACGCGCTGACGGCGATCGACAGGGCCGATATCGTGGTGCTGCTTGTCGATCACCGGCAGTTCGAACTGATCGATCCTGCTGCCTTGAGGGGCAAGGCACTGATCGACACGCGCGGCCTGTGGACATGGCGCAAGGCCCGCCGGGGCGCCGCCGCATGACAGGAGGCGAAGCATGAGCGGCAGCAAGGCCGCCGGGTACTGGGCCGCGCATCCCATGATCGCCCAGCGGCGCGTCGAATTTCTCGATGCGCCCATGCATCTTCTCAGCATGGAGGATACGCTCGCGCTGGCGCTCGAGGCGATGTCGGGCAAGGTGCCGCTCCATCACACTGTGGTCAATGTCGCCAAGCTGGTCACCATGCAGAGCGACGACGAGCTGCGGCAGGACGTCTCCGAGGCGGATCTCATCAACATAGACGGGGCGGGGGTGGTCTGGGGGGCGCGGCTTCTCGGCATACCTGTGCCGGAGCGCGTTGCGGGCGTCGACATCATGGAACGCCTTTTCATGCTCTGCGCCCAGCGCGGGTTCCGTCCCTATCTGCTCGGGGCAGAGGCGCATGTGCTCGATGCCGTCCAGCAGCGCCTCGCGCGGGAGCTGCCGTCCTTGCGTATCGCGGGCGCGCATGACGGCTATTTCAGGCCGGAGGAGGAAGCCTCGATTGTCGAGGCCATCAATGCCTCGGAAGCGGATTGTCTTTTCGTGGCCATGCCGACGCCGAGGAAGGAGCGGTTTCTGCGCCGTCACAGGGATGTGCTCCGCGCTTCCTTCATCATGGGCGTTGGCGGCAGCTTCGATGTCTATGGGGGCAAGGTGAGCCGTGCCCCGGGATTCGTGCAGAAAATGGGCCTTGAATGGCTTTTCCGGCTGCTCCAGGAACCCCGGCGCCTGTGGCGGCGCTATTACGAGACGAACAGGCGCTATGCCGGCCTCCTCTGGGCAGCCTATCGGAAGAAACGGGCAGGGGCGGCACCTTGAGGGGAAGGGCCGAGGCAGGGCTTCCCGCTGGCGGCAATTCTTTGTATGGGTGTGGGGCGGCCGAAAGGGGCCGCAACATTGCATGGAGCGGGAGGTATCGTCCGGATGAGCGAGAAAGTTGCCCTTATTACTGGCATCACGGGTCAGGATGGAGCTTACCTCGCCAAGCTTCTCCTCGATAAGGGCTATGTGGTCCACGGGATCAAGCGCCGCTCGTCCTCCTTCAACACGGCGCGCATCGACGATCTCTATCAGGACCCTCATGTCGAGAGCGCGCGGCTCTTCCTGCATTACGGCGATCTGACGGATTCGACGAACCTCATCCGGATCATTCAGGAAACGCAGCCGGCCGAAATCTACAATCTTGCCGCGCAATCGCATGTTCAGGTGAGTTTCGAGACGCCGGAATACACGGCCAATTCCGATGCGGTCGGCACGCTGCGCCTGCTGGAGGCGATCCGCCTTCTGGGCCTTGCGAAGACGACGCGCTTCTATCAGGCGTCGACATCGGAGCTTTACGGCAAGGTGCAGGAAACGCCCCAGAGCGAGCGGACGCCCTTTTATCCGCGCAGTCCCTATGCGGCGGCGAAGCTCTATGCCTACTGGATCACGGTGAACTACCGCGAAGCCTATGAGATGCACGCCTCGAACGGCATTCTCTTCAATCATGAAGGGCCGACGCGCGGCGAAACCTTCGTCACGCGCAAGATCACCCGCGCGGTCGCCGCGATCGAACTCGGGCTTCAGGACACGCTCTATCTCGGCAATCTCGATGCCAGCCGCGACTGGGGCCATGCGCGCGATTACGTCGAAGGCATGTGGCTCATCCTGCAGCAGGAAAAGCCCGACGACTATGTGCTCGCGACCGGCGAGACGCATTCGGTGCGGGAATTCGTCGAACTCGCTTTCGCGGAAGTTGGCCGGACGATTCGCTGGCAGGGCAAGGATGAGAACGAGATCGGTCTCGATGCCAAGACCGGCAAGGTTCTGGTCAAGGTCGATCCGCGCTATTTCCGCCCCACCGAGGTCGACCTTTTGCTCGGCGATCCGCGCAAGGCGCATCAGGTGCTCGGCTGGCGGCACAAGACGACCTTCCCGGAGCTTGTCTCCGAGATGGTGGCGTCCGATCTCAAGGTGGTCGCCCAGGAGGAGAGCCGCAAGGCGCGTTATGACTGAAGAGGCTGTCTACTCGCTCGAAGGCAAGAAGGTCTATATCGCCGGTCATCGCGGAATGGTTGGCTCCGCCCTCATGCGCCGGCTTGCGAGCGAGGGCTGCGAGATCGTCACCGTGGGGCGCGAGGCGGTCGATCTTCGCCGGCAGGAGCAGGTGGAAGCCTGGATGATGGCCGAGCGCCCTCAGGCCGTGTTCGTGCCGGCGGCGACGGTCGGCGGCATTCTGGCCAATGACACGCGCCCGGCGGAATTCCTCTACGACAATCTGATGATCGAGGCGAACATCATCCATGCCGCATGGAACGCGGGTGTCGAGAAGCTCCTGTTCCTCGGATCGTCCTGCATCTATCCGAAGTTCGCGCCTCAGCCGCTTCAGGAGAGCGCGCTTCTGACCGGCCCGCTCGAGCCCACCAATGAATGGTACGCCATCGCCAAGATCGCGGGCGTCAAGCTGTGTCAGGCCTATCGCCGGCAATATGGCTGCGATTTCATCTCCGCCATGCCCACCAATCTTTATGGCGTCGGCGACAATTTCGATCTTCAGTCGTCGCATGTCATGCCGGCACTGATGGCCAAGATGCACAGGGCAAAGCTCGACCGCGCCGCTTCCGTCGCCATCTGGGGCACGGGAACGCCCCGGCGCGAATTTCTCCATGTCGACGATTGCGCCGATGCGCTCGTCTTCCTCATGAAGACCTATTCGAGTGAGGAGCACATCAATGTGGGCGTGGGCGAGGACATTTCGATCCGTGAGCTGGCCGAACTCCTCCGCCGCATCGTCGGATTCGAGGGCGAGATTGTGACCGATCCGTCCAAGCCCGATGGCACGCCGCGCAAGCTGATGGACGTTTCCAGGCTTACGCGCCTCGGCTGGCAGGCCCGTACGGGGCTTGAGGAGGGCATCGCCGAGGTTTATCGCTGGTACTGCGAAAGGCAACTTGCCGCCGACGCCTGATCGCCCCTGAAAAACAACGCCGCCATCTGTTTACAAGGATGTCAATTATGATCAAAATGGCGGGCTTATGAGGCGCCCGGGCAAGGCGCATGTGTCAGTTTCGGGAGGGCGGACGCCCTTGTCGCCTGTTCTTCCACTCAGGGAATTTTCGCGGCCTCCGGTCGCACTGATCACCGGCATCACCGGGCAGGATGGCGGCTATCTGGCCGAATGGCTGCTCGCGCGCGGCTATATCGTGCATGGAATGGCGCGGGATCTGTCGCGGCTCTCGCGCGAACGGTTCTCGGGATTTCCCGATGTGAACCGCCGGCTCGTGCTCCATGGCTGCGATCTCACCGTGGGCGATCAGGTCGATCGCCTGCTGAAAGAGACCATGCCGGACGAGATCTACAATCTCGCCGCCCAGACTCATATCCAGACGAGCTTCGATGATCCCGCCTACACGACCGATGTGAATGCGACAGGCGTGATGCGCCTTCTCAACGCCGTGATCAGGATCGATCCCGACCGGCGCATGCGCTTCTATCAGGCGTCGAGTTCGGAAATGTTCGGCGATGCACGCGGCAGCGTTCAGAATGAGGAAACGCTGCTCCATCCGCTCAACCCCTATGCCGTTTCCAAGCATGCGGCGTTCGAGGCGACGGTGAATTTCCGCGAAGCCTATGGGCTTCACGCCTCGAACGGCATCCTCTTCAATCATGAGAGCCCCTATCGCCCCCCGGGTTTCGTCACGCGGAAGATCGCGCGGGCGGTTGCCGCATGGCATGTGGGCAAGGGCGAATGCCTTTCGCTCGGCAATCTCGATACGCGGCGCGACTGGGGGCATGCGGCCGATTATGTGCGCGGCATGTGGCTGATGCTTCAGCAGCCGCAGCCCGGCGACTATGTGCTTGCGACCGGCGAAAACCATTCCGTCCGCGAATTTGTCGAGTATGCCTTCCGCGAGATCGGCCGTGAGGTCATCTGGCGCGGCAGCGGGCTCGATGAAGAAGGCATCGACGCCAAAACCGGCGACAGGCTTGTCGCGATCGACCCCAAATTCTTCCGGCCGAAAGATGTGCGGGTCACGCTCGGCGATGCGTCCAAGGCCAGGCGCCTGCTTGGCTGGACGGCACAGGTGAGTTTCACTGAACTCGTTCGCGAGATGGTCGAGGCGGATATCGTTCGCTTCGAGACGGAATTGGCGAATCAGGGGATCGCTTCCGGCGAATGATCGGCCGTCGATTTGCGATTACTTGAATTCGATCATACAAGTTTTAATCAAATCGGAGCGAATTTTTGCCGGATTTCTGCGGTATACGGCCTATTATGCTTGATGGTGATTGTAGGCATTCAATCGATCATTGAAAAATCCGTTTTGAACGGGGACTGTATCGTCAGCGGTTGAGGCAATGCAGAGTACTGTCAAAGGTTGTGCGTATGTCTGTGGGGGAGTTCACGCGCCGAAAGCAGCGTTTCGATAGCGTCGCGCGTATCGACGCGCTTTCGCTGGAGGAAGGGGGGGTGCGCCCGCCCCCGGTTGAACTGGAAGCTCCTCGGTTGCGCGGCGGCCGCCGTTCGGAGCGGGTGGTGGGCGATACCGTCGCTGCCGTGGATCTCGTTCTGATCGCGCTCGCAGCTCTCTTCGCCAAATGGCTTTATATCGACGGGCGGCTGGGGGGCCACTCCGCAAACGAGCCCTATCTTGCCGCGGGCGTTCTCGCCGCCGTCGTCGCGGTGGCCACTTTCAGGAGCCGGGGCCTCTATCGCCTCTCGACACTCAGGCGGCTCCGCGGGCAGACGCTGCGAATATTGGGCGGCCTCGGCGTTGCAGCCGTCATACTGCTGACGGCAGGCTATCTCCTCAAGATTTCCGCCGACTTCTCCCGCGGCTGGATGATCATCTGGTTCATGCTCAATGTGACGCTGGTGGCGCTGCACCACGGTGTCGCCGCGCATTTCATCGGGAGCAGGGCGCCGGACAGGTTCTTCCAGAAAAGCATCGCGATCTATGGGAGCGGCGACATCGCTTCCGGGCTCATCGAACATCTGCGCATGATGAATGAGCATCATCATGTGGTGGGTGTCTTCGACGATGCCGCTCAGGGGCCGGCCGCGCGCCTTGCCGTTTCGGGCGGCGTCGGCGAACTCATCGAACACGGGAAATCGGCTCATATCGACGAGGTGATCATCGCGCTGCCGCTCGGCGAGGAGCGGCGCATATCCGACCTTTTCATGCAGCTCTCTGTGCTGCCTGTCGATATCAGGCTTTGTCCCGCGCTCGCCACGCTCCGCATGCGCTCGCTCGGGATCGTCAATTATGATGGCGTCTCGATGATCGAGCTCGCCCGCCGGCCGCTCGACGGCTGGGCGCCGATCATCAAGCTCGTCGAGGACCGGCTCCTGTCCGGGCTCGGACTTGTTGCCGTCGCGCCGCTGATGCTGCTTATTGCCATTGCGATCAAGCTTGACAGCAAGGGCCCCGTTTTCTTTCGCCAGCGGCGGCATGGTTTCAACCACACCATCATCCGTGTGATGAAGTTTCGCACCATGCATGTGGCGGAGGACGGGCCGGAGATCAGGCAGGCGGTGAAGGGCGATCCGCGTGTCACGCGCGTCGGGCGCTTCCTCAGGCGTACGAGCCTCGATGAACTGCCCCAGCTTTTCAACGTGCTGATGGGCGAAATGTCGCTTGTGGGGCCAAGGCCGCACGCGCTCGCGCATAATGAATATTACGAAGTCCTGCTCGAGCAGTATGCGAACCGCCACAAGATGAAGCCGGGCATTACCGGCTGGGCCCAGGTCAATGGCCATCGTGGCGAAACCGACACGCCGGAGAAGATGCGCAAGCGCGTCGAATGCGATCTCTACTATATCGAGAACTGGTCGCTCTGGCTCGACATCAAGATTCTTCTGATGACGCCGTTTTTCGGCTTCACCGGCCGCAACGCCTATTGAGCGGGACTTGCCCGATCATTTTGCCATTTGCGCCGCGGGCTGAACGACGTCCCGGCCGACGGAATGATAGATGAAGCCGGCCTGCGCCATTTCCGCGAGCGAATAGATGTTCCGCAGATCGATGACGAGCGGCGCCTTCAGAAGGCTCTTGATGCGCTCGAAATCGAGCACGCGGAATTCGTTCCATTCGGTGAGGATCAGCAACGCATCGGCGCCGGGCATGACGCTATAGGCGTCCTTCTTCCAGTCGATATCGCTCAGATATTTGCGCGCTTCCTCCATCCCTTCCGGATCGTAGGCGCGGATTCTCGCCCCTGCTTTTTGGAGAAGGGGGATGATGTCGAGGCTCGGCGCGTCGCGCATATCGTCCGTGTTGGGCTTGAAGGTCACGCCCAGAACGGCCAGCGTCTTGCTTTCGAGGTTTCCGCCACAGGCATCGATAATCTTTTCTGCCATGCGGAGCTTGCGCTCGGTGTTGGCGGCCATGACCGCCTCGACAATCTGCGTTGGCCGGCCGACCTTCCGCGCCGTGCTGGTGAGGGCAAGCGTGTCCTTCGGGAAGCAGGAGCCGCCGAAACCCGCGCCGGCCTGAAGAAATTTCGGGCCGATGCGGCTGTCGAGGCCGATGCCGCGCGACACGTCCTGCACATCGGCGCCGACGCGCTCGCAGATATCCGCGATCTCGTTGATGAAGGTCACCTTCGTGGCGAGGAAGGCGTTGGCGGCATATTTGGTGAGTTCGGCGGTGGCCCGGCTCGTATGAACCATCGGCGTTTCATGCATGGTGAGCGGGCGATAGAGTGCCTGCAGCACGCGGCGCGGGCGTTCGGCATTGGCGCCGATGACCACGCGGTCGGGCTTCATGAAATCCTCGATGGCCGAACCCTCGCGCAGGAATTCAGGATTCGAGGCGACGTCGAATTGGGCGGCCGGGTTCTCGTCGCGGATGATCGCTTCGACCTCGTCGCCCGTGCCGACCGGGACGGTCGACTTGTCCACGATGACCGTGTAGCCGCTGAGGTGCCTGGCGATCTCGCGGGCGGCGGCATGGACGGCGGAAAGATCGGCGCTGCCGTCAGATTCCTTTGTCGGCGTGCCGACGGCGATGAAGACCGCGTCGCGTCCCGGCACCGCCTCGGCGAAGGATGTGGTGAAGCTCAGCCGCTCCGCTTCGACATTTCGCTGCACCATGTCCTCGAGGCCCGGCTCATAGATGGGAACCTCGCCCCGGCGCAGCCTTTCGACCTTTCCCTCGTCCTTGTCGACGCAGACGACCTCATGTCCGAGATCGGCGAAGCACGCGCCAGTGACGAGGCCTACATAGCCCGTGCCGATCATTGCGACTTTCATCAGAAATCTCCGGGCGGCACTGTGGGGGTCAGTTCTGGGCGAGCTTGTCGAGGAGGGGACGGAACTTCGGCGCTATGTCGGGGCGGTCGAGCGCGAAGGCGACATTGGCGGCGAGATAGCCGATCTTGTCGCCGCAGTCATAGGTTGTGCCCGCGAAGCGGTAGGCGAAGAAATCCTGCTCGGCGAGAAGCGCGATCATGCTGTCCGTGAGCTGGATCTCGCCGCCCGCGCCGGGCTTTTGCGTGGAGAGCTTCGCGAAGATTTCCGGCTGAAGAATGTAGCGCCCCGAAATGATGAGGTTGGAAGGCGCTTCCTCGATCTTCGGCTTTTCGACCATGCCGGTGATCTCATGCGTCGCAGGGTCGAAATTCTGGCCGAGCGCGACGATGCCGTAGCGGTTCACATGCTCATGCGGCACTTCCTCGACCGCGACGATGTTGCCGCCATGCTTTTCATAGACTTCCATCATCTGCGCGAAGCAGCCCGGCTTGCCGTGAATGAGCATGTCGGGCAGGGCAAGGGCGAAGGGTTCGTCGCCCACGATGTCGCGCGCGCACCAGACCGCATGGCCGAGGCCCAGCGGCTCCTGCTGGCGCACGAAGCTCGCCGTGCCCGCGAGGGGGCGGCTTGCCTTCAGCATTTCGAATTCGGCCGTCTTGCCGCGCGCCTTGAGGGTCGCCTCGAGTTCATAGGCCAGATCGAAATGATCCTCGATCGCGCCCTTGCCGCGCCCGGTCACGAAGACGAAATGCTCGATGCCCGCCTCGATCGCCTCTTCGACGGCGTACTGAATGACGGGCTTGTCGACGACCGTCAGCATTTCCTTGGGGATGACCTTGGTGGCAGGCAGGAAGCGTGTGCCGAGGCCCGCGACCGGAAATACGACCTTGCGAACCTTCTTGTGCGCCTGCGGAGCCATGCTGATTCCCTTCGCGTCCCGACCTCAAAGCCCGAAATGCCGCCGGATTGGCCGCCCGGGTTCGCCGTTTCTATTGCATGAATGGACGCAGGCCCGCAAGGAGCGGGCGCGCGCGGGCCTTCGGGCCGTGGCAAATGGACCGGGCGGGAGGGATCAGGCCGTGCGGGAAAGCGGCATGCTGGCACGGACGAACGGCACCTCGAACCAGAAAAGGGCGCCCTGGCCGGACTTGCCCCGCGCTCCGATCCGGCCGCCCATGAGGCCGACCAGCTTGGCCGAGATGGCAAGGCCGAGGCCCGTTCCCCCATAGGTCTTGGCGATGTCGCCATTGGCCTGCACGAAGGGCATGAAAAGCTGGGAGGCCACCTCGTCGCTGAAGCCGATGCCCGTGTCCTCGACCTCGAAGCGCACGCGCACATTACCGTCGTCGGAAGAAACGACGTTCCCCCTGAGCCACACCTTGCCGCCCTCGGGCGTGAATTTCAGGGCGTTCGACACCATGTTCGAAAGGACCTGCCTGAGCCGGCCTTCATCCGCGAAGAGCGTTCCCTCCGGTAGTCCGGATGCCTCGATATGGAATTCGATCTTCCTTTCCCGCGCCCGTCCGACCCAGAACAGCAATGACTCGAAAATCGCCGCCAGCTCCACCGGCCTGTGCTCGATCTCGATCCTGTCGGCCTCGATCTTGGAGAAGTCGAGCACGTCGTTGAGGACGGTGAGAAGGCTCAGCGAGGCATCGTTGATGTACTGGCCATATTCGCGGATCTTGGGATCGTCGCTCATGCGCATGACGAGATCCGAGAAGCCCATGATCGCATTCATGGGTGTGCGGATCTCATGGCTCATCGTGGCGAGGAAGGCCGATTTGGAGCGATTGGCTTCCTCCGCGCGTTCCTTCTCGATCAGCGCGGCTTCATACGCCTGATCGAGCCTTGCCGTCAGTTCCTGCTCCGCCTGCAACTGGGCGAAGGTCTCGAAATATTTGTGCCGGTTGAAGTGCATGATGACCGCTGTCGTCCCGAGCAGCATGATCGAGAGGAGGAGCGAGGTCGTGTTGAGAAGGCCGGCGGAATCGGCGGCGAACAGGATCAGGCCGAAGGGCAGCGCCAGCGCGAGGATGTTCGGCACCGTGCGCATGGTGGGGACCCATGAGCAATGCGTCATCAGGCTCGCGCCGAGCACGATGGCGGTCACGACGAACTGATCCGGCTCGCCGAGAACCCAGTTGAAGCCCGCAATTGTATAGGTCGCGACCGCGGCGACATGGAAGATGCCCGCGTCGCGCCAGCACTTCTCCGTATCGACATCCACGATGCGCCGCCTGATGGAGCGCCGCCAGAAAAGCGTGCCCGTGTCGATGGCGATGGCGGCGAAGAGCCAGCCGATGCCGCTCGTCAGGCCGCTGGCGCTGGCGGTGGTAACGGCGAGGGCGAGGGGAAAGCAGCACCTGAACAGATAGAGGCGGTCCTCCATCGAAATCCAGTAAAGGAGCACCTTTCGGCGAATATGTTCTTCCGACGTCATCTGAGATCCCACGCGTCCCGGCCCCCGGCTCCGGACCGCCGCCAGTCTCTCATCGGGGCTTTAAGGAGGCATTGCGGAGATCGCTAAAAATGAAACTAGG
>NZ_DAOKYX010000030.1:0-33015 GCF_035325945.1 Parvibaculum sp.
GCGACAACGCCATTTCGCAGATCCTCGGCACCTCGCCCGATGGGACCAGCCGCGGGCTCGTGCCGGAGCTGGCCGCGGCGGCGGCTGGCGATCCGAATGCGGTGGTGCTCAATGGCGGCCTCGGTGTGACGGGCTCGGACGGGCTCCTCGCCGATCTCACGGGCGCCGATCTTGGCGGCGCGTTGCTGGGAGGCCAGGGATTGATCCCGGCCGGTGTCGCGGGCGGCAATGACGGCCTTCTGGGCGCCGTGCTCGGAAACCATGTCGCCGATCCGCTGCTGGCGCCGGTGGCGCAGGCAATGCCCATATCGACGCTCACCGACGGGCTCTCGCAAGTCCCGCAACTCGGCGTGACGGGAACGGGCGGTGTCGTCGCCTCTCTGCTCGGCACAGACCTCCTCGGCAATCTCGTCGGAACGCAAGGCGCCGCGCCATCGGTGCTGGCCGGCGGATCGTCCGGCGCCATCGGCTCACAGATGCCGGCGGGCGACCCGCCGCTCGCGCCCCTTGGCAGCGGCGCCTTGCAGGCGCTTGATGTCCTGGCGGGCAATGCGCCGAGCCCGCTCGGCGGAGCGCTGCCCGCACTGCCGGGCCTTCCGGCGGGCGGGTCGGCCGCGTTGCCCGGAACGGGCGCCCTGACAGGCGGCCTGAGCCCGGTGACGGATGCGGTGAGCGGCCTTCCCGGTATCGGCTCGGCCCTGGGTGGGCTTCTCGGAAAGCCGTGATGGCCGGAGAGCGGACGCTTCGCGCATTCGCTCTTCCCCCCGCATTTCAAAACTGAAAAGCCCGAACCTCGGTTCGGGCTTTTTCTTGTCGCGCGAGTGCGATCGCTTTTCCGTCAGAGCCGGACTTCGACCGAGAAATAGAGACGCGGGTCCCTGTTGCCGCGAGACGCCACATCGCGATTGAGCGGCTTGTCGAGTTCGACGCCGATGGCGAGCCACTTCCGGTTCGAGAAAGTCGTGCCTATGCCGGTGGAAACGAGTTGCGCATTGCCCTGCTGATCGACGGGCTTGTTATAGACATGCGAATGATCGACGAATGTGTAGGGCGTGATCGTCCAGCCGCCGAGCATTTCGCTGTCGAGACGGTATTGAAGCTGGATCGAGCTTCCATAGCCGCTGTCGCCCGAAACTTCCGAAGTGTCGTAGCCACGCGCGAAACGCGCGCCGCCAAAGGCGATTTCCTCCGAGGCGTAAAGCGAGTCTGGGCTGTACTGGCCTTCCACGCTGCCGGTGACGGCAAGCTTTTCGGTCAGCGCATAGGACAGGCTGGCGCTGGCATGCGCCTTGAAGAAGCGGGGCTCCGCTCCGAGACGTGAGTGTACGCGGTTCTCGGGCCCGCCACTGAATATGCTGAAGCCTTGCGTGATCCGCAGGCGCGTGCCGAAGGATGCGTGGGTTCCGATGCGTGCCGAGTAGCTCGCATCCGCATAGGCGGCGCGTATGGCGTCTTCCGAAAAGCGCACACCGTTGAGATCATTATGGGCCTGCGTGGCATAGATCCCGGCCGTGCCGATGAGGTTCTGCTCGATCGAACGGATGAACGGATAGCTGATCGCCGCGTCGATGCCGCTGCTCATGCCGTCGAGATCGAATATCGAGGGAAGGTTTTCGGCGCGCGACTTCGCATAGGACGCGCCGATCGTCGCCCGCATGCCATCGGAGCCTATGAAGGTCGAATAGGCGAGACGGAAAAACTGGTTCGTGCTGATCTGCGGGGTGGCGAGCACTGTCATGGAAAGCTGCTCGCCATTGCCGAGCGCGTTGTTCACGGAGCCGGTGAGGTAGGTCTGAAAGGGCGTGCTGCCGAGATTGGCCCGGTTGTCGAGCGTGGTGTCGAGCGTGAAAAGGTCATGCTCGGCCTTGAGCGCCATGGTCGCTTCGCCGGTATAGATGTTCATTCCGGTGAGCTGCCCGCCGACCTTGACGCCGGGTGTGTCGCTGATGAGCAGAAGATAGCGTTCGAGCGTCGCCTTTCTGAGCGGCCTTTCCGCGCTGATGCGCTTGCTGAAGCTCTCGATGCTCGCGCGCACCGCCTCGCTGTCCGTTTCGATGGCGATCCGGCCGATATAGCCTTCGACAACGCGAATGATGAGCGTTCCGCCCTGCATGACCTGGGGCGGCACGAAGGCGCGTCCGAGCGCATAGCCCGCGTCATCATAGAGCTTGTTGACGCGATCGAGAGCGGCACGCAGATCGTTTGCCTTGATCGGCTTGTTGATGAGGCTGTCGAACTCGCGGGCGATGACGGCTCTGTCGATGACCGTCGCGCCCATGATCCGCACCCGCGAGATGCGGAAATTCAGAACCTGATTGGCGCCGTCCGGAAGGCCGAGATTTTCATGCAGTGTCGGCGCTTCGCGGCGCGGCAGTTCGGGCGAAGGCAGCGGCGGCGCCAGAACGCTGCCCGGTGCCGGCGCGTTGAGCGGAGAGGGCGCGGCGAGCGCCGGCTGCGCAGCAAGAACGCAGCCTGATGCGACGGCGATGAATTTCTTTCGGATCGACATGCTCCCTCCGCTGAACGATCTTCGCGCGCGTCTGTCCCGCATTGGGCGGGCGGCGGCGGAAAAATCGTACAGGCGGCGGAGCCAGGAAAAAGACGAATCCTGTCTTTAATCTGGATAACACGGGAAGCAGTGTGCGATCCTTGTCGACAAGTGTCGAAACGCGTCAACACTGTCTTGTTTGTGCGTGGGCGGATGGCTGGTCGTCGCCCGGAACATTCGGCACGCGCACTCGCTGCCTTAAAAAGCGACAAAACACGCATCGAATTCGCAAATCCACAATTATATTGTGGTGAAGTCTTCAGCTCACCACGCCATCCGGTGACGGAGTATTTTGAAATTCATTCCCATAAAATTGAAATAACCGTCGGCCTAATGATTCGTGGGCGTTGCATTCGCGGCGGCCAATGCCCCAAATATGTTTACACTTCGATCTGCCATGCGCTCCAATGTGGATATTTTCTTGGTCGCTAATCAATTCGTAGGCAATCTGGTGTCAGATGGCGCGAAGTGAAATCGTCAGTTCTTGTGCCCCGACGCCATTGAGTGGAGTGATCCTGGCGGAGGATACCCGTCCATAGAGTGATGAGGGGGTGAGACGATGAGATTTGTTCAGAGGATCCAAAGGAACCCGCTGACACTTCTCTTTCTGGGGATGGCGCTCATTCTGGCCGCCGTCGCGCTCGTCTGGGTCAATGTCAGTACGCGGCATGCAGGAAGCCGGGAGGCGAGCGCCCCGGCTCATGCCTCGCCGGAACGGATTTCGACTGCAACCATTCTCTTTGCAAAACAGGAAATCCGACGCGGAAGCGTCGTCCGGCCCGATGATCTCGAGCTTCGCGAAGTGGCGGCACCCGCGCCATTGGGCAGTTTCACAGACGCGCCGCCCGTCATCGGTCGTGTCGCGACCAGCGATATTCTCCCCGGCCAGATCGTCCTCTCAGGCGCGCTGAGCGAGGAAAAGGTTGCGGCCGGCGTTGCCGCCCTTGTTGCGGCGGGCGAGCGCGCCTTTTCCGTACGCGTGAGCGAGGATCAGATCGTTGGCGGCTTTCTGCGCGTCAACGATCGCGTCGATGTCTTCGTGACGCTGCCCGGTGCGCTTCGCGCGCAGGGCGCCGATCCGGCGCATGGCGAAGGCGATCAGAGCAAGAGCGCACTTCTCCTCCAGAATATCGCCGTGCTCGCCGTCGGTGAGAAGCTCGTGACGAGCGGGCCGGACGCGCTCAACGGTGTGCGCACGGTTACGCTCGCTGTTACGCCCAATGCCGTGGCGCGCCTGGCGCTTGCAGACCGGCTCGGCAGGATCGCGCTCGCCATCCGCAATCCGTCCGACAGCGAGGTCGCGCCGCAGGGTCTGGTCGGCCTGTCCGATCTCGATTCAATGTCGCCTGATCTTCGCGCCGTTGCCGCTTCGACGGTGAAGAAGGAGGGCGCGGCATCGCCGGGGCATCGGATCACGATCTATTCAGGTGCGACCACAACGAGCGTCACGACGGACCGTTGAGAAGCCGCGTCCCATGCGGCCGAACCATGGAAGTTGAAATGCGGTATGTAGAAAATTCGTGGCGCAGGTCTCTTTCCGTCATGGCGGGAATTGCCCTGCTGCTGAGCCTTTGCGCCGGAGCGGGCGCCGCGCTGGCCGCGCAAGCGGCGGCCATGCAGGTCCCGCTCGGCGGGCAGAAGATACTGAAGCTCGATCAGACCGTCGACCGCATCGCGATCAGCGATCCGAAAGTCGTGGACGTGAAGGTGGTGAATTCGCGCGAGCTGCGCTTGCTGGGGCAGAATTCCGGTTCGTCCGATCTCACTGTGTGGTTCGCGGGAGGTGGCCGCAGCGTCTCCTACCGATGTGTCGTCGGTGCCGATCTTGCGGGGCTCGAAGCGGCTCTCGCCGCCGATCCGTCCTTCGCCGAGGTCAAGGTGTCGAACACGGGCAAGACGACGGCGCTGAAGGGCAGGGTCTACAGCCTTGCGGATCGCGCGCGGCTCGGCGATCTCGCGCTCGGCTATGTCGGCAAGAATGTGAACAACATGGTCGAGATCGCGGATCAGCGCATGGTGGCGGTGGAAATCCGCTTCGCCGCCGTGCAGGTGAACACGCTGAAGGCCCTGGGCCTCAACTTCAGGACGCTCGGCGGCAATTTCGAATTCGCCTCGACGACGCCGAATTCGGTCGCGCCCACCTATACGAACGGTTCGGGCCTGAACCTCAACCCGACGCTCCCCGTCGCCGAAGCCTTCAATCTTCTCCTGTCCTGGCCGGGCTCGAACAATTTTCTCGGTGTCGTGAGCGCCTTGAGCGAAGCCAATCTCGCCCAGATGCTCGCCGAACCCACTCTGCTCGTGCGCAGCGGCGAGCAGGCCGACTTTCTGGCCGGCGGCGAAATTCCCATACCCGTTCCGCAGTCCGGCGCGACGAATGGCGCGATCACCATCCAGTACAAGAAATTCGGCGTTCAGCTCGGCGTTGAGGCCACTGTGCTCGAAAATGACCGCATCGTGCTGAAGGTGAGCCCGGAGGTCAGCGAACTCGATCCGGCAAACGGCATTTCCATTCAGGGGTTCAAGATTCCGGCGATCAGAACGCGATCGACCAGAACCACGGTGGAACTCGGAAACGGACAGAGCTTCGTGCTGGCGGGCCTCATGTATAGCAGCTCGTCCAATCTCGAGGACAAGGTGCCCGGGATCGGCGACCTGCCGGTCATCGGAAATTTCTTCAAGACGACGAACAACAGCCGCCAGCGGCAGGAACTGATCGTCATCGCGACGCCGCATCTCGTCTCGCCCATGGCGGCAGGAGGCGTTCCGAAACTGCCGGGCGAAGGTCTGCCGAAATATGATCAGAGCTTCGGCAGCATGCTGCTCAACACATCCCAGCTCGACGACCATATCGTGCAGTACGGATTGATGAGGTAGGAAGATGCAGCGGTTGCTTCTCATTTCCAGCGACCAGGCGCTTGGCGACAGGGTGAAGCGCGCGCTCGATCAGGTTGCAACGGTGCTGCGCGCGGATCCCATCCTCGACAACATTCCAGACACGGCGAAACAGTTCGGCCCGGCGGCCGTCATCGTCGACAGCGAGGCGCGCACAGGCGCACAGACGACTTACGAACGGCTCCACGCCATCCGGCAATGGTTCGACCCGGAAACGCCCGTCATCGTCGTCGGCAATGAGATGGGCGCGCAGCTCATCCTCACGGCCATGCGCGCGGGCGCGCAGGATTTCATCGACCGGGACGCCAACGACCGCGAGTTCAAGCTCGTCCTGCTGCGGCACCTGACATCACGCATCGGCAGCGCGAAGGCGGAGCGCGGCCGCATGGTTGCAATATTGAGCGCCGCGCCGAACGACGAGTGCCGCGATCTCGGCGTGAATATCGGCTGTACGCTCGCGGCCTCTCGTCCTGCTGATGGCGTGATCCTCGTCGATCTTTCCCTGCCTGCGAGCGATGCCGGGATTGCGCTCGGCATCGACCTCCAGTTCCGCGTGAACGACGCGGTGCGGGAGATGGCGCGGCTCGACCGCGCGCTTCTCGACGGCGCGATCGCGCGCTGTCCGCGCTCCGGCCTTTATGTGCTGCCCTTGTCGCTCTACGGGGACGACGACGGCTGGGCCGTGGACATGCAGGACCTGCGGGCCTTGCTCGAAATCCTTCAATCGCTCTACGAGGTGACGATCGTGAATTGCGGGCCCTTTTCCCGCAATGAGGATCTGATCGGCCTGCCGGCGGCGAGCGCGGCGATCCTCCTTTCCTGCAATCAGCGCCTCACATCCATCAAGGCGACGGGCGAGCTTCTGCGCAGGGTCAACGCATTGCGCCCCTCGGCGCTGGAGCCCCGTCTCGCCGTGCATGAGATGGCGCCAGCACTCACCCCCTCATTCGCGGAAATCTGCGATGCGCTCGGCACTGCCCACGCCATGCGGCTTCCTGCGAGATGGGACGGGCTCGCCGAAAGCGTCAATCGCGGCGTGCCGCTGAGCCTTTCAGGGCCGTCGGAATATGCCGATCAACTGGCGAGGGGTCTCGCCGAACTCGGACTGATGCCCGATGCCGCCCGTCGGACGCAGGATGCGCCGATGCGCGTCTGGGCGCGAAAGCTCATGGGGATCCTGCCATGAGCAAGCCCCTCGAGCCCTATGATCGCGTCTCGCTGAGCGCCGCTTCGGCCATCGGCGTGTCGGATCGCTATCAGCAGATCAAGTTTCGTGTCTTCGATCTGACGCTCGAATATCTGGAACAGCAGGGCGTTCAGGGCGAGGCCATCCCGCGGGCCGTGCTTCAGGACGAAATCGCCAGAGCGATATCCGTCGTCCTGATGTCGCGCGGCATCGCGCTCAATCTGATGGAGCGTGCCCAGCTCATCGAGGACGTGCAGAACGAGATCGTCGGCTTCGGCCCGCTCGAACCGCTTCTCAACGACCCGGAAATCGACGACGTCATCGTCAACGGTCCCAACAACATCTATGTCGAGCGCCGGGGCGAGCTGGAGCCTGTTTCGGCGCGCTTCCGCGATACGACGCATCTGATGAACGTCATCCAGCGCATCGTCAGCCCCATAGGCCGCCGTGTCGATGAAGGCACGCCCTACGTGGACGGACGCCTGCCGGACGGGTCGCGCGTCAATGTCATCATCCCGCCCGTGGCGCTCGACGGGCCCATCGTCTCCATCCGCAAGTTCAAGCGCACGCCATTGACGGGCGAGGACCTTGTGCGCGGTCAGGCGCTGACGCCGGAGATGCTGGCCTTTCTTTCGGATGCCGTTCGCGGCAAGCGGAACATTCTCATCTGCGGCGGAACCGGCTCCGGCAAGACCACGCTGCTCAACGTGCTCAGCTCCTATATCGGCCCGAAGGAACGCCTCGTCACCATAGAGGATGCGGCGGAGCTTCAATTGCAGCAATCGCATGTCGTCAGGCTGGAAACGCGGCCCGCCTCGCTCGATGGCGCGAGCGAAGTGAGTTCGCGGGACCTGCTGCGCAACGTCCTGCGGATGCGGCCGGACAGGATCATCCTCGGCGAGGTGCGCTCGAGCGAGGCAATCGAGATGCTGCAGGCGATGGGCACCGGACATGACGGGTCGATGGCCACGATCCACGCCAACGGCCCGCGCGATGCGCTGGAGCGGCTCGAAATGCTGATCGGCCTTCATGGGTTCTCGGCCGACCTTCAGGCGGTTCGCCGTTTCATCTCCGGCGCGATCGATATCGTCGTGCATGTCCAGCGCCAGACCGGCGGCATCCGCCGCATCGCCGCGATCTGCGAGGTGACGGGCATGGAAGGCGCGACATATTCGATGCGCGAGATTTTCGCGGCGGGAGAAAAGAAGGAGGGGTTCCAGAGCCGGCGAATTGTCTAGCCGGACCGGAAGCATGGGCATGCTGAAGATCGTTACGGCAATGGCGGCTGTTCTCTGTCTCGCGGGCGGTGTTCTCGCCGTCGCGGAGTGGCGACGCGGAATAAGGGCGGCCACAACGAGGCAGCGCCTGTCCGAGCTTGCGGGCGACCGCGAGCTGCCAGCGGCAAGTCCCGCACTCGCCGCCCGTCTGCGCGACATCGACAGACTTCTCCCGCGCTGGCTCGTGCGCCGCCTGTTCCAGGCGGGTATCGCCGTCAATGGCGCGCGCGCATCGTCGGCGCTTATCGGGCTTTCGTTGGTCTGGATCTTCCTTGCCGTCGCTCTTGGCCCGGCTGCGGCAACGGTGATCGCCGTCACGCTCGTCGCCGTGGCATTCGGCGTCGTCGACTACATGGCCACCCGGCGAATGGATGCACTCGCTGCCGCGACGGCCGGGTTCTTCGACAGGTTGCGTCAACTTCTGATCGTCGGGAACAGTCTTTCCGTCGCGCTCGCCCGCGCGACCCAGTCTTCGCCCCCGATCGTCGTCGAGTTCTATTCGCCGACCGTCCGGCGCATCGCCAATGGCGCGGGCGTCGCCGAAAGCGTCAATCAGCTCGCCGACGATCTCGATCTGCATGAAGTGCGCCTTCTCGGCACCGCCATCGAGACGAACCTCCGCTTCGGCGGCTCGCTGACGGCCGTGCTCGCAAATCTGATCGAGAATATTCATCGGCGCGCCGTGGTGGACCGCGAGGTCCGCGCCAACACGTCTCAAATTCGCGCAAGCGCCTGGACCCTGGGACTTCTGCCTCTGGTTGCAAGCGCGCTCGTGATGATGACGAACCCGGAATATATGGAATATTTCATCCGCGAACCGGCGGGCCACAGGATGCTCATCTATGCCGCGATTTCCGAGGCGATAGGCATCCTGCTCATGCGCTCGATCGTTCGCGTGACTTATTGACGGAGGTGGCCGTGATGCTGACCGTCTTGCCGGGGCTGAACTGGATCGTGGCGGCGCTCTCCGTCGGCGCGGGGGGCTTGGCCATTCTGATCTCGGCGTCGGCCATCATCCGGCAGCGCAGCTCGGGGACGCGGCTCGCGATACTGATGGGCGGCGAACATACCGGCCGAAATATTCTTCATCTGTCGATTGAATGGCTCGAAAGGGCGGGGCGAAAGCTCTCCGGCGAGACGGCGACAACGAGGCAGATCCGGCACGAGCTTGCGAAGGCTGGCTATTTCTCGCCTGCGGCGCCATATGTTTTCCTTGCGCTCCGCCTCCTGATCTCGTTCGCGGCTTTCGTCTCGATTCTGATCTGGCGCGGCGGGCAGGACGTCGACCTCCTGTTCGCGCTGATATTCGCCTTTTTCGTCTATCGCTGTTCGCTCATCCTTGTGAAAGTCGTGGGTGAGCGGCGCGCGCGGCGCATCCAGCGCGAACTGCCCTCGGTTCTGGACCTCATTCTGATGGTGCTCGACAGCGGCGTCAGCATCGATCAGTGCCTGCACTATGTGGCGAGCGTGACGGCCCGCTCGGCGCCGACGACCTCAGCCGTTCTCGTCAAGCACATAGCGGATGTCGATTCAGGTCTGCCATATGACGCGGCGCTCGACAGGCTTGGCCAGCGCCTCGCGGTCGATGAAGGCGTTGATTTCGCAAGCCTTCTCAAGCAGGCGATGTTTCATGGCGGCGAACTCGGGCCGAGCCTCCGGCGCTACTCGACGGAGCTTGCGGAACGGCGCCTCTCCCGCGCGCGGGAAGAAGGCGGCCGCCGCGCGACATATCTGACCATGGTGATGGTCTTCTTCTTCGTGCCGGTTCTGCTCGTCGTGCTGCTCGGTCCGGCGGTCGTCGATGTGGGCGACACGCTCCGCTCGGTCGCGGTCAAGGCGCATAAGGTTCAACCGAAATGAAAAGACAGATACGCATTCTCGTTGCCGCATCCCTGTCGCTGCTTCTCCTTGGCGCTTGCGACAAGCACACTCTCGGCGCGATGGACGCGCTCGATTCCTCGGGCAATGCGGCAGCGCCTCTTGGCGACGCATCATCGGCCACGCTCTATCTGACCATCGTCGAGGGGCTGATAGATCAGGGGCGATATCGCGCCGCGCTCGGATATCTCGATCAGTATGCAGTGGCGGAAACGAAGACCCCGCGCTACCTGCGGCTGCGCGGAGAAGCGCTGCTTGGCGTCGGGCGCTACGACGAAGCCGCGGTTGCATTCTCCGATCTCACGGGCACGGAGCTTGCCGCCGCGGGCTTCAACGGGCTCGGCCGCGTGGCCGCGGCGAAGAGCCTCTGGCCCGATGCGGAGAAGAATTTCACGCAGGCCGTGGCCGCCCGCCCGTCGAGTGCCGACTATCTCAACAATCTCGGCTTCGCGGAGCTTCACCTTGGCGGTGACGCGCTGCCCCGGGCCGAATTCAATTTGCGCCAGGCACAGGAAATCGACCCGTCATCGGTGTCGATCCGCAACAATCTCGTGCTCGCGCTTCTGATGGCCGGCAAGGACGACGAAGCCCGGCAGATACTCGACAGCATCGAGATGCCGCGCGAACGCGCCGCGGTGCAGAAGTTCGCCGTGGACTGGGTTCGCGCCCGGCAGAAATCGAAGCTCGAATGACGGCAGAGGGAAGGAGATAGAAGATGAAGCGGCTGATCGGAATTTGCATCTTCCCGTCGCTGGCTTTCTGTCTGGTGGCCTGCGCCATGCCGCCGCCACAGGAGTCCGCTCAGGCGGAGCAGGTGATGAAAGCGCAGCTCGCGGCCGCAGCGCCCTCGAAAGACGCGGCGCCCGCGATGAGCGGCGCCGAAGCCGAGCGGATTTACAGGAACTATCTCGACGGGATCGGAAAGCCGCTGGAACCGCGCAACAGTGACAGCATGGCTCAACCCTGACGAGGGAGCCGCGACAGCGGAGCGCGCCAATGACATTTCGCTTCGCTCACACAAACCGAAGAATGAGCACAATAGCTCACACGGAACGGGAGTAGCCTGAGGGAGGACATGCAAGAGAGAGGATGTGCCGCTGCACAAGGGCCTTGGCCCTATAGCCAAATGGAGGAGAGCAGTGTTTACGTCGAACTTGAAATCCGTTGCAAAGCAGTTTTTCGCGGACGAGAGCGGCATTTCCGCCGTTGAGTACGGTCTGCTTGCCGCCGGTATCGTGGTCGGCCTCTGGGCGATCGTCGGCGGGACTGGAGGGATCGGTTCGAGCCTCAAAAGCGTCTTCACGTCGGTGAAGACCGATCTCGCATCGGCCGCACCGGGGACGCCCTGATGTGGCTCCGGATCGGGACCTCATGACACGAGACCTCGACAGGACGGTGGTCGGTGCGCGCGGTATCCTTGCGCGCACCGCGCATCGCGCTCTGGCCGATCGGCGGGGCACGGCCGCGATCGAGTTTGCGATCGTCGCGGCCGTCTTCCTGATGATCCTCTTTGGCATCGTCTCTCTCGGCTTTCAGTTCGCGACGCGCATCGCGCTGAGCTATGCGGTGGCCGAGGGCGGGCGCGCAGCGGTCGGCGGGATCACCGATGCGGAACGGTCGACGCTCGCGACCTCCGCGATCACCTATGCGCTCAATGCCTATGCGCCGCTCGTCGATCCGGCGCGGGCGACTGTCTCCGTCACCAATATCGGCACGACCGGCGCGGGCAGGGTGATCCGGATCAGCATCGCCTATTCCGACCGGCGATTTTCAAACCTGCCTTTCGTTCCCGACTTCACCGACATGCCGCCTATCTCGACGACATTCATCGTTCGGGATCCGGCAGGATGAGGCGGCGGATGGTCGAAACGGTGTCAGCCGGGCAACGGCAAGCGATGGAGGGCGACAGCGAGCGATCACCGCAGGTCGATCGCGCATTCGTCGAGATCGCGCTTCGTATCTCGGGCATCGACGATGCCATGGAGCTACGACAGGCGCTCGCGGAAGTCGCCGGTCTCCTTTCCGCTTCCGACCATGGAACGATCTACGCGCTTTGCGAAGTGAGCGCCGAGCCGAGCGTGCGCCCCGTTATCGCCTGGCAGGCGGGAGGCGAGACATTCGGCCTTGCGGAGGATGGGAACTTCGCGGCCTGGTTCGCTCGCGCGCGGCAAAATCCGGGAGAGCTGGAGCCGCTGAGCGGCGGGCGCGGAGCAGGGCTTCTGTGGAAGGTTGCTTCCAGTGCGGGCTGGGAGAGCCATGCCGGGCTCTTCGTTTCGGGAGAGCCGCCTTCGGACGAAAAGGCGGAGAGGCTGCGCGCCATCGTGAAACTCGTCGCTCTCGCGCTCGGCCGCGTCGCGCGTGGTCGCTTCGAGAAGTTGAGGCAGCGCCGCCTCGTCGAGAGCAATCAGGATGCCTTGTCCTGGCTCGAGCTCGGTGTCGATATCGTCTGGGAGGCGACGAGCGCCGGCGTGATCCGCTGTCGCCGCATCTTCAATAGGAGAAGCGATATCGCCGCCGCGATCGAGGGCAGAAATCTCGATTCCGTGATCGTGGGCGCGGGCGGCAGAAATCTTTTCGATCTCCTGTGCGCGGAAGGGCGCGTCGCTCGCCTGAGCGCGAGGTTCGACGCCGTGCCCGCCATCGAGGGTCAGAGATTTCATGTCTCGGGCTTGAGGCGGGAGGCGGATAGTGCGCATGACCATGCCTTTGTTGGTACGCTGAGTTGCCTTCACATGCGGGCCTCGTCAGGCTTTGCGGATGAAGCGGCGACGGCGCTGACGCAGGTTCGCGCATCGCGCGCGCGCGAGGAGCAGATGCGCATCGAGGCCGAGGCCATGCTCGAAGGCTTGCGCCTCCTGCTCGCGGGCTCGACATCGCGCGAGAAGCTGGCCCGGCTGACGGCGCTGCTTGCAGAAGGGATCAGGGCCAGCGACGCCATGATCATCGAGGCAGGGTTCGACGGGCAGCTGCGTATTCTCGCGCCTTTCCGTTCGACGCTCGATGCGTCCTATGCGCCGATTGCAAGAACCTTGGCGCGTGACCTCGCCGAAACCTCGTTGAAACTTTACGGCGGCGAGGAGGAGATGGGCGAGGCGATCCGCTATCGCTTGGGGATGGAGGGCGAGAATTTCCTGGCTCTCGCCCTGCCGCTCAGGTCGCAATCGGCCTATTTCCTCTGCGCCTCGCGCGGCGATTTCGGCCCCGCCGCCATTTCCTTCGCCGAGCGTTCCGGCCTCCTGTTGCGGCAGGCTCTTCTGCTTCGCGAGGAACAGGCCCAGCTTGCGCAAACCGCGAAGATGGCGGCCCTCGGCCAGATGTCGGCGAGCATCGCCCATGAACTCAAGCAGCCGCTCAACACCATCTCGCTCGCCACGCAGAACCTCGAAGCGCTTCTCGACCTGCCGAACTTCACGCCCGCCATGGCGGAAGCGAAGATCGCGCGCGTTCTCGCGCAGGTCGAGCGCGCATCGAATGTGATAGATCGCATGCGCCGCTTCGGCCGCAAGAGCATTGGCGATAACGAGCCGGTCGAGTTGCTCGAATTGGCCGAGGGCGTCGTGGCGATGATCCGCCATGTGACGGACCACGCAGGCGTTGAAATAACCTTCGATATAGCGCCCGGCCTCTCCGTCGAGGCGGATCGTCTCCAGATCGAGCAGGTTCTTGCCAATCTCATCCAGAACGCAGTCGACGCCATTTCGGGTGTCGGCGCCGAAGGACAGGACGCTGATGGAGAGCGCGCCATCCGCATTGCGGCCATGGAGGCCGATGACGGCATGATGGTCGAATTGCGCGTCGAGGATAGCGGGCCCGGCTTCCCGCCCGGGATCATCGAGCGTGTGCTCGAACCCTTCTTCACCACGAAGCCGGCGGAGCAGGGCACGGGGCTCGGGCTTGCCATATGCGATGCGATCGTGCGTGAAAGCGGCGGCCGGCTGACGCTCGGCAATCACGCGCGCGGCGGCTTCGTCTCGCTTTGCCTGCCGCGCGCGGCGGAAGATCGCGCCGTCACGTCTCGGACGGAAAGCCTGTAAAGAGATATCCCTTGCCGCGGATCGTCTTGATCACCATTGGATGATCGGGATTGGGCTCGAGCTTGCGGCGCAGTTTGACGACGATGCTGTCGAGGCTGCGATCATAGGGCTGCCACTGCCTGTTGAAGACGCGGCGGCAGAGATCTTCCCGCGTTTGCGGCCGGCCTTCATGGGCCACGAGTTCGATGAGGAGGTCGCATTCCGCGGTCGTGAGGGGGACCAGCTCGCCTTCCGGCGACAGGAGGTTCCGCCGCACGGGATCGAAGTGCCAGGAATTGCCGTCGCTGCCCTCGGTCTTCGGGGCATTGGCCTTCTGTGCATTGGGGCCCGATCCGCCCGAGCGGCGCAGAAGCGCGCGGATGCGCGCGAGAAGTTCGCGCAGATTGACCGGCTTCACGATGTAGTCGTCGGCGCCAAGCTCTAGCCCGACGACCTTGTCCGTCGTTTCGCCATGGGCCGTGACCATGATGCATGGCGTCGAATGGGTCTGCCTGATCTCGCGCAGAAGGTCGAAGCCATTATCCTTGCCGAGCCAGAGATCGAGCACGATGAGGCTGAAGCGGTGCTGCGCGCAAGCCGCAAGCGCGGAGCGCGCATCATGCGCTTCCGAAATCGCAAAGCCGTGTGCCGACAGATATTCCCGCAACTCGCTGCGGATCTCGGGGTCGTCATCCACGAGCAGGAGCGAGGCGGTGCCTTCCATCGGACCTTCGCCGGTGCCGATTGATGCGCTGGATGGAAACATGGCCCCTTCCTCCCTCATGACGTGCTGGCCTGATCGATCGCGGTAAACGGAAACGCTCTGACGCAACGCGCCGGTGCCATCGTTTCTGTGTCCAGATGCAGCCGGCCTGAAAAAAGAAGTCGAGATCATGCTACGCCCCCTATCATTAAGAAAATTCTGACCCATGACCAGATGGCGCGTGGATCATCTTCGCGTCGAACGCGGGTCCGGCCAAGGGGCAGCAGGGCCGCTGCCACCAATTGCTACAGATTTCCACAGTCCTTCCCTCCGAATTCGCCCATCTTGAGATTAACGAATGCGTCGAACCGGCAGCATCGGCGTCGAGAGAGGAGGCACGGATCATGAGAGACAAGCCTGTGGCATGTGACGAAGATCTCACGCCGCTGGATGAGAGCCTGAGCGATCTTGGCGATGCGGTTAAGAGCCTGAGCGACACCGAATTGCGCGATCTTCTGGTGGCCTTGCTGTCCGAATGGCGCGACCGCTGCGGCATGGAGCAGGGCTTTACCAACTGAGCCGATGAAGCGCGTGGCATGTCTGCCATGCACATTTCATTGTGCCGGCAGGCCCGAGGCTCTTGGCTCGTTCTGGCTCGTTTTCGCATTGGCGCGCGAGCAGGAGTAGCCCCATGCGAGGCTCGTCGTCAGATCGACGCTGGCCGGCAAGTCCCTGATTTGGGGCCTTTGCTGAAGAAGCGCCAGGAAAAGGAGGCGCACCTGCTCCCCGCTGATGCCGTTCGGCGGAAGGCAGAAGGGCGAGGACGTCATTCTCGTCCTCACAAGGCCGTAATGGCCGAGAAAACCCTGAATGTAGGAACCGCAGACAAGCAGGCGCTCGCGCTCCGCCGCGGTTATGCTTCGGGCGTTGGCAGGGTTCGCGCAAACCTGCTCGAGATCGGAGCCTGTCTGAAGGTAGTAGTGCTCGCCGGCCTCCGTCGTTGCGCCGGCCTGTCCCGTAATGAGAAGCGCCATCGCCGCGATTCCGAAAAACATTTGAACTCGCTTCATCGTCCTCTCCCCTTCGTCATACGTCCGAGCTGGTCATCACCGCATCCCGGCGGGTGAGGGCGACTCTATCAACTTGGCTCAGACAAGTTTTTCGCAATTCGTGCTGTTTTGTGATCGGACGTGAAGCGCTGCGAGCCCGATGCCGCTCGATGACGGCGAGGCCGCTGTCACGATCCGCCGGGGCCGCCGGACATCCGTTTGCGGACGAAACAAATCCCTACCTAAGCCCACACGCCTCTACACCTGAAGTCGTCGGCCTCGGCGTAACGTGCACGCATAGGTTCACCCCGCATCCGGGAGGAGAAGATGCAAGGAATGAAGCGCGTACGAAACGCACTGCTCGCCACCAGCGCCATGGCGCTTCTTGCCGCTTGCGCAAGCGACGGAGCAGGAACGGCCGGCGGCGGCGGCAATGCGGGTCCGCTCGCCTCGGTGCCCCAGCTCGGCGTGACTGGCAGCGGAGGAGTGACGGAGGCGACCGGCCTTGCCGCGCTCACCGACCCCATTCTGGGAACGGATGGGGTGCTCGGCGGTGGCACCAACGGGCTCATAGGCGGCCAGGTTCCAGCCGATCAGCTCACGCCGCTGTCGAGCCAGTTGCAGCCCGTGGCGGATCAGGTGGCGGGCGCGCTCCCACTTGATATGGTCACCGGGCAGATCCCCGCTCTGGGCGTCGACGGGAGCGGCGGCCTCGTGAGCGATCTGACCGGACAGGATCTGCTGACGCCGGTTGTCGGCAGCACGGGCATTCTCGGCGGCACGCTCGGCGGTGGCGACAGTGGCGCCATTGGCAACATCGTCCCCGCCGATACGGTCCCGAGCCTGCCCTTGGACGGCTTGCCGGGGCTTCCCGCCCTGCCGGGCGTTCCGGGCGGCAGCGGCAGCGATCCGCTCGCGCCGGTGACTGGCGCGCTGGCAACGGTGACATCGACGCTCGGTGGCGCAACCGGCGGCGGCTCCGGCCCGCTGGCCCCTGTCACGGGCGTGCTGGACACGGTGACAGGCGCTCTTCCCTGACAATCTGAACGAACCCATGTGGTGCGGAGCGAGGCGGACAAGATCCGCCTCGCTTCATTTTTGCCTGCTTGCAGGTCGAGAGGTGAAAGCAAAAAAGAAGCGCCCGTATCCATGATACGAGCGCTTCAGTCTCGTTTGAGGGCAGGGCGGCATGCGGAGCCCCTGGTGGGGGTGAGGGATGCTGCATCAAATTCGAGGCGAATAGCTCAAAATGATTGTCAGCAGGGCCCCGTATACGCCGCGCCTCAACGCGAGAGCACTGTCATCATGATGGTGGGCATCGCCGGCCAAGTCCATCGGTATTACAAAAAATTACACTTGATCGAACGTGTGCGGAATATCGCGAGAGCGGAGAGTATTTCGAATTCGAAATACTGTTTGCGCATGGGGTAATTCGTCGGTTCTTTTTCCGGCATGTCTCCCATTTCTCCTTGCGGTGCTGAATTATAACCCAAGTCATAGAAATTCGAATTATCCGTTTACGGATTCTTCCGGAACAAAGAGGCATTTTGTGTGCATCGAAAAGATCGGGGGGTCTGGAGATGGCAAGGATCGAAGTGGCGCCGTCGGGGCGGGAAAGCCCTTTCGGTGAAGACGAAATCATCGTCAGCAAGACTGATCTGAAAGGCAGGATCACTTACGCGAACGATGTGTTTCTCCGCGTTTCGGCTTATTCGCTCAATGAGGTTGTGGGCGCGCCGCACAGCATCATCCGGCATCCGGAGATGCCTCGATGCGTCTTCAAGCTGTTCTGGGACACGATTGCCGCGGGCAAGGAAATCTTCGCCTATGTGCTCAACATGGCGAGCAATGGCGATCACTATTGGGTTTTCGCGCATGTGACGCCGACCTTCGACGCAAGCGGCCATGCAGTCGGATACCACTCGAACAGGCGCAAGCCCGATGAGGCGCAGATCGCGGCCATTGCCCCCCTCTACAGATCGCTCTGGGAGATGGAGCAGGGCGCGCGCGGCCGCAAGGATGGAATGCGCGAGGCAAGCGAAAGGTTGAATTCGTTTCTGGCTGAAAAGGGTGTGGCCTATGACCGCTTCGTCTTTTCTCTCTAGGTCGTGGCGCCATGAGCGCCTGTCCGCGGCATCGAGGACCGGGCTCCTGATCGGCGCCGGCGCGACGGCCTGCATGGTGAGCGGCATCTCGGTTGCTGCTGTTCCTGCCTATGGCGGGATTTTGGCCCTGGCGGCCGATGGTGTCGCGCTGCTGTGCCTGGCAGGGGCTGGCTGGTCCTTGCGCGATCTCATGGCAAAGATCGACCGCGCGGCAAGCGTCTGCATGGCTGCGGCCCGCGGCGATCTCGAAGCCCGCATTCTCGAGGAGCCGGATCGGGGCGTGGTCGGCCGCCTTCAGCACGGCATCAACGGTCTTCTCGATGTCGCGGACGCCTTTGTCCGCGAGGCGCAGGGCTCGATGCATTATGCGAGCGAGAAGAAGTTCTTCCGCAAGGTCCTCCTGCGCGGACTGCCTGCCTCGTTCCAGAATGCAGCGCGTGTCATCAATGGCGCCGTTGAGATGATGGAGACGAACACGCATGAGTTCTCCACTTTCGCGAAAGTGAGCGTCGGCGGCGTTGCGCGCAGCGTTGCCGATGCGATGACGGAAATGCGGGCAAGCGCGGAAGCGCTGGCCCGGACGGCGACGGATTCGGACTCGCGGGCCGGTGCGGCGGCCAATGCCACGCGCTCGGCATCCGAGAATGTTCAGCGGGTCGCCTCCGCTGCCGAAGAGCTTTCTGCTTCCATCGCGGAGATCGGCCGTCAGGTGGAACAATCCTCCGGCATCGCGGCGGCGGCGGTCGCCGAGGCGGAGGGCACGAACATGAAGGTCAAAAGCCTCGTCGATGCGGCGGAGACGGTGACGAAGATCGTTCATCTCATCAACGACATTGCGGGCCAGACCAATCTTCTCGCGCTCAACGCGACCATAGAAGCCGCGCGCGCGGGCGAAGCGGGAAAGGGCTTCGCCGTCGTCGCGAATGAAGTGAAGGAACTTGCGGGACAGACGGCAAAGGCAACGGAGGAGATCACCGCTCAGGTTGCCGCCATTCAGGCCGCGACGGGCGAGGCCGCAGGCGCGATCCAGAATATCGGCCAGACGATCGGGGACATCGACAAGGTGACGGCGGCAATCGCGGCGGCGATCGAGCAGCAGAGCGCGGCGACGGAGGAGATCGCGCGCAACATTCAGGCGGCAGCGGCCGGAACCGAAGAAGTGCTGCAGAACATCGTCGGCGTGACCGAGGCGGCAGGAGCAACGGACGCCGCCTCGCGTCAGATGGTCTCTGCCGCCCTCGACATTTCCGGGCAGGCCGAGCGCCTCAACGCCGAGATCGAGGTCTTTGCGGAGAAGGCGCGCGCGGCCTGAGCGCGGCCCGAGCGTGGGGCAGCAGGGGCGGGCTGAGAAGGGCGGGGGCTCAGTCGCCTTCGCCCGGCGCCTCGCTGAAATATTTCTCGAGCTTGCCGGTCACGCCATCCATCTCCTTGGCGTCGGCGGGCGGCTCCCTCTTGCGCGTGATGTTCGGCCAGACCTGAGCATATTTCCGGTTGAGTTCGAGCCATGCCGCCGTCGCGCCGGCATTGGTGTCCGGAATGATGGCCTCGGCGGGACATTCCGGTTCGCAAACGCCGCAATCGATGCACTCGTCGGGATGGATGACGAGCATGTTGTCGCCTTCGTAGAAGCAATCGACGGGGCACACTTCCACGCAGTCCATATATTTGCAGCGGATGCAATTGTCGGTGACGACAAAGGTCATGATGCAACTCCCTGAAATGCAGGCCCCGGATCGAGCGGCGAGAGATGCGCGGGAGTGGGGCCTGCCGCTTCGGCATCTTCGCGGCGGGAGGCGCGGCCTGCCCACGCCTTCACATCCTGCGCTGCAAGCGCGCGGAGCGCCCGCAGCCGCGTTTCGAGTTTTGTCCGCGCGTCTTCGCCCGCCACATGCGCGACCGTGCCGAAGAAGAAGGGCTGCATGATGCGCCCCGTCGTTCCCCTGTTGTCGCAGATGAGTTCGAGAAGGTTGCGCGCCACGGGCGAAAACCGCTCGGGCTCGGCCGAAGGATCAAGGAGCTGGCCAAGCGCCTCCTCCACCCTTTGCCATTTCTGCGCGGCGATATGCGTCAGCACATTGCCGAGATGAGGATGCCGCCTGAGCGCCGCATAGAGTATTTCCGCGAGGGAGTTCAGTTCCGGGCCTGTCATGTCGACAATCCTTGAAGGTGCCCGCGTGGACCGCGCCGGGTCGCCATAAGAAGCATATTAAATGCTATTTATACCTGAGGGAGGCAGGCCGCAAGCGTCGGATTGCCGCGCCCGATATCCGTCATTGATAAAAAGGCATATCGTTAGCATGTTAAATGGGGTCGGGAGATGGAGAAAGGCATGAGCGGGACGATTGCCGAGGCGGATGTTTTCGATGCGCTGCGCGATGTCATCGACCCGGAACTCGGCGTCAATATCGTCGATCTCGGACTCGTGTACCGCGTGGCGACCGGCGGCGGCGCGATTGCGGTCGACATGACAATGACGACGCCTTCATGTCCGCTGGGAGACTATCTGAAGGATGAATCGAGATCCGCGATCCGTCGCCGCTTCTCCGGCGTCGGGACGATCGAGATCAATCTTGTCTGGTCGCCGCCCTGGAGCGCCGAACTGATCCGCGAGGAAGGCCGCCGCGCGCTGGGCTGGCCGGAGGAAGAGCGAAAGCCGGGCTATAGCGCATGGACGCCATCGGACTGAGGCGGCAGGAACTGGAGACGGCGCGGCGCGGATTGGTGGAACGCCGGGCCTTCCGCTTCGCCTTTCTTGCAGCGGGCTTCGTCGCGCTCGTCAGCGCGCTTTATGGCGGGCTCATGCGCATCGGCTGGCTTCTGCCATGGCCTCCCGCCGATCTCGTCTCGGCCCATGGCGCGCTCATGACGGGCGGTTTCTTCGGCGCGCTGATCGGGCTTGAAAGGGCCGTTGCGCTGGGCCGCCTCTGGCCCTATCTGGGTCCGTTTTCGGTTGCCCTGGGGACGCTCGCCATCTGGGCTGGGGCGCCGGATATAGGCCTTGCCTTCTATGCCTGTGGCGGCCTCGTGCTCGCCGCCGCCTCCGCCTTTGTCTGGTATCGCCAGCGCGAAACCTTCACCGCCGTCATCGCGCTCGGCGCGGCCTTCTGGGCTGTCGGCATGCTCGTCTGGTGGTTGGGTGGTGACCGGGCGAGCGCCATCGTCGCGCTGATGCTTTTTCTCGTGCTGACGATCGTCGGGGAGCGGCTGGAGCTTACGCGCGTGCTGCCGCCGCGTCCGCGCGCAAAGCCCCTGTTCCGTGGCTGCGTTGCGCTCGTCCTTGCGGGCGCCGCGCTCGTGCCTTTCTGGCAGGAGCCGGGCTTGCGTCTCTTGGGACTGGGCTTCCTGTCCCTTTCCGCCTGGCTTGCGACCTATGACATTGCGCGGCGCACCGTCCGCCAGTCCGGCCTCGTGCGCTATGCGGCGCTATGCCTGTTGTCGGGTTATGGCTGGCTTGCGGCTGGTGGCGCCATTCTCCTTGCCGCGCCGGAGCCATTTGGTGGCCTTTATTACGATGCGGGTCTGCACGCGATCTTCCTCGGCTTCGTCTTCGCCATGGTCTTTGCCCATGCGCCGATCATCTTCCCAGCCGTGGTCCGTCTCCCGGTGCCGTTCCGCCCGCATTTCTACGTGCATCTCGTCCTGCTGCATCTCTCACTTCTGGTGAGGCTCGTGGGCGATCTCGCCGACGACCCCGATCTGCGCATGGCGGGCGGGCTCGGCAATGCAGCGGCGATCGTGCTCTTCATCCTTGCGACGGCGGGCTCCGTCATCGCTGCGCGCCGCGCTGCTCGCGCATGAAAGCGATGCAAGCGGGTATGCGACTTCAGGCGGGGAGCGAAAGAAGCTTGGCGAGCTTTGCGCGCGGCTGAAGGAGATCGGCCAGAGTGTAGCTGTCGAGTACGGCGAGGAAGGCATCGAGCGCTTCATGGAGCGCTGTGCGAAGGACGCAGGCCGGCGCGATGCGGCAGGTGCAGCCATCTCCCTGGAAACATTCGACGAGAATGATGTCGTCTTCCATCTGGCGGACGAGAACGCCGATATTGATCTTTGCGGGCTCCATGGCGAGCCGCATTCCGCCGCCCTTGCCGCGCGAGGTTGCGAGATAGCCTAACTGGCTGAGGCGCAGAACCACCTTCATGACGTGATTGCGCGATATGCCGTAGTGCCGCGAAACCTCTTCTATGGTCGCGACCTTCTCGTCCTTCATGCCCACATAGGTGAGAACGCGCAGACAGTAATCGGTGAAGGTCGTCAGGCGCATATCGCTCGCTCCGCTGGGAAGAGGTCCGGGCGCCCGCGCTGCCGGGATGGCCGTGCGCGGCGACGCGAAATATAAATAGCATTTTTGATATTGCTTTGCATGCGGTTTCGCATTAAAAAAGTATATTATATACCACTTAAGGCGATGCAGCCTGGAGCGCCACCGCATGATGATCGGAGCCGGAGTCTCGCGCTGGACGATGCTGCATCTGGGGAGCGCCGTCGTGGCCTTCCTCGTCGCGGAAACCCTGCTGGCGGCCGGATATGCCGATCCGCTCGACGGCCTGCGCGCGCCCGCGACACTGGTGGCCGTTCACCTCATCACCATCGGCTGGCTCAGCCTCCTGATGCTGGGCGCGCTCTACCAGTTCGTGCCGGTCATCACGACAACGTCGCTTTTCAGCCAGCGTCTCCCCATTCTTTCCTTCTGCGCCATCGTTCCGGGGCTTGCGGCGATGCTTGTCGGGTTTCTCGCGCTCGATGGCGTGGCCTATGCCCATATAGCCTGCCTTCCGATCGGCGGCGCGCTCGTGCTGACGGGCTTCATCCTCGGCGCGATCAATGTCGCCATGACGCTCTGGCGCGCGCGGCCGCTGCCTCTGCCCGCGGTCTTCGTGGCTTTCGGATTGGGCTTCCTGCTTCTCACAGGCCTTGCCGGGCTCTGCTTCGCGCTCGCCTTCGCGTTGCCGAACCCGCCGCGCTTCCTCCTCGCTCTGGCAGGCCAGGGACTTCTCCTCCATGTCGTCGCGGGGCTTGGCGGATGGTTCACCCTCACGGCGATGGGCGTGAGCTACAGGCTTCTTTCCATGTTCATGCTCGCGCCCGACGAGCCGCGGCCCACGAGCTATGCCGCGCTCGGCCTCACGGCAGGCGGTCTTTTCCTTCTGATCGCGACCGGCCTTTTCGGCATCGCGGCCGAGCGTCCCATGGCCGTCTATGAGGCGGCAGGCGCGCTCATCGCCGGAATTGGCGCCGCCCTCTATCTCGCCGACATCGTGCATCTCTACCGCGCCCGCAAGCGCCGCCATCTGGAGCTGAACAGCATCACCGCCGCGGGCGCGCTGGCTCTCTTCGCAGTCGCCGTTGCAGGCTCGGGATTGGCGGCGGCCTTTGGCGGGCTCGAGCGTTTCGCGGGCGCGCTCGGCTATCTCTTCGTCTTCGGCTGGCTCTCCGGGCTCGGACTCAGTCAGCTCTACAAGATCGTGCCGTTCCTGACCTGGCTTGAAGTCTTCGGCAAGAGGCTCGGCAAGGGGCCCGTGCCGCGCGTTCAGGATCTCGTGGACGAGCCGCGCGCGAGGCCCTGGTTCATTCTCTATTTCTCGGCCGTTCTGTTCGGCACGGCGGCGCTCGTCTTCGCCAGCGCGATCCTCTTGCGGTTCGCCGCCGTAGCGCAGCTCGTCGCGACGGGTTTCATCGCGCTCGAACTCTGGCGCGCGCGCAGGCCCGATCCCGATGCCGCGCCGAAGCCGATGGGACAGGGCGCACCGCTTCCCTTCGCAAGACCCATTCCCCCTTCAAACCGTTCCACTCATGGAGGATGAACCCATGACCGTTTCGTACCGGACGCTCGATGTGCGCCCCACCTTGCGTTCAGGCGGCGAGCCGTTTCAGGAAATCATGCAGGCCGTTTCCGCTCTTGCCGGCGGTCAGGGCCTGCGCCTGATCGCGACGTTCAAGCCCGTGCCGCTTTTCTCCGTGATGCAGAAGCGCGGCTTCACGCATAGCGAGCGGCCGCTCGGCGATGGCGATTGGGAAGTCACCTTCACGCCCGATGAGGGCGCCGCGAAGACCACCGCCGCCGCCTGGCCTGCAACGCCTCCGGCCGTGCCCCCGGCCGCGAGGCAGGCCGCCAGACAGGCAAAACAGGGCGAAGCCGACGCGAGCGATTGGCCCGCGCCCGTTCAGGTGCTCGACAATCGCGGCTTGATGCCGCCCGAGCCTCTGGTGCGCACGCTTGAGGCGATGGAGGAACTCGCCATCGGCGAGGTGCTTGAGATCTGGAACGACCGCGATCCCGTTCTTCTCTACCCGGAGCTTGAGACGCGTGGCCATCTCGCCCATCGCGACATGCGCGGGGCGGAGGGTTATCGCATCCTGATCCGCAAGGGCGAGCCGAAGGGAGGCGCCTCATGAGCGAGCTTTCCGGCGAGGCGCTTCGTGAAGCGCTGAAGGACGTGTTCGATCCCGAGCTTGGCTACAACATCGTCGATCTCGGCCTTGTCTATGGCATCGACATCAATGAGGGCGAAGTCACCGTCACCATGACGCTGACGACACCGGGCTGCCCCGCATCGGACATGATCCAGGGTGGCGTCTATCAGCGCCTCTGGGCCATCGAGGGTGTGAGCGATGTCGAGGTGAACCTCGTCTGGGAGCCGCCATGGAGCCCGGAGGCAATGAGCCCTGCCGCCAAGGAGCATTTCGGCATCGCCGCCTGAGCGCCCGGACGGAAGACGCCCCATGGATCGCGACACATCCGTTTCCTCTCTCAACCGCATTTTCATCCGCGCACTGAAGCGGCTGGGCGATGCGGGAGACATCGACGCCGCCTGCCGCATGGCGGCGGAAGCCTGGTCGTTGCTCCGGCATGACTGGCCCGAAGAAGCCCGACGCCTGAACGGCGTTCTGCACAACCTCACAAGCCCCAACCGTATGGGCAAAAAGGAGAGACCCATGAACGACAACGCAAACCTCGATGTCCGCCAGCTCATCCCGGCGCAGCGGCACAGGCTCATCTTCGAGACCTGGCACAATCTGGAGCCGGGCAAGGGCTTCGTGCTGGTGAACGATCATGACCCGAAGCCGCTCTACTACCAGTTCGACGCGGAACATTCCGGCGAGTTCACCTGGGATTATCTGGAGGCCGGGCCAGAGGTCTGGCGCGTGCGTATCGGCAGGAAGTCGGCCGCCTGAGTATCGGCGGCTGCCGGAGCGAGGCGGCGCACATCCCCGTGCCGTCTCGCCCCGGCCTTTCGCGGCCGTCCTCGATGCCGGCCGCGTCCGGCCGCTCCCTTGTTGTGGCCGGTAGCGATTGGTGCTCACATGCTCGCCGGTAGGCGGGCATGGAACGGGCCCTTCGGATTTTGACCGTTCCCCGGGAACCTTTTCCTTCCGAGATGCGTCTCTAGGGGAAAGAGGCCGCGGATGCGCCGCGGTATCGAGGGCCACGGTCATGAATCTGGACAATCTGACGTCCCTGTTCCCGACCCCGCAGCGCGAGACTGCGGACGATGTCAGCCTTGTCGCGGCCTTGCGGCGGGGCGAGGACCGCGCCTTCGAGGCCATCATGCGCCGCTACAATCAGCGGCTGTTCCGCGTGGCGCGCTCCATCCTCCGCAACGAGGCGGAGGCCGAGGACGCGGTGCAGGAAAGCTGGCTTCGTGCCTTCACCCATCTCGAGCGCTTGCAGGACCCCGCCCGGCTCGGCGGCTGGCTTGCGCGCATCGCGGCGAACGAGGCGCTCGACCGGCTCCGCCGCCGCTCGCATCTGCCGCTCGACGAGGAACATCCGATCACGCCGGAGGCGGAGATTGTGCCAGAAAGCGCCGTAGTGTTTCAGACGCCGGAATTCGAGAAGCGTCGTAGCGAAGCGCGCGCGCTCATCGAACGGGCCGTGGACAGCCTGCCCGAGAATTTCCGGGTCGTTTTCGTCCTCAGGGCGATCGAGGAACTGTCGGTCGAGGAGACGGCGCGCGTCCTTTCCATTCCACCCGATACCGTCAAGACGCGTTTTCACCGCGCCAAGAAACTTCTGCGCGGTGATCTGAAGGAGGCGCTCGATTCCGCGCTGCCGGACGCTTTCGGCTTCGATGGCGAACGCTGCGACAGGATCGTCGCGAATGTCACGGCGCGATTGCGCTCCGCCAGCGGACCCGTGCCGCGTACACCGCCCGACTAGCAAGTAGCGCCGACGCAACATCAGTAACGAAGCCGGGGCCGGAGAGCATCGCTCCTCCGAACGATGCCGCTCGCCCGCGACAGCAAAGGGAGACATGAGATGATGAATCGCGAAGACAATGGCAACGCGCCGAAGAACCTGAGCAGGCGCGGGGTTCTCGTCGCCGGCGGCGGCGTGACGCTTTCCGCCGTGGCGGTGGCCATGCTTGCAGGAGGCGGCTCGCTCCTGCGCTCCACCGCGGCCCTTGCCGCGAGCGAAACCGATCTCGGCATTCTCAACACCGCGCTGGGCGCGGAGTTTCAGGCAATTGCCGCCTATCAGGTCGGCGCCGAAAGCGGCCTCCTCACCCCCGGCGTAAAGAAGCTCGCCCTCACCTTCCAGGGGCACCACAAGAGCCACGCGGACATTCTTCGCGAAACGGTCGGCAAGCTCGGCGGCAAGCCCGTCGAGGCGTTGAAGGACTATCACTTTCCGCTTGATCAGCTGAAAGCGGAAGCCGATGTGCTGCGCTTCGCGGCCGGTTTGGAGAAGGGCGCGGTCAGCGCCTATCTCGGTGCGGTGCCACAATTCGAGAACCGCGATCTTGCCAAGGCGGCGGCAAGTATTCTCGGTGATGAGGCGATGCACTGGGCGGTGCTGCGCTCTGCCCTGGGGGAGGAGCCGGTCCCCTCCGCCTTCATGGAGTAAGAGACGCGGCATCGAACTGGCGGAGCCTGCCCCGCGGGCTCCGCCGCTTTTTTCAGGAGATCTCGAGAATGCGCGCCGTTGCCTTCTTCGCCCTTGCTGTCCTTCTGTCGGCCACGCCCGCGCTCGCTGCCGAAGCGGGCGATGCCGCTCACGGCAAATCGCTCTATGCGCAATGCCGCTCCTGCCACACGCCCGAAGAGAACAGCGTCGGCCCGAAACATTGCGATGTCGTCGGCCGGAAGGCGGCAAGCCTGCCCGATTATCAGTACTCGCCGGCCATGAGGAAGAGCGGCCTCACATGGACGCCGGAAAATCTCGACCGGTTCCTGCAGAAGCCCGCCGCGTTCGTGCCCGGCAATTACATGCCTTTCGCGGGCATCGCGAAGGCGAAGGATCGAGCGGACATCATCGCCTATCTGGCCACCTTGCGTTGTCCCTGAAAGTGGCTTGAGGCCCCGTATCCCCAGAGGTTGCGCCCCGGAACGTGCCTCGTTTCACAAGAGAGGATTTCAGCATGGCTCCCTATGACGAGAGGCCGGATGCCGGTCTGAAGGATTTCAGCGGCTCCTTCGCGCCAGCGGGCAGGAGCAGGGCCGAAGCCGCCATTCGCGATCTCCTGTCATGGATTGGCGAAGATCCCGATCGCGAGGGACTTGCGGAGACGCCGGCGCGCGTGCTGCGCGCCTACGAAGAGTATTTTTCCGGCTATGCCGTCGCGCCGGAAAAATTCCTCGCCACGACCTTTGCCGAAACGAACGGCTATGACGACATGGTGGCGCTGTGCGGCATCGGCTTCGTCAGCCATTGCGAGCACCATATGGCGCCCTTCTTCGGCAAGGCGCATGTCGCCTATGTGCCGTCGGGTCGCGTGGTTGGCATCAGCAAACTCGCCCGCGTGGTCGATGCCTATGCGCGCCGCCTCCAGATACAGGAGCGGATGACGGCCGAGATCGCATCCGTGATCGAGCGGACGCTGAAGCCGAAAGGCGTCGCTGTCATTATCGAAGCCACGCATCACTGCATGGTGGCGCGCGGCGTGATGAAGCCGGGCGCCACGCTCGTGACGCGCCGCTTCAACGGAATTTTTGAGAAGGACACGGAGTTTCGCCGCCTTTTCGAGCAGCGGATCGAGGCGTCCTGCTAGGCATTCCCAGAAAAAGCGGAAGCGCTTTTTCGGCTCGGAAACAGATGCATCCGTTCAGGCCCCGTCAAAACGGATGCTCCGGACGCGCCGCCTATCTCTGCCATTCGGGAATGAAGAGCCTGAGCCCATCGAGTGCCGCCGTCATGTGGATCTGGCAGGAGAGGCGGCTGCGCTCTCCAGCATTGACGGCGAAGTCGAGAATATCTTCTTCCATGCCCGTCGCGCGCCCCACGCGCTCGGTCCATGCCGGATCGACATGGACATGGCAGGTCGAGCAACTGCAGCTTCCGCCGCAATCGGCATCTATGCCGGGCACGGAACGACTGATAGCGGCATGCATCGCCGTCATGCCAGCGCCGACCTCGACGATATGTTCGGTTCCATCGGGCTCGACGAAAATGATCCGGGGCATCTTTCTCATCCCTGTTGAAGGGGAATGCGCCCAGCGTATGATGCGGCCCGGAAGTTGAACGCGGCGCTCTCGACCCGATGCGGGGAGAGCGCCGCGTCCCGTTTCATCAGGCAGCCGAAAGACGCTGTTCGACCGCACCCCAGTCGGCCAGATGCTCGACGAAAGCCGTCAGGAAATCGCCGCGGCGGTTCTGGTAGTCGACATAATAGGCGTGTTCCCACACGTCGCAGACGAGGAGCGGGCGCTTGCCTTGAACGAGCGGGGTCTCCGCGTTCGAGGTCTTGACGATTTCAAGCTTGCCGCCGTTGTCGACGAGCCAGACCCAGCCGCTGCCGAACTGCGCGAGGCCCTCATCGATGAACTTCCGCTTGAAGCTGTCGAAGTCGCCGAAGCTCGCGGCAAGAGCCGCGCGGAGCTTCTCCGGCACGGCGCTGCCGCCCGGCTTGATGCACTCCCAGAAGAAGGAGTGATTGAGATGCTGCGCCGCGTTGTTGAAGATCGCGGTGGCCTTCGCATCGCCATGAGTCTTGCGGATGACGTCTTCGAGGCTCAGCTCGGCGAGCGGCGTGCCTTTCGTCAGCTCCACGAGCTTCGTCGCGTAGGCGCGATGATGCTTGCCGTGGTGAAGCTCGAGCGTCTGCGCCGACATGTAGGGTTCGAGCGCGTTGATGGCAAAGGGGAGTTCCGGAAGAGGAAATGGCATTTCAGACACCTCAATGTAGTTTAATCGTTTAAATGCCCCTCCGCCGTAATGAAATCAACCACCAAAAGCGCTTCGCGCCGAAAGGAAAGCATATGCGAGGCCGCTCGTGCCGATGGCGAGGCAGACGGGAACGAGCGCGATGTGAATGAGCGCTTCCCTGCCGGTGATGGGGCCTGTGCTCGTATCGACATGAGCGGAGAGGAAATCGTTGAAGGTCTGCAACTCGGGATGGGCGGATGAAACCTTCTTCGCGATCCTCATCATGAGGAATGGAATGCCGAAGAACATGAGCACATAGCCTGTGCTGACCGTCACCATGAAGGCGCTGTCAAGCGTGCTGCCGAAACCGATCCAGAAGGCGCCGACGAGCCACGCCCAGGCAAGCAGTGTCACGATATAGACCCCTTTGTGTATTTCACTGAAGGGGATCGTAAGAACATTCTCTTTCGCTTCGTGATGAAGACTGGGAGCCTCGGCGTTCATTCTGTTCTCCTCCTGTCCGATTGCCTGGAACGGGCGCCCGCCCGTGCGCGTCCAGCGCCTGGCGGCCTCATATAACAGGCAAATGAAATACCTCTTTATGATTTGCCTTCATGCAGACGAGCGCAATCGGGATTCCACGTCGGGGGCTGCGACAAATTGGACCATGCCCTGGGGGCGCGGCCATAACCACCTTTCGCAAACCGGCTGGCCGAAGTGGCGGTACGAGCCTTGCCTGGCTGTGGTAAAATGCAGCCGGTCACGTTGCGGAGAAGGGCTTTTATGCGAGTCACACTACATACCGACTATGCGCTCAGAATGCTGATGCTTCTGGCGTCGGAGCCGGGTGAGCTACACACGATCGAGGAAGTTTCGACGCGCTACGGCATATCGCGGAACCACCTCATGAAGGTGGCGCAGACGCTGGTGCAGGGCGGCTTCGTCGAGAGCGTGCGCGGCAGAAGCGGCGGTTTGCGTCTCCGCAGGCGCCCCCAGGACATCAATCTCGGCGCTGTGATCCGCACGACGGAGGACGGTTTCAATCTTGTCGAGTGCTTCGACAAGGAATCCAACACCTGCGTCATCAGCTCGGCCTGCGGCCTCAGAGGGCCGATGGAAGAGGCGCTGGCCGCTTTTCTCGGTGTGCTCGATCGCTATACCCTTGCCGATCTCATCAAGAACCCCGGTCGACTGCGCCGGATGCGGCAGCTTCTCCATCAGGAAGCCGAAGCCGTCTAGGAATTCCGGCCGCGCCCGTATCTTTTGCCGCTGCCTTTGAAGGGCGGGCTTGTCGCCGGCCGCGTTTTGAACAATATTGTGCATATAAAATACTTCTTTGGAGAGAGTGGAGTAGCCATGCCGCTGGACGAGGCAGCAAGCCGCCGGGCGAAAATCGTGGAAGCGGTCGAGCGCGACACCGGAATTGACGAAGCGATGGTCGCGCGGCTGGTTCACGGCTTTTACGATCGCGTGCGCGCGGATGAGGTGCTTGCGCCCATTTTCAATGCGCGGATCGCCGATTGGGGCCCTCATCTCGAGCGGATGTGCGACTTCTGGTCGTCCATTGCGCTGATGACCGGGCGCTATCACGGCCAGCCCATGCGGATGCACGCGCCATTGCCGGTATCGGGCTCGCATTTCGACCGCTGGCTCGATCTCTTTCGCGAGACGGCCGCGGAGATTTGTCCCCCCGAGGCGGCCGCGTTTTTTGTGTCCCGCGCCGAGCGCATAGCCGAGAGCCTGGAGCTTGGCATTGCCGGAGCGAGGGGCGAGATGCTCCGCAGAGGCGAGCGTCTGAGGCCCGTCGAACTGGCGGACGGAGGTGAATGATGAAGTCCGAAGCTGTGGCGGCCGCGCGGGAGGTTCTTGCCTCCATGGAAACGACGCGGCCGGACGAGATTGCGCGCAGCATCCCCGGCGCGGCCAGCATATTCCAGAAATATGCCTTCGATCCGGCGGCCATTGGCGAGGCGAAGCTCGGCGACTGGGCGCGCGCATTGGGCATTCTGGAGCAGTCATTCGCCGAGGAATTGCGTGAGCTTGCCCGCATCGTCGCCAATGCGGATGCCGAGCGCGACGCGCTGATCGGCTATATTCTGATCCGGTTTCACGACGCGCACAGGGACGAACTGCCCGCGCTCGTCGAGCTTGCCAACCGGGTCGAGGCGCGTCATCGCGATCACCCCATGGCGCCGCGCGGGCTTGCGCTTCTGCTGGATGAACTGAACGACGTCATTCAGGTTCACCTGCAAAACGAGGAATCGCTGCTCCTGTCCATGATGCGGCATGGCGAGGAGGAGCGCCTCATCGACCCGATGGCGCATATGTGTTGCGAGCATGACGAACAGGAAGCCCGGATCGCCCGCATCGAAGCGAACACTTTCGATCTGAACGAGCCCGTTGACGCATGCGATGCCTGGCGCGCACTCTATGCAGGCATCCGGAAGCTTGCCGTCGAATTGCGCGATCACATGCGGCTTGAGAACGATGTGCTGTTTCCGAGCATTGCGCGCGCCAGCCTGCTCGGCAGGCAGGGAGGCCGTCTGATATGAATGCATCGCTTCCGCCGATAGAGCCGCAGGCTCTGCATGAGGTGGCGCTGATCGGTCCGGTGCGTTTTTTCGTGGAGTTCCATTCGATCCCTGCATGAGGGAGGGTGAAATGAAACGCGATATCGAGATCAAGCGCGTTTATGACCCCGCCGACAAGAACGACGGAACCCGCGTGCTTGTCGACCGGCTCTGGCCGCGCGGGCTCAGCCGTGCGGACGCCAAGCTCGACGCCTGGGTGAAGGACATCGCTCCGAGCGCCGAATTGCGCAAATGGTTCGGCCACGATCCCGAGCGCTGGGCGGAGTTCGTGCCGCTTTACGAAGCCGAATTGCGGGCGAACAAGGAAGCGGTGCGCGCCCTGCTGGAACTGGCCGGAAAGAAGAGGCTCACCCTTCTTTATGCGGCGCATGATGGGGACCACAACAACGCGGTCGTCCTCTCGGGCTTCCTGAAGAAGCTCCATTGAGCGGAAGCGCCGTCCACGGAGTGTATGCGCCGGATCTTGGGCGCGCGGCCTATCGCGGCTGTGCGATGCTCTTCATGGCGGCCGGGTTCTTGATGCGCATCATGCCGCCGGAGATCTCGACGAGATCCTCTTCCCTCAGCCGCCTCAGCACGCGATTCACATGAACCTGTGTCAGCCCCACGGCTTCGGCCAGATGCTGCTGGGTGAGGGGAAAGGGTATTTCATGATCATGGGCAAGCCCCCGCGCCGTCATCCGTTCGCAGAGGTCGAGCATGAGAAAGGCGATCCGCTCTTCGGCGCTGCGGGTCACGAGCGCGATGAGTTGCTGGTCGCAGCGCTCGCGATCCTCGACGCAGAGCGAAGTGATCGACTTCATGGAGCCGGGACGTTTTTCAATGAAACGCAGCAATTCCGCGCGGTCGAAGGCGCAATAGCTGACCGCGGTTGTCGTCTGCACGGATGATGAGAGCGTGTTCTTGAAGATCGCCGCGGTGGAAATCACATCGCCCGGCAGCAGGATCGACAGGATCTGCCGCCGGTTGTTCGTGCCCACCGTGAAGCGAACGGCCCAGCCTTCGCGGATCAGTATGACGTCGTCGAGTTTCTGGTGCTTGCGATAGATGGTCTGGCGCGGTCTTGCGGTGACTTGCCTCGGCCGTACGAAGCCGTCTTCACGGCTGAGATCTGCGACGGCCGCCGAACAGAATGCCAGCGATCTGAGCGGGCAGTCGTGGCACAGCATTCCCCGCGCTGCGGCCGGTCGCTCCGGCGATTGTGAAAGGTTGTGAGATGTTTCGAGTCCCGCGGCGCTCGACGCAACCAATGACTGTCCCCTTCTTGCGGTCCGCCCGTTTACGTACCTTTCGTACATACCCAACGGAAAATGTCGCGGCAATCGGGAAGCAGGCGCGAGTGAAACCAGTATATCACTTAGGTTATAGACTCACCGTTTCACCATGGAAAATCGCCGGCTCGCCACGCTCCGTCGGGCAGGGACGAGCCGGCCAGGCGTGATGCGCGTCAGGCGGCGAGGAAGCCCTCGAGCCTCTTGCGGATGATGGTTTCCGCCTCGCTCATGATGCGGTCGATCAGTTCCTTGCAGCTTGGAATGTCGTGGATGAGGCCGGCGACCATGCCGCAGCTCCATGCGCCCGCATCCATCTCGCCCTTCTGCATGACGCGCGGATAGACGCCGCCGACGAGTTCGCGAATATCCTCGATGCCGAGGCTCGCGCCCTTTTCGCGCTCGATCTCGACGAT
>NZ_DAOKYX010000031.1:0-7195 GCF_035325945.1 Parvibaculum sp.
TCAGGACACGGGCACGTTGCGCTTCGTCAGCACACCGGCGAGGCAGGCAGCCGGATCGGCTGCGCCGCCCTCTCTCTTCCTTGCATCGACATAGGAAGAGGCGAGAATGTCCGCATCGGTCTTGTAGAAATAGACGAAGAGGTTGCAGGCACCGCCCGCATATTGCCAGACCTCGGCGCCCGGCTCGACGCGGCGGAAATCGGGCGCGCCGAGACGCGCCGACAGCGCTTCGGGCGCCACGCCGACAAGGCTTTGCGGCGCGAGCGGGCCCGAGCCGATCTGCCGCGACGGCGCGACCTTGGCGAAAGCCGCTCCCGAAAGACCGACACCCGAACGCGCGCCGTCGCTCGCGCAGCCCGCGACGAGAATGAAAGAGAGGACAGCGAGCGAAGAAATTTCGAGCCGCATCAGGAAAGACCGATCCTTTTCGTGGTGTGGACCATGAAGGCCGTCGCGAAGAGCGGCGCGGCGAGATTGACGAGCGGCACGGTCGCGAAGGCGGCGACGAGAACACCGGCGAGGAAGATCCGCCCGCGATGGCGCCGCCTCAGCGCCTCCACCTCGCCGGTCGTCAGATGGCGAAGCGCGACCAGCTCGAAATATTCCCGGCCGAGAAGATAGCCGTTCACGACCCAGAAGAGCGCGAGATTGAAGCCCGGCACGAGATAGAAGGGCAGGGCGATTAGGTTGACGGCAATGAGAACGAGGGTGAAGCGGAAGGCGACGAGAAGGGACTGAAAAAAGGGCTGGTCGCGGCCTGGCGCATCGGCCGGATAGTCGCGCGCCTCGACCTCGCCCGCGATGCGCTCGAGAAAAAATCCGGCGACCAGCGAGACGACCGGATGCACGAGCGGAACGAGCACTATGAGCGCGAAGAAGCGGGCGATCCATTCGAGCGTCACATCGAGCCAGTAGGTGCCGAATTGCGGCATGGCGGCGAGCGCCCATTGCAGCCCAGCGCCGAACAGAGCGAGAACGAGGACCGTCACCGCGAGCGACAGCCAGAGCACGCGGCGGAAAGGAGCCGAAAAGGTTTGGCGCAACGCGCGCAGCGCATCCGAAAACATGCGCGCGAGCTTATCGGCTCGGCCCGTTTTTTCCAATCGTCCGGCTCCCCCTCCCGCCAATCGCCCACTATACTCGCGCCGCTTCATTCCACTTTTTTCTTCCCGCGACGAGGACCATGACTGAAACGAAATTCGACGTTGCCGGCATCGGCAATGCGCTTGTCGATGTGATCGCCGATTCCGACGACAGGTTCCTCATCGCCAATGGCATCGAAAAGGGCGGCATGACGCTCATCGATGCGGCGCGGGCGGACGAACTCTATGGCCGCATGGGGCAGGCCATCGAAATGTCGGGCGGCTCCTGCGCGAACACGATCGCGGGGCTCGCCTCGCTCGGCGGCAGGGGCGCGTTTTTCGGCAAGGTGAAGAACGACCAGCTCGGCGCCGTCTTCGCGCATGACATCAAGTCGCTCGGCGTCCACTTCCCCGCGCCCTCCGCCGAGGACGGGCCGCCCACCGGGCGCTGCCTGATCCTCGTCACGCCCGACGCCCAGCGCAGCATGAACACCTATCTCGGCGCGGCGCAAAACCTCGGTCCCGACGACATCGACCCCGCCGTCATCGAGGCGGCCGCCGTCACCTATATGGAAGGCTATCTCTGGGATCAGCCCGGCGCGAAGGAAGCCTTTCTCAAGGCGGCGTCGATCGCGCGCAAGGCCGGCCGCCTCGTCTCGCTGACGCTTTCCGATTCCTTCTGCGTCGCGCGCTACCGCGACGAGTTCCGCCGCCTCGTCCGCGACGAGGTCGATCTTCTCTTCGCGAACGAAACGGAAATCCTTTCGCTCTACGAAGTCGATCTCTTCGACGAGGCGCTCGCGCGCGTGAAGGCCGAGTGCAAATTCGCCGCGCTCACCCGCTCGGAAGCGGGCGCGGTCATCGTCGCTGATGGCGAGGTCCATGTCGTCGATGCCGACAAGGTGGCGAAGGTCGTCGATACGACGGGCGCGGGCGATCTTTTCGCGGCGGGCTTTCTCTACGGGCTTGCGCGCGGCCACTCGCCCGTCCACTCGGCGCGGCTCGGCGCCATGGCAGCGGCCGAGGTCATCTCGCATTACGGACCGCGGCCGCAGGTCTCGCTCGCGAAGCTGGCGAAGTCCCGGGGGCTTTAGTTCGCCGCCATCGCTACAACTTCGGAAGTCATCCCGGGGCTCGTCCCCGGAATCCATCTTTCTTCCGGGGGTGGAGGAGGCCCATGGGTCCCGGGAACAAGTCCCGGGACGACGCTACTATTTTTCACGGGGGTCACGAAGACCGGATAGCGACGCGGCCTCTGGCGGCTCGCAATGACATCACCCCTCCAGCGCCCCGATCATCTCCACCCGCGCCGCATGCCGGCCGCCCTCGAACCGGGCGGTCAGGAATGCATCCACGATATCGAGCGCCAGCCCTTCGCCCACCACGCGCGCGCCAATCGAAAGCATGTTGGCATCGTTGTGCTGCCGGATCATGCGGGCTGAGAATGTGTCGGCGCAGACGCCGCAACGGATACCCTTCACCTTGTTCGCGGCCATCATGATGCCCTGGCCTGTGCCGCACAGGATGATGCCAAACCGGCAATCGCCGGAGGCGACGAGCCGCGCCGCCGCTTCGCCGTGCCTGGGATAGTGTGTGCTTTCCGGCGTCGTTGGTCCGATGTCGACCGCCTCCCAGCCACGCGCCGCGATATGAACGGCAATGGCCTGTCGGAGCTGAATGGCGGCGTGATCGCTGGAGAGGACAATGCGGTTGCTGGCTGTCATGGCGAAGCCGTCCCGTTTCCCAAGGCGATTTGATCCCAATGCAATCTGACGGTCTGGCCGTGTTGGATCAGGAAAAATGAAAACGTCCTAAAGCTCTAGAGCTTCCGCAGGGCCACGTCGCGGATGCGGTGATCCGCGCCCTTGCGCAGGATGAGGTGGGCGCGCTGACGCGTCGGAAGAATGTTCTTCCTCAGATTGGCGAGGTTGATCGAGGTCCAGATCGCATCCGCCGTCTGCACCGCCTCATCGTCGGAGAGCTTCGCGTAGCGGTGGAAATAAGCCTTGGGATCGCGGAACGAAGTCTTCCGCAGGCTGAGGAAGCGGTCGATATACCAGCCGCGGATCGCCTCTATATCGGCATCGAGATAGATCGAGAAATCGAAGAAATCGGAAACGAAGGGCTGCGGGTCCTCGCCCTCTGCGGGTTTCCAGGGCTGGAGCACATTGAGCCCCTCGACGATGAGAATGTCGGGCTGATCGACGACGATCGTCTCGCTCGGCACGATGTCGTAAGAGAAGTGCGAATAGACCGGCGCCTCGACATTGCGCATTCCAGCCTTCACATCGGAGAGGAACTGGATCAGGCGGCGTACGTCGAAGCTTTCGGGAAAGCCCTTGCGGCCCATCAGATCGCGCTCTTCGAGAATCCTGTTCGGGAAGAGAAAGCCGTCCGTGGTCACGAGATCGACCTTGGGGTGGTTCGGCCAGCGGGCCAGCAGCGTGCGCAGGATGCGCGCGGTCGTGCTCTTGCCGACGGCGACCGAGCCCGCGACGCCGATGATATAGGGCACCTTGTCCTGGGCGTGGCCGAGGAAGTCCGAGGTGACGCGGTAAAGCTCCTGCATCTCGGCCACATAGAGATTGAGGAGACGCGAAAGCGGCAGATAGATCTCGCTCACCTCATCGAGCGAAATGCGTTCGCCGAAACCTTTCAGCTCTTCGAGTTCCGTCTCGGAAAGGGGGAGCGGCGTGTCCTTGCGGAGCATGCCCCATTCGGCCGCAGAGAAGTGCCGATAGGGCGAAAGGGGCGCGCGGTCCAGGTCCAGTGTGGGGCTTGCCGTCATGGTCTCGGATTCCCGTACCTGTATTGCGTTTGCAGGTTCCGTCAGGACGGTCATTCGGCCTTGCCTGGCGTATTGTTCTGAGGGCGGGAGGCTTTTTCCTCGATGCCCGATTGGCCTTCCCGGCGCGCAAGCTCGGAATAGACCGAAGACGGCTCTATGTTCAAGGCCGCAAGCGTCACCAGCCAGTGATAGAGAAGATCGGCCGACTCCGCGACGATGGCCGCCCGGTCGCCGGACATGGTGGCGATCACCGTTTCGATGGCTTCCTCGCCGAGCTTGCGGGCGCAAAGGGGCGCCCCGCCGCTCATGAGCCGGGCGGTGTAGGACGAAGCCGGATCGCTGCCCTTGCGGGCGGCAATCGTCGCAAAGAGCGCATCGAGCTGACGGGCGTCGGCTGCCATGGGGCATCCCCCGAAGAGCGTTCTCCCAAAGGGAGTGGCAAAATAGCGAAAGCTCCGGGATCGCCCGGGGTGACCTTGCCACCCGGGAGCCCGAAACACGGCGGGCTCTCCCTAGCAGATTTATTTTTGGGACGCCAGCAGCGCTGTTCCGCCACCTCCGAAGGGGTCAGGTGCGGGTGGCGAGGCTCAACCCGACCATGGCGCCCGTCCGCACGCCGTCCCGGGTGGCATGGCGCAGGCTCGCGCCCCGAAGATCGGCGCCCCGAAGGTCGGCGCCCGTCAGATCCGCCCGCAGGAGGATCGCGTCGCGCAGATCGGCGGCGGCGAGGATCGCATGCTGGAAATTGGTATCGGCGAGGATCGCACCGCGGAGCAGCGCGCTCGCCAGGATCGAATGCGAAAAATCGTGGCGCGACAGGTCCATATGCGAGAAATCGGCGCGCTCTCCCTGACGCTGGCTCGTCTGGATCCAGACCAGGTGGCGATCGAGTATGCGCTTCATGCGCTCGGGCCCGGGCGGGCGGCGCGCCTTGGTGGCGCGCATCAGCTCGCCGCAGTTCGCCGTCTGTTCGCACATGATGGCGCGGCGGAAATCGGCATCCGAGAGGTTCGCGCCGGTGAACTCGACCTTGATGAGCTCGGCGCCCGCAAAGCGCGCGCCCCTGAGATCGGCGCCGTGAAGGCTGACGCCGGAAAGCTCCGCCCCCTCGAAATCGACATCGAGCAGTTTGCAGTCCGAGAGGTTCGTCCCGCGCATGACGGCATTGCGGAAGGTGGAGTGTTCGCGCCGGCTGGCGACGCCGCCCGCGCGAATGACGACACCGCGGCGCAAATCGGCTCCTTCGAGGTGGGTTTCGCTCAGTTCCGCATTCTGGAAGCAGGCGCCGCGCAGATCCGCCTGCGAGAAATTCGTGCGGGTGAGATTGGCGCCGTCGAAACTGGCGCTGAAGAGATTGGCGCCGACGAAGCGCGCATCCTCGAGATCGGCATTCTCGAAATTGCAGGCGATGAAATGGCCATGCGAGAGATTGATGGAGCGCAGGTCGAGGCCGGAGAGATCGCAATCCTTCATCACCACGCACCAGCCATTCGGCACGCCCTTGAGGAAACGCAGGTTCAGCTCCTCGAGCTTCTTCAGGGCTTCCTGGCTGATGCGCCGGCCGACAATGGCGCGGGGGTCACGCAAGGGATCGCGCCGGGCATCGCTCTGCGTCGCCATTTCGCGCGCGCGATGGTCTTTCATCTCCGCCGACATTCGGACACCCCCAGCATCGGTACGCCGGGACCACCCCAGGCAAACTGACGCCCGGGATGCTAACGGCCCTGTCCTTCAGATTCGTTTAAATGATTGATGAAAATTTTCAGCTTCGAGAAAGGCCCGTCAGCCGGCCCGCTCAGCGCCAGAAGACGCCCCCGTCGCGGAAGGCGCGCCATTCGTCGAGCGCCGACTGCCACTGCTTGCGGGCGCGCCTCTCGTGATGGGCGAGCACGCGCTTGCCCGGCGCCGCGAGGTCCGGCTCGATGGCGGCGAGTTCCTTGATGATCGCTCCCGCCGTCTCGACATCGTTCAGCGCGCCGAAATCGTCCTGCAATTTGGAGAGGGCGCGGAAATAGTGCCGCGTCGCCGCATGCGGATAAAGCGAGGCGAAGAAGCCGGAGGCATAGCGCAGCCGCTTCAGACGCTTGCGCAAATCATGGCGCTCGGTCGTGTCGAGGTCTTCGATGTGACGGCCGAGCCGCGAGACGCTGCGGTAGCGCCGGTCGAGCGCGCGGGAGGCGAACTCGGCGATCGGCGCGCCGAGCGCGGCGGCGTCCCGAGCGGCCCCACGCCAGCTTCGCTCATCGAGATAAAGCGCGAGTTCGAGGACGAAGCGCGTCATGCGCGACGAACGCAAGGACGCCCGCGCGCCTGCCCAGGCCGAGACCTGCGCCTTACCGGCGGCGGCGCGCAGCGCGGCGAGCCCCTCATCGCCCGGATTTTCGGCTTCGACGGGCGTCAGGATCTCGCTCGTGAAAACGTCGAAATCCCGCGCCCGGCCGATGGAGGTCGCAAGCCATCTCGCCTCCTGCGACAGGCGGCGGACATGATCCTTGCCGATCACGCGGCGGAAGACGGTGAAGGCGGAGCGCATGCGGCGGAGCGCCACGCGCATCTGGTGGAGGCCCTCCGGGAGCGACCCATCGACGGTCACCGCCTCGTTCATCAGAAGATGCGTCAGGCAGTGACGGAGGATGACCACATAGGCGTCCTCGACGGTGAGGCCGGGCGCGAGGCTTAGCATCTCGGCGCGGATGGCAGCGGGCTTTTCGTCGCCGGCAAGCGCAAGCGCGCGCTCGGCCTTGCTGCGCAAGCCGATGCGAACCGGCACGATGTCGGCGAGTTCGAGCGCGAGGCGATAAAGACCGGCGGGCGCGCCGCGCTTCAGCTCGAGTTCGAATTCGGACACGGGCATCTCGCGGCCATCGGCGCTCAGCATGCCATTGTCGATCGCCAGTTCGATCTCGTCGCCCTCCGGCGTCTGAAGCGTCCTTGCCGTGCGGCGGATGCGCGAGGTGAGGCGGGGCGAGATCGCCTCGCCATTGGCGAGTTCCGCGATCCGCGCCCGCAGGTCGGCAGGCAGGTGGTTGAGAGCGGGCGCTTCCTCGCCGCTTGCAAGCGGCGTCTCCCATTCGCCGCGATTGCTGGCAAGCGTGCCGCCCTCGCTGCCGGTCTTGAGGGTCTGGATGCGCTTGCCTTCCGTCTCGCGCACCCTGAGCGCAAGACCTTCCTTCAACAGCGCGAAGTCGGGCGTATCGAAATAGACGGAATGAAGAAGCCGGGCGCGGGCAGGACCCGTTTGCAGCCGGGAGAGGGCTCGCGAACGGCGCACACGCTCGAGAGCGGCGGGCTCGCATTCAAGCTTCAGCTCGATCTCGCGGTTCAT
>NZ_DAOKYX010000031.1:7295-13093 GCF_035325945.1 Parvibaculum sp.
GGAAGCGCCGGGCCGCCGCCGGAAATCCCGGTCAGAGACGCATCGGAATTCCCGATTGCGCCATGTAGCGCTTGGCCTCGCCGATCGTGTATTCGCCGAAATGGAAGATCGAGGCGGCAAGCACGGCGCTGGCATGGCCGTCGCGGATGCCGGCGACCAGATGGTCGAGCGTGCCGACGCCGCCGCTCGCGATCACCGGAATGTTGACCGCATCGGCCACGGCGCGTGTGAGCGCAATGTCGAAGCCCGATTTCGAGCCGTCGCGATCCATCGAGGTGAGGAGGATTTCGCCCGCGCCAAGCTCCGCCACCCGGCAGGCATATTCGACGGCGTCGAGCCCCGTGCGGTTGCGCCCGCCATGGGTGAAGATCTCCCACCGGCCGGGCTCGACTTCCTTGGCGTCGATGGCGACGACGATGCACTGGTTGCCAAACTTCTCGGCGGCGGCGCGAACGAAGTCGGGATTGGTGACGGCGGCGGTGTTGATCGAAACCTTGTCGGCACCGGCGAGCAGCAGCTTTCGCACATCCTCGACGGTGCGCACGCCGCCGCCGACGGTGAGCGGCATGAAGCAGAATTCGGCCGTGCGCTGGACGACATCGAAGATGATCGCGCGCTCTTCATGACTCGCGGTGATGTCGAGGAAGCAAAGCTCGTCCGCGCCCGCCGCGTCATAGGCGCGCGCGGCTTCCACCGGATCGCCGGCGTCGCGCAGATTGACGAAGTTCACGCCCTTGACGACGCGGCCGTCCTTCACATCGAGGCAGGGGATGAGGCGGGCCTTCAGCGTCATGCCGCCTCCTTGAGAAGCGCGAGCGCCTCTTTCGGATCGAGGCGGCCGTCATAAAGCGCGCGGCCCGAGATCGCGCCCTCGAGCCCCTTGCAGCGCGCGGCGATGAGACGGCGTATGTCCTCGATCGAGGAAAGGCCGCCGCTCGCGATCACCGGGATGGAGATCGCATCGGCGAGCGCCACCGTCGCCTCGATGTTCAGGCCCTCGAGCACGCCGTCGCGGTCGATGTCGGTGTAGATGATCGCGGCGACGCCCGCATCCTCGAAACGGCGGGCCATTTCGAGCACGCCGAGATCGGAGACTTCGGCCCAGCCTTCGGTGGCCACGCGGCCGCCCTTGGCGTCGAGGCCGACGGCGACGCGGCCGGGAAACTTGCGGCACGCCTCGATGACGAGGGCGGGGTTCTTCACCGCCGCCGTGCCGATGATGACGCGGCGGACGCCCTTTTCGAGCCACATCTCGATGGTGGCGAGATCGCGAATGCCGCCGCCGAGCTGCGCGGGGATCGAGATCGCCTTCAGGATCGCCTCGACCGCGCCGGCATTGACCGGATGGCCGGCGAAGGCGCCGTTCAGATCGACGAGATGGAGATATTCAAAGCCCGCCGCCTCGAAGGCGCGCGCCTGCGCCGCCGGATCGTCATTGAAGACGGTCGCTTCTTCCATGAGGCCGCGCACGAGACGCACGCATTGCCCGTCCTTGAGGTCGATAGCGGGAAACAGGATCATCAGACACGCCACTTCAAAAAATTGCCGAGAAGGGCAAGACCGAGCGCCTGGCTCTTCTCGGGGTGGAACTGGGTGCCGGCCATGTTGTCGCGCGCGATCATCGCGGTGACGGCACCGCCATAATCGGTGCGCGCGACGACGTCCTCCTCGCTTGCCGGCATGAAGGCATAGGAGTGGACGAAATAGGCATGGAGCCCGGCCTCGCCGGTCGGGATGCCTTCGAGAAGCGGATGGGGCCTGAGCACGCTCAGCGTGTTCCAGCCCATATGCGGAATCTTGAGCGCGGGATCGAGCGGCTTCATCAGCGCGACATCGCCCGCGATCCAGCCGAGCCCGTTATGCACGCCATGTTCGAGGCCGCGCGTCGCCATGAGCTGCATGCCGACGCAAATGCCGAGGAAGGGCCGCGCGGAGCGGCGCACCGCCATGTCGAGCGCATCGAACATGCCGCCGACGGCGGCGAGCCCGTCGCGGCAATCGCCGAAGGCGCCGACGCCCGGCAGCACGATGCGATCGGCGGCGCGCACATCGCGCGGATCGCCAGTGACGACGATGCGGGCATTGATGTCGTTCTCGCGGGCGGCGCGTTCGAGCGCCTTGGCGGCGGAGCGCAGATTACCCGATCCGTAGTCGATGATGGCGACGAGCATGTCAGGCTCCGGCGTTCGGAAAGAGGCCGATGGGGCCGTGATCGGCGGCAAGCGGGCGGCGCGGCCAGACGGCGCCGCCTCCGGGCGCGGCGGTCCGTGCGACCGCCATGCTGCGCGGCGCAGGCCGGGACGGGCCCTGCCAATGGCGGAAGAACTCGCGCTCGGCCTCGACGAGATTGCGGCCCGTCACCACGCCGGCCTCGTCATAACCCCTGAGGGCGAGGGTCCAGCGGCGAACATCATTGGCGAAGACAGCGAAGCCGAACTGCACCGCGAAGGCGATGATGACGATCGCCGTGTCGTTGAAAATGGCGCCCGCCGCCGACATCAGGACGGAAGTCGCCACCGCATAGAGAAGCAGCGCGAGCCAGAGGCGCTGATAGACGAGCCAGATCAGCGGCGCGAAAAGCGCCGGCCAGGAAAACCCCTCATGCACGAGCACGATCCCGTCGCCATCGACGGGCGCGCCGCTCAATTCGTGCACGGTGTAGATGCGCATGGGTTCAGAGCCTTGTCCGGCAGGTGGTGCGGAATTTCCGCACCTATCTAGGCGGTTTTCCGGTCATTGAAAACCAGAAGAACGAGGGGTGGTGCGGCACGGGCCCGGGGCGCATAGCCCGCCCGCAAGAACAGCCCCCGGATCCGGCAAGCGGCCCCTTCAGATGCCGAGCTTGCCCTTGGTCGAGGGGATGCGGTCCGCCATGCGGGGATCGATCTCGATCGCCTCGCGCAGCGCGCGCGCCAGACCCTTGAAGCAGGACTCGACGATGTGATGGTTGTTCTCGCCATAAAGATTTTCGATATGGAGAGTTATGCCCGCATTCTGCGCGAAGGCCTGGAACCACTCCTTGAAGAGTTCGGTATCCATGTCGCCAAGCTTCGGCCGCGAGAAATCGACCTTCCAGATGAGATAGGGCCGCTGCGACACGTCGAGCGTGACGCGGGTGCAGGTCTCGTCCATCGGGATCATGACCGAGGCGTAGCGGCGGATACCCTTGAAGTCGCCAAGCGCCTGACGCACGGCCTCGCCAATGACGATGCCGGTGTCCTCGGTCGTGTGATGGAAGTCGATGTGCAGATCGCCGACGGCGCGGACCTTGAGGTCGATCAGCGAATGGCGCGACAGCTGCTCCAGCATGTGGTCGAGGAAACCGATGCCGGTATCGACGTCATATTCACCAGAGCCGTCGAGATCGAGGGACACGAATATGTCCGTCTCCTTCGTCTTGCGCTCGATGGTGGCCACGCGGCCTTCGCTCTCATCAATCATGGGTCTCACCCGAAATTCGCCACAGGGCCGGAAATTCGCCATATGGCCATGACGCCCGCCTTTTACCAGCCACGGGCCCGACAAGCCAGCATGACGGGCCCGGGACCGGGGATCACGCTTACCACGCAATGGCTTGAGAGACGTTTACCAAACCCGTTCACTAATTGCGAAGTAAAGATTGAAGCAGAAAAGGCAATGGGTGAAACAACTGGTGCAAGCCCTTGTTATGCGGGCGCGCGGCCAAATCCTCATTGTGTAAAACGGAAGCTCCGGCACCAGATGTGGCGGGGCCGCCCTTCTGCCTTCCGGCAAGGGGGCGGAGCGGGGCTTGCCGCCATCGCTTGACCTTCAGGGCTGAAATCTCCACATCTGGAGCCCAATGATCCAGGGGCCGCTCCGGCCCGCGGCCGGCGCCGCGGAAGGCGAGGGGTCCCATCTTCCAATCCGGGAAACCGTTCGATGTCCGATACACGCTCGCCCTATGCCCCCTGGCACGGCACCACGATCCTGACCGTGCGCAAGGGCGGCAAGGTCGTCATTGCCGGCGACGGCCAGGTCTCGATGGGCGACACGATCATGAAGGGCAATGCCCGCAAGGTCCGGCCGCTGGGAAGCGGCAATGTGATCGCGGGTTTCGCCGGCGCCACCGCCGATGCGATGACGCTTTTCGAGCGGCTCGAAGGCAAGCTCGAACAATATCCGGGGCAGTTGACCCGGGCCTGCGTCGAACTCGCCAAGGACTGGCGCACGGACCGCTTTCTCAGGCGGCTCGAGGCGCTGATGATCGTCGCGGATGCGAGGGCAAGCCTCGTTCTCACCGGCAATGGCGACGTGCTGGAGCCCGAGGGCGGCATTGTCGGCATCGGGTCCGGCGGCAATTACGCGCTCGCGGCCGCCCGCGCGCTCGCCGACAGCGACCTTTCGGCGGAGGAAATCGCGCGCAAGGCGCTGAAGATCGCGTCCGAAATCTGCGTCTACACCAACAACAACCTCACCGTCGAAGTTCTCGACGCCTGACCATCATCCGGAGTGCCTGGTTTTCCATGAGTAGTTTCTCGCCGCGCGAAATCGTGTCCGAACTCGACCGCTACATCGTCGGCCAGCGGGATGCGAAGCGGGCCGTCGCCATCGCCCTGCGCAATCGCTGGCGGCGCCAGCAACTGCCCGAGCAGCTCAGGGACGAGGTTCTGCCGAAGAACATTCTGATGATCGGGCCGACCGGCGTCGGCAAGACGGAGATCTCGCGCCGTCTCGCCAAACTGGCCGAGGCGCCCTTCATCAAGGTCGAGGCGACGAAATTCACCGAAGTCGGCTATGTCGGGCGCGATGTCGAGCAGATCATCCGCGACCTCCTCGAAATCGGCATCACCATGCTGCGCGAAAAGAAGCGCAAGGACGTGCAAGCGAATGCCCATCTCGCCGCCGAGAACCGCGTCCTCGAGGCGCTGGTCGGCAAGGGGGCGAGCGAGACGACGCGCGAGAGTTTCCGCCGCAAGCTGCGGACGGGCGAACTCGACGAAAAGGAGATCGAGATCGAGGTGGCCGATCTCGGCGGCGGCATGCCGACACTCGACATTCCCGGCATGCCCGGAAGCCAGGTCGGGATGATCAATCTCGGCGACATTTTCGGCAAGGCCTTCGGGCAGCGCACCCGGCCGCGCCGGATGACCGTCAGGGCTTCCTATGACGTGCTCATAGCGGAGGAATCCGACAAGCTCCTCGATCAGGAACAGCTCACACAGGAAGCGATCCGCACTGTCGAGCAGAACGGCATCGTCTTCCTCGACGAGGTGGACAAGATCTGCGCCCGCTCGGAGCGGCAAGGGGCCGATGTGAGCCGCGAGGGCGTGCAGCGCGACCTGCTGCCGCTCATCGAGGGCACGACGGTTTCGACCAAGCATGGCTCGGTGAAGACCGATCACATCCTCTTCATCGCGTCCGGCGCCTTCCACATCGCCAAGCCCTCGGACCTCCTGCCCGAGCTTCAGGGCCGCCTGCCGATCCGCGTCGAACTCGACGCGCTGACGCGGGACGACTTCAAGCGCATCCTGACGGAACCCGAAGCAAGCCTCATCAAGCAATATGTGGCGCTGCTCGAGACGGAGGGGCTCACGCTCGACTTCACCGTGGACGGGATCGAGGCCATCGCCACCATCGCCGCCGACGTCAATTCGACGGTCGAGAATATCGGCGCGCGGCGGCTTCACACGGTTCTGGAGCGGGTGCTGGACGAGATCTCATTCACCGCCGCCGACCGTAGCGGCCAGACAGTGACGATCGACGCGGCCTATGTGCATGAGCATATCGGCGATCTCGCGAAGAACACGGACCTGTCGAAGTTCATTCTCTGACGGGTC
>NZ_DAOKYX010000031.1:13193-17602 GCF_035325945.1 Parvibaculum sp.
TCGGTCGCCCTGGGATCGAGGCCCGACGTGTCGATGACGATGCGCGGATGGGAGAGGCGGGCGAGACGCTCGATCTCCTCGGCCTCGTCCCAGATCACATTGAAATAGCCGATGATCGCCTGCACGAGCCGCCAGCTCGGCCGGCCGCGCCGGCCATGCTCCAGCGCCGAGAGATAGGCGGGCGTTACCCGGAGCGCGGCCGCCATGTCCTTGAGGAGGATGCCACGGGCCGCGCGAAGATCGCGGATTTTCCGGCCGAAGGGCGTCATCGCTTTTTCCTGAGCCAGATATAGAAGGCGCCGCCGCCGCCATGCCTCGGATGCGCAGGCTGGAAGCCCGCCACCTGCCCGCGAAAGCGCGACTCACCCAGCCATACCGGTAGTGCCGAGCGAAGTTTGCCCGTGCGTTCGGGCGCTTCATGGTAGTGCGCGCCATGAAGCGTGTGGCGGGTGAAGGGGCTCTCGCCCTTGCCGGTGATGACGAGCACGAGGCGCATGCCCGATTGGCGCGCGCGGGAGAGAAAGCCGAACAGGGCCTCCTCCGCGGCGTCCAGGCGAAGCCCATGAAGGTCGAGACGAGCCTCGGCCTCCATCTGGCCGCGCGCAAGCCGCTGGCTCGTGCGGCGGTCGAGACCGGTGAGGGGCGGAGCCGAGGCGGCCGGGTGCGGCGCAACAATCGTTTTGGAGGCGGAATGAGAGGCCGGTTTCCGTTTTGGGGCCGGAACGATTTGGGCGGGTGCTGGACTTTCCGCGGCTTGCGCCGCCGGAGCGGGCGCAGACACGGACAGGGATTCAGCAGCGGGTTCTGGCCTGCGTCTCTTGCGTGAAAGCGGCCGCGCGTCCCGGACCACCGCCCGCCAGAGCTTGTGCTCATCCTCGCTCAGGGCGCGGAGGCGGGTCTTGCGGCGTTTGGGCCGCGCCCCGTCATCATGGCCTCCCTCGCCGCTCATATGTGTCTCCCTCAAGCCGATCCCGGCCTCAGCGCTGCGGCGCGATGGCCTTGGGAACGAGGGCGATGAGTTCGCCCGGCTCCTTCATGCGCCCGGCAATCTCGGCGGCGCCCGAATCCGCGCCCCAGAAGACGTCGGCCCTTTGCAGCCCGCGAATGGCGGTGCCGGTATCCTGCGCGACCATCAGCCGCCTGAGCGTGACCTTGCCCGGTCCATAGGGCTCGGGCGAGCGCGTGTCGAGCCAGAGAAGCGCGCCGAGCGGATGGTAGCGGCGATCGACCGCGAGGCTCCGTCCGGGTGTGAGGCTCACTTTCTCAGCGCCCGGCGGCCCTGCCTCGGGCGCGGCTCCGGCGAGCACCCTGAAGAAGATATAGGATTCGTTCTGGCGCAGGATCGACGGGATCCGGTCGGGATGGGCCTCCAGCCAGGCGCGGATCGTCTGCATGGACACTTCCTCGCGCGGAATGGCGCCCATGTCGATCAGGACCTTGCCGATGGAGGTGTAGGGGCGGTCGTTCTTGGCCGCGAAGGCGAGCCGCATCATGCGCCCGTCGGGAAGCTCGACCCGGCCCGAGCCCTGCACATGGAGGAAAAAGGCGTCCACCGGGTCCGCAAGCCAGACGAGAGCATTCCTGCGATCGATCCGGCCCGAGGCCACCATGTCCTCGATCTCGGCGCGGGTGGGCAGGAGCTTGCCCGCCGCCCGCGCATCGGCGAAGGCCGGAGGCAATGCGAGGACCGGGGTGCGGTAGATGCCGCCCTCGGTCAGCGAGCCTTTCATTACGGGCTCGAAATAACCTGTGATGAGGGAACCCGATTCCATTCCGGCTTCAAAACGAATTGGCGCGAACCAGGTTTCAAAATAGGTCCGGGCAGCAGCCGGACCACCGCCGACGCTCGCCGCCGCCCTGCAGGCCGGGCGCCAGTCGCCCGCGCGGCCATAGACGGAAGTGTCGGCGCCACGGGTGTCGAGAGGCGCCTGATCGTCGAGCGCGAGGATACGCTGGCAGGAGCGGCGGAAGGCCGCGAGGGCCGCCGACTGGTCATCCGCCTTCCAGCCTTCGAGATCGGCAAAGCTCAGCGCCACCCGCCCCGGACCTTCGATCGGGCTTTCCCGCATGGAGGCTTCCCCGCTGCTGCAGCCCGCAAGCGCCAGCACTACCAGGCCGAAAAATCCGGCCATACCACAAGGCAATCCGGCCCTTCCGGCCTTCTTTCCCGTTCGCCCCCTCATGTGCCCCAGCATCCGTGATGTCAGGCCGCGGAATCGGTGGCGACAAGGCGCCAGTTCGGATTGGCGCTGCCCGTGTCGCGCTCGAAGGTCCAGATGTCGGTGACGCGGCGCACGGTCACGGGATCGCCCTCGATGACGACGCCATCGCTGTTCTTCACGCAGGCCGTCAGCTCGCTGCGGAACCTGACGGTGAGCCGCGCGCGGCGTCCGTCGAGCGCGGCGGCGGTCAGCGCCGCCTCGATGATGCCGATGAAATTCTGATCGACCGTCTCGCCGCGCGACTCGCGCCCGGCGATGACGCCCTCGAAACTCTTGAAGACGTTATCTTCCAGCAATGGCGCAAGCGTATTGCGATCGCCATTGGCGAATGCAGTCACGATCGTCTCATAGGCGATACGTGCGCCGGACAGGAACGCCTCGGCGTCGAAGCCCCGGTCGGCGAGCGCGATCTCGGTCAGCGTCTGGGCGAGGGGCGAACCCTCGGGCGCAATGCCGGCCCAGCGGTCCTTGACCACATGGGGCTCGTCGCGTTGCGGATAGGGTTCGACGGTTCCCGCCTGCTCCTGCGGGCCCTGCTGGGGCCGCCTCGGCAGCGAGATCACCTTGTCGTCGCCACTCGTCGCCGTTTTCTCCGGCGCGGAATAGGGATCGTAGGGCGGGCGCTCATTCCCTGTCCGCCGCCCGAGCACGCTCCTCAGCTTCAGGAACACGCCCACCGCGATCGCGAGCAGTATCAGATTAAAAAGCGTCGATGCTTCGCCCATCCCGGGCCACCTTTCACCAGAATATCGGGCGACGGCGCCACCCCGAACCGGATTGACGGTTCAGGAACGGCCGCCCCCTTTGGACCCGAAGCGCGGTTCGACCGGCATGGCTGCCGGGCTCGGACCGCCCTGCCGGGCCGGATCGCATTCAAGCTGCTGAACCCGGTACACCAGTTTGTCCGGCAAGTGCCAATCTTTCCGGATCATGTGTCGGTTTCATCCACTAAACTAGGCCAATCACCGCCGGTTTGCTACCGGCGGGACATACGGTCCGCGAAGCGCCGCAGGACCGCATTCGCCCGATATATGGAGATCGCCTTGGCGCCTTTCATCCTCGCCGCGCTCATTCTCGTCCCGCTGGCCGAAATCGCCGTCTTCATCAAGGTGGGCGGGCTCATCGGCGCGGGCCCGACCATCGCGCTGGTCATCGCCATCGCAGTTTTCGGAACATGGCTCTTGCGCCGGCAGGGGCTCGAAACCTTCCGCAAGGCGCAGATGGCGCTCGGCCGGGGCGAGATGCCGGTGGGCGCAGTGCTCGACAGCTTCCTTCTGGTGCTCGCCGCCCTTCTCATGGTGACGCCGGGCCTTCTCACCGATGCGATCGGGCTCCTGCTGCTCGTTCCCCCGCTCAGGCGGCTGATCGGACGGCATGCGGCGCAATGGTTCATGGCCCATGCGAATGTGCAGTTCGGCACCTCGGCAGGCATGCGGGCCGACTGGGGGCGGGGGCCGATCATCGAGGGCGAGGCGGTGGAAGACGAACCGGGAGCCAGGGACACAACCGGAAAGCCGCCGGCTTCGGGCGCGTCCTCGCCCTGGCGTGGCAGCCTGCCGCCTTCCAGCGGCGGTTGAGGCAACGAAAAGGGCTGGATTGCGGGCTTTGGCGTTCTTGTCGCTGGGTTCGTTCCATGTTAGCCAGCAGGATCGCATTCCGACAGAGACGGTGAGGGGGCCCATGGCCGACGACATTCTTCCGGGAGACACGCAGGCTCAGGGCGAAGCGGGGCCGCAGCTCCGCATCCTCACGCAGTACATCAAGGACCTTTCGTTCGAGAATCCGAACGTGCCGCGCACCCTCGGGCCGCTCGAGCATCAGCCCGCCATCGGCGTGCGCGTCGATGTGAACGTCCAGCGCTTCAGCGAGACCGATTTCGAGATCACGCTCGCCATCGGCGTCGATGCCAAGACGAATGAAGAGCAGATGTTTCTGGTCGAGCTGCAATATAGCGGCCTCTTCCGGCTCACCAACATTCCGGCCGACAGCCTCGAGCCCGTTCTGCTGATCGAATGTCCGCGCCAGATCTTCCCCTTCGCGCGCCGGATCATCGCGGACGCGACGCGGGATGGCGGCTTCCCGCCGCTGCTCATCGATCCGATCGATTTCGTCACGCTGTTCCAGCAGCGCCGCGGCGATCTCAGCGGCGCGCCCGAAGGGACGATGCCGAACTGACGGGCGGCCAAA
>NZ_DAOKYX010000031.1:17702-32562 GCF_035325945.1 Parvibaculum sp.
GAATTGTCGATGTCGAAACGCTTGCAGAGCGCGTCGAGACTGTTCTGCGCGCCGGGAAAGCGCTGGCGCGCGATGGTGAGCGTGTCGATGGCGCGGCGGGCGGCGATGGGCGGGCGGGAGACGAGCTTCAGCTCGTAATTCAGAAACGCCATGTCGAAGGCGGCGTTGTGGATCACGAGTTCGTCCTCGGCGATGAAAGCCAGGAACTCATCCGCGATCTCGGCGAATTTCGGCTTGTCGCTCAGGAACTCCGATGACAGGCCGTGGACCTTGAAGGCGCCTTCGGGCATGTCGCGCTCGGGATTGATGTAGCGATGAAACACGTTGCCCGTCGGCACATGGTTCATCACCTCGATGCAGCCGAGTTCGACCAGCCGGTGGCCTTCCTGCGGGGAAAGTCCGGTGGTTTCCGTGTCGAGGACGATCTGTCTCATGCTTCGAGGCTTAACAGATTTGCGCTCCGCGAGCGAGCCGTTCAGACCTCGCCGAGCCGCGCCTTCAGCACCTTGCCCTCGCGGCCCTTCAGCGCCTCGACGACCTTCTTCACTTCCTCGAAGGCGTGATCGAGGCCCTTGTCCGTCTCGATGACGAAATCGGCGCGGCGGCGCTTTTCGGCATCGGGAACCTGCTTGGCGTGGATGGCGGCGAACTTCGCCATGTCCATGCCCGGCCGGGCCAGCACTCGCTCCTTCTGGAGATCATAGGGCGCGCTCACGACGACGACGACATCGACGCGCGTCTCGCCGCCGGTTTCATAAAGAAGGGGAATGTCGAGGACCACGGCATGATGACCCTCGGCCGCCGCCTTGCGCAGAAAATCCATCTGCGCCCGTCCGACCAGCGGATGGACGATCGCCTCGAGCTTCTTCATCTCGTCGGGCAGGCCGAGAACGCAGCGCGAAAGCTCCGTCCGGTCGACGGCATCGTCGATCACCGCCGAAGGAAAGACCGCGCGCAATGGCTCCACCGCCGCGCCACCCTTCGCATAAAGCGCGTGAACCGCGGCATCGGCGTCGTAAACCGGAACGCCGAGGCGCGCGAACATCTTCGCCGTCTCCGATTTTCCCATGCCGATTGAGCCGGTGAGACCGATGAGCAGCATTTCCCCTCCGTCTTATCTTTCCGTCTCGCCCATATCGGCAAGCACGAGCGCGCGCAATTGTGCGGTCACCTCGGGCCTCACGCCGAACCAGGCCTCGAAACCCGGCACCGCCTGATGAAGCAGCATGCCGAGCCCGTCCACGACGTCGTGACCGCGCGCCCGCGCGCGTGCGAGGAGGCCGGTTTCGAGCGGCGTATAGACGATGTCCGTCACCAATGCGCCGAGCGGCAGCGGATCGAGCGCGATGTCGAGATCGCCCGCGCCCTTCATGCCAAGCGTCGTCGTGTTGACGAGAAGGTTCGCGCCGTCGAGCGCGGCGGCGGCATCGTCCCAGTCGAAAACCCGCGCCGAGCGGAGTTCGAGATCGGAGACGAGCGCCTCGGCCCGCGCGCGGGTGCGATTGACGAGGCGCAGTTCGGGCACGCCCTCGCTTTCGAGCGCGGCGGCGATCGCCCGCGTCGCGCCGCCCGCGCCGAGCAGGACGGCGGGGCCGGCCGCCGCGCGCCAGCCTCGCGCGCGCTCCTTCAGATTGGCGATGAAGCCGTAACCATCCGTGTTGCGGCCTTCGAGGCCTTCGGGCGTGGTGACGATGGTGTTGACGGCCTTGAGCCTCAGCGCCACCGCATCGTGGCGGGTGAGGGCGGCAAAGGCCGCTTCCTTGTGCGGCACCGTCACATTGGCGCCGATATAGCCGAGCTCGGGCAGGCGATGCAGCGTCGCCACGAAGTCTTCCGGCGGCACGGCGAGACGCTCGTAAAGCGCGCTCTCGATGCCATAGGTCCTGATCCAGTGATTGTGGATCAAGGGCGAGCGCGAATGGGTGATCGGCCAGCCGATGACGCAGACCTTCCTGATCGCCGGGCGGGTCATGAGAGTGCCGCTCCGCGGTCACGAAGCTCCGCCAGCAGTGGCAGAAGCGGCAGGCCGAGAATGGTGAAGTAGTCGCCCTCGATCCGCTCGAAAAGCTGGATGCCCGGGCCTTCGAGCTGATAGCAGCCGACGCTGGTTTTCACCTTTTCACCCAGTGTCTTCAGATACCAGTCGAGGAAGGTGTCGGAAAAATCGCGCATGGCGAGATCGGCGCAAGCGGAATGGCCCCAGACGACCTCTCCGTCGAGCGCCAGCACCACCGCGCTGTGAAGCGTGTGCGTGCGGCCGCGCAGAAAGAGAAGATTGGCGCGCGCCTCGACCATGTCGCGCGGCTTGTCGAAGCGGCGCGTCTCGCAGGACATGATCTGGTCGGCGCCGATGACGAGCGCGCCCGGCTCCGCGCGGCTGACGGCCAGCGCCTTCTCCTCGGCAAGCCGCAACGCCAGAGCATCGGTATCGCCATCGTCAGTGCTGTCGGCAAAACTCTTCTTCACCGCGTCCTCGTCCACGCGCGAATCCCGGACGTGAAAATCGAGACCTGCCTGGCGCAGAAGGCTCGCCCGGACGGCGCTGGCGGATGCGAGGATGAGCAGGGACATGGGGATCGCCTCAGAGGACTTTCTGGCGTTCATTATAAAGATTGAGGACGGCGGCGGCCGTTTCCTCGATCGAGCGGCGGGTCACGTCGATGACCGGCCAACCGTTCCGTGCACAGAGCTTTCTGGCGAAGGCCACTTCGCTATCGACCGTCTCGCGGTCGACATAGCTCGTATCCGTCTTTTCCTGAAGCGAGAGGAGACGGTTCTTGCGGATCTGGATAAGCCTTTCCGGGCTTGTCGTCAGGCCGACGATGAGAGGATGGGTCGCCGTTTCGAGATCTGGCGGCAACGGCACGTTGGGCACGATGGGCACATTCGCCGCCTTGATGCCGCGATTGGCGAGATAGATGCAGGTCGGCGTCTTCGATGTGCGGCTGACGCCGACGAGAATGATGTCGGCCAGGTCGAGATCGCCGGCCGACTGCCCGTCATCATGGGCCATGGTGTAGTTCAGCGCCTCGATGCGGCCGAAATATTCAGCATCCATCGCATGCTGAAGGCCGGGCTTGTGCGAGGACTTCTTGCCGAGATAGGCGCCGAGTGCGCCCATGACGGGATCGAGCACCGAGATGCAGGGCGTCTGAAGTTCGAGGCAGCGCTCCTCCAGCCGCTTGCGCAATTCGTCATTGACCATGGTGAACATGACGATGCCCGGCGAATTCTCGATTTCGGCCAGCACGCGGTCGAGCTGCTTCGGACCCCTGACCAGCGCATAGACATGCTCGATGGGCTGGGCGTCCTCATATTGGGCGCAAGCCGCGCGCGCGACCGCGTTCAGCGTTTCGCCGGTCGCGTCGGAAACCAGATGAAGATGAAAAACGCGCTTCGATGCCATGCCACTCGCCGTGCCTCTCCCGGAGCAGGGCCGCCCCGGGCGGGGCTCAAGTTATCGGGGGCGGTGTTGCGGTTCCAGCTAATTTGGCGGGGGACGGAAGGCGACGGAGGAACATGGGCGCGGGCCTGTGGAAATCTGTGATCAACGGGTGTAACCGGCCGTTTTCGAAGTCGGCGCGTTCCGCCATGCACGCTTCGCCAGATCGCTCCCCCCATTCGCCCTCCGGTGAGCAGAAAACGCAGGCCGCCCCCTTTTTCTGTGAATAAAAAACAGCGGCTCCGGGACTTTGCCTTCGTCCATCTGATTCACATTTATCCACAGCGGACGATCCACATGGCAGAGGCGCGAATAATCTGGCGCGGCGTTCTGTCTCGACGAAGATTTGCACAGATGCCGGTATGGAATGCGATGATGAAGGAAATTTCCCGCCGGCCGGGACTTTTGTGGATGAAAATGCCTGAAGGATGCCCGATCTTTTGATCCCCGGCTTCCACAGCTATCTTCTACTACCCCCACCTAGATTCTAATCTTTCTTGGAGAGAGCGAAGCTGTGAACGACGTGACCGGAACCAAGGCCAAGCGGCTGATCCGCGCCCTCAATGGCGAGGCGACAGATCGCGCGCCGATCTGGTTGATGCGTCAGGCGGGACGCTATCTGCCCGAATACCGGAAGGTACGGGCGGAGGCAGGAAGCTTTCTCGATCTCTGCTACACGCCGGCTCTTGCCGAGGAGGTGACGCTCCAGCCCATCCGGCGCTATGGCTTCGATGCCTCGATCCTCTTTTCCGACATTCTCGTCGTGCCGGATGCGCTCGGCCAGAAGGTTGCCTTCAGGGAAGGCGAGGGGCCGGTGCTCGATCCGATCACAAGGGCCGAACAGATCGACGAACTCGATGGAAGTGCGGTCGTCGAACGGCTTCAGCCCGTCTATGAGACTGTCCGGCGTCTGAAGGCGAGCCTGCCCACGGAGACGGCGCTTATCGGCTTTGCGGGCGCGCCCTGGACGGTCGCGACCTATATGGTCGGCGGGCGCGGTTCTGCCGATCAGGCGGCGGCGAAGCTCTGGGCCTATCGCGCGCCGGACGAATTCCAGAAGCTCATCGACCTTCTCGTCGGCGCGACGATCTCGCATCTCGTCGCCCAGGTCGAAGCGGGGGCGGAGGTCATACAGATCTTCGACACCTGGGCGGGAAGCCTTCCCGAAGCACAGTTCCGCCGCTTCTCGATCGAGCCGACACGGGCGATCGTCAAGGCGCTGCGTGCGCGCTTTCCAGACCTGCCGGTCATCGGCTTCCCGCGCGGCGCGGGCGCGCTTGCCATCGACTATACGCGCGAGACGGGCATTTCGGGCGTGAGCCTCGATACGGGCGTTTCCGTGGGCTGGGCGCGCGAAGCGTTGCAGCCGCTCGCCTGCCTTCAGGGCAATCTCGATCCGCTTCTGCTGGTCGCGGGCGGCGATGAAATGCGCCGCGCGGTCGGAAATATTCTCGGCACGCTCGAAGGCGGCCCGTTCATCTTCAATCTCGGCCATGGCATCGTTCCCCAGACGCCGCCCGACCATGTGGCCGAGCTTGTCGAAACCGTGCGCGGGTGGAAGGGATGACAGCGCCGCGCCGGAAGATCGCGGTCGTTCTCTTCAATCTCGGCGGACCGGACGGGCCCGAGGCGGTCGAGCCTTTCCTTTTCAACCTCTTCAACGACCCGGCGATCATCCGCGTGCCGCAGCCCTTGCGCTGGCTCATCGCGAAGCTCGTTTCGCGGCGGCGGGCGCCTGTCGCGCGGGAGATCTATGCAAAGCTCGGCGGCGGCTCGCCGCTCGTGCCGTTGACGGAGAAACAGGCCCGCGCCCTTGAAAATGCGCTGGGCGGCGAGTTCGAGGCGCGTGCCTTCATCGCCATGCGCTACTGGAAGCCCTTTGCGGGTGATGCGGCGCGGGCGGTGAAGGCCTGGGGGGCGGATGAGATCGTTCTTCTGCCGCTCTATCCCCAATATTCGACGACGACGACGGCTTCGTCGCTGAAGGACTGGAAGCGCGCGGCGAAGGCCGCGGGCCTCTCCACGCCCTCGCGGACCATTTGCTGCTATCCGCTCGAGGAAGGCTTCATCGCCGCCCATGCGACGCTGCTGCGCGAGGCGCTTGGCGGGTTCGGGCCGGGGAAGGCCCCGCGCGTCCTCTTCTCCGCCCATGGGCTCCCGAAACGGGTGGTCGAGGCGGGCGATCCCTATCAGAGCCAGGTCGAGGAGAGCTGCCGGGCCATCGTCGCGGCACTCGGGATCGAAGGGCTCGACTGGGTGACCTGCTATCAGAGCCGGGTGGGGCCCCTCGAATGGATCGGGCCGGCGACGGATGCGGAGATCGAGCGAGCCGGGCGCGAGGGCAGGAGCCTCGTCGTCGTGCCGGTCGCCTTCGTCTCGGAACATTCCGAAACGCTGGTCGAACTCGACATCGAGTACCGGCATCTCGCCGAAAAGGCGGGTGTACCGCGCTATGTGCGGGTGCCGGCGCTCGGGACGGAGCCGGGCTTCATCGCCGCGCTGGCGAAGCTCGTCCGCGAGGCGCGAAGTCATGAGGGGATCTACTGTCCGGAGGAAGCGGCCGGGCGGCCTTGCGGGGAGGAAGGGTGATGGCGGAATTTCTCGGTGAGCACTACCTGTGGGTCAAGGCGCTGCACATCATCTCGGTGATCTTCTGGATGGCGGGCATGGCCTATCTGCCCCGCCTTTTCGTCTATCACGCCGAGGCCGAGCCCGGCTCGGAGAAGTCCGAGACCTTCAAGGTCATGGAGCGGCGGCTTCTCCGGGGCATCATCAACCCGGCGATGATCGCGACCTTCACCTTTGGCGGGCTCATGCTGTGGGCGAACCCGGCGCTCCTTTCGCAGGGCTGGATGCACGCCAAGCTCTTCCTCATTTTCGTCATGTCGGCGCTGCACGGGTTTTTTGCCAGATGGCGCAAGGACTTCGACGCCGACAGGAACCGGAGGCCCGCCCGTTTCTACCGCATCGTCAACGAGGCGCCGCCCGTCCTCGTCGTCTTCATCGTCATCCTGGCGATCGTGAAGCCGTTCTAGATTTCGTTTGAAATCGGGAAGCTCTGGCCTTATATGCTTTGGAAAGCCGGAGTTCTTCCGGCGGTCTTCCTGACGTTCCAGAACCGGTCCCCGCAGAGCCCTTCGGGGTCGAGAGCAGATCGGCGGAGCGAAACCCGGGCGCCCGGAGCGCGTTGAGGCAGGTAAGGCAGAAGGGTTTTCCCCCAACTTCGCGTTTCGCATTCATCCGAATTCCCGCCAAATTTCCCGATAGCCCCAAGCGGGCTTCCCAAGAAAGCATCCATAGCCAATGCCGCAGATCAAACTGCAGGACCTCAAGGCCAAATCCCCGACGGAACTTCTGAGCCTCGCCGAAGAGCTTCAGGTCGAAAACGCCTCGACGCTCAGGACGCAGGACATGATGTTCGCGATCCTCAAGCAATATGCCGAGCAGAATATCGACATCATCGGCGAGGGCGTCGTCGAGGTGCTGCCCGACGGTTTCGGCTTCCTGCGTTCGCCCGAGGCGAACTACCTGCCCGGCCCTGACGACATCTATGTGTCGCCCTCGCAGATCCGCCGCTTCTCGCTCCGTACCGGCGACACGGTGGAAGGCGAAATCCGCAGCCCCAAGGACGGCGAACGCTATTTCGCGCTCCTCAAGGTCAGCACTGTCAATTTCGAGAGCCCCGACAAGGCGCGCCACAAGGTCCATTTCGACAATCTCACGCCGCTCTATCCGGACGAGAAGCTCGAGATGGAGGTGGACGATCCGACGCTGAAGGACAAATCCTCGCGCGTGATCGACATCGTCGCGCCGCTCGGCAAGGGCCAGCGCGGTCTCATCGTCGCGCCGCCACGCACCGGCAAGACGGTTCTGCTCCAGAACATCGCCCACTCGATCACGACCAACCATCCCGAGTGCTATCTGATCGTGCTGCTGATCGACGAGCGGCCGGAAGAAGTCACCGACATGCAGCGCTCGGTGAAGGGCGAGGTCATCTCCTCCACCTTCGACGAGCCGGCCGCACGCCACGTCCAGGTCGCCGAAATGGTGATCGAGAAGGCGAAGCGCCTCGTCGAGCATGGCCGTGACGTCGTGATCCTTCTCGACTCGATCACCCGCCTCGGCCGCGCCTACAACACGGTGGTGCCGTCCTCGGGCAAGGTGCTCACCGGCGGCGTCGACGCCAATGCGCTGCAGCGGCCGAAGCGCTTCTTCGGCGCGGCGCGCAATATCGAGGAAGGCGGCTCGCTCACCATCATCGCCACAGCGCTCATCGATACCGGCTCGCGCATGGACGAAGTCATCTTCGAAGAGTTCAAGGGCACGGGTAACTCGGAAATCGTCCTCGATCGCAAGATCGCCGACAAGCGCGTCTTCCCGGCGATCGACATCATCAAGTCGGGCACGCGCAAGGAAGAGCTGCTGGTCGAGAAGGGCACGCTCTCGAAGATGTATGTGCTGCGCCGCATCCTCAATCCGATGGGCACGGTGGACGCGATCGAGTTCCTGCTCGACAAGCTGAAGCAGACGAAGAACAACGGCGAGTTCTTCGACTCCATGAATACGTAATCTCGCGTTCCGGACGCGGAGAAGTAAAAGGGCGGCTCATCGGGCCGCCCTTTTTCATGATTGCGTGAGTCTTTCGCGAAGAAAGACGGTCAGGGCACGAGCACCGTCGCGCCGGTCGTCTTCCTCGCCTCGAGGTCGCGATGGGCTTCGGCCGCATCGGCGAGCTGGTAGCGCTGCTTCACCTCGACGCGCACCGCGCCCTTCGCCACCACGTCGAAGACATGGGCGCCGATGGCGGCGTAATCCTCCGGCGAGGCGGCATAGGTCGCAAGCGTCGGGCGCGTCACATAGAGCGAGCCTTTCGCGGCGAGGATGCCGAGATCGACGCCGGTGACGGGACCCGAGGCATTGCCGAAGGAGACGAGGAGGCCGCGGGGCGCGAGACAATCGAGCGAGGCGAGGAACGTGTCCTTGCCGACGCCGTCATAGACGACCGGTACTTTCCGGCCGCCGGTGATTTCGAGCACGCGCGCGGCGACGTTCTCCTTGCGGTAGTTGATGACGTGATCGCAGCCATGGGCGCTGGCGATGGCGGCCTTTTCGTCGGAGCCGACCGTGCCGATGACGGTGGCGCCGATATGCTTCGCCCATTGCGTGGCGATGAGGCCGACGCCGCCTGCGGCCGCGTGCCAGAGAATGGTCTGGCCCTTCTCGACCCTGAAGGTGCGGAAGAGGAGATATTCGGCGGTCGCGCCCTTGAGGAGAAGGGCGGCGGCTTCCTCGTCGCCGACGCCCGCAGGAAGCGGAAGCGCGCGCGCGGCGGGAACATTCGTCGCCTCGGCATAAGCGCCGGCGCTGTTATAGGCGACGCGGTCGCCGGGCTTGAGATTGGTTACGCCCTGGCCGACCGCCTCGACGACGCCCGCCGCCTCGCTGCCGAGGATGGCCGGCAGCTTCGCCGGATAGAGGCCCGAGCGGAAATAGGTCTCGACGAAATTGAGGCCGATGGCGCGATTGCGAACGCGGACCTCTCCCGCGGCGGGTTCGGGAAGGTCGATCTCCTCATAGCGGAGAACTTCCGGCCCGCCTGTTTCATGGACGCGGATGGCTTTGATCTTCATGGGGCGTTCCTTCGATGGAGTGTTCAACGGCGGGCGAGCGCGAGCGCAAGGCCGGTGCTCGCAAGCACGAGCCCGGTGATCTTGTTGCGCAGGAATTGCGCGCGCGGATTCCTGAGATAGGGCGCGAGACGGCCGGCGGCGACGGCATAGGTGCCGTCGGAGATCGCGCCGAGAAGGACGAAGCTCACCGCGAGCAGGACGAGCTGCGGCATGGGGGCATGCGCCGGATCGATGAATTGCGGAAAGAAGGCGGCGTAGAAGGCCAGCGTCTTCGGATTGGTGAGCGAGATGAAGAGGCCGCGCCGGTAGAGCACGCCGGGCCTGATGCGGGGCGAGGCGGCGGTGGCCGCGTCGTCATGCTCGACGGGCGCGCGCCAGGCCGAGATGCCGAGCCAGACGAGATAGGCCGCGCCGATGAGCTTCAGCACATCCGCCCAGCCGCCAAGCGCGGCGAGAAGCGGCGCAAGACCCGCAACGACAAGGACCATGTGGATGGTGAGGGCGCTTGTCGAGCCCGCAAGCCCGATCAGCGCGTCGCGCGGTCCCTGCCGGATGCCGGTGGCGACGAGATAGGTGACGACCGGGCCCGGCACGACACAGAGCACGAGGGTCGCGGCGAGAAAGGCGAGATAAAGCTCGAGCGACATCTTTCCGCTCCCGAATGACCGGCGGCGCGTCATGCGCCGCCGGCGATCAGCGGCTCAGCCCAGATGCTTCTTGAAGAAGGCGAGGCTGCGGGCATTGGCCTCGTCGGCCGACTTCTTGTCGTAGTGCTGGCCGCCGGGGCGGGCGAAGGCGTGATCATCCTCCGGGTACTGATAGATCGTGACGTGCGAATTGTCCTTGAGGCCCGCGACGATCTGCTTCTGCGCTTCGACCGGGACGAATTCGTCCTTGCCGGCGATATGCAGGATGAGCGGCTTCCTGATGCCGGAGGCATCGGCGAGACGGTTCTGGATGTTGACGCCGTAATAGCCGACCGAGGCGTCGCTGTCGGTGTGGCAGGCGGTGAGATAGGCAAGCTGGCCGCCGAGGCAGTAGCCGACGGCGCCGACCTTGCCTGTGGTCATCGGCCGGAGGGCGCGGATGGTCGCGGCGATGTCGACGATGCCCTTCTCGACATCGAACTTGCCGAAAAGCTCGAAAGCCTTTTTCCACTCGGCTTCGGTCTTGTCGGTGATGTCGATGCCGGGCTCGATGCGCCAGAAGAGATCGGGCGCGAGCGCGACGAAGCCCTCCGAGGCCAGCCAGTCGCAGCGGTCGCGGATCACCTCGTTGACGCCGAAGATTTCCTGAATGACGACGACGCCGGGGCCCGTGCCGGATTTCGGCTTGGCGAGATAGCCCGCGAAGGAACCGTCAGGGCCGTTGATGGAAATGGTTTCGCCGCTCATGTGAGCCTCCTCGCGCAAATCGGAATGGATATGGCGAGGACTTTAGTGTGTGCGCCGCGGAAGGGATACCGGTTTTGGCATCGCGCCGGCGCGGGGACACCAGCGGCCAGGGCGGCAGGGGCCGCCCCGCCCGCATCCGGTCAGATGCGGGTGTCGGCGGCCTTGTTCGAGGGCGTCAGCTTCTTCGTTGCGAGGGCGGCCGAAAGCTTCTCCGCGTGCTGGCGGCGGGGCATCCGGCGGGGGGATGTCTCCGCGCCGAATGCACCCATGGCGACGCGCAGCGCATCGACATAGGAACGGGCATAGAGACCTACAGTGTTCATTTTACTCACCATTGTTTTAGGGTTATCCGGAAAATGGTGTTTTCAACGCAAAAGATCAAACGATGACTTTTCACAACAGTTGTGAGAATATCTCACATCATGAGCATTCGCCGCCTGCCGCCTCTCAATGCGCTCAAGGCCTTCGAGGCCGCCGCCCGCCATGGGAGCTTCTCCCGCGCGGCCGAGGAGCTGCACGTCACCCATGCGGCGGTGAGCCATCAGGTGAGGGCGCTCGAGGAAGAAGCGGGGATTGCGCTTTTTCACCGGACGGGCAGGGCCGTCGAACTCACAGATGCGGGGCGGGCGCTTCTTCCCGTCCTGTCGCAGGCCTTTGACCAGATCGCCGATGGCTGGGCGCAGGCGCTCGGCCAGGAGGGCGGGCCGCTCACCGTTTCCGTCGAGCCGTCATTCGCCGCCCGCTGGCTCGTGCTCCGGCTCGGCAAGTTCTATCGGGCGCATCCCGAAATCGAGCTGAGGCTTCTGCCATCCTCCGAGGTCATCGACTTCGAGCGGCAGAATATCGATCTCGGCATTCGCTACGGGCTTGGCGGGTGGAGCGACGTCATTTCCGAAAAGCTTTTCGAGGCGACGGTCTATCCCGTGTGCAGTCCGCTCCTCATCGACCCCAAGAAGCCGATCCGCACGCCCGAGGATCTGCGCCACTACCCGCTTCTCCACGAGGAGACGATGGGCCACTGGCTCGCCTGGCTGGAGGCGGCGGGGGTCCGCAATCCGAAATGGGCGGCGCGGGGGCCGCTCTTCATCGAGGCCTCGCTGGCATTGCAGGCGGCGGCGGCGGGCCAAGGCGTGGCGCTCGCCAATGACGCGCTCGCCATGACCGATCTCGCGGAAGGCCGGCTCGTGCGTCTCTTCGATCTCGAAGTGCCGGACGAGGAAGCCTATTGGCTCGTCTATCCGCAACGAAGCGCCCGGAAGCCGAAGGTACAGGCCTTCCGAAACTGGATTCGCGGCGAGGCGGGGCTTCTGCCGGCCGAGATCGCCGGGCTCAAGGAGCGCGGGCGCGCGAAAGCTCGGCGGCAAGCGCCTGAGGATCGGTGAGGGGCAGCGAGCAGGTCTCGCCCCGGCAGACATAGGCGGTGGGCCTGCCGTCGATAGCGCGCTTGCCCGAGGCGGGGTGGCCGGGAGGGAGCGCTGCGCCATCCTCGACGATGGAGAGGATGCGCGTCGGCAGGGAAAGGCCGAACACCGCGCGGGCGAGATCCCCCGTCGCCTCCTTCGATCCGATGAGCACGATCTGGAGCGGCCAGAAGCGCGTCTCGAGGCTCGAGAGATAGGAGCCGAGCGGGAAGATGTTGCGGGCAAGCTCGCCCGCAAAGGCGCGGATGATTTCATCGGCGCGGCGGAGATATTCGTCGCGCCCGGTGAGAAGGGCGAGGCGCGTCAGCACGCCTGGTAGCGCGCCGTTTGCCGCCGGGGTGGGGTTGTCGGCGGCGGTGCGCGTTCTGACGATGAGATCGTGGGCGTCGTCGGCAGTGAAGAAATAGCCGCCATTGGCCTCGTCGCGGTAATGGGCGTCGAGTTCGGCGATGAAGGCTTCGGCGTCGCCGATGTAAGCCGCATCCGCCGTCGCCTCCGCGAGCGCGAGGGCGGCGTCAGCCATATTGGCGAGGTCGTCCGCCATGGCGCGGTGCCGGAGCTTGCCCTCCCGCCAGCTATGATGGAGGCGGCCATCCGCCACCATATGCGTCTTCACGAAGGCGAAGGCGCGTGCGGCGGCCTCGACCCAGTCCGGGCGCTCGAAAACCAGCCCGGCCTCGGCGAGAGCCGCGATCATCAGCCCGTTCCAGTCGGCGAGCACCTTGTCGTCGAAGCCGGGACGGATGCGCGCGGCGCGGGCGGCGAAAAGCCTCTCGCGCAAGGGGAGGAGAGCCTTCTCCTCCGCCTCCGAGAAGGGCGCATCGGCGCGGGCGAGGCGGTTGAGGATTGTCTTGCCTTCCCAGTTGCCCGAGGCGCTCACGTCATAGGCGCGTTTGAAGAGGGGAGCGTCCGCGCCCAGCACGGCGTCGATCTCCGCCTCGCTCCAGACATAGAAGCGGCCTTCCTCGCCCTCGCTGTCGGCATCGAGCGAGGCGGCAAAGCCCCCGCCCTCGACCGTCATTTCGCGGAGCAGCCAGTCGACAGTCTCGGCGGCGCGGCGCGCATAAAGCGGTTTGCGCGTATCGGCCCAGACGAGGGCGAGAAGGCGCAGGAGGCCCGCATTGTCGTAGAGCATCTTTTCGAAATGCGGGACGAGCCAGCGTTCGTCGACCGAATAGCGGGCGAAGCCGCCGCCCAGATGATCGTAGATCCCGCCTTCGCAGATGTGATCCAGCGCGCGCGTGACCGCCCCGCCCATATCGGCGCGGCCCGAGCGGATATGCGAACGCCACAGGAAGGTAAGGAGCGGCGTCTGGGGAAATTTCGGCGCGCCCCTGATGCCGCCATGAACGGGGTCCATGAGGCTCAGGAATTTCTCGGCCGCGACCTCGAGCACATGGGGGCTCGGCTCGCCCGGATAGGCGGCCGAAGACTGCTCGGCAAGCGAGCGGGCGAGCGCCGCCCGGTTCTGCTCGATCTTTTCCGGCTCGTCACGGAAGAGGCGGGCGATCTCCTCGAGAATGGCGATGAAGCCCGGCCGTCCATAGGAGGGCTTCTTGGGAAAATAAGTGCCGCCCCAGAAGGGCTCGCCATCCGGCGTCAGAAACATGGTGAGCGGCCAGCCGCCCTGTTCGCCGAGGAGGTGCAGCGCCGTCATATAGATAGTGTCGATATCCGGCCGCTCCTCACGGTCGACCTTGATCGAGACGAAGTGGCGGTTCATCACCTCGGCCACTTCCTCATCCTCGAAGCTCTCATGGGCCATGACGTGGCACCAGTGACAGGCGGCATAGCCGATGGAGAGCAGGATCGGCTTTCGCTCCGCCCGGGCCGCTGCCAGCGCCGCTTCGCCCCAGGGCCGCCAATGGACGGGATTGTCCTTGTGCTGCAGGAGATAGGGGCTCGTTTCGAGATCGAGGAAATTGCGTGACATGCGGGCCTCCGGACGATTGACTGGAGCGCGATCGGGAAGATCCGCGGCGCTCGCGGGCCCCGCGCCGGGGCGACGCGGTTCATCCTTCTCCTCTAGCAGATTTGCGAACAGAAGAGATCAGCCATGAAAGTGACCATCGACGTCGATCTCACACCCGAAGAAGCGCGCCGCCTGATGGGGCTTCCCGATCTCGAACCGATGCAGCAGCGGCTTCTCGGCCAGCTCGAAAAGCAGCTCGCCTCGAACCTCGCCTATATCGACCCGGAAATGATCGTGAAGGCGATCCTGCCGGTGGGCGCGCAGGGGCTCGAACAATTCCAGAATCTGCTCTGGGGCATGGCGCGCTCGGCGGCCGGTGGTGGCGGCGCGGGCGGCGGAAAGAAGGGAGCCGGCCGTAAGGCTGGCTGACGCTGCGCCGAGCGACTAGAAGGCGTCGATTAGAACGAGCGACTCATAAGGCGGGCTGGCCGATCTGGCCGCCCGACCCATATTCAGGATCGATTCGGAGTGGAAACGATTTACGCCCTGTCGAGCGCCCAGGGGCGCGCCGGCGTCGCGGTCATTCGCATTTCTGGACGGGATACGGCCGCCGCCGTCGAGGCTTTGACGGGGCGAGGGCCGGGCGCGCCCCGAATGGCGGAGCTTCGGCATTTCCGCGATCCGGCCGACGGCGCGCCGCTCGATCAGGGCTTGCTCATCTGGTTCGAGGGCCCAAGGAGTTTTACGGGAGAGGATGTGGCGGAGCTTCATCTCCACGGCGGCCGGGCGGTGGTCGCGGGCATGCTCGCCGCGCTCGGGCGGCTGCCGGGTCTCAGGGTCGCCGAGCCCGGCGAGTTCACGCGCCGCGCCTTCGAGAACGGCAAGCTCGATCTCACCGCGGCCGAGGGGCTCGCCGATCTCATCGACGCGGAAACCTCGGCCCAACGGCGCCAGGCGCTTCGCCAGATGGAAGGGGCGCTCGGCGCTCTTTATGAAGGGTGGCGGGGCCGCCTCATCCGGGTGCTCGCCTATGCCGAGGCCGAGATCGACTTTCCCGACGA
>NZ_DAOKYX010000032.1:0-28920 GCF_035325945.1 Parvibaculum sp.
GGCGAGGTATAGGTGTAGGTGACCTCGGCCATGACCACGCTGGTGTTCGGCGTGGTGAGGCCAGCCGGGAGCGTGAATGCGGAATTCGTTGCCCGCGCCGTCGCGCCGCCATAGGCCGCGCTCCATGCGATGGTCGTCTTGTTGTTCGTATCCGCGACGACGCTCGAAATGACGATCTTGACGCTCTGGGCGTTGAAGGGCGTGAGGATCGCCGTGCTCGCGGCGAAGATGTCATTGAGATCGGCGGTGCTGACGCTCGTTGCCTGGGCGACGAGGTCGGCTGCCGTCTCGGCGACATTCGTCACGCGCCGCGATGCGGTGAGCGCGTTCGTGGTTTCGAGCGTGCCGAAATAAAGCGTGATGAGAACCGGCACGATGAGCGCGAACTCGACTGCGGCGAGGCCGCCCGCATGGCGGACGAAGCGGTGGAGGCGGGGCGCGATCTTCATAGAGATCATTTCTCTCTCCTCCGCATCAGGAGGTGTAAGGCTCGTTGCGGAAGGCAACGCTCGACTGGATGAGGCGAGAGCTGCCATTCCCGCCCGAAAGGCCGGTCGGCAACGGGCTCATGATGTCCCAGACGTAGAAGATCCGGACCAGCACGATGTCGCCCGCATTACCCATGTTGAACTGGAACGAATTGGTGAGATTGCCGTTTGCATCGACGGGCGAAGGGAATGTGACGTTTCCGAAACTCGTATAGGTGCGCACGTCGATCTTCACGTTCTCGGTGCAGTTCGTGACCATGACGACGTCGTCGCAGACCCGTTGCAAGAGCTGCTCCGCCGTCATGTTCGCGGTCTGCGCCTGGCCCGTGCGTATGAGGCGCCCGGCGTCGTTGAGCGCATTGTCGAGCTCGGCGTTCACGAAGAACACCATGCCTGCTTCGAAGATCGCGAACATGAGGGCGAAGAAAGGAATCGCGGTCAGTGCGAATTCGATGGCGACGCTGCCGCGCTCGGAACGGAGAAAACGCCTGCGGGGCTTCTTCGTGAGTGGTTTCCAAACTCGCGTCATCGGCTGCATCCTCTGAGCCACTGGAGGCGCTGTGGTGCCGTGAACGCCGCGCATGAGCGGAAGGACAGCGCCTTCCAGCATTCTGCGGTCATGTGTGTTGACGAGCCGTTAACTCTCGGCGCGCGAGAATACTCACGCGACCAGTTCGGGCGGTGTCAGTGCAGACGATCTCCCGCATTGAGCGTCGAAGTTCTGAAGATTTAGTTTAAATCCTGAACCTTGGGCAAAAGAGCATGACGACGCTTCGCATGATTTTCCGCCACTTCGCCGCGGATCGACGCGGCAGCTATGCCGTCATCTTCGCCATCGCCATCGTCCCGATGCTGATCGCGATCGGCGCGGCGATCGACATATCGCAAGCCTTTTTCGTGAAGCAGCGCATGACGAAGGCCCTCGATGCGGCGGGCCTCGCCATCGGCGGCACAGTGGGGCTCAACAATGCCCAGCTTCAGGCCATGGCGCAGAGCTACTTCGACGCGAATTATCCGGCGAACAAGATCGGCGTGCCCGGCGAGGTCACGGTTTCGCAGAGCGGGCAGGTCGTATCCCTGACCGCGAATGCGTCCATGAAGACAAGCGTGATGGGGATCGTCGGCATCGACGAGATGAACATCGAGGCTTCATCCCAGATCACGAAGATGGGCAAGAAGCTCGAAGTGGTGCTTGTCCTCGACACGACGGGATCGATGGCGCAGAACAGCAAGCTCACTACGCTTAAGACCGCGGCGAAGAATCTCATCGCCACCGTGTCGGCCGCCGCAGCGACACCGGGCGACGTCAAGGTTTCGATCGTCCCCTTCGCCGTCGATGTGAATGTGGGCACCGCCAACAAGACCGCGAACTGGATCAAATGGCAGTGGACCACACCCAAGACGCAGACCTGCACCGGCTCCGGTAAAAACAAGACCTGTACCGACACGGCCTACAACATAAGCCCGAATAGCTGGCTCGGCTGCGTGATCGACCGCGACCAGAACTACGACATCGGCGTCGATGTGCCGGTCACCTCGAACACGGCGACGCTCTATCCGGCCGACAATGACGACTGCAAACCCGTGCCCCTGATGCCGCTCAGCTCTGACTGGACGGCGCTCAACAACAAGATCAACGGCCTCGTGGCGTCCGGCAACACGAACACGACCATCGGGCTCGTCTGGGGCTGGACCATGCTCACATCGGGCGCGACGCTTTCGACGGCGGCCGAGGCCGACGCGAAGAGGCTCAACAAGGCGATCGTCTTTCTGACGGATGGCGACAATACAGAAAACCGCTTCACGACGAGCCAGTCGAGCATCGACAGCCGCACGGCAGCGTTGTGCACGAAGATCAAGGCCACGGGTATTCTGATCTATACGATCCGCGTGATGGACGGGAACGCGACGCTGCTGAGGAATTGCGCGACCGATCCGAGCATGTATTACAGCGTGACGGCGGCAAGCCAGCTCACCGATGTCTTCAACTCCATCGCGCAGGCGCTCTCCAATCTCCGCATCAGCAAGTGACCGGAACGACGGCACGAAAAAGCCGGCAGGGTTTCCTCTGCCGGCTTTTTTATTTCCTTCACGGAATGTGATTACTGGCGCTCATTGGTGCCGCTCGCGGTGGCGGCGCCTGCGCCGAGTGAGCGCGCCGCTGTGGCCTGGCTCAGCGCGGCGTTGAAGGCGTTGCTGCTGTCCGAGGGGTTCACCACCGGCTCGCAGCGCGGTGTGCAATTATAGGTGAGCTGTTCCGTGCCGCGCATCAGCGTGACGGCCGAGCTGCGCGGCGCGACGACGTCGATCTCATATTGGGCGATCTGCTTTCCCGTGGCGTCGAGAGCAATGAGATCCGTCTTGCCGTAACTGCGGGCGAGAACATAGACGAGCTGCGCGCCTTGAATGCTGACATCGGCGATGGCCGGATTGCTGACCATGACGGTCGCGGCCGGTGCGGCGAGCTGGAGCGCGCGCGAATGATTGAGTTCGACCTGGATGCCGCCCGCTTCTGCGCCGGCGGTGAAGAAGCCGAGCAGGACCGCGACGCTGGCCGCGCCTTTGAGCGAACGGAGGAGGCGAATACGATTCTGGGACATGCGGATGAGCCCGTCTCTTTCGGGCGACGTGGATCGCCCCCATAAAATCCTTGAGCCCGAGACTAAGCCGAAGGAATGAACGATTTGTTGACCGTAGCGGCCGGTCGCGCATTTACGCGCGCTTAAAGCGGAGAGGGCTAGATTCTTCCCGTGCGAACTTCGGAGGCGACATGTTCGGAACGGAAAGGCTCGGCCAGCCCGCGGCGGCGAAGGCGCGCAATCTGCGCGGCATCCTGATCTTCCGCGATCTCGAACCGCGCGAACTGACGCTCCTGGCGGCCGAGTGCAGCTGGCGTCGCTTCGTTCGCAATGACGTCATTCTGTCGGCCGGGCAGGGTGGCACGCGCGGCGATGTGCATTTCGTCGTTTCGGGTTCGGTCCGTCTCGCGCGCCCCACGGGGCCCAATGGCCGCATCGCCTATACAGATATAGACGCAGGCGGACAATTCGGTGAAATGTCCATTTTCGGTGTGAGCGACGATGATCTGACGGCGATCGCGCGCGATGAAACGGTCCTTGCGACGATGCAGGAAGAACGCTTCATCGACCTTCTGTCGCGCGAGGAATCGGTTTCACGTGCGCTTCTCTGTCAGTACGCGCGCCTGCTCCGCACCCGCGAGGCAGCGTCGAACAGCGCCTCGGAAAGCCGCCCCGGCCTCACCGGCGCGCAGCGCGTTTATGCCGAGCTTCTCGCTCTCGCCGAGCCGCGCAACACCGGCGCGGGCGTGGCGGCGCAGCTCTTTGTCTCCCGTCTCCCGCGTCACCGCGAACTCGCCGACCGGCTTTCGACGAGCGAGGAAGTGGTGGCGAGCGCCATCGCGGAGCTGGTGCGGCTCGATCTCGCCGAGCGCGAATATCCGGGCCTTGCGATCAAGGACGAGGCTGCCATGCGCCGCCTCTGCGAAGCGCGTCAGGACTGACGCCGCGCAGGGCGTCCGCCCGCGCTTCCTTGCATTTTAATAATCTTTTCACCATTAAGGTCCGCCGTTTACGCCAAATTTACAGTCCTCCGGCCAAAATCAGCACATTGAGGAAGAATTCAGGCCGGTTCGTTGCCGGCCATTTGGCAGAGTCCGGGCATGTCCGTTTTGAACACCTTGCCAATCGTGATCTTCTCGGCCGCGATGATTTTCGCCGCCGTTCGCGACCTCACGACCATGACGATCCCGAACTGGCTGACGCTCGGATTGACCATCGCCTTTTTCATCAGCGCCGTTTCCCTCGGCATGCCGCTTGCGGACATCGCGCGACATGCGTCGGCGGGCTTCGCGCTGCTGCTGATCGGGATGGGCCTCTTCGCCAGAGGATGGATCGGCGGCGGCGACGCAAAGCTCGTCGCTGCGGCCTCGCTCTGGCTCGGCTGGGGCGATGCGCTGCCTTATCTGCTGCTCGCCAGCATCTTCGGCGGCGCGCTGACATTGTTCATCCTGTTTTACAGGACGATGCCGCTGCCGATGTTTCTCTACCGCCAGGGCTGGCTTCTGCGACTGCACGACCGGAAAGAAGGAGTTCCCTATGGCATCGCGCTGGCGGTCGCCGGGCTCTTCATTTTTCCACAAACGGAAATCTTCAGACTGGTCTCCGTGTTGAGTTGAAATATCCGTCATCCGTGTGAGGACGATGTGGCAAGGGCACAAGGCTTGCGCCCGGGGAAAGGAACCGACAAGTGAACGCCGCTCGAATAGGGGTCTTGGTCTTGGCAGTCGTAGCCGCTGGGCTTGCGGCATTGCTTGCGCGCGGTCTTGTTTCCTCAAACAAGCAGGCGCCCGTCGAGCAGGCAGCGCAGGCGCCGACGACGGAGATACTGGTCGCCGCTACCGATCTGCAAAGAGGCTCGAAACTCTCGGGCGGCGATTTCCGCTGGCAGTCATGGCCGCAGAACTCGCTCGGCGCGAACCTGATCACGCGCGCCCAGATGCCGAATGCCGCCGAGGCGCTGGCCGGCCGCCTTGCGCGCGCGCCGATCGCGAATGGCGAGCCGATCACGGAAGCGAAACTCGTCGATCTCAAGAATGGCGGCTTCCTGTCGGCGCTCATCAACCCCGGCATGCGCGCGGTGGCGATCCCGATCGCGCCGGAAACGAGCGCGGGCGGCTTCATCCTGCCGAACGATCGCGTCGATGTCATTCTCACATCCCGCCAGCGTGACGAGCAGGCAGGCCAGGATACGAACCGCAGCGAGACGATCCTGCGCAATGTGCGCATTCTGGCGATCGATCAGCGCTTCAAGGACGAAAGCGGCGAGCAGGTCGTGATCGGCAAGACCGCGACGCTCGAGCTGAGCTCCCGCCAGGCCGAAGTGATTGCGCTCGCTCAGGCGCAAGGCACTGTCAGCCTCGCGCTCAGGGGGTTCGCAGGTGCCGATCAGGACACGCCCGACGAGGACGTGGCGAAGTCGGAAGGGTCGGTCGTGCGCGTGGTGCGCTACGGCGCCGAAAGAACGGTTCGCGTGAGGTAGGGGCATGTATCGGGGCCGCATGTATCGAAATAGGGGCAGGGTCATGGCCGATCTCGGCAAGGCCGTTCGTGCGCGGCTCGTCGCGGGCGGGCGCATATTGGCGGCGCTTTTCATGGCGGGGGCGCTGGCAGCGCCAATTCCCGCCGGAGCGGCGGTCGATGGAGCGCAGCTCGTGAAGATCGACAGCGGCGGTGCGAGCGCGACCTCGCGCACCATCGTACTCGGACTCAACAAGGCCGCGATCGTCGAATTGCCGAGCGCCGCGCGCGACGTGCTCGTTTCAGATCCGAAGATCGTCGATGCCGTGGTTCGCACCTCCACGCGCACCTATCTGATCGGCCTCACGGTCGGCCAGACGAACGTCTTCTTCTTCGGCGACAAGGGCCAGCAGCTTCTCAATCTCGAAATCCGCGTCGAGCGCGATCTGGCGGGGCTGCGCCAGACGCTGCGTCACTATTTTCCGAATTCCCGCATCGACGTTCAGGCGATGAACGATCACATCGTCCTGTCGGGCGCGGTCGCCAACGCTTCCGAAGCCGACAAGGCGCGCGATCTCGCGACGCGCTATATCGGTGGCAAGCCCGAGCAGGTGCTCAACATGCTCACCATCGAGGGCAAGGAGCAGGTCATGCTCAAGGTGACGGTTGCGGAAATGCAGCGCAACGTCATCAAGCAGCTCGGCGTCAATCTTTCGACCGCCGACGATTTCGGCAACTTCGCGCTCCGCCTTTCCACGGTGAACCCCTTCTCCATTCAGGGCGCGCCGCTTGGCGGCCTTGCAACGACCGCGCCCAATCCCGTGACCGGGACCGCGCAGAACATGGGCTTCAACAACGGCAATCTCTCGATCCAGTCCGCGATCCGCGCGCTGGAGGAGGATGGCCTGGTGCGCACGCTCGCCGAGCCGACGCTGACGGCCATTTCGGGCGAAGGCGCGAAGTTCCTTGCCGGTGGCGAATTCCCGATCCCCGTGTCGAAGGACCTGCAGGGCAACATCACGGTGAACTACAAGCCCTTCGGTGTCGGCCTTGCCTTCACGCCCGTGGTGTTGAGCGAGGGGCGCATCAACCTGAAGATTTCAACCGAGGTCAGCGAACTGACGACATCTGGCGCCTTCGTCTCGCAGCAGGGGCTGACCATTCCGGGCCTCAATGTCCGCCGGGCCGAGACGACGCTCGAGCTGCCGTCGGGCGGTTCGCTCGTCATGGCGGGCCTGCTGTCCGACAAGACGAAACAGAACATCGACGGCGTGCCGGGCGCCAAGGACCTGCCGGTACTCGGCGCGCTCTTCCGCAGCCGCGACTATCAGAAGAACGAGACGGAACTCGTCGTCATCGTCACGCCCTATATCGTCGATCCGACGAACAGGAAGAATCTCGTGCTGCCGACGGATGGTTTCGCGCCGGCAAGCGACATGGACACGATCCTGATGGGCAAGCTCAACGCGACTTATGGCGCCAACGGCAACGCGCCGACGGACAAGAAGCTCAAGGGCCCGGTCGGGTTCGTGGTGGATTGAAGGGAACGGGTATCGAGATGAAAAGAACTCTTGCCGTGCGCCTCCTGCCCTTCGCCCTTGCCCTCGCGCTTGGCGGTTGCGGCGGATTCAACGGTCCGAACGAGGCCTATGACGGGCCGAGCCAGACCCATCCCATCGCCGTGAGTGCCGATACGCAGACGCTGAGCATTCCCGTTCCGCGTACGAAGTCGGCGCTGACGGATGAGGAACGCAGAGCCGTCGCCGCCTTTGCCGATGCCTACAAGGAACGCGGGCACGGGGCCATCGCCGTGTCGACGCCGTCCGGCTCGTCCAACACGACGAGCTCGATGAACGTGCTCGTCGATGTGCGCGATCTCCTCGCCGAAAAGGGCGTCGCTCTCGATGCCATCAGCTACACGCCCTATCAGGCGGCGGGCGCCGACGCCGAAGCGCCGCTGATCCTTTCCTACAAGCGTTATGTGGCCACGCCGCGCCCTTGCGGGGACTGGTCCGAAAATTTCGCCCACGATCCGGCAAACGGCGTGCCGCCGAATTTCGGTTGCGCCAGCCAGAACAACCTCGCGGTCATGGTGGCCGATCCCGCCGACCTCGTGATGCCGCGCAACATGACGCCGAGCGATGCGCAGCGCCGCGCCGTGGTTCTGGACAAGTATCGCAAGGGCGAGATCACGGGCACGCAGCGCGACAACAACGACTCGGCCGCAGTGAGTGAGGTCAACAAATGAGCAACGCAGCATTGAAGCATGACATGGTGGACGCGCCGCCCATGCCCGGCGACGAGCCCATCGCCGCGCCGGTCATGAAGCCGGTTCCGCGGATCACGATCCATGCCTTCTGCGACCATCCGGAAACTGGCAGCGTCATCCAGCGCGCGGGTGAGGACCGCCGCCTGTCGAAGGCTCATCTGACCGTCTATATGGGTGGCATCCAGGCCGCGGTCGAACAGTATCAGCAGGCGCCGACGCCGAACCTCATTCTGGTCGAGTCGGATGCGGGCGGAGCCGAGCTTTTCGCCGCTCTCGCCGCTCTCGCCGAAGTCTGCGACGCGGGCACAAAAGTCGTCGTCATCGGTCATCTGAACGACGTGTCGGTCTATCGCGAGATGATCCGGCAGGGCGTCAACGAATATCTTGTGAGCCCGCTGAGCCCGATGCAGATCATCGAGGCGGTGTCGCGTCTCTATGTCGATCCCGACGCACCGCCGATCGGCCGTTCGATCGCCTTCATGGGCGCGAAGGGCGGCGCCGGTTCCTCGACGCTCGCTCATAATATCGGCTGGTGCGTTTCGACCCGCATGCAGGAAGACGTGATCATCACCGATCTCGACCTGCCCTTCGGCACCGCCGGTCTCGACTTCAATCAGGACCCGGCCCAGGGCATCGCGGATGCGCTGACGGCGCCCGAGCGGCTCGATGACGTGCTGCTCGACCGGCTTCTCGTCAAGTGCTCCGACCATCTGAGCCTTTTCGCGGCGCCCGCCATTCTCGATCGCGATTTCGACATGGATGGCGAAGCCTGCGAGTCCGTGCTCGAGATCGTGCGCGAGACCGTGCCCTGCGTCATCGTCGATCTGCCGCATGTCTGGTCGACATGGACGAAGAAGGTTCTGCTTTCGGCCGATGAAATCGTCATCACCGCCATGCCCGATCTCGCGAGCCTGCGGAACACGAAGAACATTCTCGACCTCGTGAAGCAGGCCCGGCCGAACGACAGCAAGCCGCATGTCGTCCTCAATCAGGTCGGCGTGCCGAAGCGGCCGGAAATTCCGGTCAAGGATTTCGCCGACGCAATCGGCATCGAGCCGACCCTCGTTCTGCCCTTCAATCCGGCGCTTTTCGGCACGGCCTCCAATAACGGCCAGATGATCGAGGAACTGGACCCGAAGGGAAAGACGACCGAGGGCCTGCGCTTCCTTGCCAGGCAGCTTTGCGGACGCGATGCCGCGCCCGCCAAGGCGAGCCAGTCGAAAATCTCATTGCTGAAGCGGATTTTCCGCAAGGGTTGATGCAGGGGGTAACGGGTGTTTGGACGGCGTAACGAAACCCAGTCCGCTCCGCGCAAGCCCGCGGTAGCTGAAACTGTGCCCGCATCCGGCGGCCGGTCCGACGCGCCGCCGCCCGTGCCGAAGCCCGCTGCGCCCGCGCGCGCGGCGACACCTCCCGTGACGCCGAAGCCGAGGCTCCCCGATCAGCGTTCCGAAAACTACTATCAGATCAAGACGACGATCTTCAACGCGCTGATCGACACGATCGACCTCACCCAGCTTGCCCAGCTCGATGCGGAAAGCGCGCGCGAGGAAATCCGCGACATCGTCAACGAGATCCTCTCGATCAAGAATGTCGTCATGTCGATCTCCGAGCAGGAAGCCCTGCTTCAAGACATCTGCAACGACGTGCTCGGCTACGGACCGCTGGAGCCGCTGCTCGCGCGCGACGATATCGCCGACATCATGGTCAATGGCGCGGATCGCACCTTCATCGAAGTCGGCGGCAAGGTCGAGCTGACGGGCGTGCGCTTCCGCGACAACAGCCAGCTCATGAATATCTGCCAGCGCATCGTGAGCCAGGTCGGCCGCCGCGTCGACGAGGCAAGCCCGATCTGCGACGCGCGCCTGCCCGATGGCAGCCGCGTCAACGTCATCGTGCCGCCGCTCGCCATCGACGGCCCGGCGCTCACCATCCGCAAATTCCGCCGCGACAAGCTCCAGATGAAGGATCTCGTCGAGTTCGGCTCGATTTCGCCGGAGGGCGCCGAGGTTCTGGGCATCATCGGCAAGGTTCGCTGCAATGTGCTCATTTCCGGCGGCACGGGTTCCGGCAAGACCACGCTTCTGAACTGTCTCACCGGCTTCATCGATTCCGATGAGCGCGTCATCACCTGCGAGGACGCTGCCGAACTTCAACTCCAGCAGCCGCATGTGGTGCGTCTCGAAACGCGCCCGCCCAATCTCGAAGGGCAGGGCCAGATCACCATGACGGAGCTTGTGCGCAACTGTCTGCGCATGCGGCCCGAGCGGATCATCGTCGGCGAGGTGCGCGGACCTGAAGCCTTTGATCTGCTTCAGGCGATGAACACCGGCCATGACGGCTCGATGGGAACTCTCCACGCGAACAGCCCGCGCGAGGCCCTGTCGCGTCTCGAAGGCATGATCACGATGGGGGGCTACAACCTTCCCTCCAGAACCATCCGCGAGATGATCACCGGCTCGATCGACGTCATCGTCCAGGCCGCGCGCCTGCGCGATGGCTCGCGCCGCATCACCCACATCACCGAAGTGCTCGGCACGGAAGGCGAGGTCATCATCACGCAGGATCTCTTCGTCTACGACATCGAAGGCGAAGACGAGACGGGTCGCCTGAAGGGCAGGCACAAATCGACAGGCATTGCGCGCCCCGCATTCTGGGAGCGCGCCCGCTACTACAATCAGCACCACGCGCTTGCCGCCGCGCTCGATCGCGCGCAAGGCTAGACGGGCTGGGCTGAACGGACGAGAGGTCATGGACCAGACTACGCTTCTGATTTTCGGCATCGCCGTTCTCGCGGCGCTTTGCATCGGCGGCCTCGGCTTCGTCTTTGTGGGCGGAGAGAGCCGGACCTCGCAGCGCATGGCGCGGATGGCCGGTCCGGATCGCCAGAAGTCGCGCCGCGCCGCGGAGGGCGACGGGGACAATGCCGACAAGCGGCGCAAGCAGGTTCAGGAGACACTGAAGTCTCTCGAACAGAAACAGAAGGAAGAAAAGAAGGTGACGCTGCGCGTTCGTATCGAGCGCGCGGGCCTCGAACTGACGCCGAAGAGCTTCTACATCATGAGCGCGGTTTCGGGCCTCGTCCTTGCGGCGATCCTGCTGCTGTCCGGCTTCTCACCGATCGTGGCACTGGCGGGCGCCTTCGCCGCTGGCTTCGGCCTGCCGCGCTGGGTTCTCTCCTTTCTGATCAAGCGGCGGCAGAACGCCTTTCTCGAGGAGTTCGCCAATGCGATCGACGTCATCGTTCGCGGCGTCAAGGCCGGCCTCCCGATCAATGACTGTCTGAAGATCATCTCGAGCGAGTCGGCCGAGCCCGTCCGCACCGAATTCCGCGATCTCGTGGAAGGGCAGCGCGTCGGCGTGTCGCTCGAACAGGGGCTTGCCAAGGTCTATGAGCGCATGCCGCTCGCGGAAGTGAACTTCTTCCAGATCGTCATTGCGATCCAGCAGAAGACGGGCGGCAATCTCGCCGAGGCGCTTGGCAATCTTTCCAAGGTGCTGCGCGACCGCAAGAGGATGCGCGCCAAGATTCAGGCGATCTCCCAGGAAGCGAAATCCTCCGCCGCGATCATCGGTTCGCTGCCGCCCGCGGTGATGCTGATGCTCTATTTCACGGCGCCGAATTATCTCGACCCGCTTCTGACGACAACCTCGGGCAACATGATCATCGTCGGCGGCCTGATCTGGATGGGAATCGGCATTCTCGTCATGCGCAAGATGATCAATTTCAATATCTAGGACCGGCCATGTATTCTCTTCTCGCGTCAGCCATGAATCCCGAAACCGCGGTGATGTTGCTGGTCGGCATCGCGGCGTTTGCGACGATCCTGACGCTCGCCATGCCGCTCGTCGCGACCGACAAGCTCGGCGCGCGCATGAAGGCCGTGGCGACCGAGCGCGAGGCGCTGCGGCAGAAATTCCGCGAGCAGATGTCGAACGAGAAGACGCGCCTGCGCCACACGCCCAAGGGCTTCGTCAAGGAGATCGTGGAGCGTTTCGGCCGCGGCAAGATGCTCGAAAACGAAGTCATCAGGGAGAAGCTGCGCCAGGCCGGTTTCCGCGGACAGGCGCCGATCTACACCTTCATCTTCTTCCGCTTCGTCATGCCGCCGCTGCTCTTCGTCGTGGTGCTGATCTATCTCTACGGGATCAACAGCTTCGGGCTGGAGACGATGGCGCGTTTTGCGGTGGCGGCGGCCGGTGCGTTCATCGGCTTCTATCTGCCGAACGTCTTCGTTCAGAACGTCATCGCGCGGCGCCAGGAATCGATCAAGAAGGCGTTTCCCGACGCGCTCGATCTTCTTCTGATCTGCGTTGAATCCGGCATGTCGGTCGAGGCGGCGTTCGCCAAGGTCGCGGCGGAAGTCGGCAGCCAGTCCGTGGAGCTCGCCGAAGAACTGACCGTGACGACCGCCGAGCTTTCCTATCTTCAGGAGCGGCGCAAGGCTTATGAAAATCTCGGTACGCGTACCGGTCTTCCGGGCGTGAAGGCCGTCGTCACCAGCCTCATTCAGGCGGAGCGCTATGGCACGCCGCTCGGCATGGCGCTGCGCGTGATGGCGCAGGAAAATCGCGACATGCGCATGGCCGAAGCCGAGAAGAAAGCCGCGAGCCTTCCGCCAAAGCTCACCGTGCCGATGATCAGCTTCTTCCTGCCGGTTCTCTTCTGCGTCATTCTCGGCCCTGCGGCGATCAAGGTTCTGCATCTGTCCTGAAGCGCGAGACGCCGGAACGAAAAAAGGCGCCCGTCACGGGCGCCTTTTTTGTGGCAACGGCTTCGTTTCATTGCGTCGAGGTGGTGGCAGGCGCGCCGTTCAGCATTTCCATCTGCTTCCAGATCGCGGGCTGGTTCATCATTTCCTTGAGATAGGCGATGTTGTTCTCCGCGACGCTCGCCGGAAGATCGGCGCGCGCAAGCCGTGTCGCTTCCTCGAAATTTCCCTTGAGGCCGAGCACGATGGCGAGGTTCTGCCGCGTGCTGGCGGTCGCGCGCGGATCGGCGACGGCTTTTCGCAGCACCTGCTCCGCCGTGTCGAGATTGCCTTCCAGCACATAAGAGAGGCCGAGATTGGCGAGCACGGAAGGATTGCCGGGATCGATGGCGAGTGCCGCGTTGTATTTCTGCTGCGCCTCGCCATAGCGCCCCATCTGATCGAGCGCCACGCCTTCAGCGGAGAGGATCGTCCAGTCCTTCGGGTTCTGCCGCGCCGCCCGAGAGAGATAGCCGATCGCCTGATCTGGCCGCCCGCTCGCCGCGAGCACCTTGCCATATTCGGCGAGAACATCCGCATTGTCGGGGTTGAGCGTATAGACGCGCTGCATCGCATTCGCGGCCTGCGAGATGGAGCCGATCTGACGGAGCGAGCGCGAATAGTTGAGCGCCGCCTCGATATTGTCGGGATGCCGGTCGTAAAGCTCGCCCCAATAGGCGGCGGCCGCGACATGATCCTGCGTCTTCGTGGCGTTGACAGCCGCATCCTTCACCGCGTCGTCGCTGCGCGTGGAAATGGCGGGCGTCGAGGAGCTGGATGAGCTTGCGGGCTTCGCGCTCTCGGACGTGCCGGATGTGCTGGCGCAGCCGCCAAGCGCGAGCGCCGAAGTGAGCGTCACCGCGGCCGCAAGTTGGGCGAGGCGGGGCGTGTGAAATTTCGTGGTTTCGTTTTCCATGGCGTGTCCCGGTCAATGGCGGACGGGTCATCGCCCGGAGTGTGAACCCACACCCCTCAAGAAATGATTAATTATAATTGCGCGCGGAAAGTCTGGTTTTTCTAGGCGCCGCGGGCAGCCATCTGCTTGCGCGCGTCTTCCTCCCATTCGAGAAAGGCGGGAAGTCCGAGCATGAGGTCCATATAGGTCTTTGCCGTGCCGTCATTGTCGCCGAGCTTCGCGACATCGACGCCATAGGTGCGGAAGCGCGTGACGACGGGCGCGTACATGGCGTCGGCAATGGTGAAATGGCCGAAGAGAAAGCCCTGATCGCCAGCCGCCGTGCGGCCGAAGCGCGCGCGCAAGGCCCGCCAGAGTTCGACGACGCGCCGCGCATTGGCGAGCGCCCCCTCGCTATGGCCTGTGCCGGGCAAGCGGCTGATGATGTCCATGGACATGTCGCGCCGCAGATCGGGAAAGCCCGAATGCATCTCGGCGGCGGCGCTGCGCGCCATTGCGCGCGCGACGGGGTCATCGGGCCAGAGCTTCTTTTCGGGGAAGAGATCGGCCAGCGTTTCCGAGATCGCAAGCGAGTCCCAGATTGCGTTGCCCTGCCATTTGAGTGCCGGAATGAAGCCGGAGGGTGAATGGCGCAGCGCCTGCGCCTTGGTGTCCTCCTGCCGGAGGCGGATTTCAATCTCACGGAACGGAATGCCTGCGACCTTCATCGCGAGCCAGGGGCGCAGGCTCCAGCTCGACCAGTTCTTGTCGCCGATGACGAGTTCGAAATCCGGCTGTCCCATCGAAACCCTCCGTCCTTGCTGCAAGCGTTGCGGGGCCCTCCTCCCCTCTATAAGGTTTCCGCCGCGCGCGGCAAAGCGGGGATGAACGGGAATGCTCGATATTTTTGTGACGAAGAAGGACGCGGCCGCAATCCCGGTCTGGCTTCTCCGCGCCGGCGATGTGAAATCCTGGTGCGCGGAACATGCGGGCGCGGGCGCCGCCTGGGTCGAGACGTCGGGTTTCAAGGGCGAGATCGGCAAGGTGCTGATGCTGCCTGACGGGTCGGGCGGCCTTGCGGGTGCGCTTCTCGGTCTTGGCGACGGTTCCGATCCCTTCGCGACAGGCGCGCTCGCCACCGTGCTGCCCGTGCAGACCTACAGGTTCGCCGGTCATGTGGCGGATGGGGCCAAGGCGGCGCTGGGCTTTGCGCTCGGCACCTATTCGTTCGCCCGCTACACCGGCAAGAGCCGCGAGTGGCCGCGTCTCGTCCTGCCGGAAGGCGTCGGCGGCGAGGAGGTGAGCCGGCAGGCGCGGGCGGTATTCCTCGCGCGCGACCTCATCAACACGCCGACGAACGACATGGGCCCCGCCGATCTCGCCGATGCGGCGCTCGAAGTAGCGCGCGCCGCCGATGCGGAAGCGAGCGTGATCGTCGGCGACGATCTCCTCACGCGGAATTACCCGATGGTGCATGCCGTGGGCCGAGCCTCCGCCGTCGCGCCGCGCCTCGTTGATTTCACCTGGGGGCGCGCCGATGCGCCGAGGGTGACGCTTGTCGGCAAGGGCGTCTGCTTCGACTCGGGCGGGCTCGACCTCAAGCCCTCGAGCGCCATGCTGCTGATGAAGAAGGATATGGGAGGCGCGGCGAATGTCTTGGCGCTCGCCCGTCTCGTCATGGAGGCGAAGCTGGATATTCGCCTTCGGGTCCTCATTCCTGCGGTCGAGAACAGCGTCTCCGGCAATTCGTTTCGGCCCGGCGATGTTCTGAAGAGCCGCAAGGGCCTCTCGGTCGAGATCGGCAACACCGATGCGGAAGGCAGGCTCATTCTTGCCGATGCGCTCGCCGAGGCCGACAGCGAGGCGCCGGACCTCATCATCGACATGGCGACGCTGACAGGCGCCGCGCGCACCGCGCTCGGCCCCGACCTGCCGCCCTTCTATACCGACGACGATGCGCTTGCCGCCGATCTCGCTGAGGCGGCGGCGCGCGAGGCCGATCCGCTCTGGCGCCTGCCGCTCTGGCGGCCCTATGACGGCTGGCTCGACAGCAAGATCGCCGATGTGAACCATGTGTCGGATGGCCCCTTCGCGGGCTCGATCACGGCGGCGCTCTTCCTGCGCCGCTTCGTCGAGAAGTCGAAGGCGTGGGTCCATCTCGATATTTATGGCTGGTGCCCCAAGGCGAAGCCGGGCCGCCCCGTGGGCGGCGAGGCGCAGGGCATCCGCGCGCTCTTCGACCTGCTCAGGCGCCGCTACGGGTGAGAAGCCGCTTGCCCCCGGGGAATTGCCCTCTAGACTGATCCGGAGCCGAAACGGAAGCCGGATGGGGCCGGCTGCCGCGAGGAAAGGTGGGGGAAGGCGAATGGCTCTGGAGCTCAAGCCGGTGCAGGCGCTCGCGCTTTGGCAGAATGTGGTGCTGGAGACGGTCCGCCGTGACGGTCCGGACCTGTCCTCCCGTCAGCTCGCCATATTGCTGACCGTCTATCTGACGCCGCCGCCCCATACCGTGCGCGGCCTTGCCTCCTCGCTCAACGTCTCCAAGCCCGCCATCACCCGCGCCCTCGACACGCTGGGCGCGCTCGATCTTCTCAAGCGCAAGCGCGACGAGATCGACCGGCGCAACGTGCTCGTGCAGCGCACGGTCAAGGGCTCGGTTTTCCTGCGCGATTTCGCCGATCTCGTCACCGACATGGCCGGGAGGCTCGACGCATGAGCCGCACCAAGGGCCCCGACCGGCGGATCAATCCCTACAGGGAGGATCTTGCCGCCGCCTATCTGCGCGGCGAAGTCAAGGCGGAGCGCTTCGTCGATGGCGAGGACCGGCAGGTGAAGGTCGCTTGTGCGCCGCTTCTCGTCCGGCCCGATGCCGATGCGCCGATGGACACCCAGCTTCTCTTCGGCGAGACCTTCCGCGTCTATGAGGAAAAGGGCGGCTTCGCCTGGGGGCAGTCGGCGCATGACGATTATGTCGGCTATGTCGAGGCGAAGGCGCTCGGCCCGAAGCCCTACAAGCCGACGCATGTGGTCGCCGCGCTGCGGACCTTCATCTATCCGGAGGCCGATCTCAAGACGCGCCCCGCCATGCCGCTCGGCCTCAACGCCAAGGTGCGCGTCATCGGCGCGCGCGGCGACTATAGCGAGATCGAGCGCGGCGGCTGGATCTTCACCCAGCATCTGGCGCCCGTCGGCGCATATGTGCGCGATTTCGTGAGCGTCGCCGAAGAGCATCTCGGCGTGCCCTATCTCTGGGGTGGGCGCGAGAGCACCGGGCTCGACTGCTCGGGCCTCGTGCAGGCCTCGCTCGAGCGTGCCGGCATCTCCTCGCTGCGCGACACGGACCTTCAGGAAGCGACGCTCGGCGAAAGGCTGCCCGAGCCCATCGACTTCACCACGCTGCGGCGCGGCGATCTCGTTTTCTGGAAAGGGCATGTCGCCATCATGGTCGATGGCGAACGCATCATCCACGCCAACGCCTTCCACATGCGCGTCGAGATCGAGCGGCTCGACATCGCCATGGCGCGCATCGCCCGCACGGCGGGTCATGTAACGACGGTGAAGCGCCTCGCGCGGCGCTGAGGCCGAACGCTTCAGGCGTTCACCGCGTTCTTCTCCGCCGCGCGAAGCTCGAAGGCGGCGGCAAGCAGCGCTCTCGTGTAGTCGGTCTTCGGCGCATCGAAAACCTCGTCCGCCGTTCCCGCCTCGACCACCTTGCCGTCGCGCATCACCATGATGTCATCGGCGAGCGCGCGCACCACGCGCAAGTCGTGACTGATGAAGAGATAGGCAAGATCGTGCTTGCGCTGCAATTCGCGCAGGAGATCGACGATCTGCGCCTGCACGGACATGTCGAGCGCGGAGGTTGGCTCGTCGAGCATGACGAAGCGCGGCTTCAGCGCCATGGCCCGGGCGATGGCGATGCGCTGGCGCTGGCCGCCCGAGAATTCATGCGGATAGCGGTCCTGCATGGCCGGATCGAGACCGACTTCGGCAAGGGCTTCCGAAACAAGGGCCCGCCGCTCGCTGGCGCTGAGCCCCGCCCTCTGCACGATGAGGCCTTCCTCGACGATCTGCGCGACCGAGAGCCGGGGGCTGAGCGAACCATAGGGATCCTGAAAGACGATCTGCATTTCCTTGCGCAAGGGGCGAAGCTCCGCCGATTGCAGCCCGTCGATCGCCTGGCCGCGAAAGCGGATATTGCCTTCGCTTGAAATGAGGCGAAGCAGCGCAAGCCCGAGCGTGGTCTTGCCTGAGCCGGATTCGCCGACGACGCCGAGCGTGCGGCCCTCGCGGATGCGGATCGAAACATCGTCCACCGCCTTCACATGTCCGACCGTCCGGCGAAGAAAGCCTTTTTTAATCGGAAACCAGACCTTGAGCCGTTCGGCTTCCATGACGACGGGCGCGTCCTTTCGCCCGCCCAGCGCGCGCCCCTTGGGCTCGGATGCGAGAAGATGCCGCGTATAGTCGTGCTGCGGCCGGGCGAACACGTCTTCCGTGAGCCCCTGTTCCACGATCTTGCCGCCCGTCATCACCGAAACGCGATCGGCCATCTTTCGCACGATGCCGAGATCATGGGTGATGAGCAGCAGCGCCATGCCCATCTCGCGCTTCAGCTCGTTGAGAAGCTCGAGAATCTGCGCCTGCACGGTGACATCGAGAGCGGTCGTCGGCTCGTCGGCGATGAGAAGGTCGGGCTCGTTGGCGAGCGCCATGGCGATCATCACGCGCTGGCGCTGGCCGCCGGAAAGCTGATGCGGATAGGCGCCGAGCCGCGTCTCGGGGTCGTGAATGCCGACCTTCTTCAGCAGTTCGATGACGCGCGCGCGGATGGCCGGCCCGCGCAATCCCTTGTGAAGCGACAGCACCTCGCCCACCTGCCGCTCGATGGTATGGAGCGGGTTGAGCGAGGTCATGGGCTCCTGAAACACCATGGTGATGCGGTTGCCGCGGATCGAGCGCATGGTGCGCTCATCCGCGCCGACGAGATTTCGGCCCTCGAACATGATTTCGCCCGAAGGGTGTGACGCCTGCGGATAGGGCAGGAGCTGCATGATCGAGAGCGCCGACACGGATTTTCCCGAGCCCGATTCGCCGACCAGCGCCACCGTTTCGCCGCGCCTGATGTCGAAGGAGATGCGGTCGACCGCCAGCGTCTCGCGCCCGTCGGAGCGGAAGGCGACGGAGAGATCCTTAACCTCGATCAGGCAATTCTCCGTGCTCATTGCATCACCTTGCGGGGATCGAAGGCGTCGCGCACAGCCTCGCCGATGAAGATGAGAAGGCTCAGCATGACGGCGATGGAGAAGAAGCCGGTGAGGCCGAGCCATGGCGCCTGGAGATTGGCCTTGCCCTGTGCCAGCAATTCGCCGAGCGAGGCCGAGCCCGGCGGAAGACCGAAGCCGAGAAAGTCGAGCGAGGTGAGGGTGGTGATCGACGAATTGAGAATGAAGGGCATGAAGGTGATGGTCGCCACCATCGCATTCGGCAGCAGATGCTTGAAGATGATGGTCGTGTTGGAAAGGCCGAGCGCGCGGGCCGCGTTCACATATTCGAAATTGCGCCCGCGCAGGAATTCCGCGCGCACGAGCCCGACGAGCGAAACCCAGTGGAAGGCGAGCAATATGCCGAGCAGCAGCCAGAAATTCGGCTCGAACATCGAGGCGAGGATTATGAGCAGGTAGAGTGTCGGCACGCTGGTCCAGATTTCGATGAAGCGCTGGAAGAGAAGGTCCGTCCAGCCACCGAAGAAGCCCTGCACGGCGCCCGCCGCAATGCCGATGACGGAAGACGCGCCCGCCAGGATCAGGCCGAAAAGCACCGAGATCCGGAAGCCGTAGATGAGGCGCGCGGTCACATCGCGGCCCTGATCGTCGGTGCCGAGCCAGTTCTCGCTGCTTGGCGGCGCGGGCGCCGGCACGGGCAGATTGAGATTGATGGTGCGGTAGTCGTAGCGCACCGGCGGCCAGACGATGTATCCGCCCTTGTCGCTGATGAGCTTCTGCACGTAAGGATCGCGGTAATCCGCTTCGGTCTGGAACTCGCCGCCGAATTCCGTCTCGGGATAGGAGACGAAGACCGGGAAATAGGCCGAGCCCTCATAGGTCACGAGCAGCGGCTTGTCGTTGGCGATGAACTCCGCGAAGAGCGAGACGACGAAAAGGATGACGAAGAGCCACAGGCTCCAATAGCCGCGCCGATTGGCCTTGAAGTTGCGCCAGCGCCGCCTGTTGATGGGGCTGAGGGTGAACCGTCCGCCGAAGAGCCGCACCTCAGACCTCCCTCGTCTCGAAGTCGATGCGAGGATCGACCCAGGTATAGGTCAGGTCGGAAATCAGCGCGACGACGAGCCCGAGCAGGCCGAAGACGTAAAGCGTCGCGAAGACGACGGGATAGTCGCGATTGACGATCGACTCGTAGGAGAGAAGCCCGAGCCCGTCGAGAGAGAAGATCGTCTCGATGAGGATCGAGCCGGAGAAGAACGCGCCGATGAAGGCGCCGGGAAAGCCGGCGATGACGATGAGCATGGCGTTGCGGAAAACGTGTCCGTAGAGCACCTGCCGTTCGCTCAGGCCCTTGGCGCGCGCCGTCGTCACATATTGCTTCCTGATCTCGTCGAGAAAAGAGTTCTTGGTGAGAAGCGTCGAGGTGGCGAACCCGCCGATCATCATCGCCGTCACCGGCAGCACGATGTGCCAGAGATAATCGACTGCCTTGCCCGCGAGCGAAAGGCTCGACCAGTCGTCCGATGTGAGGCCGCGAAGCGGGAAGATCGACCAGTAGGAGCCGCCCGCGAAGAGCACGATGAGGAAGATGGCGAAGAGGAAGCCCGGGATGGCATAGCCGACGATGATGAGCGCGCTCGTCCACAGGTCGAAGCGGGAGCCCTCGCGCATCGCCTTGGCGATGCCGAGCGGAATGGAGATGAGATAGGTGAGCAGCGTCGTCCACAGGCCGAGCGAAATGGAGACGGGCATTTTCTCGAGAATGAGGTCGAGCACGCCGATGTCGCGGAAGTAGCTCTTGCCGAAGTCGAAGCGCGCATAGTCCCAGATCATCTTGCCGAAGCGCTCGTACCAGGGCTTGTCGAAGCCGAATTGCACTTCGAGCTGCTTGATGAATTCGGGATCGAGCCCGCGCGCGCCGCGATATTTGCTGTTGAGCGCGGCATCGGCCGCGCCGCCCGCGCCTTGCGAGAAGTCGCTTCCCCCGCCGCCGATCCGCGCCGTCGCGGAAACCTCGGTGCCGGAAAGCTGCGCCACGATGCGCTCGATCGGCCCGCCCGGCGCGAACTGCACGATGACGAAGGCAATGAACATGATGCCGAAGATGGTCGGGACCATCAGCAGAATGCGCCGCGCAATATAGGCTGCCATCCGTCTATCCCTTCAGCCCCAGCCTTTTTGCCTTCGCCATATCGACCCACCATGAGCGCTCGACGCCGCGATCGTATTTCGCAAGGACCTTCGGCGCGTCGTAGATATCCCAATAGGCGAGTGTGTAGCTCGCCTTGTGCCATTGCGGAATCCAGTAATGCCCCGCCCTGAGCACGCGGTCGAGCGCCCTTGCGGCGACGGTCTGCTCCGGCCTCGTGCCGGCCGCGATCACCTTCTCGATCAGGGCGTCGATCGCGGGATCGGCGATACCGGAAAGATTGCGGCTTCCCTCCGTCCTGGCAAATTCCGAGCCCCAATAGGCGCGCATCTCGATGCCGGGCGTGAGCCCCATCGAATAGCGTTGAACGATGAGGTCGAAATCGTATTTCTTGAGCCGGTCCTGAAACTGCGCCGAGTCGACGAGCCGCGACTGCGCGGCGATGCCGAGGAGCTTGAGGTTCTTGATATAGGGCCCCTCGACGCGCTGGAAGACGGGATCATCGCCGAGAAACTCGACGCTGAGCACTTCGCCCTTCGCGTTCCGCCGCTGGCCGCCTGAAATCTTCCACCCCGCTTCGTCGAGAAGCTCCGCCGCGCGCCGCAGGAGCATGCGGTCCTGCCCCGTGCCGTCGCTCACCGGCGCGGTGACGGCGGGCCCGAACACGACAGGCGAAAGCCGGTCGCGCCAGGGATCGAGGATCCTCAGTTCGTCGGGCGAGGGCGCGCCTTCCGCCCGCATGGGCGAGTTCTCGAAGAAGCTCGATGTGCGCTTGTAGAGCCCGTAGAAGAGGTTCTTGTTCGTCCATTCGAAATCGAAGGCGAGCGTCAGCGCCTCGCGCACGCGCGGGTCCGCGAATTTCTCGCGCCGCGTGTTGATGAACCAGCCCTGCGCGCCCGATGGCGTGTGGTCGGGAAGCGTCACGAGTTTGACGCGCCCGTCCTTGACCGCGGGGAAGTTGTATTGCGTCGCCCAGACTTTCGACGTGAATTCCTCGCGGAAGAGATACTGGCCCGCGCTGAAGGCTTCGAAGCCCGCCGTCCGGTCACGGAAAAACTCGAAGCGGATGCGGTCGAAGTTCCACTGGCCGACATTCACGTTGAGATCGCGAGCCCAATAGTCCGGCATGCGCTCATAGGTGATGAAATTGCCCGGCTTGAAGTCGCCGATCCTGTAGGGCCCGCTGCCGAGCGGTGGCGTGAGCGTCGTCTCCTCGAATTTATGCGCCGTGTACCAGGCCTTGGAGAAGATGGGCAGCCCGCCCGCGATGAGAAGCGGCAGGTCGCGCGTCTCTTCGCCAGTGAATTCAATGATGAGGGTGCGTGCGTCGAGCGCCTTCGCCTGCTTCATCTCGCGCAGATTGATCGAGATGAGCGGGTGTCCCTTTTCCCTGAGCAGCATGAAGGAAAAGGCCGCATCCTCCGCCGTGAGCGGCGTGCCGTCATGGAAGCGGGCGGCATCGCGCAGATGGAAGGTGAAGCGCTTGCCCTTCTCCGCGATCTCGACGCTTTCGGCGACAAGGCCATAAAGGGCGTCTTCCTCGTCATAGGCGCGCGCCATCAGCGTATCGAAGATGAGATCGAGAGCGGGCGGCGCGTTGCCCTTGAGGATATAGCCGTTGAGCGTGTCGAAGGTGAGAAGCGAGGCGTTATAGGCCCCTGTCACGGGCATTTGCGAAAGCGTGCCGCCCTTCGGCGCTGCGGGGTTCACATAGTCGAAATGCGAAAAACCCTCGGCATATTTGAGTTCGCCGAAGATCGAGAGCCCGTGCCGCCTTCCCGTGTCCGCGCCCCTGGTCTGCGCGTGCAGGCGGCCCGGCAGCAGCGTCATGCCGAGGCTTGCGCCCATGAGATGAAGGACCGTGCGGCGCGGAAAGCCGGAACGCAGCGTCATGGTTTTTGCGGCGCCCTGGCGGCCGCGGCCTTTCCGCTCGCGTCATACCACCAGATGGAGGGGAAGCCGATGGAATAGGGCGGCAATGTCTGCGGATGGCCGAGCCGCGCCCAATAGGCGACCCGCTCGAAGGGCGAATACCATTGCGGCACGACGTAATGGCGCCAGAGAAGCACGCGGTCTAGCGCATGCGTCGCCGCCAGAAGCTCGGCCCGGCTCGTCGCGAAGATGACGCGGTCGATGAGCTTTTCGACGACAGGATCGCAGATGCCGATCACGTTGCGGCTGCCCGGCACCTTTGCCGCTTCGCAGCCCCAGAAGTCGCGCTGTTCGTTGCCGGGCGAAAGCGACTGGCCGAAGGACTGCACGATGATGTCGAAGTCGCGATTGTCGACGCGGTTCTGATATTGCGCCGTGTCGACGGTTCTGAGCGTGACCTTGATGCCGAGCCGTTCGAGCGATTGCTTGTAGGGGCCGACCACGCGCTCGAAGAGCGGATCGGCGAGCAGGAATTCGACGGCGAGCGGCTTGCCGTCCTTCATGCGCTGTCCGTTGGCGATCTTCCAGCCGGCGGCGTCCAGAAGCTCCGCCGCGCGGCGCAGATTGGAGCGGTTGTTGCCGGAGCCGTCCGTCTTCGGATTGCTGTAGGGCGTGGTGAAGAGTTCGGGCGGCAGTTCCTTGCGGAAGGGTTCGAGCAGCTTCAGCTCCTCGCCCTGCGGAATGCCGCTCGATGCGAGTTCGGAATTGGCGAAATAGCTGTCCGTCCGCGCATATTGCCCATAGAAGAGGTTCTTGTTCATCCACTCGAAATCGAGTACCTCGTCAAAGGCCGCCCGCACGCGCTCGTCCTGAAAAATGTCGCGCCTGAGGTTGAAGGCGAAGCCCTGCATGCCCGCGGGATTGCGCGTCCTGATCTGCTCGCGCTTGACGCGGCCATCCTTGACCGCCGGGAAGTCATAGGCGGTGGCCCAGGCCTTGGCGCTGTTTTCGAGTCGGAAATCGACCTGATCGGCCTTGAAGGCTTCCTGCGCCACGGTTGGATCGCCGTAATAGTCGAAGCGCAGCCGGTCGAAATTGTCCGTGCCGATTTTGACCGGCAGGTCCTTCGCCCAATAGTCCTTCACCCGCTCATAGAGGATGGAGCGCCCCGGCACGACCTTGGCGATGCGATAGGCGCCGCTGCCGAGCGGCGGCTCGAGCGTCGTCTGCGAGATGTCGCGCCGCGCGCCCTTCACCGTCCAGTAGTGCTTCGGCAGCACCGGCAACTGGCCCGTGATCTGCGGCAATTCTCGGTTGCCCTTCACCGAGAAGGTGAAGCGCACCTTGTCGGCGCCGATCTTTTCCGCCTTGGCGATGTTGCGGTAATAGGCGTTGTAGAAGGGGCTCTGCTTTTTCAGCGTCTCGAAGCTCCAGACCACATCGTCGGGCGTGATCGGCTTGCCGTCCTGAAAGCGCGCCTGCGGACGGAGCTTGAAGGTGACGGAGGAAAAATCGTCCGGGTAGGAAATGGTTTCGGCGATGAGGCCGTATTCGGCGCCCGGTTCGTCGAGGCTGGGTTCCAGAAGCGTGTCGTAGATGAGGCTGAGCCCCGCCGCCGATTGCCCCTTCACGATGAAGGCATTGAGACTGTCGAAGGTGCCGAGCGCCGCATAGCGCAGCTCGCCGCCCTTGGGCGCGGCCGGGTTCACATAGTCGAAATGCTTGAAGCCGGGGCCATATTTCAGATCGCCGAAAAGCGAGGCGCCGTGACGCTCGATCCCGTTTGCATTCGCGCCCGTCGCGATGCCCTGCGCACCGACGATCGAGAGCGCGAGCGCCATCGCGATACCGGCCGTTCTGAACGTCATCTCCCCTCCAGGACAATGCCTGCGGCGAACTCGTTGCCGGCCGAATGCCGGGGTGCCGCGAGCTTCAAGATTTGGCGCTCATTGTGGCTATTTTTTGCGGCGAGCGCGAGCCTTGCGGGCAGCGGGCGCATTTCCGCTTCAGCCGGCCCGCAAGTTCGAGCAACCGGCAGGCTCAAGAAAAAAAGCGCCCGGAATTGCTCCGGGCGCTTCATCGTTCGGTTTCTGCCGCTCGGGCTGCCCGTTACTTCGCGGGTGCCGCTTCTTCCGCCTTCGGCAGGGGCAGGTTGGATCCCAGCGTGTTGAGATAGGCGATGACGTTCGCGCGCTCCTGCGGCTTCTTGATGCCGACAAAGCCCATGGCCGTGCCGGGCACGTCGCCGCGCGGGTTCTCGATGAACTTGGAAAGCTCCTCGAACGTCCACTTGCCGCCCTTCTTCACGAGGGCGTCGGAATACTTGAAGCCCGGTGCGCTCGCCACATCGCGTCCGACGACGTGGTAGAGGTCGGGGCCGATCTTCGCGCCCGCGCCTTCCACGAAATTGTGGCAGGCCTGACACTTCTTGGCGGCTGCTTCGCCGGCCTTGGGGTCGGCCTGGGCCAGAAGCGTCGCCAGGGGCACTTCGGGCTCGGCGGCCGCCGCCGCCGGTGCCGCCTCGCCACCCTCGGTGGCCGCGGCCTCGATGACGAACGCCTTGGGGTTCGCCGGCTCGGTCGAATAGACGTAATCGGCGAGATTCTTCACGCCGAGCACAGCGAGCAGCGAAAACAGAACTGCGCCCGCGATCTTGTTGAATTCAAAACTATCCATCGGCTCTCGCTCCGCCCGGATCGGTTACGGAAGATGGGGTGGAGAGGACAAGAAATACGTCAAATGGACGCGGCTGCGCCTGCCAGACCCCGCTGAATCGCGCGGAGATTAGCCGCTTCCGCCTCCGCGCCGCAAGCCGTATAAGTGCCCGGACGCAAAGACTTTGGCCGTTCCGCCGGACGCTGGGGAATGCGGGGGGGGGTGGCAGGGCTTGCGACGTTCCGCCGCACCTCGCCCGGGGCTGGTTTCCGGGGCCCGGTCAGGCCCGATGATTGAGAGAATTTCATGGCGCGCGAGCCCATTATCGTGATTCCGGCCCGTATGGCCTCGACCCGCCTTCCGGGCAAGCCGTTGGCCGATATTTGCGGCCTGCCGATGATCGTCCAGGTCTGGCGCCGCGCCGCCGAGGCGGGCATAGGGCGCGTGGTCGTCGCCGCGGCCGAGCGCGAGATCGCCGAGGCCGTCACCGCGGCGGGCGGGGAGGCCGTCATGACCGATCCCGAGCTTCCCTCTGGCTCGGACCGCATCTGGCAGGCGCTGGGCGTGGTGGACGCGAAGGGCCGCCACGACGTCATCATCAATGTGCAGGGCGACCTGCCGACGCTCGATCCCGCCCTCATCCGCATCGCCGCCGAGGCGCTCGACATTCCCGGCACCGACATTTCGACGCTCGCGGCCGAGATCACGGTCGAGGAGGAGCGCGCCAATCCCAATGTGGTGAAGGCGGTGATCGCATTCCGCGGCGCGCATGCGGGCGTGCCGTCGGGCCGCGCGCTCTATTTCACGCGCGCCACCGCGCCATGGGGCGACGGGCCGCATTACCATCACATCGGCCTTTACGGGTACCGCCGCGAGGCGCTGGAGCGTTTCGTCGCCATGCCGCCCTCGCCGCTCGAGCAGCGCGAGAAGCTCGAGCAGTTGCGCGCGCTCGAGGCAGGCATGTCGATAGAGGTCGCGCTCGTTGACACGGTTCCCCTCGGTGTCGATACTCCCGCCGACCTCGAAAAGGCGCGCGCGGTGCTCTGCGCCCCTGCCGCCAGCTAAGATTGCCCATCATGTCGAGCGCTTCACCTGCAAGCCCGGAAAACACCATCGCCTTTCAGGGCGAGCCCGGAGCCAATTCCCACATCGCCTGCCGCGAGGCGTTCCCGGACATGGTCGAGATGCCATGCCCGACCTTCGAGGATGTCTTCGCCGCGATCAGCGAGAAGAGGGCGCGTCTTGCGATGCTGCCGATCGAGAATTCAGTCGCGGGCCGCGTGGCCGACATCCACCACCTTCTGCCGGAGTCGTCGCTCTATATCGTCGGCGAGCATTTCCTGCGCGTGCGCCATCAGCTTCTCGCGCTGAAGGGGGCGAGCCTTGCCGACCTGAAGACCGTGCAGAGCCATGTCATGGCGCTCGGCCAGTGCCGCAAGGTGACGCGCGAGCTTGGCCTTCATCCGGTGGTTGCCGCCGACACGGCAGGTTCCGCGCGCGAAATCGCCCATGCGGGCGACAGGTCGCGCGCCGCCATCGCATCCGAACTCGCGGCCGAGATCTATGGCCTCGACATTCTAAGGCGCGACATCGAGGACGCGACGCACAACACCACGCGCTTCCTCGTCATGGCGCGCGAGCCGAACGATGCCGAGCCGGATGAAGGTCCCGTCATCACGAGCTTCATATTCCGTGTGCGGAACGTGCCGGCCGCTCTCTACAAGGCGCTGGGCGGTTTCGCCACCAACGGCGTCAACATGACGAAGCTCGAAAGCTATCAGCTCGAGGGCACTTTCTCGGCAAGCCAGTTCTACGCCGACATCGAGGGCCATCCCGCCTCGCGCAATGTGCGCCTCGCGCTCGAGGAGCTTGAGTTCTTCACGACCGAGCTCAAGATTCTCGGCATCTACAAGTCTCATCCCTACCGCCAGGAACTTGCCGCCTCCGGCCGCTGACAAGGGCGATCGTCCTCACGCAAATTGTCCGCATGCAGGATTTGCGAAGGTTGCCGCGCGCGAAAGCGTGGTAGCCTCTGAGGTCATGGCGCGTGCACGTTCATGCGCAGGTCGAACAGAGGGATTTTATGAAGAAAGCGATTTCGATGACTGCCGTGCTCTTCCTCCTGCCCGTCGCGGCGATTGCCGCCCCGCCGAAAATGGCGCCGGGCCTCTGGGAGCGGACCATGACGGTCGCGGGCACCAGCTTCACCGACAAGGAGTGTTTCTCGCCCGAAGACGTCAGGCAGTCGCCCGAGGATATGTTGCGCTCCGAAGGCGAGCAGACGGAGAACTGCAAAGCCACGGGCAAGTGGCAGGGCAATGTCTATCACTTCACCAGTGAATGCTCGATGCCTGAGGAAGGCGTCACGATGACGACGACCGGCACGATGAATTTCGTCAGCTCGACGCACATGATTCACGCATCCGAGACGAAGTCTTCGGTCGGAGGCATGTCACAGACGATGAACGCGAAGGTCGATCACAAGCGAATCGGCGACTGCACCGAATAGCAGCCGCCGATCCTGTTCGCTCAGGCCTTGCCTTCCGCGAAGGTCTTGACGAGCTGATGCGCGATCGCGAAGGGCGGTGGCAGCCAGAAGCTTCCATCGCCCTTGCCCTCGATGGCGGCCTTCACCTCGTCGCGCGTGAACCATCGCCCTCCGGAAAGTTCGACGCCGTCGATCTTGAAATCCTCCGAATCGGCGACCGCATGGCAGCCGATCATCAGCGAGGACGGGTAGGGCCATGGCTGGGTCGAGTGATAGGTGACGGAGGAAACCGAAAGGCCCGCTTCCTCATGGAGTTCGCGCGCCACCGCTTCCTCGATCGATTCGCCCGGCTCGATAAAGCCCGCAAGCGCGGAATGCATGCCCTTCGGCCAGATTTTCTGCCGGCCGAGGAAGCACTTGTCCTGATAGGTGGCGAGCATGATGGCAACCGGGTCGGTGCGCGGGAAATGCTCGGCCTTGCAGCTCGGGCACTGCCGTTTGTAGCCCGCTTCCATCATCTCGCTGCGCGTGCCGCAGACCGAGCAGAAGCCGTGCCTCTGGTGCCAGTCGATCATGCTCTTTGCCTGGGCGAGAATCGCAAGCTCGGTCGGCGTGATCTCGCCCGCCATGGCGAGCCCGCGCAGCTCCTCGAAGGCGCCGATGCCCTTGAGGGCGGGATGGTTGTCCGGGTCCTTGAGCGCGCTCACATCGGCCGCGAAGAGCGATTTGCCCCGGCGGTTGACGCCGAGAAAGACGATCACCGGATCGGGCCCGGCAAGCTCCTTCAGAAGGGCCATGCGCAACCAGCCGACATCCTTGCCCTGCGAGGGCTTTTCTTCCGGCAGGACGAAGGGCTGGAGCCTGTGGAACGGCACGAAAAGGCTCGCCGGATCGGCGAGTTGGCTTTCGATCCATGCCTTGTCTGCGCGCCTGTAGCTCGCGCGATCGAGCGGGTTGTTAGCGAAAATGTTGGGGTTCTGGGGGAGGCCCATTCGGGTATTCCTGACGGATTTCTGGAAATTCATGCTGATTTGGAGGGCGTCAGGTTGGCACAGAGGCAAGCCGCGCTCAATGGTCGCGCTCGCGTGTCTG
>NZ_DAOKYX010000032.1:29020-32092 GCF_035325945.1 Parvibaculum sp.
GAGCAGGCTCACCGGCCTTGCAAGTAGAGTCGATTCCCCTGATATAGTCCCCTCGGGAGGCTGGCGGCGGACGGGTCCCTCGCCAATCCGGTCAGGTCCGGAAGGAAGCAGCCGTAACGAGTTCGGCTCGGGTTGTCCGTCCAGCCTCCCACCTTTCCTTGAAGGACGGTTCATGGACGACAGCGAGGAAAATCCGGCGCCGATCGCCGAGGAGCCGCATCGCCCGGACCCCGCGGATGAGCCGGGACTGGCCCTTCTGGGCGGCGAGGCGCGACCGCCCGCGCGCGCCCAGGCGGCCGGCTATCAGGTGCTGGCGCGCAAATACCGCCCGACCACATTCGACGATCTCGTCGGCCAGGAAGCGATGGTCCGCACGCTCTCGAACGCATTCGAGACGGGCCGCATCGCCCATGCCTTCATGCTCACGGGCGTGCGCGGCGTCGGCAAGACGACGACCGCGCGCATTCTCGCCCGCGCGCTCAACTATGAAAAACCGGGTGTCACCGGCCCCACGATCCATATGGACGGCTTCGGCGTCCATTGCGAGGCGATCATGGAGAGCCGCCATGTCGACGTCCTCGAAATGGACGCGGCCTCGCGCACCGGCATCGACGATATTCGCGAGATCATAGACAGCGTGCGTTATCTGCCCGTCTCCGCGCGCTACAAGGTCTACATCATCGACGAGGTGCACATGCTCTCGAAGGCCGCCTTCAACGGCCTTCTGAAGACGCTCGAGGAGCCTCCGGCGCATGTGAAGTTCATTTTCGCGACGACCGAGATCCGCAAGGTGCCGGTGACGGTGCTTTCGCGCTGCCAGCGTTTCGATCTGCGCCGTCTGAAGGTGGAGGAACTCACCTCGCTTCTCTCGCGCATCGCGACGAAGGAGCATGTGGAGGTGGAGGATGCGGCGCTGAAGCTCATCTCGCGCGCCGCCGACGGTTCCGCCCGCGACAGCCTCTCGCTTCTCGACCGCGCCATCGCGCATGGCAGCCAGATGGGCGAGGCGGTGATCCATGAGGCGGAAGTGCGCGACATGCTCGGCCTTGCAGACCGGGCGCGCATCTTCGATCTCTTCGATTTCGTGATGAAGGGCGACATTGCGGGCGCGCTGGGCGAGCTTCGCGCGCAATATGATGTGGGCGCCGATCCCGCTGTCGTGCTCTCCGATCTCGCCGACCTCACCCATTGGCTGACGCGGCTGAAGCTCGTCGCGGGCGCCGCCGACGATCTCGCCATGTCGGAGACGGAGCGTCTGCGCGGACAGGAGATGGCGGAGAAACTGCCGATCCGCGTGCTCGCCCGCACCTGGCAGATGCTGCTGAAGGGGCTCGTCGAGGTGCAGGGCGCGACGCGGCCCATCGCGGCGGCTGAAATGGTCCTCGTCCGCATCGCCTATGTGGCCGATGGTCCGGGGCCGGAAGAACTGATCGAGCAGTTGAAGAATGGCGGTGCGGCCTCGCGGCCCTCGCAGGGCGGCGGCGGTTCCGCGGCACCCTCGGGCGGCGGTCCGCGCGCCGAACTTCGCGCGGTCATGGGGGGCGGAATGGGGGCGGGCATGGGCGCGCGCCCTGGCCAATCCCCGCGCGAGGCCTATGATCCGGCGCCCGCAGCGATCGCGACGGCGGCGGTCGGTCCCAGCCTTCGCCGTTTCGAGGATGTAATCGCCCTTCTTGCCGAAAAGCGCGACATCAGGCTCAAGCACGCGCTCGAAACCGGCGTCCGTCTCGTTCGCTTCGAGCAGGGCCGCATCGAGATCAGGCTTCTCGATGGAACGCCCGGCAATCTCGCATCGGAACTTTCCGAGCGGCTGAAGCGCTGGACGGGCTCGCTCTGGGTCGTTTCGATCTCGCGCGAGGAAGGTGCGCCGACACTGCGCGAGCAGGCGATCACGCGCGAGGAAAAGCTGAAGGAGGAGGCGCGCGCCGATCCGCTGGTCAGGGCCGCGCTTGCGCATTTCCCCGGCGCCGAGATCGTCCATGTCCGCGATACTCGCGCCGAGGAAGTTGCAATGCCGCTTGCTGCGAGCGGCGAGGTCGTGCCCGCAAGCCACGACGATCTCGCCTCCGAAGAGTTCGAGCATGAGGATTACATGGCCTCCGACGAGTAGAGGCCCGGATTTGCCTATCCCCAATTTGTCATCAGAGTGAACGGACGAGTGACGTGAGAAATATCGGCGAGATCATGAAGCAGGCGAAGGCCCTCCAGTCGAAGATGGAGGGCATGCAGGCCGAGCTCGAGGCGCTGGAAGTGGAAGGCAGCGCCGGTGGCGGCATGGTGAGCGTCGTCATGACGGGCAAGGGCGTGGTGAAGCGCGTGATGATCGATCCGGGCCTGATGAAGCCGGAGGAGCGCGAAATCCTCGAGGATCTGATCGCCGCCGCCGCGAACGACGCCAAGGGCAGGGTCGAGAAGCTCGCCGCCGAGAAGATGCAGAGCATTGCGGGCGGCCTTCCCATTCCGCCCGGCTTCGGCCTTTGAGACGCGAATGTCCGTCACCGGCCCAGAAATCGAGCGGCTGATCCAGCTTCTGTCCAAGCTGCCGGGTCTCGGCCCGCGTTCCGCGCGCCGCGCCGTGCTCCAGCTCATCAAGAAGAAGGAGACGCTGCTCTCGCCGCTCGCCGCCGCCATGGCCGAAGCGGCGGAGAAGGCCTGCATCTGCTCGGTCTGCGGCAATGTCGATACGCACGATCCCTGCACCATCTGCCGCGATCCGCGGCGCGATCCGTCGATCCTCTGCATCGTCGAGGAGGTGGGCGATCTCTGGGCGCTGGAGCGGGCGGGTGTGCACAAGGGCCGCTACCATGTGCTCGGCGGTGTCCTCTCCGCGCTCGACGGCGTGGGCCCCAACGATCTCAATATCGGCGCGCTGGTCGAGCGCGTGCAGAAGGGCGAGATCAGGGAAGTGATCCTCGCCATGAACGCGACCGTCGATGGCCAGACGACCGCGCATTACATCACCGACCGCCTCGAAGGCACGGGCGTCGCCGTCTCGCGCCTCGCGCATGGCGTGCCGGTCGGCGGCGAACTGGACTATCTCGACGACGGAACGCTCGCCGCCGCCATGAAGTC
>NZ_DAOKYX010000033.1:0-31271 GCF_035325945.1 Parvibaculum sp.
GGGCCCCCGTCAATTCCTTTGAGTTTTAATCTTGCGACCGTACTCCCCAGGCGGGGTGCTTAATGCGTTAGCTGCGTCACCGAACAGCAAGCTGCCCGACAACTAGCACCCATCGTTTACGGCGTGGACTACCAGGGTATCTAATCCTGTTTGCTCCCCACGCTGTCGCACCTCAGCGTCAGTACCGAGCCAGTGAGCCGCCTTCGCCACTGGTGTTCTTTCCAATATCTACGAATTTCACCTCTACACTGGAAATTCCACTCACCTCTCTCGGACTCTAGCCTTTCAGTTTTGGAGGCAGTTCCCGGGTTAAGCCCGGGGATTTCACCTCCAACTTGGAAAGCCGCCTACGTGCGCTTTACGCCCAGTAATTCCGAACAACGCTAGCCCCCTTCGTATTACCGCGGCTGCTGGCACGAAGTTAGCCGGGGCTTCTTCTACGGTTACCGTCATTATCTTCACCGTTGAAAGAGCTTTACAACCCTAGGGCCTTCATCACTCACGCGGCATGGCTGGATCAGGCTTGCGCCCATTGTCCAATATTCCCCACTGCTGCCTCCCGTAGGAGTCTGGGCCGTGTCTCAGTCCCAGTGTGGCTGATCATCCTCTCAGACCAGCTATGGATCGTCGCCTTGGTGAGCCTTTACCTCACCAACTAGCTAATCCAGCGCGGGCCCATCTAGGGGCGATAAATCTTTCACCCGAAGGTCGTATACGGTATTAGCACAAGTTTCCCTGAGTTATTCCGTACCCCTAGGTAGGTTCCCACGTGTTACTCACCCGTCTGCCACTGCTGTATTGCTACAGCCGTTCGACTTGCATGTATTAAGCCTGCCGCCAGCGTTCGTTCTGAGCCAGGATCAAACTCTCAAGTTGAGTTGATCCGACTTTTAAATCCCGCGAGGAATATCGCGGGACGCGACGCAAGACACATACTCTCGTTCTTGTCGATCTTGCGACCGACTAAACGGGGTAGTGTGTTTTGAAACGTCAGACAGTCGGTATTCGGTTTGCTCGATCTAGGTCGAGCTCGCCAGGACACCGCCGTCCACGTTTCTCTTTCTCAAACCACAATGTCAAAGAGCACCTTGGCTTCCTGACGCTTTCCGCGCCCCGAAACCGAGGGTCGTAACCGACCCGAAGGACAGTCAAAGCACCGCTTCCGGAGAAGTCGGGGCCAGCTGTCATCCATCATTGGATCGCTTACTAGGCCACAAAGATCACTGACAATCAAGTCTTACCAGCAATCTCTTTCCGAGGAGGAAGCGCGTCACCGTTTGGTGTTTGGCGTCGCGCCGTGGCCTCGTTGTGGAGCCGGTTTATAGGGGGGTCGGTTCGGCCTGTCAAACGCCTTTTGTGAGAAAATTCAAAAAAATTCACGGACATTGAGCTTGACTCTCTGAGCCAATTTTGCGAGGCGGCTCAAGGACTTCCCGCCAGGGCCGATTCCCGGCCCGATTCCTGCTCCCTGCGGTCCGGGGGGCTCCGCCCCCTCCCGATGGAGCGTTATGGGACGGCTTAATGCCCTCCGCACATATAGGGAGGAATAACGACAATTTCAGGCACGATTGGACCTAGAGTTCGTTGACAGGGCTGTCTGGAGCTAGCATCGTTCCATCACAGTACATTTCAGTTCGTTACGGCCGCCTGCGGGGGTAGCTGAAGCGGGCAAAACGGGCATTCGGCCCGTTATCGAGACGGCAAGGGGAACTATTTGTTCGACGCGGGGAAGCAGACCGAGGGGATCACGGCTGAATCGAGCGGCGAGGCTGAAGAGCCGGATGCCGGGCATAAACGCCCGGCCGGACTTCGCCACTCCCTTCAGCGCACCCTCAAGCTCTATGTCTCGGCCAGCCGGCTCGCTCTCGGCCAGAGCGCGGGCCAGAACCGCTGGCTGACAGCCGCCGGCGTCGCGGGCGCCCTCTCCTTCGCATTGCTCGGCACCGGCCTCGCGGCGCTGGTCGCCCCATATGCAGGTGTCCAGACGGCCGCCCTGACGGCCGACGACGCACCCCAGATCATCGCTCTTGATGCCGACGGCACCGGAGCAGGCTCGCTTTCGGCCATGGCCGGGCTTCGCTCCACGACGGGAGAAGCTCTGGCACGGACCGCGGAAAGCGAGGAAACGCCCGCATCCCCTGCCGATATCGCCGCTCTCGAGGCGGCCGAAGCCGCGCAGGAAGCGGCCGCAGCCCCCACAGAACCCGCCGGCCCGCAGACGGTCGAGACCAAGGTCGCGATCAATAACGGCGAAACTCTGATGCAGGTGCTGACCGATGCCGGCGCCGACCGGGTCGACGCCTATCACGCCATCGCGGCGATGAAACCGCATTACAGCCCGACCAAACTCCGCGCCGGGCAGCAGATTTCACTGACCTTCGAGACAAATCCCGCCTCTGGGGACGAATCTCCCGCCAAACTTCTCACCGCCATCTCGCTGCAACCCGATATCGATCGAGCAATCGAGGTCACCCGCACGGATGACGGCACCTACAAGACACGGCAATTCCAGAAAGAACTGACCAGCGGCTATGCCCGCGCCAAGGGCTCGATCCAGTCGAGCCTCTTCCTCGATGCCGACAAGGCGGGAATCCCCGCCCCGATCATCGTCGAGATGATCCGGATGTTCTCCTACAGCATCGACTTCCAGCGCGAAATTCACCCCGGCGACACTTTCGAAGTCTTCTTCGAGCGCAAATATGACGAGGAAGGCGTGCCTGTGAAATCGGGCCAGATCGCCTATGCGGCGCTCACCATCGAAGGCAAGAGCTATCGCCTGTGGCGTTTCAAGACGGCCGATGGCGACTGGGACTATTACGACGAGAACGGCAACAGCATGAAGAAGTTCCTGATGAAGACGCCGATCGACGGCGCCCGCATCAGCTCCGGCTTCGGCATGCGCAAGCACCCGATTCTCGGCTACAGCAAGCTCCACTCGGGCGTCGACTTCGCCGCGCCGAAAGGCACGCCGATCTATGCCGCGGGCGATGGCGTGGTGAGCAAGGCGGGCTGGGTCAACGGCTACGGCAACTACATTTCCGTCAAGCACGCCAATAATTACGAGACCGCCTACGCCCATATGAACGGCTTTGCCAAGGGCATGCGCGCCGGAACGCGCGTTCGTCAGGGCCAGGTGATCGGCTATGTCGGCTCGACCGGCCGCTCGACGGGCCCGCACCTCCATTACGAAATCCACATCGCCGGCAAGAAGGTGAACCCGCTGGGCGTGAAGATGGCGACCGGCATCAAGCTCACCGGAAAGCAGCTCGCGGCCTTCAAGGCGACGCGCCAGAAAGTGACGACCCAGATGGCCGAAGCGCCGCTCGTCACCAAGGTCGCGCAGGCCGGAGAGGCGAGCAACAAGGCGAACTGATCCTCCGAACAGGGATGAAAAAAGGGGCCGGATTTTCCGGCCCCTTTTCATTTTTCCGCCCGGAATGCGTCCGGAAACCCGCGCCTCAATGCACGACACGAAGGCCCGAATCCTCCTCGACATGGCCCTCCGGGACTTCGTGGCCGTCGATGATGATGCCTTGCACGCCCGCCGAAACGGTAACCGTCTCGCCATCCTTGATCCGCCCTTCGAGCAGCAATTCCGCGAGCGGGTCCTGCACATTGCGCTGGATGACGCGCTTCAGCGGCCGCGCGCCATAGATCGGGTCGTATCCCTGATCGGCAAGCCAGGTGCGCGCGCTGTCGTCGAGATGGATCGCGATCTTGCGGTCCCGTAGCAGCGCCCGCAGACGTTCGACCTGTATGTCGACGATCGCATCCATCTGCTCGCGCGTGAGACGATGGAAGAGCAGTATTTCGTCGAGCCGGTTGAGAAATTCGGGCCGGAAGCGCGACCGCACCACATCCATCACCTGCTCGCGCACCTCCTCCACATCCTCGCCCTCGGCCATGAATTCGGCGCCGAGATTGGAGGTCATGACGATCAGCACATTCTTGAAATCGACGGTGCGCCCCTGCCCGTCCGTCAGGCGCCCGTCATCGAGCACCTGCAGGAGGACGTTGAAAACGTCGGGATGCGCCTTCTCGATCTCGTCGAAAAGCACGACCTGATAGGGCCTGCGCCTCACCGCTTCGGTCAGGGCGCCGCCTTCCTCATAGCCGACATAGCCCGGAGGCGCGCCGATGAGGCGGGCGACCGAGTGCTTTTCCATATATTCCGACATGTCGAGACGACAGATCGCCTGATCGTCGTCGAAAAGGAATCCCGCAAGCGCCTTGGTGAGCTCCGTCTTGCCGACGCCCGTGGGCCCGAGAAAGAGGAACGAGCCGATCGGGCGATTCGGGTCCTGAAGGCCCGCCCGCGCGCGGCGCACCGCACGCGAAACGGCCGAAACCGCATCTTCCTGTCCGATGACGCGGCGCCCGATCTCCTTTTCCATGTTGAGGAGCTTCTCGCGCTCGCCCTCGAGCATCTTGTCGACGGGAATGCCCGTCCAGCGCGAGACGACCTGCGCGATGTGATTCTCCGTCACCGCTTCCTCGACGAGCTGGCCGGCTGCGCTTGCGCGCTTCTCCGTTTCGGCGAGCTTCTTCTCGAGTTCGGGGATGACGCCATAGGCAAGCTCGGAGGCGCGCTCGAGCTTGCCCGCACGCTGCGCCTGCACAAGCTCGTTACGCGCCGAATCGAGTTCTTCCTTGAGCTTCTGCGCGCTCGCGAGCTTCGACTTTTCAGCCTGCCATGCTGCGGCGAGATCGGCCGACTTCTTTTCGAGATCGGAAAGTTCCGTCTCGATCTTCTCGAGCCGGTCCTTCGACGCCTCGTCCTTTTCCTTTTTCAGCGCCTCGCGCTCGATCTTGAGCTGAATGATTCGCCGATCGATCTCGTCGAGCTCTTCCGGCTTCGAATCGACCTGCATGCGAAGCCTGCTCGCCGCCTCGTCCATGAGGTCGATGGCCTTGTCCGGCAGGAATCGATCCGAAATATAGCGATCGGAAAGCGTGGCGGCCGCGACGATGGCCGAATCGGTGATGCGGACGCCGTGATGGAGTTCGTATTTCTCCTTCAGGCCACGCAGAATCGAGATCGAATCCTCGACCGTCGGCTCGCCGACGTAAATCGGCTGGAAGCGCCGCGCCAGCGCCGCGTCCTTCTCCACATATTTGCGATACTCATCGAGCGTGGTCGCGCCGACGCAGTGCAATTCGCCGCGCGCAAGCGCGGGCTTGAGCAGATTAGAGGCATCCATGGCCCCGTCCGTCTTGCCGGCGCCGACAAGCGTGTGCAGCTCGTCGATGAAAAGCACGACGCCGCCATCGCTAGAGGCGATCTCGGTGAGCACGGCCTTCAGGCGCTCCTCGAATTCGCCGCGATATTTGGCGCCCGCGATGAGCGCGCCGAGATCGAGCGCGAGAAGCTGCTTGTTGCGCAGGCTCTCGGGCACGTCGCCATTCACGATTCGAAGCGCAAGCCCTTCGGCGATCGCTGTCTTGCCAACGCCCGGCTCGCCGATGAGCACCGGATTGTTCTTGGTGCGCCGCGCGAGCACCTGGATCGTGCGGCGAATCTCCTCGTCGCGGCCGATGACGGGATCGAGCTTGCCCGAGCGCGCGTCGGCCGTGAGGTCGCGCGCATATTTCTTCAGCGCGTCATAGCCCTCCTCGGCCCCGGCCGTGTCGGCCGTGCGGCCCTTGCGCACGCGCTCGATCGCCTCGTTGAGCGATTGCGCGGTGACGCCCGCCGTCTTCAGTATCTTTTCCGATTCGGTGCCCGGCTCGATCAGCAGCGCGAGCAGCATCCGCTCGGCGGTGACATAAGAATCGCCCGCCTTCTTCGCGAGCTTTTCGGCCTGATCGAAAATGCGCGCCGTCTCTGGCGCGAGATAAAGCTGGCCTGCCGCCGAGCCTTCCACTTTCGGAAGCTTCGCGAGCGCCGTCTCGACGCCGGCGAGCGCCTGATCGGGCCTGCCGCCAGCCGCGCGAATGAGCCCGGCGGCGAGACCTTCCTCGTCGTCGAGCAGAACCTTCAGAATATGTTCGGGGGTGAAGCGCTGATGACCCGAGCGAATGGCAAGCCCTTGCGCCGACTGGATGAAGCCGCGGCTGCGGTCGGTATATTTCTCCAGATCCATCTCTACGTCCTTTCAAGCGCGCTCCGATCGGCCCACTTCCCCGACATCCGTGCCGGAGAGACGTTGGCACCGCGGTCGAGCGCCTTTTGCAAATTATCGCCCAAGACCCCTTTCGCAGGCATTGCGCGAGATCAGCCCTCCTGGAGGCACTGATCTCGGGCAGATATGGTGTTACCGTGCAGCCACACAAGAGGGATGCACCGCCGGAAAGGGCGGGAATCCCGGAGAAATTGCGGAGGGGCGATGAACGGAACGGCAAGGATCGCGGAACTTTATCGTTACCCGATGAAGGGCATGTCGCCCGAACCGCTCGATGAGGCCGCGCTCGCACCGCGCGAATGCATCGCCTGGGATCGCGCCTTCGCGATCGAGAACGGTTCGGCCGATTTCGATCCGGACGCGCCGAAGCATTTTCCGAAGATCAAGTTCCTCATGCTGATGAAGAACGAGCGGCTGGCCAGGCTGCACTCGCGATTCGACGAGCGGACGGCGGAGTTTTCAATATCGGAGGATGGCCGCGAGCATGTCAGCGGCAATCTGATGACGCCGGAGGGGCGCGGGCGGATAGAAGCCTTCCTCGCCGCCTATATGAAGACCGATCTGAGGGGCGCGCCGCGCATCGTGCATGCGCCGGGTTTCACCCTGTCGGATGCCCCAGCGAAACTCGTCTCGATCATCAATCTCGCAAGCATCGAGGCCCTCGAGGCGGAGATCGGCCGCAAGGTCGATCCTTTGCGCTTCCGCGCCAATGTCTATGTCGAAGGGCTCGAACCCTGGGCGGACCATGAATGGGTGGGCCGCCATCTGCATCTCGGAAGCGCCCGCCTCAAAGGCGTGCATCTCATTCAGCGCTGCGCGGCAACCAATGTCGATCCCGTGACGGCCGAGCGCGACATGGAAATTCCGGCGACCCTTCAACGCCGCTGGGCCAGCATGGATCTCGGCCTTTATGCCGAGGTGCGCGAAGGCGGAACGATCCGCCCCGGCGACCGCCTGGAACTCGCCTGAGCAGCAATGAAAATGGCCCGGCAGAGCCGGGCCATCAAGATCGGTTATGACGATCCGGGAAGACGCCCGGATCAGACTGCCGTCACCTCGTCGGAGCCGGACGATGCGGCCTCGGAGTGCTCGCCATCTCCGTCGCGGCGCCCCTCTCCGGCCGCGCCCTCATGACGCGGACGCCGGCGGCGCCCCGGCCTGCGGCGCGGGCCATCCGAAGGCTGAGCGGCGCCATTTGCCTGCGCGGCGGCGTCGCCATTGAGCGCCACGATCGGCTCGCCGCCTTCCTGTTCATCACCGCCGCCGCTGGCCTCAGCCTGAAGCGGCGCGGGCTGCACATGCGGCTGATGCTGCTGATGCGGCTGGCGATCGCCGCGACCATTGCCGTTATTGTGGCGCGAGCCGAAGGGCTGCTGCTGTTGCTGGAAGCTGTGGCCGGGGAAATTCGGCTGCTCGGAACCGAAATCCTCCTCATCGTCCTCCTGCTCGTCATCGGGGCGATAGCCGAGATTGTTCTGGGGACGAAGCTGGCCTTCGCTGCCAATCTGGGAAGCCATCAGCAGGCGATAGTAATGTTCCGCATGCTGATAGTAATTCTCCGCCATGACACGGTCGCCGGCCGAGAGGGCATCGCGCGCAAGCTGCTGATACTTCTCGCACACATGCGCCGCGGTACCGCGGATCTTCACATCGGGCCCGTTGCTGTCATAAGCGCGGTTGCCCGTGTTCTGTGGCTTGCGCCCGCGCCCGCGCGACCGCTTGGAGTTCTGCCCCTGCCTCATATGGTCACTATCTCGCTACTGTTCATCAGAGAGTTCAAAGCAATCCGCTTCTGTCCAAATCCTGCGCGCGGCCCACGCTGCACGGACGCTCGTCGGACCGGCCGCCGGCACGCAATTCCGCATGGCATACTTCCGCACCAAATGCGCCCTCCGGCCCGGCCGGATCGCTCATGTCGGATGCTCAGAAGTTACGGCCCCCGACGCTACTGCCAGCGGCCCCGCTCTGGGCCGCATGCCAGGCGCCCGCCGCCGGATCCACCTCAAGCTCTCTTGAAACCGTTATGTCTGATGCGGTTTGAAGAGCGAGGCGATGTCCCTGGCTCAATTCCCTGTTCGCAACCTAGTCCTTAAAGCGGCTCATTCCAACCATTTTTTGCGGACCGCAAAGGCGGATTTTCAGCTCCGTGGCAGGCCCGCAACCAGCGCTCTCGGGACCCCGCCAAGATCGGGAACGACGCGAAGAACGTCAAGCCCCGCATCCGTGAACATGCAGCTCACCGCTTCAGACTGGCCAATTCCGAGTTCGAGCACCGCATGGCCGTGCGGCGGCAGAAGCCGCGGCAGAACCGCCGCAAGCGCCCGATAGGCGTCGAGCCCGTCCGCCCCGCCATCGAGCGCGAGACGGGGATCGAACTCGCGCACCTCTGGTTCCAGCGTTGCAATGTCGGCCGCCGGAATATAGGGCGGATTGGAAATGACGAGATCGAAGCGCTCCGCGATCCCCTCCGCCCAGCTCGCGCGGCGAAACGCCGCACGCGCACCGACGCCGAGCGCGTTCGCATTGCGCGACGCGGCCTCGACCGCCTCATCGGATATATCGACACCAAGCCCGCGCGCGTCCTTCCGCTCGTGAAGTAGTGCGATCAGCAGGCAGCCCGTGCCCGTGCCGAGATCGAGGATCGAGGGCGCCTCGACATCGCGCAAGAGATCGAGCGCCGTCTCGATCAGCGTCTCGCTATCCGGCCTCGGCTCGAGCGTCGATGGCGCGAGCCTGAACGGCAGTCCCCAGAATTCGCGCATGCCGAGAATGCGCGCCACCGGCTCGTGAGCAAGCCGGCGCGCCTCGAAGGAGCGAAGCGTCTCGACCTGCGCTTCGGTGAGGCGCGTGCCCGGCTCACGGATCATTTCGATCTCGTCACATCCGGCCGCCGCCTGCACGAGGAGCCGCGCGTCGAGTTCGGGACTTGCGATCCCCGCCTGCCGGAAACGCCAGTTGAGCATCCGGTATTCGTGATCGCGCGTCGTGATCACGCGTCCTCCCCGAGAGAGGCAAGCCGCGCCGCCTGATCCTCGGCGACGAGCGCGGAGATCAGCTCGTCCAGCGCCTCCCCTTCGAGAACCTGATCGAGCTTGTGCAGCGTGAGATTGATACGGTGATCGGTGACGCGGCTTTGCGGAAAATTATAGGTGCGGATGCGCTCGGACCGATCGCCCGATCCGACCTGCCCCTTCCGCTCCGCCGCCCGCTCGCGGTCGGCGCGCTCGCGCTCGGCCTCATAGATTCGCGCGCGCAGGATCTGCATGGCGCGGGCCTTGTTCTTGTGCTGCGACTTTTCATCCTGCTGCGAGACGACGATGCCCGTCGGCAGATGGGTGATGCGGACGGCGCTCTCCGTCTTGTTGACGTGCTGGCCGCCCGCGCCGCTCGCCCGGTAAACGTCGATCCTGAGATCCTTGTCCTCGATCTCGACATCGACATCCTCGGGCTCGGGCAACACGGCGACGGTCGCCGCCGAGGTGTGAATGCGGCCGCCCGCTTCCGTCGTCGGCACGCGCTGAACGCGGTGCACGCCCGATTCGAATTTGAGCCGGGCAAAAACGCCCCTGCCGGAAATCTCCGCGATGATTTCCTTGTAGCCGCCGACATCGCCGGGCGAGGCGCTGATGAGCCCGACCGACCAGCCCTGCTTGGCGGCATAGCGCTCATACATGCGGAAGAGATCGCCCGCGAATAGCGCGGCCTCGTCGCCGCCCGTCCCCGCGCGCACTTCCAGAATGACGTTCCGCTCGTCGGCCGCGTCCCTCGGCAGGAGCAGGAGCTGCACCTCGCGCTCGAGCAACGGCAATTCCTCCTCGAGCCGGTCAAGCTCCTCGCGCGCGATCCCTGCCATCTCCTTGTCGGAGAGGAGCGCGCGCGCTTCCTCGCGCGCCGTCTCCGCCGCCTTGAGCTTCCTCACCGCGTCGGCGACGGGCGACAGCTCGGCGAACTCCTTCGACAGCGCGACGAAGCGTTCGCGCGGCACGTTGGCATTCATTTCGGACTGAACCGCCTCGAAGCGGTCGAGAACCTTGCGAAGTCTTTCTTCGGGAATCATGGAATTGTCTTTGGGCTGCGGGAGAAAATGAGGCGAGGGGCGAGAGAGCGACGGATGAGCCGCTAATCGCCCGCAACCGCGCGCGGTTCCACAGCCGCTTCCTCGGCGAGCCGCGCGGCCTCGATTTCCTTCGCCTTCTCCTCGACGAGCGAAACGAGATGCTCGACGATCTCCTCATTGCGGATCTTGTGATCCGTGATGCCGGAAAGATAGATCATGCCCGAGCCCGCGCCGCCGCCGGTGAAGCCGATATCGGTCTGCGTCGCCTCGCCCGGCCCGTTGACGACGCAGCCGATGACCGAAAGCGTCATCGGCGTCGCGATATGCGCGAGCCGTTCCTCGAGGATCTTCACCGTGCCGATGACGTCGAAACCCTGCCGTGCGCAGGAAGGGCACGAAATGATCGTGACGCCCCGGTGACGAAGCTCGAGCGATTTTAGAATGTCGAAACCGACCTTCACCTCCTCGACGGGCGCCGCCGAGAGCGACACGCGGATCGTGTCGCCAATGCCCGCCCAGAGAAGCGAGCCGAGGCCGATCGACGATTTGATCGTGCCGGACATGAGCCCGCCCGCCTCGGTCACACCGAGATGGAGCGGGCAGTCGATCGCCTCCGCAAGCTGCTGATAGGCGGCGACGGTGAGGAACACGTCCGACGCCTTCACGCTGATCTTGAATTCGTGGAAATCGTGATCCTGCAGAATGCGCGCATGATCGAGCGCGCTCTCCACCATCGCTTCGGGGCAGGGCTCGCCATATTTCTCCAGGAGATCGCGCTCGAGGGAACCGGCATTGACGCCGATCCGCATGGAGCAGCCATGATCCTTCGCCGCCTGAACGACCTCGCGCACACGCGCGGCCGAGCCGATATTGCCCGGATTGATGCGCAGACAGGCAGCCCCCGCCTCCGCCGCCTCGATCGCCCGGCGATAGTGGAAATGGATGTCGGCCACGATCGGGATCGTCGTCGCCCGCACGATCTCCCTGAGCGCCCGCGTCGAATCCTCGTCCGGGCACGATACCCGCACGATGTCGCAGCCCGCCTCCTCGATCTGGCGGATCTGCTCGATCGTCGCCTTGGCGTCCGAGGTCAGCGTGTTCGTCATCGTCTGGACGGAAATCGGCGCATCGCCGCCCACGGCGACGCGACCCACATGGATCTGCCGGCTCTTCCTGCGAGCGATGTCGCGCCAGGGACGAATACTCATGCGATCAAGTCCGGCCGGAAGCGATCCGGCACATGCTGAAGGGCCTCGAAGGGCTCACATGGGCCTCTTCATAGCAGACAAGGACAGGCCCCGAGAGCCTTTTCATAACAAAAATATCGCCGCGGCGGAAACCGCCCGGAAATGCAAGGCGCGGAGATGCGCGTCTTTCCAAGGAAAGCCGGCGGTTTTCGCGGGAAACCCTAGTTCGCCCGGCTCGCGCGCGATGGGGCAGCCGCCGGTGCGGCAGCGGCTTCAGCGGCGGCATCCGCCGGGGCGGAAGCGGTCTCGGCCGTCAGAGGCTTCGGCAGCGCCGCGACGAGATCGGCCGGATCGAGCGACTTGCCCGTCAGAACCAGTGTCGGCGGCCCGGCAAGGCCGAGCGAGGTGCCGTCGACCAGAAGCTCGAAGGCGCTCGCGTCGCGGGCGACGAGAATGACGCCCGGCTTGCCCGGCGCGCGATAGCTGTCGCCAAGCGCCAGCGTGCGCTCGATCAGCACATGACCCTGAGCGTCTTCGACGCGAATCCAGGCGTCGTTCTTGCGCGCCCGGACGACGACGCGCCCGTCGATATTTTCGCTGCCGAAAGCCTGGCCGGCCGGAAGCGGCGGCAAGGCCTGAGCGGCGGGCGCCTCGGGCGCCGCGGATGCGACTTCGGCCGGCGCCACGGCGGCGGTCTGCGTTTCGCCCGTTCCGGCGGCGGCACCTTCCGGCGCTGTCGCGACCGGGCTCGGCGGAACGGCATAGACGGGCGCTGCCGCGCTCGCGGCCGGAGCGGAAGGCCGCGTGGCCGCGGATGCCGGATCGCCGCTCAGCGACGTCGCAACCAGGCGCTCATCGGCCGAACCGGCCGAGCCGGTGGCGCGCGCCTCGATATGTTCCGGCACGGGCGGCACCCGCTCGGTCATCATCCGGTCGGCGGAATGGGTGAGAAGCCAGCCGCCATAGATGCCGGCCGCGATGACGACGCCGACGATCAGAAGGCTGCCGCGCGGCAGCCGCGTCTCCCGGCTGAGTTTCGGGAAAGGTAGCTCCTCCCTGACTTCCTCATTGCCGTCGAGTTCGACCTTGTAGCGCTCGACGATATGCGTCGAATCGAGCCCCAGATGCTCCGCATAGGAACGGACGAAGCCGATCGCATAGGCCCGGCCGGGCAGCGCCGCGTCCCGCCCCTCTTCGAGCGCCTCGAGATGCTCGCGCCTGATCCGCAGCGTCTGGGCGATGGTCCGCAGATCCTCGCCCCGGCGCGTGCGCGCGGCGCGCAGTTCGGCCCCCACGGTGTCAATCTGAAGCGGAATGTCGGAGGTGATATCTCTCAAATGCAGGCGGCGGCGGCTTTCCGTCCGCTCTTCGGTCGGCAGCGACGTAACATTGATCATAGCGTTGGGATCTTCCCCGAGCTGAGCCGTCCCCATTTGCACTTCACCATGCGGCCGAAGTCAGCCACGACCGCTCATGTGCCGATTTGGGCCGAGACTCGCCCCTGCACGCCGGTTATGACCTAAGCCGATGAATACGCCCGATATTTACCCGGTCTGAGCTTCCCCGCGGCTGCGTCCGAGTAGGTAGAATAAATCAAAACCGCTGCCTGACCGCAACTGCCGATTGGTCCATAAGTACCAAAATAAACCAGATTCGCGCCGTGGACGGATTGCGGAGTTCTAGACCGCGACGGCGTGATCCTCGGCGAACTGGTGCAGCCTGTCGCGCACCGTCGGGTCGGGCAGACCGTAGAGCCCTTCCATGAAGGCTTCGAGATCCTGCGCCTTGACCGAACGCGCCATCATCTTGACCGGACCGATCGCCGCCGGAGACATCGAAATCCGGCGGAATCCGACACCGACCAACGCCATGGCCTCGAGCGGCTTGCCCGACATCTCGCCGCAAAGCGTGACCGGCACGCCATGCGCGCGGCACTTGAGCACGATGAAGCGCAGGAAACTCAGAACGGCCGGGCTCAGCAGGTCGTAGCGATTGGCCACGCGCGGATTGCCGCGGTCGGTCGCGAAGAGGAACTGCAAGAGGTCGTTGCTCCCCACGCTGACGAAATCGACCAGCGGCAGAAGCGTATCGAGCTGCCAGACGAGCGAGGGCACCTCGAGCATGGTTCCGATTTCGATATGCGCGGGCGCCTGCTTGCCGAACTTCGCCAGCCGCGCCAGCTCCTTGTCGACAAGGCCGCGAGCACGCTTGAACTCGGCGACCTCGGCCACCATCGGAAACATGATGCGCAGCGAACGCCCGGCCGCCGCCGCCAGCAGGGCACGAAGCTGATGGCGCAGCAGCGCCGGCCGGTCGAGACCGATGCGGATGGCGCGCCAGCCAAGCGCCGGGTTCTCTTCCTTGAACGCCGCCATGTCCATATAAGGCAGCATCTTGTCGCCGCCTATGTCGAGCGTGCGAAAGACCGTCGGCTTGTCGCCCGCCGCGTCGAGCACGGCCGAATAAAGCTCGATCTGGTCCTTGAGGCTCGGCAGCTTGGATGCCACCATGAACTGAAGCTCGGTGCGGAAGAGGCCGATGCCTTCCGCACCCGATTCGTGCAGGTGCCGCAGATCGACCTGGAGCCCGGCATTGAGGAAGAGGTCGACCTTCTGCCCGTCGAGCGTGATCGCCGGCTCGTGGCGGATGGCCTGATACTGCGCCTGCTTGCGGGCCCGGAAGCGCGCCTTTTCCGAATAGGAATCAATGATGTCCTGCGAGGGGCGCACATAGACGTCCCCCATATCGCCATCGACGATGATCGCATCGCCCTGATCGATATGATCGATGATCGTTTCGGCGCGCCCGACGGTAGCGATGCCGAGCGCGCGGGCGACAATCGTCACATGTGCATTCTGCGCGCCTTCCTCCAGAACGAGGCCGCGCAGTCTCTCCTTGTCGTAATCGAGCAGTTCCGCCGGGCCCATGTTGCGCGCGATGACGATCGCATCGTTCGGCAGATTGCCACTGGCGGACGACAGTTTCACGCCGGTGAGCTGACGCAGCAGCCGGTTGGCGAGATCGTCGAAATCGTGCAGGCGTTCGCGCAGGTAAGGATCGGCCGCGCGCTGAAGCCGCGCGCGCGTATCGTTCTGCACGCGCTCGACCGCCGCCTCAGCCGTGAGGCCCGTCCGCACCGCCTCGATCATGCGCTGGAGCCAGCCGCGATCGTTCGCAAACATGCGATAGGCCTGCAGGACCTCGCGGTGTTCGCCCGCATGGCTGAGGTCCTCGGTCGCGAGCATGTCGTCGATCGAGCCACGCAGCTCGTAAACGGCCTGCTCGAGGCGGTTGAGTTCGAGATCGACGTCTTCCGCGATGAGCTTCGTCACATGGACGCGCGGCTCATGGAGGACGGCGTGGCCAAGCGCGATGCCTTCGGAAAAGGAGGCGCCCTGCACGTGATAGGGCCGCCGCCGCGTCAGCGTCGGCTCGTCGAGTTCCTGAAGATTGATGAGGTCGCCCGCCGCCACGACCTCGGCGAGCACCATCGCCACCGTCTGCAGCGCCTCCACCTCTTCCTCGGTGTAGTTGCGCTTCGTCCGGTTCTGCACGACGAGCACGCCGACGACGCGCCCCGAACGCAGGATCGGCACGCCCATCAGCGATTTGTAGACTTCTTCGCCCGTTTCCGGCCGGTAGGCGAAACCCGGATGCGACTGGGCGTCGGCAAGATTGAGGGGCCGCGCATGCGCCGCGATGTCGCCGACCAGACCTTCCCCGACCCTGAGCCGGGTCTTGTGGACGGCGCTCGGCTTAAGACCTTCGGTCGCGAAGAGTTCGAGTTCCTGCGTCGGCCGCATGAGGTAGACGGAGCACACCTCCGCCACCATGTTCGCCGCGATCAGAACGACGATCTTGTCGAGCCGCTTCTGCGCGCTTTCCGGCTCCGCCATGGCCTCGCGCAGCCTGCGGAGCAAGACGCGGGGACCACCGACGGAGCCCGCCATCAGCTCTCGCCCCCTTTGCAGCGCCGCGCGGGACGCGCGAAGGCATGGGCGCGCCGGATCGATGCCCGAAGCGCCATATGCATGCTGCGGATGTCATGGAGCGGAAGGTTCACGCAGTCTCCGTTATTGGCCGTCCAGCCCATAGGCCGTGTGGAGCGCCCGCACGGCAAGCTCACTATATTCCGAAGCGATGAGCACGCTCACCTTGATCTCGGAGGTCGTGATCGCAAGGATATTGATGCCCTTGGAGGCAAGCGTCTCGAACATCGTCTTGGCGACGCCCGCATGGCTTCGCATCCCGATGCCGATGATCGACACCTTCACGACATTCGTGTCTGTCCGGATTTCATCGCAGCCGATCTCGGGCTGGGCCTTGCGGATGACGTCCTCCGCGCGCGCAAGCTCCGCCTGCGGAACCGTGAACGTGATGTCGGTGCTCTTGCCGTCCTCGGACACGTTCTGGATGATCATGTCGACATTGATCGAATTGTCCGCGAGCGGACCGAAGACGCGGGCGGCGACACCCGGCTTGTCTGCGACCTTGACGAGCGTCACCTTGGCCTCGTCCTTCGAATAGGCGATACCGCTTACGACCTGCTGTTCCACGATTTCTTCCTCGTCGCAAACAAGGGTGCCAGGGACGATTGCATCAGGACCGCTCAACTGCGGCGCGTCGGGCGCCTCGAAGCTCGAGCGAACCTGAAGGCGCACACGGTGAACCATGGCGAGCTCGACGGAACGGGTCTGAAGAACCTTGGCGCCGAGCGACGCCATCTCCAGCATCTCCTCGTAACTGATCTTATCAAGCTTTCGGGCCTTCGCAACGATGCGGGGGTCCGTCGTATAAACGCCATCGACATCGGTATAGATGTCGCAGCGATCGGCCTTGATCGCCGCTGCGATCGCCACCGCGCTCGTGTCCGAGCCGCCGCGTCCGAGCGTCGTTATCCTGTTGTCGGGCGCGAGCCCCTGAAAGCCGGCAATGACGGCGACCTGCCCCTGGGACAGGCGCTCGATGAGCGCACCGCCATTTACGTCCGTGATGCGCGCCGCGCCATGCGCATTGTCGGTACGGATCGGAATCTGCCAGCCGAGCCATGAGCGCGCCGAGACGCCGATACGCTGCAACTCGATCGCGAGCAGCCCCACCGTGACCTGCTCGCCGGTCGCCACCACCGTGTCGTATTCGCGGGCGTCGTGCACCGAGGCCGTTTCGCGCGCCCAGGCAACGAGCTGATTCGTGGTTCCGGCCATGGCCGAGACGACCACCGCAACCTCGTTGCCCGCATCGACCTCGCGTTTGACGTGGCTCGCCACATTGCGGATGCGCTCGACATCCGCAACCGAGGTGCCGCCGAACTTCATGACCAGTCTGGCCATAGTAGCAAATCCCAGTTAGGGGCCCGGATGACCGAACCCGCGCACACCCGTTTCGTCTGCCCCGCTGGACCTGAGCCATGGGGGCGCCCTATATCATGTCGCGAGTGGGATGGACCTGATACCGAACCGGGCCAAGTTTTCCTGCCAGCCGGGACCGGACCGATCGGCCCACCCTCCGGCGCGCGGGCCCATACATACTCGGATGGCACTGGTGCCGCAACCGGGGGTGAAGGATGATGGCCCGACCGCTTTGACGCACCTGCGAAAGAAAGAGCTTCCGATATGAGCATGGCCGCAAAGTCAGCACTCGAAGGCGGGTCAGCACTCGAAGGTGGGTCCGTACCCGTAGCCGGCGTCAGCACGGTCGACCCCGAAGAGGTCGCCCGCTTTTCGGCCCTGGCGGCCGAATGGTGGGACCCGACGGGCAAGTTCCGCCCGCTGCACAAGTTCAATCCGGTCAGGCTCTCCTATATCCGGGAGAGCGCCGTGCGCCACTTCGGCCTCGACGGGGCAAACGCCCGGCCCTTCATGGGCCTCCGCCTCCTCGACATAGGCTGCGGTGGCGGCCTTCTGTCTGAGCCCATGTGCCGCCTCGGCGCGCAGGTTCTGGGAGCCGATGCCGGGGAAAGGAACATCGCCACCGCCTCCGTCCACGCGGCCGAGCAGGGTCTTGCCATCGACTATCGCTGCACCACGGCCGAGGCGCTTGCGGAGGCGGGCGAGACGTTCGACCTCATTCTCAACATGGAAGTGATCGAGCATGTCGCCGACCGGGACGCCTTCATCCGCGCCTGCGCCGCGATGCTCCGACCCGGCGGCCTGATGATCGTGGCGACCCTCAACCGCACCTTCAAGGCGCTGGGCCTTGCCGTGATCGGCGCCGAATACGTTCTCGGCTGGCTGCCGCGCGGCACGCATGACTGGTCGAAATTCGTCACGCCCGGCGAATTGCGGCAGAGCCTGGAGGGCGCCGGCCTTTCCATCCCGGAAATGACGGGCGTCGCCTACAATCCGATTTCCGACCGCTGGTCGCTCACGCGCGATATGGGCGTCAATTACATGGCGCTCGCCGTCAAGGCCGGTCAGGGCTGAGCGCGATGGGGCGCGCTCCGGTCGACCTCGCGATCAAGCGTGCGCCGCGCCAGAAACGCGCCGTCGAAACCTATGAGCGCATCCTCGGCGTCGCCGCTCGCCTTCTCGTGGACATCGGCGTCGAGCGCATCTCGACGAATCTGATCGCCGCCGAAGCCGGCATCAAGGTGCCGGCGCTCTATCGTTACTTCCCGAACAAATATGCCGTGCTGATGGCGCTGGGCGACCGGCTGATGACGCGCCAGAACGCGGTCATCGAGGAATGGCTCGCCCGTTCGAGCAACCGGACGGAGCCCGACGCCCTTATCGAGGACATTTCCTTTCTCCTCGAACGCACCGTCGAGGTGACGCGGGCCGAGCCCGCCGCACTCGCCATCACGCTGGCGCTGCGGGCCGTGCCACCGCTTCAGGAGGTGCGCGTCTCCTCGCACCGGCTCGTCAGCGACCTCATCACCGATCAGGTCGCCCCCCGCCTGCCGGGCGTGCCGCGCGCGGAAATCTGGCCGCGCGTCCGGCTCTCGGTCGAGCTTTCCTACGCCGCGATAGAGATGATCCTGGAGGAAGACGAGGTCGATGCGGCGACCGTCACGGGCGAGACGGCAGCCTTCGTCCGCGCCTATTGGCGAAACTGGCTGAGCGGGCTCGACCAAAAAGATAGTCATGACTAATTTTTATTGACGCATCTGTAAGCCGGGCGCATTCTCACCCGCCGACTGAAAGCGGGACCAAGTTCATGCGCCTGAAACCAGGAACGATCGCCGTCCTCGCGCTTGCATTGCTCGCGCTGCAGGGCTGCGACGAAAAGAAATCGCGCATGGAGCCCGTCGCGCTCGACGCGCGCCTCACCGAGATTTATGGCCGCACCTGCGCGGCCTGCCACGACAACGCCGAAACCGGCGCACCCCAGACCCATGACATGGCCGCGTGGAAGCCACGCCTCGCCCAGGGCGACGCGGTTCTGCTCGATCACGCCATCAATGGTTTCGGCGGCATGCCGCCGCTCGGCCAGTGCATCGAATGCACGGCCGAAGATCTTTCCACGCTGATCGGCTTCATGGCCGGGCCCCCTCCCGAGCAGGACTGAAACGGAGCGCCCATGGAAACCTCCCGCCGCAACCTCCTCAAATTCGCGACCGCCGCAAGCGCGCTTGCGGCAACGGGCACGATCCCGGCCATTGTTCAATCCGCCTTCGCCGAAACGGCGCCCGCATCGCCGAAGCCCGCCGCAACGCCGCTTCCCTGGCGCAACTGGTCGGGCGGACAGTCCTGCGAACCGGCGAGGCGCGCGGCCCCTGCCGATGAGGCCGAGCTTGCCGATCTGCTGAAGACGGCGCCCGCGCCGATCCGCGCCGTCGGCGCCGGACATTCCTTTTCGGGCCTCGTGCCGACGCAAGGAACGCTGCTGACGCTCGACCGCCTCTCGGGCGTCATCACGCATGACACGGCGAGGCACGAGGCGACCATCCGCGCCGGAACGCGGCTTGCCCGCATGGCCGAGGAACTCGCCGCGCGCGGCCTCGCGCTCGCCAACATGCCCGACATCAACAAGCAGTCGCTCGCCGGCGCCATCGCCACCGCGACACATGGAACGGGCGCGAAGATCGGCTCGCTTTCGAGCTTCGTGACCGGCCTCACCCTCGTCACCGCGTCGGGTGAGACGATCGCATGCGATGCCCGGACGCGGCCCGAAATCTTCAACGCCGCGCGCGTCTCGCTTGGCGCGCTCGGCATCCTCACCGAAGTCCGGCTCGAAGCGCGGCCCCTCTACAAGCTCAAGCGGCGCACATGGGTCGCGCCCGTCGAGGAGATGCTGGAGAGTCTGCCCGAGCTTGCCGCGAAGAACCGCAATTTCGAGTTCTACTACATCCCCTATTCCGGCATGGCTCTCGGCATCTCGAACAATGAAACCGACGAGCCGGAAACGCCGACGCCCGTCAATGAGGACGATGACGGCCTGCGCCAACTCAAGATGCTCGAAGACTGGCTCGGCTGGTCGCCCTCGCTCCGGCGCTGGACGATCCGCAAGATCCTGTCCGGCATGGAACCCGAAGAGCGCGTCGACTATTCGCACAAGACGCTTTCGACCGAACGCGGCGTGCGCTTCAATGAAATGGAATATCACCTGCCGCGCGAAGCCGGAGCGGAAGCGCTGCGCGAGATCATCGACACGATCGAGAAGAACGGCATCAAGGTCTTCTTTCCGATCGAGTTCCGCACCACCGCACCCGACGATATCTGGCTGAGCCCTTTCTACGGCCGCGAAAGCTGCTCCATCGCCGTCCACCAGTTTCACGAATGGGACTACAAGCCCTATTTCGCCGCGATAGAGCCCATCTATCGCAGGCATGAGGGCCGCCCGCACTGGGGCAAGCTCAACACGCTCAAGGCCGGGGATTTCGCCGCGCTCTATCCGAAGTGGAAGGAATTTCTCGAAGTTCGCGCCGAACTCGACCCCGAGGGACGCTTCCTCAATCCCTATCTCAAAAGCGTGTTCGCCGTGGCGTGAGCCCTCTCCGGCTCACACAACGCTCAATTCGCCTGTCGCGGCGGAACGACCGGCAAGGGCGCCACATCGACGCCCTCCTCGATGAGAGAGCGCGCATCCTCCTGCGTCACCTCGCCGTAAATGTCGCGGGCCTCCTCCTCGCCATAGTGAATGCGGCGCGCCGTCTCGGCGAAGGCATCGCCCACATAGTCGCAATTCTCCTCGACGTGCTTTCTGAGCGCCATCATCATCGCGCTGAACTTCTGCGCCGCATCGGCCTTCTCCCCGCGCTTCTCGCTTCCGCCCTTGGCGATGTTGGGCGCCATCAGCGCCTTGCGAATGTCGCGGCTGCCGCAGACCGGGCATGAGACTTCGCCCGCCTTCACCTGCTCGTCGAAAAGCGAGGATGAGCGGAACCAGCCGTCGAATTCATGGTCCTTCTTGCACAGCAGGGCGTAGCGGATCATGACGCCTCCTTCGCCGCGCGCTCCGGCGCGGGCCGATCGAAACTCCTGTCATGCTTGAGGCTCGGCACGCGGCCGCGCGCCTCCTCGATCTTCGCGGGATCCACGATTGCGGTGACGATGCCGGGCTCGGTTCCCGCCTCGGCGATGATCTCGCCCCATGGCGCGACGATGAGGCTGTGGCCGAAAGTCTCGCGGCCATTCTCGTGCCTCCCGCCCTGCGCTGGCGCGAAGACGAAGCTGCCGTTCTCGATCGCCCGCGCGCGCAGGAGCACATGCCAATGCGCCTCGCCGGTCTGGCGCGTGAAGGCGGAAGGCACGGTGAGAAACCGCGCGCCCTCATGCGCCAGCGCGCGATAGAGTTGTGGAAAACGCAGATCGTAACAGATGCTGAGGCCGAGCCGTCCCCAGGGCAGATCGGCCGTGACCGCGCTTTCGCCCGCCGCGAAATTGCGCGACTCGCGATAGCTCTCGCCGCCGGCGAGATCGACATCGAACATATGGATCTTGTCGTAGCGCGCCGCGATCCGGCCTTCGGGCGAGACGAGGAACGAGCGATTGGCGAGCTTGTCGTCCGCAACCCTGATCGGCAGCGAGCCGATGAGAAGCCAGATTTTCTTTTCGCGTGCGACGGCGCGAAGCGCCCGCAGCGCCTCGTCCTGATCCTCGGGCTTCGCCTTCTCGAAGAGAAGCGCGCGCTCGGCTTCCATGAGCGAGGTGTTTTCCGGCGTCGCGACGAATGTCGCACCAGCTTCCGCCGCCTGCCGGACGAGATCCTCCGCCGCCTCGATATTGGCGGCGACATTCCGCCCTGCGCGCAACTGCACGCAGGCGGCCGTGAAGCTCATGTCGGAACCTTGTGTCATGGCTTTCAGGTGGCGAGCATCGGGTCGAGCTTGCCCTGATGCTCGAGCGCATAGAGATCGTCGCAGCCGCCCACATGCGTGCCGTTGATGAAGATCTGCGGAACGGTGTAACGCCCGCCGGCCAGTCTGGTCATTTCGTCGCGCTTGTCCGCATCCATACCCACATCGATCTCCTTGAAGGCGACGCCCTTGCTGCCAAGGAGCGCCTTGGCGCGGTGGCAATAGGGGCAGAGCATGGTCGTGTAGATCGTCACATCCGCCATGGGCGGTCACTCCTGAATATGAATATATGCATCATATAGTTGCGCCATCTCCGGGAACAACCCGGGCAAGGCAGAGCGCCCTGACCTCACGCGCGCCCGCCGCCGTGAGCGCCCGGGCGCAGGCCTCGACCGTCGCCCCCGTGGTCATCACATCGTCGACGATGACGATCGTCCTGCCGGCGACGAGCGCACCATAGGCTTCCCTGAGCCGGAATGCGCCTGCGACATTCCGGCGCCGGGCGCTGCCCGAAAGCCCGACCTGCGGCCGCGTCGCCCGCACCCGCTCGACGAGATCCGGCAGGAGCCTGACACCCGAAATGCGCGAGATCTGGCGCGCGAGTTCCGCCGACTGATTGAAACGCCGCAGGAAGAGCCGCCCCCGATGGAGCGGCACGGGCGCGATGAAATCGGCATCCTGAAGGAGCGCCGCTCCCGCCCGCGCCATCCAGCGGCCGAGCGCGGGGGCGGCCTCCATGCGGTCCGCGTATTTGAAGCGGTGAACGAGCCTCGCGCTCTGGTCGTTATAGCGCATGACCGCACGGGCCGACGCATAGGGAGGCGGCGCGGCGAGCGCCGCCGCGCTGACGATGCCCTCGCCCGGATCATAGGGAAAGGGAACGCCGCTCACCGGGCAAAGCGGCTCCTCGATGAATTCGATCGCACGCCAGCAGGGCCCGCAAAGGACGCCATGGGCCTCCACCCCCGCCCCGCAGGAAAGGCAAAGCGGCGGCAGCGCGAGGTCGCACAGACGCGCGGCGAAACCGATTGCGGTCCGCCCCCAGCCTTGCGCGCTTTCGATGATTTCCCCCGGCCCCATGCGGAAAACCTACCCTTCCCCGCCGCCCGGCGGAAGTCGGGCTTGCAGGCGAGGCCATGGCGAACCATGATGCGCGCCATGCCGGCCAAGCCTCCATCAGCACCGCAGCTCGTTTTCGACCGCGCCCTTGTCGCGCAGCGAAGGAAACGCGCGGCCGCGCGATTTGGCGAACATGACTTCCTCGTCCGCCGCGTGATCGAGGAGTTCACCGACCGGCTGGTGGTGATCAATCGCGAATTTCCGCTGGCGCTCGACCTCGGCTGCCATCGGGGCGCGCTGGCGCTCGCCGAATTGCCGCCGGGCAAGATCGGCGAGATCATTGCCACTGACCTCTCTCCCGCCATGGTCGCCCGCGCGCCGGGACGCCGTGTCGTTGCCGACGAGGAACGGCTTCCCTTCCGGGAGCGGAGCTTCAACCTCGTTACAAGCGCGCTCTCGCTTCACTGGGTGAACGATCTTCCCGGAACGCTCATTCAGATCCGCCGCGCGCTTATGCCCGACGGGCTCTTCATGGCGGCGCTCTTCGGCGGCGACACGCTGACGGAATTGCGCCAGGCCCTTCAGGAAGCCGAGATCGAATGCGAGGGCGGCCTGTCGCCCCGCGTTTCGCCCTTCGTCGACCTGCGCGACATGGGCTCGCTGCTCCAGCGCGCCGGCTTCGCGCTGCCCGTAGCGGACACCGACCGTGTCACCGTCCGCTATGAGAATATGTGGAGGCTTCTGGCCGAGCTGCGCGGTATGGGCGAAACGAACGCGCTGATCGAGCGCCGCCGCACGCCACTGAGGCGCGAGACCCTGATGCGCGCCGCCGCCATCTATCAGGAGAAATTCGGCCTGCCGGACGGACGCATTCCCGCCACCTTCGAAATCGTGGCGATCACTGGCTGGAGTCCGCATGAGAGCCAGCAGAAACCGCTGAGGCCCGGCAGCGCCAGGATGCGGCTTGCAGACGCCCTGGGTGCGAAGACGCCGCCCGGCAAATAGCCCCTCAATTCATCAGTTCGACGACTCTCTCGAACATGCCGACGAGATGCGTTCCGAGCGTCGACAGCGCGGTCGTCACGACCAGCGAGAAGATCGCGAGCATGAGACCGTATTCGACGGCGGTCACGCCACGCTCGTCCGAAGCGAAAATTCCAAGCCGGCTGTAAAAGCTGCCCCGACGCATGCACGCCTCCTCAACCTCTGGCGCCCCGCGAGCCGGGACGCCGGCATCACAGGAGATCGCGCAATACCGCCACCAGCGGCTCGTCCGCCGGAGGCATCGGGTAATCCCGCATCCTTGCGGGCTTCACCCATTCGAGTGCCTGCCCTTCAAGGGCCTGAACCGTTCCCTGCCAGCGACGGCAGATATAGAGCGGCATCAGCAGATGAAAATCCGCATACGCATGACTTGCGAAAGTGAGCGGCGCAAGACATGCCTTCGCAACCTCGATACCCAGTTCCTCTCGAAGCTCCCGGATCAGCGTGTCCTCGGGCGTCTCGCCCGCCTCCACCTTGCCTCCCGGAAACTCCCACAATCCCGCGAGCGGCTTTCCCTCCGGCCTTTTGGCCATCAGGACGCGGCCATCCGCATCGACAAGCGCACAGGCGGAGACAAGAACCATCCGCAAGGACTGCTCAGGTATCCTGCCTGACTCGTTCGACATGCTCACATCATTTCGTTAATGATTCGTGGGCTGAATGTTGCCCATGGTTAAAGACGCCTTTCGCAACTCGTCCGAATTTTAGCGATCCGGCTCCTAGCTGCGATAATCGGCGTTGATGCGGATATAATCGTAGGTGAGATCGCAGGTCCACACCGTCGCGCTCGCATGGCCGACGCCCACATCGACCTCGATGTCGATGTCCTCGCCCTTCATGTGCCGCGCGACCGGCGCTTCATCATATCCGGGAACCGCGACGCCGTTCTTCGCCACATCTATTCCGCCCATGCGGATCGCCAGCCTGTCGCGATCGGCGGCCTCGCCGGACTTGCCGACCGCCATGACGATGCGGCCCCAATTGGCATCCTCGCCCGCGATCGCTGTCTTGACGAGCGGGGAATTGGCGATCGCCATGCCGATGCTGCGCGCGGCGTGATAGGTCTCGGCCCCGGAAACGGAAATACGGATGAACTTGCTCGCGCCCTCGCCGTCCCGAACGACCTGATGGGCAAGATCGAGCATCAGCTCATCGAGCTTGCGGCGGAAATCCTTGAGCCGCGGATCATCGGCGCTGGTGAAGGGGGCCTCGCCCTTGCGCGGCTTGCCGGTCGCGAAGAGCAACACCGTGTCGCTCGTCGATGTATCGCTGTCGACGGTAATGGCGTTGAAACTGTCCTGCGTGCCGAGGAGAAGCAGCGTCTGGAGCACCTGTGCCGGAATGGCCGCGTCGGTGACGATGAAAACGAGCATCGTCGCAAGATCGGGCGCGATCATGCCCGAACCCTTGGCGATGCCGTTGATCGTCACCGTCCTGCCGCCGATCCGCGCCTCGCGCGTGGCGAGCTTGCGATAGGTGTCGGTCGTCATGATGGCGCGGGCGGCCTTGTCCCACTGGTCGGGCGCGGCCGCCTTGAGCCCCGCCTCGAGGCCAGCGATCACGGGCTCCGGCGGAAGCAACTGGCCGATGACGCCGGTCGAGGCGATATAGACCTCATGTTCATCGCAACCGGCGGCGGCGGCGGCAGCCCTCGCCGTCGCGGCGACGGTCGCCTCGCCCGCCTTGCCCGTGAAGGCATTGGAATTGCCCGAATTGACGACGACGACGCGGCCCTTGCCGCCATGCGCGATGCTCGCCCTGCACCACTCGACGGGCGCTGACGCCGTCTTCGACGTGGTGAAGACGCCCGCCGCAGCCGTTCCTTCCGGCAGGCGGATGACGAGAACATCGTCCCGGCCCTTGTATTTGATGCCTGCCGCGGCCGTACCCAGCGTGACACCTGCAATGGGCGGCAGTTTCTGATAGCGCTTCGGCGCGAGCGGCGAGACCTTGTGTTCCGCCTTCTTTGCGCCCGCCTTCGCCTTGGCTGCCTGCTTCACGGCAGGCTTCTTCGGCTTTGCCACAGCCTTGGGCTTTGCCGCTTTCGCCTGCGCTTTCGGCTTCGTCTTCGTCGTCCTTGCCATGCCGCTCTCCCGCCCGCTTGCCGCGCCCGACTACTGTGCCGGCTTCGGCGCGACTTGCGGCCGCTGCCCCTCGGCGCCGACGATCTCGATCTTCGCCTTCTTGCGCAGATCCTCCATGACCTTCGTGCCCTGCTCGCGCGCGATGCCGCGCATGATGTCGTCATGCGCCTCCTCGAAGGTCGGCTTCTTCGCCCTGCGCGTCTCGACCACCTTGATGACGTGCCAGCCGAATTTGGTCTGAACGGGGTCCGAAACCTGCCCGGCCTTCAGCTTGAAGGCCGCATCGGCAAATTCCGGCACCATGTCGCCCTTCTTGAACCAGCCGAGATCGCCGCCCTCCTGCGAGCTTGAATCCTTGGACATGCTCTTCGCCACATCCTCGAATTTCTGGCCGCCCTTGATCGCTGCGATGGCCTTCTGCGCCTCATCCCTGGACGCGACGAGAATGTGCCGCGCATGAACTTCCAGTTCGGGCTCGGCCTTGGCGATATGCTCGTCGTAATAGGCCTTGACCGCCTTCTCGCTGACCTTGTCGCGCATCATCTGGACCCAATAGACGTCCCGGAGTGCCTTTTCGTCATAATAGGCCGCGCGCCGCTTCACCATCGGATCGTCGTCCATCTTCTTTGCCTTCGCCTCGAGCGCGATGATGCGCCGGTCGATCAGCATTCCGAGCAGATACTGGAAGTGAACCTCCTCCGGCAGACGGGCCAGCGCCTGACCCATTTCCTCGTCGGCGAGCGAAATGTCGGAAAGGCTGATCGCCGTTCCGTTGACCTTGGCGACGACCTCGTCGGCAGCGGCCTTGTCATTGGCGGGATCGGCGGCGACGGCAGGAATGGCGCCGGCGGCGAGGAAGCCGCCCCCAAGCCCCAGGGCGAGAAGGCAGACGGAAGCAAGAAGAGAGGACCGGCGCATGTTCGTTTCCTGTGAAGCGGCTGAAGCCTGCGATGGCGTCATGGCTATTGCGGGCGGATCGCTGTCTTTGGCAGGGAGAGCGCCCGCAAGGCATGGCGGGCGCCATGATGACGACGCCGCGCCCCGCGCACAAGCACCCGTCGATTAAGAAATATTCAGGCGTTTCGCATGGGCCCCGCAGGGTCCGGCAGGGCCCCTCACATTGACAAGACTTGGCCTCCCCCTTACATCTCCACAGTCTTTTCGGCGGAATTTCGCGGATTTCAGTCGCGCGGCCGCACCCGGCCGTGCCGGGGGCAGGCTTCGCAATAGGGAAGTGACCTGATGGCAAGCTTCGGTGCCTTCGCCAAGCGTCTTTTTGGCAGCTCCAACGACCGGAAGCTCAAGACGTTCAAGGCGCGGGTCCAGGCGATCAATGCGCTCGAACCGGAAATCTCGGCGCTCAGCGATGACGCGCTGAAGGCCAAGACCGGCGAATTCCGCGCGCGCCTCGCTCAGGGCGCCGCGCTCGACGATCTCCTGCCCGAAGCCTTCGCCGTGGTCCGCGAAGCGGCCAAGCGCACGCTCGGCCAGCGCCATTACGACGTCCAGCTCATCGGCGGCATGGTGCTCCATGACGGCAAGATCGCCGAAATGAAGACCGGCGAAGGCAAGACCCTCGTCGCCACGCTCGCCACCTATCTGAACGCGCTCCCCGGCAAGGGCGTCCATGTCGTCACCGTGAACGACTATCTCGCCAAGCGCGACGCCGACTGGATGAGCCAGGTCTATGGCTTTCTCGGGCTCACCACCGGCGTCATCCTGCATGGCCTCGACGACAACGAACGCCGCGAAGCCTATTCGGCGGACATCACCTACGCCACGAACAACGAACTCGGCTTCGACTATCTGCGCGACAACATGAAGTATCAGGTGTCGGCGATGGTTCAGCGCCCGCATTACTTCGCCATCGTCGACGAAGTCGACTCGATCCTCGTGGACGAGGCGCGAACGCCGCTCATCATTTCCGGCCCGCTCGACGACCGCTCCGAGCTTTACCTCGGCGTCGATGATGTGATCCCGCACATCGAGGAGAACGACTACGAGCTCGACGAGAAGCAGCGCACGGTGAGCCTCACCGAGGACGGCAACGAAAAGGTCGAGACGCTGCTGCGCGAGCATGGTGTGCTGAAGGAAGGCTCGCTCTACGACATCGAGAACATCACGATCGTTCATCACGTGCAGAACGCACTGAAGGCGCACAAGCTCTTCCAGAAGGATCGCGACTACATCGTCAAGGGCGACAAGGTCATCATCATCGACGAGTTCACCGGCCGCATGATGGAAGGCCGGCGCTATTCCGACGGGCTTCATCAGGCGCTGGAAGCCAAGGAGCGCGTCCAGATCCAGCCCGAGAACCAGACGCTCGCCTCGATCACCTTCCAGAACTACTTCCGCATGTACAAGAAGCTGGCCGGCATGACCGGCACGGCCATGACGGAAGCGGACGAATTCCTCGACATTTACGGCCTCGAGGTCGTCGAGGTGCCGACCAACAAGCCCGTGGCCCGCATCGACGAGGATGACGAGGTCTACCGGACGGCGCACGAGAAATACAACGCCATCGTCATGGAGGTCGAAGACTGCGTGAAGCGCGGCCAGCCCGTGCTCGTCGGTACCGTCTCGATCGAAAAGTCGGAAGTCCTCTCCGACTTCATGAAGAAGAAGAAGATCAAGCACAACGTGCTCAACGCGCGCTACCACGAGCAGGAAGCCTATATCGTCGCGCAGGCGGGCGTTCCCGGCGCCATCACCATCGCGACCAACATGGCCGGCCGCGGCACCGACATCCAGCTCGGCGGCAATCTGGAAATGCGCGTCGCCGATGAAACGGCAGGCATCGAGGACGAGGCCCTGCGCGCCCGCAAGATCGAGGAGATCAGGGCGGACATAGCGGCGAAGAAGGAACTGGCGCTGGCCGCGGGCGGTCTTTACATCATCGGCACCGAACGCCATGAGAGCCGCCGCATCGACAACCAGTTGCGCGGCCGTTCGGGACGCCAGGGCGATCCCGGCCGCTCCAAATTCTTCCTTTCGCTCGAAGACGACCTGATGCGGATCTTCGGCACCGACCGCATGGACGGCGTGCTCCAGAAGCTCGGCCTCAAGGAAGGCGAGGCGATCATCCATCCCTGGATCAACAGGGCGCTGGAGAAGGCTCAGCAGAAGGTCGAGGCGCGCAACTTCGACATCCGCAAGAACCTGCTCAAATACGACAACGTCATGAACGACCAGCGGCGCGTGATTTTCGAGCAGCGCGTCGAGCTGATGCAGACGGCCGATGTGAGCGAGACCGTCAGCGACATGCGTCATCAGGTCATCGACGCGCTCGTCAGCCAGCACATCCCCCAGAAGGCCTATGCGGAACAATGGGACGCCGTCGGCCTCAGGGAAGATGTCGAGCGGCTTCTCGATCTTCAGCTCCCGATCGAGAGCTGGGCCGCGGAGGAAGGCATTGCGGATGAGGAAATCCGCGAGCGCCTGAAGGCGGAAGCCGACCGCACCATGGCCGCCAAGGTGGCGCAGGCTGGCCCCGAACTCATGCGCCAGGTCGAAAAGGCCGTGCTGCTCCAGACGCTCGACCATCACTGGCGCGAGCATCTGATGATGCTCGACTTCCTGCGTCAGGCGGTCGGCCTGCGAGGCTATGCCCAGCGCGACCCGCTCAACGAATACAAGTCGGAAGCCTTCGAACTATTCGAGAGCCTGCTCGTGCGGCTTCGCGAGGATGTGACGCGCCAGCTCATGAGTGCGCAATTCGTGACCGAGGCACCGCGCATCGAAGAGACGCCGCTGCCGGAAATGCGCGCCCACCATCTCGACCCGCTGACGGGCGAGGACGAACTCGTCGGCGCGGACCCTGCTTCCCACCGCCCGGTGCGAAACGATCCGGGCGTGGCCCTCGATCCCCGCGATCCGTCGACCTGGGGCAAGGTTTCGCGCAACGCCCCCTGCCCCTGCGGCTCGGGCAAGAAGTTCAAGCACTGCCACGGCGCGCTCGTCTAGAAGCGCGAGGTTGCGGGCGCCGCCTGACCGTCCATTTCGGAAGTCCTGCCGCCCCGGCCCATGAAGGCCGGGGCGTTTCCATTTGCGGCGGCGCGTTACGCCGTTTCGAGCTTCTTCAGGTCGTCCTTGTAGGTCTTGCCCGCCCAGTAATAGTGAACGGCGGCCCATACCCCGATGAACGACGTGCCGAAGAGCGCCCAGCGCAGGCTTTCCTCACCGAAATAGGGATGCAGGAAGTCGCTGACGATGCCGACCGTCAGCGGCCCGAAGCCGAGCGCGATGAAATTCAGCACGAAGAGCATGACCGCCGAGGCGAGCGCGCGCATGTGCAGCGGCGTCAGGCTCTGGATCATGGCGAAGCTCGGCCCGAGATAGAAGGCGCCGAGGATCGACGACACGATATAGATCGGGATCATCAGCGCGAGGTTGGAGGATGTGTAGAAGATGATGAAGAGCGGCATGCCGAGAATCTTGGCGACCGCGATCACCCAGGCATTCCACCGCGCATCCCGCCTCGACAGCCGGTCGGCGAGAAAGCCGCCCGTCAGCGCGCCGAAGCCGCCGACGAAACCGGCGATGATGCCGAAGATGAGGCCCACCTCCTGAAGGTTCATGCCGAGGCTTCGCATGAAGAATGACGGGCCGAAGATGAGCCCGCCATAACCCACGAAGGAAACGAGCGTCAGCCCGATCGTGATGTGGCGGGCCGACTTCGTGGTCCAGAGATGCCGGGCGACCTGAAAGATGTTCGATTTGAGCGCCGCATTATGCGCGAGCCCATCGGAATTGCCGCGAACGGGTTCGCTGATGGTGAAGCGCACCAGGAGCGCGATGAGTAGCCCCGGCAGGCCGACGACATAGAACGTCATGCGCCAGCCATAGTGATGCACGACATAGCCGCCGACCACGAGCCCGAGCATGGCCCCCGCATAGACGCCGATCGCATAGATCGCCATCGCCATGGAGCGCTGCTCCTTGGGATAGAGGTCCGCGATCATGGAATGGGAGGGCGGGCTCGATCCCGCTTCGCCGATGCCGACGCCGATGCGCGCCATCAGCAGATGCGTGAAATTCGTGGCAAGGCCGCAGGCCGCCGTCATGGCGCTCCACACGGTGACCGCGAGCGCGATGATGTTGCGCCGGTTGCCCCTGTCCGCCCACATCGCGATCGGAATGCCGAGCGTCGCATAGAAGAGCGCGAAGGCGAGGCCCGAAAGCAGGCCGAGCCATGTATCGCTGACCTGAAACTCGTTCTTCAGAGGCTGCAGCACGATGTTGACGATGCCGCGGTCGATATGGCTCGACGTATAGGCCAGCGTCAGAATGATGAGCGCGTAATGGCGCTGAAACCGTGCGCGCTTTTCCTCGCCCGCCGGCGAGCCGGCCGCCGGGCGCGCCTCCTCCGCAATCTCTTGTGCCAACGTCCTCTCCCGCTTCGTTCGAAATATTGTTTTGTTCGAGCTTAGTGACGCAACGCCCGCGGGGCAATCTCGATGCGTGATTGCGGCGGCGGGAGCC
>NZ_DAOKYX010000034.1:0-27218 GCF_035325945.1 Parvibaculum sp.
TCGAGACGCTCGCTGCTTCCCGGGTCTGGTCGACCGTGCACCCAGAAGGTGACAGGGGCGATGAGAGGGCGGGCTCGCCTTCGACCGCCCAGGCCGGTCCGTCGGAAACCGCGCCGCAATCCGCCCGTGAGCGGGGCGCCGATCCGTCCCCGGCTGCCGATAATGGCGCTTCCCAGCCTGTGAGCCGCAAGGCACGCAAACGCCGCCGCTCGCGTGGGCGCGGCAAGCGCGCGGATCAGCAGGCATCTCCGTCATCCAACACGGCCACAGGCGCTGCGCGTCCGCGCGGGCAGGGCAACCGTCCGTCCCGCCACGCGCCGGGCGATGACGGCCCGGTTTACGGCGCGCTCGATCTCGGCACCAATAATTGCCGTCTGCTCATTGCGAGGCGCAGCCGCGACGGCTTCCGCGTCGTCGATGCGTTTTCCCGCATCGTGCGCCTTGGCGAAGGGCTTTCGTCGGCCGGCCGCCTCGGCGATGAAGCGATGGACCGCGCCGTCGAGGCGCTTCGTGTCTGTGCCGACAAGATGGCGCGGCGCGGCGTCACCCGCTCGCGGCTGATCGCGACGCAGGCCTGCCGTATTGCCGGCAATGGCGCCGACTTCATCGAACGGGTGAAGCGGGAAACGGGCCTCTCCCTCGAAATCGTCTCGACCGAGGACGAGGCGCGGCTCGCCGTCGCCGGCTGCGCACCGCTTCTCGACCGTGCCTGCACTTCGGCGCTGGTCTTCGATATAGGCGGCGGTTCGACGGAACTCATCTGGGTGAATATGGGAACGGGGGGCCGCAACGGTGCCGGTGTCGGCCGCCATCGCCCGCGCATCGAGGATTGGACCTCGCTTCCCTGCGGCGTCGTCACGCTGGCCGAACGCCATGGGGGAATCGATGTGCCGGGGCCCATCTACGACCTGATGGTGGACGAGGTGAGCGCGCGCATCGCGCCCTTCATGGAGCGGCTGAATGCCCTCCGCGAGGACGGGGTCGATCCGCTGGGCGGCTTTCATCTCCTCGGCACGTCGGGCACGGTGACGACCATCGCGGGCGTTCATCTCGGACTTCCGCGCTACGACCGCAACCGGGTGGACGGTGTCTGGATCACGCCGGGCGATGTCCATCGTGTGACCCGCAACCTCCTCACCATGAAGTATGAGGATCGCGCCGCCCATCCTTGCGTCGGCCGCGAGCGCGCCGATCTCGTGCTCGCGGGCTGCGCGATCTTCGAGGCGATCTCGCGGGCCTGGCCCGCCGAACGGCTCCGCGTGGCCGACCGGGGATTGAGGGAGGGCATCCTCCTTTCGCTGATGGATGCCGATGCGGCGCGCGGCAGGCGACGGCGCCGGCGCTCGCGCGGGGGAGCGAAGGTAAAACACGAGCAGGCTGTGGCAACTACATGACAGAAAAGAAGAAATCCGCCAGCGGCCCGATGGGCAGGACGCTCAAGGTGCGTGTGAAGACGGCGAAGAAGCGGTCGCTGTCATCGACGCTCTGGCTCGAGCGCCAGTTGAACGACCCCTATGTGCACGCCGCCAAGAGAGAAGGCTATCGCTCCCGCGCGGCCTACAAGCTCTCCGAGCTCGACGACAAGTTCCACTTCCTGAAGCCGGGGGCGCGCGTGGTCGATCTCGGCGCGGCGCCGGGCGGCTGGTGCCAGATCGCGGTCGAGCGCGTGAAGTCGATTCACGGCCGTGGCGAGCGGCAGGGTCGCGTCATCGGCGTCGATATTCTCGACATGGAACCCATGCCGGGCGCCACCATCATGAAGCTCGATTTTCTGTCGGACGGCGCTGACGATAAGGTGAAGGAGGTGCTTGGCGGAGAAGCGGATGTCGTTCTTTCCGACATGGCCGCGCATGCGACGGGGCACCGCCAGACCGATCATCTGAAGATCATGGCGCTTTGCGAGGCGGCGGCGCAGTTCGCAACCGAGGTGCTGAGCGAGAACGGTACCTTCTGCGCCAAGGTGTTGCGTGGCGGAACGGAGAACGATCTTCTGAACTTCCTCAAGCAGCACTTTCACACCGTGCGGCATGTGAAGCCCAAGGCCAGCCGCGCCGATTCAGCGGAAATGTATGTTCTGGCTCAAGGCTTTCGGAAAAGAAGCGAAGAGTCTACCTGAGCTTGCTCGTCGGCCTGTGGCAGGCATGGCTCGCTAGCCACTGTCCTGCGACGAGGGGCGGCAGGAAGAGGAATGAGCGGGCTGATTTCAATCTTCCTTTGCAATTGCGAACAAGGGTGGTAGAAGCCAGCGCCAACACACGGTAAGGCTCCCGGCATTCGGGACAGGAGGTTGGCTTGGATATCCGCGAAGCATTGACGTTCGACGACGTTCTCCTGCTGCCAGCGGCCTCCACCATACTGCCAAGTCAGGCCGATACGCGAACGCGGCTCACACGCTCCGTATCCCTCGGCATTCCGCTCATCTCCGCCGCCATGGACACCGTGACCGAAGGTCGCCTCGCCATCGCCATGGCGCAGGTCGGCGGCATCGGCGTTCTCCATCGAAACATGTCGCCCGAGGAACAGGCCGAACAGGTCCGCATGGTCAAGAAGTTCGAATCGGGCATGGTCGTGAACCCCATCACGATCGAGCCGGATGCGACGCTGGCCGAGGCGCTCGCGCTGATGCAGCAGCACGGCATTACGGGCATTCCCGTCGTCGAGCATTCGGGGAAGCTCGCGGGCGTCCTCACCAATCGCGATGTCCGATTCGCCTCGAACCTGCGTGAACCCGTCCGCAATCTGATGACGAAGGACAATCTCGTCACGGTGAAGGACGGCGTCAGCCAGGAGGAGGCCAAGCGGCTCCTCCACAAGCACCGCATCGAAAAGCTGCTGGTGGTGGACGATGCCTATCGCTGCATCGGCCTCATCACGGTCAAGGACATCGAGAAGGCCCATCTGCACCCGAACGCGACCAAGGACGACCAAGGCCGGCTGCGCGTCGCGGCCGCGACGACGGTGGGCGACGAGGGCTTCGCCCGCTCCGAGGCGCTGATCGCGGCGGGCGCCGACGTCATCATCGTGGATACCGCACATGGCCACTCGCAGCGCGTCTCGGAGGCCGTCGAGCGCATCAAGAAGCTCTCCAACGTCACCCAGGTGGTGGCGGGCAATATCGCGACCGGCGACGGGGCGAGGGCGCTCATCGATGCGGGCGCCGATGCGATCAAGGTCGGCATCGGGCCGGGCTCGATTTGCACGACCCGCGTGGTGGCCGGCATCGGCGTGCCGCAGCTCACCGCGATCCTCGATGCCGTCGAGGTGGCGCGCAAGTTCGACACGCCCGTCATCGCGGATGGCGGCATCAAATATTCCGGCGATCTCGCCAAGGCGATCGCGGCCGGCGCCGAATGCGCCATGATCGGCTCGCTCTTCGCCGGCACCGATGAAAGCCCCGGCGAGGTCTTCCTCTATCAGGGCCGCAGCTACAAGGCCTATCGCGGCATGGGCTCGGTGGGCGCCATGGCGCTCGGCTCGGCGGATCGCTACTTCCAGCAGGATGTGAAGGATTCGCTGAAGCTCGTCCCGGAAGGTGTTGAAGGGCAAGTGCCTTACAAGGGCCCGGTCGGCAATGTCGTGCACCAGCTCGTGGGCGGCCTGCGCGCCGCCATGGGCTATACGGGCTCGGCCACGATCAAGGACTTCCAGGAGCGCGCTAAGTTCGTGCGAATCTCCTCGGCCTCGCTCCGCGAGAGCCATGTCCATGACGTGAAGATCACCCGCGAGGCGCCGAACTATCCCGGCACCGGCAGCTAGTATTTGACGGCCAGGACATGACCCCCGGGGCCCGCCTGCAGGCGGCGATCGATATTCTTTCCGCCATCGACGAGACGAGGCATCCGGCGGATCGCGTCTTCGACGCGTGGGCCCGCAAGAGCCGTTTCGCCGGCTCGAAGGACCGGGCGGCTGTGAGCGAACTCGTTTACAGCGTGCTGCGGCACCGCGCGGCGCTCGTCGAGGCGGTCGGGGGCGAGAGCCCGCGCCTGCTCGCGCTCGCCGCAATTTCACTTGTCGAAGGGGCGGGGCCCGCGCACGCCATGGCGCTCGCCGATGGCGCGCGCCACGCTCCCGCGGTGCTCGGGCCGGAGGAGGCAGCCGCCTTGCGCGCGGCAGCGCTTCCCGCAAGCGATGCGCCCGCTCATTTGCGCCTCAACTATCCCGAATGGCTGCACGCCGAATTCGAGCGCGCTTATGGCGCGAGCCTCGAGCGCGAAATGGCGGCCCTCATGGAGCGCGCGCCGACCGACCTCCGCGTCAACCTGCTGAAGACCGGCCGCGATGAGGCGCGCGAGGCGCTCGCCGCCGAAAATGTCGAGACGGAACCGACGCCCCATTCGCCCTGGGGCCTGCGTCTTCTGAGCCGTGCCAATATTCCGGGCCTCCGCGCCTTTCGCGACGGGCTCATCGAGGTGCAGGACGAAGGCTCGCAGCTTGCCTGCCTTTTGACCGGCGCCAGGCCCGGCGAGCAGATCGTCGATCTCTGCGCGGGCGGCGGGGGCAAGTCGCTCGCCCTTGCAAGCCTCATGGCCAATCGTGGCCAGATCCATGCCTGCGATACGGATCGCCGTCGCCTCGGCAAGCTCATGCCGCGTGCCCAGCGCGCAGGCGCGCGCAATGTGCAGACGCGCTTCATCAGCCCGCTCGCAATCCCGGCCGGGCCCGATGCCGAATTTTCCGATCTCGCGGGTCGCGCCGATTGCGTGCTTGTCGATGCGCCCTGCAGCGGCTCTGGCGCCTGGCGCCGCAGCCCCGATGCCCGCTGGCGCCTCACCCCCGAACTCCTCGAAAGCTACAGGGCGACGCAGCGCGAGGTGCTTGCGCGCGGGGCGGCGCTCGTCCGGCCGGGCGGGCGTCTCGTCTATGTCACCTGTTCACTGCTGCCTAGCGAGAACGAGGATCAGGTCGCGGGCTTTCTCGCCTCGCATCCCGATTTCACGGCGCTGCCATGGGCGGACTTCTGGCCCGAGAATCTCCCGCGGCCGCCCGCCGCCGAAGGTGCGGCGCTGCGCCTCTCGCCCGCCTCGACGGGGACCGACGGCTTCTTCATCGCGGTCATGGAGCGGCGCCGATGAAGCGGTGGAGGGGACAGTGCTGCGGGCTTGACGCCACGGGGCAGGGATGGTCTACCGGGCGAAGGTTTCCCGCGAGGCCCCCACGGATGACGGCCGCTTCCCTCCGCCACGCTTGTATGATGGCGCTTCTGCTCGCTTTCTCGGCGCCCGCGAGCGCGCATGCCGTGAACGCGGAGATGCAGAGGGCCTCCATTTCACTCGCAAGCAAGGGTGTAGCCGCCAGCGCTGCCGGAGACACGGCGCGCGCCCGGCGCCTCTTCGAGGAAGCCATCGTGGCCGACCCCGCAAACGCCCATGCGCTGAGCAGGCTCGGACTTCTTTACGCGGCGAAGGGCGAGGCGGCCACGGCGCGCAAATATTTCCACTTCGCGCTCGAGGTCGAGCCGACGGAACCCGACGCCCTGCTTGGCGCGGGCCGCCTCGATCTCGCCGATGGAAAGGCGGACGAGGCGCGCGACAGGCTGCGCATACTCTCCGTGGCCTGTCCGGCCTGCGAACAGACGAAGGAACTTTCTCGCGCGCTCGAGGCCGGATCGAATGCGGCCGCTGCCAGCCAATCGCCTATACCGGCACCCACTCCGCAAAACCATCCCTAGACGGACCATGACCGATCGTATCCTCATCATTGATTTCGGCAGCCAGGTCACCCAGCTCATCGCCCGGCGCATTCGCGAAAGCGGCGTCTATTGCGAGATCGTCCCTTTCAACAAGACGCAAGGGCTTCTGGAGAGCTTCAGACCGAAGGGCATCATCCTTTCGGGCGGTCCCGCCAGCACGACCGGCATCGGCTCGCCGCGCGCGGATGACTGGGTCTTCACCTGCGGAGTCCCGGTGCTCGGCATCTGCTATGGCGAGCAGACCATGTGCGCCCAGCTCGGCGGCAAGGTCGAAAGCTCCGACCACCGCGAATTCGGCCGCGCCGTCATCAGCGTCACCGAGGATTGCGCGCTCTTCGAGGGGCTTCTCACCGTCGATGAGCAGGAACCGGTCTGGATGAGCCATGGCGACCGGGTCATCGAGATCCCACCGGGCTTCAAGGTCGTGGCGGTGAGCCGCAACGCGCCCTTTGCCGCCATTGCCGACGAGAAGCGGCGCTTCTACGGCGTGCAGTTCCATCCCGAAGTCGCGCACACGCCGCGCGGCCGCGACATGCTGCGCAACTTCACGCACCGGATTTGCGGCTGCACTGGCGACTGGACCATGGCCGCCTTCCGCGAAACCGAGATCGCCAAGATCCGTGCGCAGGTCGGCGACGGCAAGGTGATCTGCGGCCTTTCGGGCGGCGTCGATTCCTCCGTCGTCGCCGTGCTTCTGCACGAGGCGATCGGCGACCAGCTCCAATGCGTCTTCGTCGATACGGGCCTCATGCGGGCCGGCGAGGCCGAGCAGGTGGTGAACCTCTTCCGCCACCACTACAACATTCCGCTCGTGCATGTGGATGCGAGCGATCTCTTTCTCTCCAAGCTCGATGGCGTGAGCGATCCCGAACGCAAGCGCAAGATCATCGGCGCGACCTTCATCGACGTCTTCGAGGCGGAAGCGAAGAAGATCGGCGGCGCCTCCTTCCTGGCGCAGGGCACGCTCTATCCCGACGTCATCGAAAGCGTGTCCTTCATCGGCGGGCCGTCCGTCACGATCAAGAGTCATCACAATGTCGGCGGTCTGCCCGAGCGCATGAACATGAAGCTCGTGGAGCCCTTGCGCGAACTCTTCAAGGATGAGGTGCGCGTGCTTGGCCGCGAGCTTGGCCTGCCGGAGGAATTCGTCGGCCGCCACCCGTTCCCCGGACCCGGCCTCGCCATCCGCGTGCCGGGCGAGATCACGCGCGAAAAGCTCGACATTCTCCGCAAGGCCGACACGGTCTATCTGGACGAGATCCGCCGCGCCGGCCTCTATAATGAAATCTGGCAGGCCTTTGCCGTGCTGCTTCCTGTCCGCACGGTCGGCGTGATGGGCGACGAGCGCACCTATGACTATGTCTGCGCGCTCCGCGCCGTGACATCGACCGATGGCATGACGGCGGATTACTACCCGTTCAGCCACGACTTCCTCAGCCACGTCTCGACACGGATCATCAACGAGGTGCGCGGCATCAACCGCGTCGTCTACGACGTGACCTCGAAGCCGCCGGGAACGATCGAGTGGGAGTGAGGGCGGCGCCATTGATCCATATCAATGCAAGGCGATGCTGAAGGGCTGAAGTTCACGGTTCTACGGAATCAACAGTGAGCTTCGGCCGGGCCCTGATCGCCATGCGCGGTACGACGCCTTCTGGCGCCATCCGCGCCGGTTTTGGTTTGGTCGCGGCGGTGGCCGCAAAGCATGGATCAGGTTTCGCGCGACGCGCAGCAGGGCCAGGGTTCGCCGGGCCTGACTCCGCCCGGCCTGACGGGGGCAGAGGCGCAGCGTCGCCTCGAACAATTCGGGCCAAACGAAATCCCCGAGCAGCGGAGTCACCCGCTGGTCACGCTTCTGGGCAAATTCTGGGGACCGATCCCATGGATGCTCGAAGCGACCATTCTGCTTCAGGTGTTGCTGGGGAGGGGCGGAGAAGCGGCGGTCATCGCAGCGCTTCTCATCGTCAACGCAGGCATCAGCTTTTTCGAGGAAGGCCGTGCGGGCAAGGCGCTCGAGCTTCTGCGCCATCGGCTGACGGCCACGGCTCGCGTGCTTCGTGACGGGGTCTGGCGTACCACGGCCTCGGCGGACCTCGTTCCCGGCGACGTGGTCCATCTGCGCATGGGCGATCTCTCGCCAGCCGACGTCCGGATCGTCGAGGGCGAGGTCCTGCTCGACCAGTCCGCGCTGACGGGCGAATCCGTGGCTATCGAGGCAGGCGCGGGCGCTATGGCCTATGCCGCTTCGGTGGTCCGGCGCGGTGAAGCCACAGGCGAGGTCACGGCCACCGGCCAGCGGACCTATTTCGGCAAGACGGCCGAACTGGTGCGGACGGCGCGTTCGACGAGCCATCTGGCGGTGACGATCTTCAAGATCGTCCGAGTTCTCATTGCCATCGACGCCATGCTGATCGCTGCCCTGCTGGTCTATGCCGCCTGGGCCGATCTTCCGCTCCGTGACGTGCTGCCCTTCGCCCTGATCCTGCTGGTGGCGTCTGTCCCCGTCGCGCTTCCGGCGACCTTCACTCTGGCGACCGCCCTCGGCGCGGCGGAGCTGGCGCGGTCCGGGGTGCTGCTTACCCGTCTCTCCGCAATCGAAGAGGCGGCGGGAATGGATGTTCTGTGTACGGACAAGACCGGTACGCTGACCGAGAACCGGCTGAAACTGACCGAGACGCAGCGCGTGGCCGCGACTTCGGACGAGGATCTGCTGAAGTTCGCGGCGCTTGCCTGTGATCCGGCGACGCAGGACCCGATCGATCTGGCCATCCTGACCGCGGCGGACGAGCGCGGCGCGCGCACCGGCCTGCCGCCCCGGATCAGCTTCGTTCCGTTCGACCCGGCGACCCGCTACTCGCTCGGCTGCTACCGGCAGGCTGACGGCGAGCTCTGGGTCGTGAAAGGCGCTCCGCAGGCCGTCGCCGCGTTGATCGGCGCGGGGCCTGAGGTCGTGGAGGCGGCCGACGGTCTGGCGGCGTCGGGAGCCCGCGTCCTTGCAGTCGCGCATGGCGGCAGCCGCGCGAGCTTGCGCCTCTCCGGCCTGATCGCGCTCGAAGATCCGCCGCGTGCCGACTCAGCGGCACTGGTGAAGGGTCTCAAGGATCTCGGTATTCGCGTGGTGATGGTGACCGGCGACAATGGCGCCACCGCGCGGGCCATTACCGGGCGCATCGGCATCGATGGGGCGCTGGCGCCCGCCGATGCGCTCGACCATATCGATGGCGGGCACGCGCTTGACTATGGCGTCTATGCCCGCGTCTTTCCGGAACACAAGATCAGGCTGATCCGGCTTCTTCAGAAGGCCGGCCATGTCGTGGGAATGACAGGCGACGGCGTCAATGACGCGCCCGCGCTCAAGCAGGCCGATGTGGGCATCGCCGTGTCGAGCGCCACCGATGTCGCCCGCGCGGCTGCGGGCGTCGTGCTCACTTCACCCGGCCTCGTGGACGCGCTGACCACGGTCCAGATCAGCCGGCGGATCTATCAGCGGATGCTCACCTACACGATCAACAAGATCATGAAGACGCTGGAGGTCGCGATCTTCCTGACCGTCGGCGTCATCATCACGAACAGCTTTGTGATCACGCCGCTGCTGATCGTGCTTATGCTGTTCACCAACGATCTCGTGACGATGTCCATAGCGACCGACCATGTCGGCTACTCGCAGCGCCCGGACAGGTGGGATGTGCGCACGCTGATGCTGATCGGCAGTCTCCTTGCGGGACTGGTGCTGATCCTCTCCTTCGCGGTTTTCTTCGTCGGCCGCGATGTGCTCGGGCTGAAGCTCGCCGAATTGCAGACGCTGGTTTTCGTCATGCTCGTGGCAACCGGACAGGGCAATGTCTATCTGGTGCGCGAACGCGGCCCGTTCTGGCGATCCCGACCCAGCCGGTGGCTGGTCGCAAGTTCGCTGGCCGACCTTGTGGTTGTGACCGCGATGGCCGCGACGGGCATCCTCATGGCGCCGGTCAGCCTCAGGCTGATCGTGCCGCTGCTGCTGGTGGTCGCCGTGTATCTCTTCATCCTCGACCACCTGAAGGTCCGGATATTTCGCCGCCTGGCGGTGAAGTGACATTTGGCCCGGGACTTGAAGAGGCCGGCGAGCGTCGCCCCCGTTCCCTCCGGGGCCGAACAACGCTACCCTTCATCCGTTCCATCGGAGGAGCCGGATGAAGCGTTTCGTTTTTTTCAGTCTTGTCATGATTGGCCTGTCGCCGGTCGCCGCACATGCGGATGCGATCGACGACAACACCCTCTGCTATGAGCAGTTCAGCACGGGCAACGACAAGGCGGCCGTCGACTACTGCAGCAGGGCGATCGAGTCCGGCAAGCTCCCCAAGGAAGACCTCGTCGCCGCCTTCATCAATCGCGGCGTCGCACTTCGCAATCTCGGCCAGCCGCGCCGCTCCATCGTCGATTACAGCATGGCGCTGAAGCACGCGCCCAATGATGGGATGATCTATGCCAACCGGGCGAACGCGCTGCGCGACATTGGCGAGCTCGATCGCGCTCTGGACGACGCCAACAAGGCCGTGAAGCTCGACGGGAAGCGCGCGGCCTCCTATTTCGTGCGCGGCGCGGTCTATGAAGCGCAGAGCCGGTTCGATTCCGCGCGCCGCGACTACATGCAGGCGCTGTCGCTCGATCCCGCCAATCGCGACTATCAGGATCACATTCTAGCGCTCGATGCCAAGCGGGCGAAGCAGGCGCAGCAGGGGGGAGGGATGCGATGATCGATCTGATGGATCATCCTGCGGATCCGCGAAAGCTCGATGTCTTCGCCATTACGCGCGAAGCCTATCAGGGCGGCTGGACCCATTTTGGCGAAATGGTCCGGCTGATCTGGCTTCCGGGCCTGCTCTATATCGCCGTCGCGCTCGTATCGGGCGCGCTGGACAGTGAGGCCAATCCCGGCCTGCGTCTTCTCTGCGATCTTGCGGTGTTCTTTCTCTGGCCGATCATCGCAGTCGCCTGGCACCGCTTCATTCTCGTAGGCGATGCGACGCCCGGCCGCTTTCATCTGCATTTCGGCAGGCGCGAGGCGCGCTTCCTCGTCGTTTCGATTTTCCTGAGCCTGCTCGCGCTGCCGGGCATTCTCATCGCGTCGATGACGGCGGCGCTCAACGATCCGTCTCTCGGCACATCGGCATCGCTTCTTGGCTTTCTCGGCCTCATCGTGCTGATGGTCGGCCTCTACTATTTCGTCCGCCTGCTGCTTCTTTTGCCCGCCGTCGCGGTCGATGAGCCGATCAATGCGCGCCTCATTCTCGAGCGCACGCGCGGCAATTTCTGGCGTCTTCTCTCGCTCGTGATATTGGCCAGCCTGCCGCTCGTGCTCGTCATCTTCGCCGGCGCGAGCCTCGTCCTCGCGCTCGGGCTGCCGGGCGTCATCCTCCTCGTTCTCGGGGCGCTGGTCGGCGTCTTCTTCATGATCGTCAACGTCGCGGTCATCTCCATCGCCTATCGGGAACTCATCGGCCCGCCGGGAACGCTCGCCTTCGATCTTGAAGGCCCCGATGCACCGTTGAATTAGCGCTTTCTCTCCGCTAAGGTCCGGCTCGCAAGGATCAGGAACGGTGCCAGTGGGTACCTAAGAGCTTGCTTTGTAAGCTCTTTTCGCTGCGGCGTCCGGCCGCCTCGATATTCCCGGCACTCGTTCCCATATGTGGCGCGAGGCCCATGAGCAAGGATGATCCGACATGTCGGTACAGGCGAAGATCAAGCGCATCACCGTTCCGGAAATTCGTGCGCGCAAGGGCGGCGACCCCATCGTCAGCCTGACCTCCTATCACGCGCATACGGCGCGCTATATCGACCCCTATGTCGACATGATCCTCGTTGGCGACTCGCTCGGCATGGTCATGTACGGCATGGAGACGACGCTGGGCGTCACCCTCGACATGATGATCGCTCATGGCGCGGCCGTCGTGCGCGGCACGGATCGGGCGCTCGTCGTCGTCGACATGCCCTTCGGCAGCTATGAGGAAAGCCCGGAAGTGGCGTTCCGCAATGCAGTCCGCATCATCAAGGAAACGGGCTGCACGGCTGTGAAGCTCGAAGGCGGCAAGCGGCTCGCGCCGACGATCCGCTATCTGATCGAGCGCGGCATTCCCGTCGTCGCGCATATCGGCCTGACGCCGCAGTCGATCCAGGTCATGGGCGGCTTCAAGACCCAAGGCCGCGTCGAGGAAGAGTGGGGCGCGATCGAGGAAGACGCGGCCGCGGTCGCGGAGGCCGGCGCCTTCGCCGTCGTGCTCGAAGGCATGGCGGAGCCGCTCGCCGCGAAGATCACGAGCGAGATCGACATTCCGACCATCGGCATCGGTGCCTCGCCCGCCTGTGACGGGCAGATCCTCGTTCTCGAGGACATGCTGGGCCTCTCGCCCAAGCCGCCGAAATTCGTCAAGGAGTTCGCGACTCTCGGCGCCCAGATCGCCGGCGCAGCGGAGGCCTATGCCCGCGAGGTGCGGGCTCGGACCTTCCCCGCGGTCGAGAACACCTACGGCATGAAAAAAGTAAAATAAGAACAGGCGTTTGCGCTGTTTTCCTGCCGGTTGGCGTTTGCCATCTCCGGGCGCGCGGGCTATTTTACGCGGCCTGCCTGAGCAGGTGCGGGGGAGGTCGCCGCGCCCCGATGGGGCGCAACGCTTTCCTGCGCTATCCTGGTCATCCCTTGGAGTGCGCTCTTGACCGATCTCTTCCGTGAAATCGAAGAAGACATTCGCCGCGACCAGCTCAACAAGCTCTGGGAAAAATACGGCATCTACCTGGTCGGCCTCGCCGTCGGCATCGTCCTCGTGGCGGCCGCCATCGTCGGCTGGCGGGCATGGGAGCGATCGAAGAACGCGGCAGCCTCCGCAACCTATAGCGAACTGGTCACCAAGGCCGAGGGGGAGAAGCCGGCTGAAGCCGCGGCCGCCTTCGGCGAGTTCGCGGAGCGCGCGCCCTCGGGCTATGCGGCGCTTGCCCGGTTGCGTCAGGCGGGGCTGCTCGTCGATGCGGGCGATACGAAGGGCGCCGTGGCCGTCTATGACGCCCTTGCCGCGAGATCGTCCGCGCCGGACGTGTTCCGCGACATGGCGCGGGTCAAGGCCGCGCTGCTGCTTCTCGATCAGTCGAACTATGAGGACATGAAGGCGCGGCTGGGCTCGGTCGATGTGGCGGGCAATGCCTGGCGCAACAATGCGCGCGAGATCCTCGGCCTTGCGGCATGGAAGGCCGGCAAATTCGCGGAGGCGGGCGCCTATTTCGACGCCATCGTCGGCGACAGCGAGGCCTCGGCCGGTCTGCGCGACCGCGCGCATGTGATGCAGGCCGTTATTGCGCCGCATCTGCCGCGCCCGGCGGCGAAGCCGGATGCGGCCGGTGCCAAGGCTGAAACCAGCAACGCAGCGCCCGCCGACGCGGCCGCGAACCCGAAGGCGGAGTGACCCGGATGGCGATGGGTGTGGATGTGAAACCTTCGGGCCTTCGGGCGGTGTTCAGGACGGCCGGCTTTGCGCTTGTCGCCATCGCGGCTCTGGGCCTCGCCGGCTGCGATACCGTGGGCGACATGTTCTCCTCCGCGCAGAAGCCAAAGCTTCCGGGCAAGCGGCTCTCCGTGATGGAGCTCGAGACAAAGCTCGAGGTCGATCCGGAAGCGAAGGAAACGCAGATCGAGCTGCCGCAGGCTTACGAGAACAGCGAGTGGACGCAGCCGGGCGGCACGGCGGACAACGCCATGTATCACCTTGAGGCGCCGGGCAAGCTCGACAGGGCCTGGAGCGTCAGCGCCGGTTCCGGTTCGACCCGCGCGGCCCGTCTCGTCGCCACGCCGATTGTCGCGGATGGCAAGGTCTTCGTGCTCGACTCGCGCGCGACCATCCGCGCCTTCGATGCGAAGTCGGGCAAGCAGCTCTGGAAGCAGGACGTCACGCCCGAGGATCAGGATTCCTACAAGGCGCGCGGCGGCGGCGTCGCTTACGACAACGGCAAGCTCTTTGCCGCGACGGGCTTCGGCAAGGTGCATGCGCTGAACCCGGCGACCGGCGCCGTCCTCTGGACGGCCGATGCGGGCGTTCCCTTCCGCGCCTCGCCCACGGCCAATGGCGGCCGCGTTTTCGCGGTGACCTCCGATAACCAGCTCATCTGCTTCGCCGAAGAGAACGGCCAGATCCTGTGGCGCCATCGCGGCATCACGGAGAGCGCGGGCATTCTCGCGGCGACGAGCCCCGCCGTTGCGGGCTCCATCGTCATCGTTCCCTATTCCTCGGGCGAACTCTTCGCGCTCCGCGTCGAGAACGGCGCCGTGCTCTGGTCGGATTCGCTCACCCGCACCGGCAATCTCACCTCGCTCTCCGAACTCAATGACATTGCCGGCAGGCCTGTCATCGATCGTGATCGCGTCTTCGCCATCAGCCATTCGGGCCGCATGGTTTCGATCGATCTGAGAACCGGCGAGCGCGTCTGGACGAGAGATATTGCCGGCGTGCAGACGCCCTGGGTGGCGGGCGAATATGTTTTCGTCGTCTCGACCGATCAGGAAGTCATCGCCATCTCGCGCCGCGACGGGCGAATTCACTGGCTGACGAAGCTCGATCGCTATGAGGACCCGGAGGACAAGGAAGGACCGATCGAGTGGAGCGGGCCGATCCTTGTGAGCGACCGCCTCGTGCTCGTCTCGACCACTGGCAAGGCCGTGTCGCTCTCGCCCTATACCGGCGAGATCAAGGGACAGGTCGAGCTTCCGGGCAAGACGCTCATCGCGCCCATCGTCGCCAACGGTACGGTCTATATTCTGACCGACGACGCCGATCTGGTCGCGCTGCGCTAAGCCGCAATCGCGCGTCCGGTCGCATAAAAAGGGCCGCAGGCCGTGTCATTCAAGGTTGCCATTGTGGGGCGGCCCAATGTGGGCAAGTCCACTCTTTTCAATCGGCTCGTCGGCAAGAAGCTCGCTCTTGTCGACGATACGCCCGGCGTCACGCGCGACCGGCGCGAAGGAGAGGGCCGTCTCGGCGACCTGACCTTCACCGTGATCGACACGGCGGGGCTTGAGGAGGCAACGGGCGACAGCCTCGAAGCGCGGATGCGCCGTCAGACCGATGCGGCGATCGCCGAGGCCGATGTCTGCCTCCTGCTCATGGATGCGCGCGCGGGCGTCACGCCGCTCGACAAGCGCTTTGCCCAGATCCTCCGGAAGTCGCCGACGCCTGTCATCCTTGTCGCGAACAAATGCGAGGGCGGGGCGGGCGAGGCGGGGCGCATGGAAGCCTTCGAGCTTGGCCTGGGCGCGCCCATTCCGCTCTCGGCCGAACATGGCGAAGGGCTTGCGACGCTTTATGAGGCGATCCAGCCCTATGCGGACAGCATCGCCGAGGAGGAGCGCGAACGTGCTGTCGAGGACGCGCTCGCCGCCGACGATGAGGCCGCCAGCCGCTTCGATCCCGAGGCGCCTTACGAGCCCGACCTCGAGGCGCCGCTTCGCATCGCCGTCGTCGGCCGTCCGAATGTCGGCAAATCGACGCTGGTGAACCAGCTTCTCGGCGAAGACCGCATGTTGACCGGGCCCGAGGCCGGCATCACCCGCGACGCTATCGGCATCGAGTGGGAATGGCGCGGCCGCCGCGTGAAGCTCTGGGACACGGCCGGCATGCGCCGCCGCTCCCGCGTCACGGAGAAGCTTGAAAAGCTTTCCGTAGCGGATACGCTGCGCGCCATCCGCTTTGCCGAAGTCGTCGCCGTCACGCTCGATGCCAGCATTCCCTTCGAGCGGCAGGACCTCCATATCGTCGATCTCGTCGAGCAGGAAGGCCGCGCGATGCTGATCGTCGTCAACAAGTGGGACGCGGTCGAGGATCCGCAGGCAAAGCTCCGTGAGCTGAAGGAAGAGCTGGAGCGCCTGCTGCCGCAGGTGCGCGGCATACCCATCGTCACCCTGTCGGCGCTGACGGGGCGCGGCCTCGACAAGCTGATGCCGGAGATCGAGCGCGTTCATACGATCTGGAACGCGCGCGTCTCGACGGCGCGTCTCAATCGCTGGCTGGAGGAGGCGATTTCGCGCCACCCGCCGCCGGCGGTCAAGGGACGCGCCATCAATCTCAAATATATCTCGCAGGTGAAGAGCCGACCGCCGACCTTCGCCGTCTTTTCGAGCCGGGCCGAGGAAGTGCCGACGGCCTATCGCCGCTACCTCATCAATTCGCTGCGCGAGACATTCGGCCTTCCCGCCGTGCCCATCCGCCTTTTCATGCGGGCACGCAGAAACCCCTTCGCGGAAAAGAAATAAGCCGGGCGAAAAGCCCGGCTTATTCTGTCTTGTCATTCCTGCGCTTGGGGCCGCGAACGGCCCGCCGCTCTATGCCTTCGTCTTCTGATATTCGACGATCTCGCCGTTCCGTGTGCAGGAGGGAAGGGCAAGCTCGATGAAAAGCGGCACGAGATCGGCCGGCTTCGTAAGCGTCGAGGGATCCTCGCCCGGCATGGCCTGCTTGCGCATGGCCGTGCGCACCGGGCCGGGGCTCAGCAGATTGATGCGCAGGTTCGTGTTCGCGCATTCCGCCGCCCAGGTTTTGGCAAGCGCCTCGAGCGCTGCCTTGCTCATGGCGTAGCCGCCCCAGAAGGGCTTGGCCTTGTGCGCGGAACCGGAGGTCACGAAGATGGCGCGGCCCGCATCCGAGCGCTTGAGCAGGGGCTCGAAAGAGCGCATGAGCCGCCAGTTCGACGTGATGTTCGTCGCGACGAGCTTGTCCCACGCCTTCACTTCGAGATGGCTCACCGGCGTCAGCACGCCGAGCGTGCCAGCATTGCCGACGAGAATGTCGAGCTTGCCCCAGCGCTCGTAAATCGTCGCGCCGAGCCGGTCGATGGCGTCGAAATCGGTCAGGTCGAGCGGAACAAGCGTCGCCTTGCCGCCGACCTTGCGGATCTCGTCATCGACTTCCTCGAGCCCGCCGACCGTGCGTGCAACGAGGATGACATGCGCGCCTTCCGCCGCAAATCCGAGCGCGACCGCGCGCCCGATGCCGCGCGATGCGCCGGTGATGACCGCGAGGCGGTCCTTAAGCCGTCCGCTCATACTCTCTTCTTTCAGGCGATTTCGGCGAGCAGCGACAATTGCCGCGTGCGTTGTTCGCCGACTTTGTCGGTGAGGGGCGTCGGATAGTCGCCCGTGAAACAATGATCCGTGAACTGCGGATGTTCCTGATCGCGATGCGTGTAGCCGAGTGCGCGATAGAGGCCATCGACAGAAATGAAGGCGAGGCTGTCCACGCCGATATAGTCGCGCATGCCTTCGAGGTCGTATCTCGCAGCGAGAAGCTGCTCGCGCTCCGGCGTGTCGATGCCGTAGAAATCGGGATGCGTGATGGGCGGGCTCGCGATCCGCATGTGTACCTCGCGCGCGCCGGCCTCATACATCATCTTCACGATCTTGACCGATGTCGTGCCGCGCACGACCGAGTCGTCCACCAGAATGATCCGCTTGCCCTCGACGATGGCGCGGTTGGCATTGTGCTTGAGCTTCACGCCGAGCTGGCGGATCTGCTGCGTCGGCTCGATGAAGGTGCGGCCGACATAGTGATTGCGGATGATGCCAAGCTCGAAGGGGATGCCCGACGCCTCCGCGAAGCCGAGCGCGGCGGGCACGCCTGAATCGGGAACCGGGATCACGACATCGGCTTCGGTGGCGCTTTCCCTCGCCAGCTCGCGGCCGAGCTGCTTGCGCACATTGTAGACGCTGCGTCCCGCCACGATGCTGTCGGGCCGGGCGAAGTAGATATATTCGAAGACGCAGGGGCGCGGGCGCTGGGGCGGGAAGGGGCGGATCGACTCGATGCCCTCGCGCGTGCAGACGACGATCTCGCCGGGCTCGATCTCGCGCACGAATTCCGCGCCGATGATGTCGAGGGCGACTGTCTCCGAGCAGAGAATGGGGGCGCCGTTGAGCTCGCCGAGAATGAGCGGGCGGATGCCGAGCGGATCGCGGGCACCGATGAGTTTCTTCGGCGTCAGCGCGACGAGCGCATAGGCGCCTTCGATCTGGCGCAGCGCATCGACGAAGCGCTCCATGACGCGCGGGCTCTGGCTGCGGGCGATGAGCTGAAGGATCGTCTCGGTATCGGAGGTGGACTGGAAGATCGCGCCCGCGCGGACGAGTTCGTTGCGCAGTGTGATGGCGTTGGTCAGGTTGCCATTATGCGCGATGGCGAAACCGCCGCCCCAGAGATCGGCGAAGAGCGGCTGCACATTGCGCAGGATCGTTCCACCCGCGGTCGAATAGCGCACATGGCCGATGGCGATGTCGCCCATGAGGCGTTCCATGACCGTGCCGCTGGAAAAGTGGTCGCCGACAAGGCCGAGGCGGCGCTCCGAATGAAAATGCTCGCCATCGAAGCTGACGATGCCCGCCGCTTCCTGTCCGCGATGCTGGAGGGCGTGAAGCCCGAGCGCCGTCAGCGCGGCCGCATCCGGGTGCCCGAAAACGCCGAACACGCCGCACTCTTCGCGCAGCGTGTCACCCATGAGTTCTTCGTCCGTAATGCAGGTCGGGCGCTCGCCGAGGGTATGTTTTTCCGATGCGGCGATGGAGGTTCGGGTCACGGTTTGGGCCACATTCGGAAAGGAAAAGGATAACTGTTCATGCATCCGATGCGCTCCCAAAGGGGTCCGGTCACTCTGTGCTCTCGAAAAGCCTGTCGAGCCCCCTCCGCTCGGAGGGGTTATAGCCGTCGTCCTGCGCGCTGTCAGCGCCCGATTTGCCGTCGGCTGCCGCGGGCGCGCTGGCTGCGGGATAGCGCTTATCGGGCGCGGGCGCAACTGCCCGGGGCGGCGCGGCTGTGCTCGGCGCGGGCTTCGCGCGGCTTTCGTTCTTCGGCGCGGGCGCGGATTTAGGCACTGTCGGCGCCAGCGTGAACAGCGTCGATGCCGAGGATTCGACCAGCGGCCGCAGCCTCGCATTCCTGATCCAGTCCGGCTGGTCGGCCGGGTTCGGCACCAGCCATGCGAAAAATAGGTAGGCGACGGTCACGATCAAGAGCCCGCGGACGAGCCCGAACAGGAAGCCGAGGGTGCGGTCGAGCATTTCGGCCTGATCGTGCAGGGCGAGAAGATGGTCGGCCCAGCGCATGGTGAAGGCCGCCACGAGCACATATCCCCCGATGAAGATCGCCAGCGCGGCGACGACGGCGGCAAGCCAGCCCGGCGAGATCATGCCGCGGAAGAAGGGCGTCGCATATGGAAAGAGCCAGAGCGCAGCGAGCGCCCCGACCACCCAGGCGAGGATCGAGAGAACCTCATTGGTGAAGCCGCGCAGAAGCGCGAGCACGCTCGATATGAAAAGAACCGCCAGGACGATGCCGTCGAATAGCGTCACCTATGTCCCTCCTTGAGACATTTACCCTATCACAATTCGCCGCCCCTGCGCTCGCGGGGCCGACCGGAGCTTCCCGCCGCAAGATGCGCGACGAGCCCGGCAAGGTCGGAAATTTCGGTCATTTCAAGACCGCTGGAGGGTTTTTGGCGCGATGCCGAGGCGGGCAGGATAGCACGGCGGAAGCCGAGCTTTTCGGCCTCTTTCAGCCGCGCTTCCATCTGGTTCACGGGGCGGACCGCGCCTGAAAGGCTGATTTCGCCGAATATGACGCAATCGGGCGGCAGGGCGGCGCCGGTAATGGAGGAAACAAGCGCGCCTGCGACGGCAAGATCGGCTGCGGGCTCGTTGATTCGCAGGCCGCCCGCGACATTGAGATAGACGTCCTGTCCGGCAAGGCTCAGCCCGCAGCGCGCATCGAGCACGGCAAGCACCATGGAGAGCCGTCCCGTATCCCAGCCCACCACAGCGCGGCGCGGGGTGCCGAGCGAGCTTTGCGCGACGAGCGCCTGGATCTCGACGAGCACCGGCCGCGTGCCCTCGATGCCAGCGAAGACCGCGCTTCCGCTCGTCTCGCCGTCGCGCTCGCCGAGAAAGAGGGCGGAGGGGTTCGGCACTTCGGCGAGGCCCATCTCGCCCATTTCGAAGACGCCGATTTCGTTAGCCGGTCCGAAGCGGTTCTTCACAGCGCGCAGGATACGGAACTGGTGTCCCCGCTCGCCCTCGAAATAGAGAACGCAATCGACCATGTGCTCGACGACGCGCGGGCCCGCGATCTGCCCGTCCTTCGTCACATGACCGACGAGAATGATCGCCGTGCCATGCCGCTTGGCGAAGCGCACGAGGTCCTGCGCCGTGGCGCGCACCTGCGCCACCGTGCCGGGCGCGGATTCGAGCGCATCCGTCCACATGGTCTGGATCGAGTCGATGACGACGGCGGCCGGCGCCTTCGCGCCGTCGAGCGTCGAGAGAATGTCCTTGAGGTTCGTCTCCGCGCCGAGCCGGACGGGCGCATCCGCAAGGCCGAGGCGCCGCGCCCGCATGCGGACCTGCGCGATCGCCTCTTCGCCCGAGATATAGACGACATCGGCGCCATTGCGCCCGAGCGCGGCCATAGCCTGAAGCAGAAGCGTCGACTTGCCGATGCCGGGATCGCCGCCCACCAGCAGCGCCGAGCCCGGCACGAGCCCGCCGCCGCAGACGCGGTCGAATTCGGCGACGCCGGTGACGAGCCGCGGCGGATCGGCCGTTTCGCCCGCAAGCGAGACAAGTTCGATCTGCCGCCCCTTGCCGCGCGCGCCCTTTTGCGGGCCGCCGCCGACGCCGGAGCTTTCGGCCGCTTCCTCGACGATGGTGTTCCATTCGCCGCAGGATTCGCACCGTCCCGCCCAGCGCGGTGTCACCGCGCCGCAGGCCTGGCAGACGAAGATGCGCGAGGCGCGGGCCATGCGTACTCCCGTTTGGCGGCGGTTGCCGCCATCAGCTTGGCCGGGCGCGGCTTGCCCGGCGGCGTGGAAACATCAGGGCTTCAGCACGTCCATCTTGATCGGCCCTTCGGCGCGGCCGTGGATGAACTGGTCGACATATTCGTTGCCGCTCGAATCGATCTCCTCGCGCGAGCCCGTCCAGATGATCTGCCCCTTGTAGATCATTGCGAGTTCGTCGGCGATCTTGCGCGCGCTCGCCATGTCGTGCGTGATGGAAAGCGCCGTCGCGCCGAGGTCCCTCACGCTGCCGATGATGAGATCGTTGATGACGTCGGCCATGATCGGGTCGAGGCCTGTCGTCGGCTCGTCGAAGAAGATGATCTCCGGGTCCGCCGCGATGGCGCGGGCGAGCGCCACGCGCTTCTGCATGCCGCCGGAAAGCTCGGCCGGATAAAGCTCGCCGACTTCCGGGCCAAGGCCCACCTTGGCGAGCTTGGCGATGGCGACGTCCTTGGCTTCCTTGCGCTTCATGTTGCGGCCCTGAATGAGGCCGAAGGCCACATTCTGCCAGACGGGCAGGCTGTCGAAGAGTGCTGAGCCCTGAAACAGCATGCCGAACTTGCGAAGCGTTTCCTCCCGCTCCCGTGCCGCCATTTTGAGGACGTTGCGCCCGTCCACGAAAATTTCGCCCTCGTCGGGGCGCAGGATGCCGAGCACGCATTTGAGCATCACCGACTTGCCGGTGCCCGAGCCGCCGATCACGACCAGCGACTTCTCACGCGGGATCACGAGATTGAGCTTGTTGAGCACCACCTTGGAGCCGAAACGCTTGGTGACGTTTCTGAGCTCTATCTTCGGCACGTTCCGGTCGACGGTCTGTTTCTGGTTGGCCATGGCCGGTCTCACTTCGTGAAGAGCAGTGACGTCATCACATAGTTCGACGCCAGAATGAGGATCGAGGCGGTGACGACGGCATTCGTCGTGGCGCGGCCCACGCCCTGCGCGCCGCCCTTGGAATGGAAGCCGTGGAAGCAGCCCATCAGCGCGATGATGAAGCCGAAGACGCCCGACTTGATGAGGCCCGATGTCACATCTTCCATCTTGAGGAAGTTGACGGTGTTCTGGATGTAGACGCCGGGGTTGAAATGAAGGCTCGTCGAGCCGACGACGAAGCCGCCCATGACGCCGAGAATGTCGGCCACGAGAATGAGGATCGGCAGCGTGATGACGGCGGCGGCGATGCGCGGCACCACGAGATATTTGTAGGGGTTCGTGGAAAGCGTCGTCAGCGCGTCGATCTGCTCGGTCACCCGCATCGTGCCGAGTTCGGCGGCGATCGCCGCCGAGACGCGGCCCGCGACCATGAGGCCGCCGATCACGGGCCCGAGTTCGCGCGTGATGCCGAGGGCGACGATGGTGGCGACGATGTTCTCCGAATTGATCGTGTTGCCGCCATAGTAGATCTGGAGCGCCAGCGCGCCGCCGGTGAAGAAGGCGGTGAGGGCGACGACCGGGAGCGAGAAATAGCCGATCCGTATCATCTGCTGGCCGAGCAGCACCCAGAAGAAGGGCGGGCGGAAGATGTGGCTCACACTCGTCCAGGTGAATTGCGAAAGCCGTCCGATCTCGGCGAGCAGGGCCAGTACGACCCGGCCGATGATAGCGAAGAAATTCAAGGCAGCTCCCCGTGAGTGGTTTTGCCGAACGCCCCCGGGCGGGGGCTGGCGACAAGGTAGGTCATGATTCCGTGGTCGAACAACCGGCGCCAGTGTAAATCCGCTTGTACCGGTCTCCGAGATTGGTGAGAACCTCATATCCTATGGTTCCCGCCCGTGTCGCCACCTCGTCCAGCGTCACATGGGGGCCGATCAGCTCCGCAAGGTCGCCCCGCTTGATTGCCCCTTCGGACAGCTCTGTCACGTCTATCGAAATGAGATCCATGGAAATCCGCCCGGCAATGGGCGCGTAGTGCCCGGCGATATGGACGCGGCCCCCGACATGGCTGCGCTGCCGGTCGGAGCCGAGCGCGCGGAAAAACCCGTCGCCATAGCCCATCGCGATGACCGCGATCCGGCGCGGTCCCTTCGCCTCGAATGCCGCGCCATAGCCGACCGTTTCGCCGCTGGCAACCTCGCGCACATCGAGGATGCGCCCCTGCAACCCGACGACTGGGCGGCAGGGATTGGCGCGGCCGGTGAAGGGGTTGCCGCCATAAAGCGCGATACCGGGCCTGACGAGATCGAAATGATACTCGGCCCCGAGATGGACCCCGGCCGAATTGGCGAGGCTCGCGGTCACGCCCGGAAAGGCGGCGCGGATCGCCCTGAAGCGCTCGAGCTGGTGCCGGTTCAGCGGGTGATCGGCCTCGTCCGCGCAGCCGAGATGGCTCATGACGAGCGTCACATCGACGCCTGACAGCGCCTCGGGGGTCGAGATGAGCCGTTCGGCCTCGCGCCCGGCGATGCCGAGCCGGTTGAGCCCGGTTTCGAATTGCAGGCCGGCTGAAAGCGAGCGGCCGCGCCTTTTCGCCAGCGCCCGCCACTCCTCAACCTCGGCAAGGCTAGAAAGACAGGGGCGCAGGCCATGCGCCTCATAGGCATCCGCCGCGCCCGCGATGAGCCCGCTAAGGATGTAGATGGTGGCGTCGGGCAGGAGGCCGCGCAGCGTGGCGCCTTCGCCAGCCGTGGCGACGCAGAAGGTCCGGCAGCCCGCCCCCCACAGCGCGCGCGCGACCGGGGCGAGGCCGAGGCCATAGGCCCGCGCCTTGACGACGCCAGCGACCTCGCTCCCCTTCGCCAGTTCCCTGATCGCAAGGTAATTGGCGACAAGCGCGTCGAGGTCGATGGTCAGGAATGCGCCGGCCGGAGCCGAGGCGAGAGCGGAGGAGGCAATGTCTTGTGCAGGCATAATGAACTCAAGCGCGTCATGACCCGCCGCTTGGGGCGGGCGAAGCCCTTCTTGCGAGTGTCAAAGGCATGAATGCCTGCACGGGCTGCCGCCGGAACGCTTCGGCCGGCCCCCTGCGATTGGCAAACATTCGGGCAAGCCTAGTCAGCCCCGGCCGATTGGCCAATCGCCAAATTAGGGCATGGCCGGGGGGCCTGATTATGGGTGATGGTCCGGCAGCCTGTCGTCGTGAATGAGATCGGCAAAGCGCGTCACATTCGCCTCGAATTGCAGCTTGACCGTGCCGGTCGGCCCGTGGCGCTGCTTGCCGATGATGACCTCGGCGAGCCCGTGCACCTGGTTCATCTCTTCCTGCCAGGCCAGATGTTCCGGCGTTCCCTCGCGCGGCTCCCGGCGCTGCACGTAATATTCCTCACGGAACACGAACATCACCACGTCGGCGTCCTGCTCGATCGAGCCGGACTCGCGCAGGTCGGCGAGTTGCGGCCGCTTGTCGTCGCGTGCTTCCACCTGACGCGAAAGCTGGGAGAGGGCGACGATCGGGACGTTGAGTTCCTTGGCCAGCGCCTTGAGCCCGGTGGTGATCTGCGTCACCTCCTGCACGCGGTTGTCGCCGAACTTGCCGGAGCCCGCGAGAAGCTGGAGATAGTCGACCACGAGAAGGCCGAGCCCGCGCTGACGCTTGAGCCGTCGCGCGCGCGCCGCGAGCGTCGCGATGTTGAGGCCGCCCGTATCGTCGATATAGAGCGGGATGCTCTGCAATTCGCGCGAGGCATCGACCAGCGAGTGGAATTCATGCTCCTGTATGCGCCCGCGCCGGATGGCCTCGGAAGGCACGCCTGATTGCTCGGCCAGCAGACGCGTCGCCAATTGTTCCGCCGACATTTCGAGCGAGAAGAAGCCAACGATCGCGCCGTCCTTCACCGCGACCGTGCCGTCGGCATGGTGCTCGGCCTTGTAGGCCTTGGCGGCGTTGAACGCGATGTTGGTCGCAAGCGCGGTCTTTCCCATCGAGGGGCGTCCGGCAAGGATGATGAGGTCGGAAGACTGAAGTCCGCCCATCATCTTGTCGAGATCCATGAGGCCTGTCGAAATGCCGGAAAGGCCGCCATCGCGCTCATAGGCCGCCGCCGCCATGTCGATCGCGCCCTTGAGCGATTCATGGAAGCTGCGGAAGCCGCCTTCGTATTTTCCGCGCTCGGCGAGCTGATAGAGCGCCTGTTCCGCATCGAGGATCTGCGAGGAGGGCGTGTCGTCGACGGGCGCGTCATAGGCGCGCGTATGAATATCCACGCCGACCTGAATGAGTTCGCGCCGGATGGCGAGATCGTAGATCGTGCGCCCGTATTCCTGGACGTTGATGATCGTCGTCGCCGCGCCCGCGAGCCGCGCGAGATATTGCGGGCCACCGATCTCGGCCAGGGCCTCGTCGCGTTCGAAGAAGTTCTTGAGCGTCACCGGCGAGGCGAGATGCCCGGCCGTGATGAGTTTCGCCGCCGCCTCATAGATGCGCCCGTGAAGCGCGTCGAAGAAATGCGCCGGCTCGAGGAAGGTCGAGAGGCGGTCATAGGCTTCGTTGTTGACGAGGATCGCGCCAAGCAGCGCCTGCTCGGCTTCGATGTTGTGCGGGAGCACGCGGTAGCCCTGGGCACCCTCATCGTCGGACATGGCGGAGAAAGCAGGCTGAATATTTTCCATGGCCCCGTTTTACGCGATACCCGCCAGCAAGGAAGCCGCATTGAGCCGCATTGCCGTCTGTTCCCCATGATACTTGTCCACAAGCCGGGATAAAATCACGATCATCGCCTAAGCCCTTGGCATTTGGCCGTTTCCCCGGCCCCGGCAATTGTGGAAAATCCCGGTATGACAGCAGGAGTATAGATCGAGTCGCGGGGACATTCCCGGCCCCCATTGTTGCGTTCCCCGAAACAGCCTGTCTTTCCGCGATGCCGTAGTCGGCCGGGGAGGGCAGCCGCTAGATTCGCTTCTGTCGCAACGCGCTCCCCCGCAACGCCGGAAGGGGCGCCAGAGAGGCCAGCAAGGCCGAAAGGGATTTCGCAATGCAAAGCCTGTCGCCTTATTTTTCCTTCGTGGGCCGCATACTTCTGAGCTTCATGTTCGTCATGAGCGGCGCGCAGAAGCTCGGCGCGCATGACGCGACCGTCCAGTACATCGCCTCTTCGGGGATGCCGCTTCCCGCGCTCGCCTATATCGGCGCGGTCATCATCGAGCTGGGCGGCGGCCTCCTGCTGCTCGTCGGCTATCAGGCGCGCCTCGCGGCGCTGGCTCTGAGCCTCTTCACGCTGCTGGCGGCGGTGTTCTTCCACACCAATTTCGCCGACCAGACACAGACCATCATGTTCATGAAGAACTTCACCATCATCGGCGGTCTGCTGATGGTCGCGGCGCATGGAGCGGGCGGGTTGTCGATCGACGGCCGCAGGGCATCCTGAGCGGGGCGGCGCGGGCGGTCACTCGCCCGCGCGCATACGCCTCTGCGCCGGAAATTCGGAAAGCCGACTTTCCCGCTCGCCCATATAGTCGCGGGTCATGGGGAGCGCGTCGATCTTCCTCGTGAGCTGAAGCTGGAAGTTCACCATGCCCTCATGGCGGAACGAGGTTTCCGAGCCCGCGAGATAGAACTCCCACATGCGGCAGAAACGTTCGTCGTAGATCTTCGCGGCGATGTCGCGCTTGGCCATGAAGCGCCGCCGCCATTCGCGCAGCGTCTCGGCATAGTGCAGCCGCAGCACTTCGAGATCGGTCATGAAAAGCCCGGTCTTCTCGACAGCCGCCGCCATCTCGCTCAGGGCGGGAATATAGCCGCCGGGGAAGATGTATTTCGCGATCCAGGGATTGGTGGCGCCGGGCGGGTCGAGGCGTCCGATCGTGTGGATGAGGGCGACGCCGTCTTCCTTCAGCAGACGCTGCACGGCCTTGAAATATTCGCCGTAGTAGCCGACGCCGACATGCTCGAACATGCCCACCGAGACGATGCGATCGAATTCGCCTTCGAGCGTGCGGTAGTCCTGAAGATGGAATTTGACGCGGTCGGCGAGCCCGCGCTCGATGGCGCGCTGGCTTGCGATCTTGTGCTGCTCGCGGCTGAGCGTGATGCCGGTGACTTCCGCGCCCGTTTCCTCGGCGAGCGTCAGCGCCAGCCCGCCCCAACCGCAGCCGATGTCGAGCACGCGCATGCCCGGCTCGATCATGAGCTTCGCCGCGATGTGCCGCTTCTTCGCCAGTTGCGCCTCTTCGAGGCTCATGGCCGGATGGGCGAAATAGGCGCAGGAATATTGTTTGTCGGCATCGAGGAAGAGATCGTAGATCCCGCCGTCGAGATCGTAGTGATGCGCGACATTCGCCTGCGCCTTGCCGATGGGATTGTGCTGGTCGATCCGCCGCTTCGTCCGCCGGAGCGCCGCGAAGACCTTGAAGGCGGGGCTGGGATAGTTCGTGCCCAGATTGCCGAGGAGGAGATCGAGCAGGTCGTAGATCGTCGCAGGCTCGTCCACGGTCAGGGAGCCATCCATATAGGCTTCGCCGAGCCGGAGATAGGGATTGAGGGCGAGCTTCAGTTGCTGGCCGCGCTCGTGGAGCCGGAGGGTGACCTGCCTGCCCGTTCCATCGCCGAAGACCGAGGTCTTTCCGTTCCAGTCGACGACGCGGAGCGAGCCACGCGCGACGACCTGCTTAATAAGGATACCGAACAGCATACAACCTCCGTTTCCAGAGTTGACGCGAGGTCGGCCCCGATCAGTACACGACCGGACCAGACCGGTTTTGCACCCCCTTATTTGTCTCGCATTATGAGAGTTTAACCACAGTTTGGAATCAATAAAAAAAT
>NZ_DAOKYX010000035.1:0-26312 GCF_035325945.1 Parvibaculum sp.
TTCATTCATCCCATGATCGCCCGGAGGCCTTCAATGATCGAAAGACTGACAGATGCAGCGCGCAGAAAGGCGCTTCAAAGCCTGAAGGGCTGGACCAAGGTGAGAGGCCGCGACGCCATCGCCAAGACCTATCTCTTCAGGGATTTCAACGAGGCTTTCGGCTTCATGAGCCGCGTGGCGCTCGCCGCCGAAAAGTCCGACCACCATCCCGAATGGTTCAACGTCTACAACAAGGTCGAGGTGACGCTGACCACGCATGACGCGAACGGCGTCTCCGAGCGCGACATCAGGCTCGCGCAATTCATGGACCGGATCGCCGGCCGTGCCGGCCGGGCGAAATAGGCCGGCACCCTGGACGCAAGAAAGCCCCGGAGTTTCCTCCGGGGCTTTCGTCGTTTCCGTCGCCGGAAATATTAGCGCGGCGCCATGCGGATCGCGCCGTCGAGGCGGACCGTTTCGCCGTTGAAGTAGCCGTTCTCGATCATCTGCAGAGCGAGCGAGGCATATTCCACCGGGTTGCCGAGACGCGAGGGGAACGGCACCTGGGCGCCGAGCGCCTGACGCACCTTCTCCGGCGCGCCCGCGAGCAGCGGCGTATCGAAGATGCCGGGCAGGATCGTGTTGACGCGGATCGCTTCGCGCGAGAGGTCGCGCGCGATCGGCAGCGTCATGCCGACGACGCCAGCCTTGGAGGCCGAATAGGCCGCCTGGCCGATCTGGCCGTCGACCGCCGCGACCGAGCCCGTGTTCACGATCGCACCGCGATCGCCATCCGGCAGCGGATCGAGCGAGAGCATGCCGGCCGCCGACTTCGCGATGCAGCGGAACGTGCCGACGAGGTTGATCTGGATGATGAGGTTGAACTTGTCGAGCGGGAAGTGCTCGGCCGCGCCCGTCTCCTTGTTGCGCGAGGCGGTCTTGATCGCGTTGCCCGTGCCGGCGCAGTTGACGAGGATGCGCTCCTGGCCGATCGCCGCGCGAACCTTCGCGAAGCCGGCATCGACGCTCGCTTCATCGGTCACGTTGACCTTCGCGAACACGCCGCCGATTTCCTTCGCGAGCGCTTCACCCTTTTCTTCCTGAAGATCGAAGATGCCGACCTTCACGCCCTTCGCGGCAAGCGCGCGCACCGTCGCCGCGCCGAGGCCCGATGCGCCGCCGGTGACGATGGCGCTGATGCTTGAATCGAGTTTCATTCGTCCATTCCTTCTCTGCCGACCGCGCGGTTCGCCGCGTCGGATTGGCGCCGATTTAACAAATTCGCGCGGCCGAGTGCGAGCCCAAAAGTGCCTATGGCAAAAGGATTTGGCGCCTCGGCCGATTGACGCAGGGTCCGCCTTGCCTTGCAGGAGGCCACCCGGTGCCCCATCTTGTTCCTGCCGGGCGAAAGCCCGGCGTCCTAACAGGCGCGGATGGAAAAATGTCGCAAAGAGACGCGGAATCCAGTCTCGAAAATCCGGATCTGGCCCTGCCCGCCGTCCTCGCACGGAACGAGGAGACGGTCCGCCAGGGCTTCTGGAAGAAGATGGCGCGCGTCGCGGGTCGCGTCCCTTTCGCCGAGGAAGCGGCCTCCGCCTGGTTCTGCACGCGCGATCCCGCAACGCCGCTTCGCGTCAAGGCGACGCTTCTCGGCGCGCTTGCCTATTTCGTCCTGCCCGCCGATCTCATTCCCGATTTCGTCGCCGGTCTCGGCTTCACCGACGATGCGACCGTCCTCATGGCGGCGATCGGCCTCGTCTCGAGCCACATCAAGCCTGCCCATCGCGCCGATGCGCGAAAGGCGCTCGGCCTGCCCCCGCTCGACGGAAAATCCTAGCGCCGCGCGAATTTCGCCCGGAGCGCCGGGACGAGCCTCTCGGCAAAGACGCGCGACTTCGCGGGCACATGCCGGCCCGCCGGCTGCACGACATGGATCGGCAGTTCCTCCGGCTCCTGCGCGGCGAGAATGCGTGTGAGCCGTCCTTCGCGGACGAGGCTTTCCGTCTGGTAGGACAGGAGCCGCGCAATGCCGACCCCTGAAAGCGCCGCGTCGATGGAGGCTTCGATCGAGGTCACGGAAAGGCGCGGCGACACCGTGACCGCCCGCCTTGTGCCCTTCTGCCCGAAACTCCAGACCTGCTGACCGGCGGCCGGCCCCGCGACGACGATGCAGTCGTGCCGCGAAAGCTCGGATGGAGATTTCGGCGTGCCGCACCGCTCCAGATAGTCAGGGCTCGCATAAAGTCCCCGCGTGACCGAGCCGACCTTTGTGGCGCGCAGGCTCGAATCCTCGAGCGGGCCGATCCTCACGCCGAGATCCATCCCCTCATCGACGAGCGACACATAGCGGTCGAAAAAGAAGAACCGCATGGTCACATGCGGATAGGCGCGCAGGAATTCCGTCGCCACGGGCAGCACATGCAGCCGCCCGAAGATGAAAGGCGCGGTGATGGCGAGAAGCCCCTGCGGCTCGTCGCGCTCGCGCGTGGCCGCCGCCTCTATCGCCTCGAATTCGGCAAGCAGCGCGCGGCAGCGCTCGTAATGGCGGCGTCCCGCATCGGTCAGCGACACGGCCCGCGTCGTCCTCTGGAGAAGCCGCGTACCGAGACGCTCCTCGAGCGCCGCGACGGCGCGCGACACCGCGGCCGGAGAGCGGCCGAGCCGCCTCGCGGCGCGGACGAAGCTCTCCTGCTCGGCCACGGCCACGAAGACAGAAAGCGCGTCGAGCCTGTCCATCTATTATTCCGCTTTCCGGAACAGAGAAGCCCGATATTTGCAGATTAATCTTCCGGGTGGAACACCCGATATTTCCGCCAGACCGGACACAATGGAACGGCCATATGAGTCAATTCGTGAGTGATATCGCCTTTACCCCGGCCGTGAAGGCCCTTCAGGAAAGGCGCGGCAGCCGCGCCCATTACGAGAAGCGCGACATGCGCGACCGGCTTTCGCCGGATGTCGCCGCCTTCATTGCGGAGAGAACGTCCTTCTACTTCGCCACCGCCAGCGCTGAAGGCCAGCCCTATATCCAGCACCGCGGCGGGCCGAAGGGTTTTCTGCGCGTGCTCGACGACCGCACGCTCGCCTTCGCCGACTATGCCGGCAATCACCAGTACATCACCGTCGGCAATCTGAGCGAGAACGCCCGCGCCTACATGTTTCTCATGGATTACGCGACGCGCACGCGCGTCAAGATCTGGGGACGCGCCGAAGTCGTCGAGGATGCCGCGACCATCGCCATGCTGATGCCAGAGGGCTATCGCGCCCGCCCCCTGCAGGCGATCGTCTTCGCCATCTCCGCCATCGACTTCAATTGTTCAAGCCACATTCCGCAGAAATTCGACGCCGACGAGGTCGCCGGCGCGCTCGCGCATCTGCAATCGAAGATCGACATGCTCGAAGCCGAGCTTGCCGCCCTCAAATCCGCAAAGGAGCCATCATGACGACACCGACACCCATCAAGCCGCCCTTCACGCGCGAAACGGCCGCGGCCAAGGTCCAGGCGGCGGAAGATGCGTGGAACTCACGCGATCCCGACCGGGTGGCGCTCGGCTATGCGGTCGATTCCCAATGGCGCAACCGCAGCGAATTCGTGAAAGGCCGCGACGAGATCAAGGCGTTCCTGCGCCGCAAATGGGCGAAGGAACTCGGCTACAGGCTGAAGAAGGAACTCTGGGCCTTCGACGGCAACCGCATCTCCGTCCGCTTCGAATATGAGTGGCACGACGACAGCGGCCAGTGGTACCGCTCGCATGGCAACGAGAACTGGGAGTTCAATCCCGACGGATTGATGGGCCGCCGCGAGGCCAGCATCAACGATATTCCCATCCGGGAAGAAGAGCGCAGATTCAAGGCCTGATCCGCGCTCTTCAGCCGTTCTCTCAAACGGTCCAGACGCCGCTCGCATTGGAGCGATAGCCAAGCGAGCGATAGGCGGCATCGACAAGCGCCTGACCGCGCTCGTTGAGCAGGATGCCCATGCCCATGCGGTTCATGTTGTAGCCGAAGCTCATGCGCGCTTCCGGATCGGCAAAGCCGATCGAGCCGCCCATGCCGACATGGCCGAATGCGGCATCCGACAGAATGACGCTCGAACTCGGCGCATTCGGCACCTTGCGATTGTCCATCGACTTCATGAAGCCGAGCGCGAAGCGCGTGGGGATGAGAAGCGTCGCATCTTCATGCGTGGCCATGGCGACGCGGCCCATGCGGGCGAGCGTGTCGGCGGAGACGAGCTTGCCGCCGCCATTGGCGAGCGGCGCGTAGATCCCGGCAAGCCCCCGGCCGTTGGAAATGCCGTTGGCCGAACCGATCTCGGCCGCATGGCACTCGCGCGAATTGAAGTTGGCGCCGCCATTGTTCAGGAGGAAGAGCGAGGCGATCGACTTCGGATCGCTCATCACGGCCTGCGTGAATTTCGACGGGGGCGCCGACGGATCGGGCACGGCATAGATCATCGGCGCGACGCGCGGCTCGATCTCCTCCGGCAGGCCGATCCAGAAATCGAGGCCGAGCGGGCCCGCCACCTCGTCGCGGAAGAAGGCGCCGAGGCGCTTGCCCGCCGCGCGATGAACGATCTCGCCCACCGTCCAGGCGAACGTCACGCCGTGATAGCCATTGCGCGTGCCGGGTTGCCAGAAGGCTTTTTCCCGCGCGATGAGATCGACCATGTGGTCATAGTCGTAATAGGCGCCATCCTTCAGCGTCTCGCGCAGATGCGGCACGCCGACCGAATGGTCGAGCAGCATGGAGACGGTCGCCTCCTCCTTGCCGTTCTGCGCGAATTCCGGCCAGTATTTCGCCACCGGCGCATCGAGATCGAGAAGCCCGCGATCGGCCAGCATATGGGCGCAAATGGCCGCCGCTCCCTTGGTGCAGGAAAAGACGATGGAAACCGTGTCGCGCGTCCAGGCGTCGCCCTCGCGCGCCTTTCGCCCGCCCCACAGATCGACGACGGTGCGGCCTTCGAGCGTGATCGACACATTGGCGCCGACCTCGTCCCGCGACTCGAAATTCTCGACGAAGGCCTCATAGACCTCCTTGAATTTCGGATCGTATTCGCCCTCGATCCGGCCCGCTTTCGTTTCGCGGCTGACCTGTTCTGCCGGCATGCGTTCTCTCCCTGTTGTTATGTCCTGCGCTCCGAGGCGCATTTATTCGATGGCATGAGCCGCCTCGCCCGTGCCCTGGCCGGCGGCGAGAAGAGCGGCCCTGATTTTCTCCGCGAGGAGAGCATATCCCCTCGCATTGAGCGACAGCCCGTCCCAGCGGAAAAGCTCCCTGCGGATATTGTCTCTCATATCGAACATCTGCGAGGCCACGTCGATATAGTGGAGGTCCGTCCGGGTCCTGACATATTCCTCGATGAGTTCGTTGGCGCGCCTTGCCCCGTACCAGCGCGAAACGCGCATGGGCGAGGGGCGGATCGAGACGAAATAGACCGGAGCCTCGACGCCCTGCGCGCGCAGCGTATCGACGAAAGCCTTGAAATCGTCGAGCACGTCCTCCGGCCTCCTGCCGCGCACATCCGACAGATCGGCCTCGCCCGCGATGAGCACGATGGCGCGCGGTCGATAGGGAACGATGATGCGCGCCGCGTAATGCGCGACATGCGAGATCTGCGCGCCGCCGAAGCCCCGCTGGATGACGGGGATCGGCGCCATGTCGGCGGCAAGCGTCTCCCAGAGCCGCACATCGTCCGCGCCGACGAAGAGCACCGCATCGGCCGGCGGCGGGTTCGAGACATCGCGGCGCTCGAAGGCCGCAATGTCTCCCTCCCAATAGGAAGCCTGGCCCGAAGCCAGCAGCACATAGACGAGGAAACCGAAGAAGGCGACGACGACGAAGCCCGCCGCCGCGCCGATCATCACAAGCGTTCGCCCCATGGGCCGCCGCCTCCCCCTCGCCTCTGCCTCAGGCTTCCCCGATCAGGGCACCAGTACGATCTTGCCCTTGACCTTGCGCGCGGCCATGTCGTTCAGCGCCTCGGCCACCTCGGTGAACTTGTAGGTGCGCGAGACATGCGGGCGCAGCTTGCCCGCCTTGAACCATGCCATCAGCTCCTTCAGGTTCTCCTGATGGCGCTGCGGCTCGCGGCCGGTAAAGGCGCCCCAGAAGACGCCGACGATCTGGCAGCCCTTGAGGAGCGCGAGATTGAGCGGAATTTTCGGAATGGGCCCCGAGGCGAAACCGACCACGAGGAAGCGCCCCTCCCAGTTCGTCGCCCGGAGCGCCGGCTCCGAATAGTCGCCACCGACGGGATCGTAGACGACATCGGCGCCCTGGCCGCCGGTGAGTTCCTTGATCTTGTCGGAAAGCTCGCGCTGCTGGTCCTTGTCGAGCGGTCCTGCCGGATAAAGGATCGTCTCATCGGCGCCATGCTCGCGGCAGACGGCGAGCTTGTCCTCGGACGAGGCGGCCGCGATCACCCGCGCGCCCATCGCCTTGCCAAGCTCGACGGCGGCAAGGCCGACGCCGCCGGCCGCGCCCAGCACCAGCAGATTCTCGCCGGGCTTCAGATGCGCCCGGTCCTTGAGCGCGTGATGCGACGTGCCATAGGTCATGAGGAAGGCCGAAGCCGTCACGAAATCCATCTCGGCCGGAATGGGCGTCGCCCGCGCCTCGTCGATGGCAATCTCTTCGGCAAAACCGCCCCAGCCGCACGAGCCGATGACGCGGTCGCCTGCCTTGAGCCGGGTCACGCCTTCGCCGACCTTCTTGACGACGCCGGCAACCTCGCCGCCCGGCGAGAAGGGGAGCGGCGGCTTGAACTGGTACTTGTTCTCGATGATGAGCACGTCGGGGAAGTTGACCGCCGCCGCATGGACCTCCAGAACGACCTGGCCCTTTTTGGGTTCCGGCGAAGGAACCTCCTCGATGACGAGCTTCTCCGGCGGACCGTATTCCTTGCACAAGATGGCTTTCATGGGCTTCCCCTGTCTCTAGTGAATATCGCTGCCTCTGACTTACCACAGCGCGCCGCAAAGTCGCCAGATTTGCAGGCCACCATTCCAGCCCTCGAACGGCCTTTCCCGCAAACGAGCCCGCCCTCCAGTCTGGAAATTGCCCTCCGCCCCCGGTATGGTCATGCCGTCTTTCCATCGGCAAGGAATGAGTCCCTATAAATGCTGACAAGCACGCGCCTATTTGCCGCCGCGGCCATCGCAGCCGCCACTCTCGGCTTCACCGCTGCCGCCGGCGCGGCCGATGCCCCGAAGCTTCTCGGCAAGTTCGACGACTGGGCCGCCTACAGCTATGGCAGCGGCAACGACCGCATCTGCTATGTGCTTGGCGAGCCGAAGACGCAGGAGCCCAAAGGGGCGAAGCGCGGCGATGTCTATTTCATGATCACCCATCGCCCCGGCCGCAACATCCGCAACGAGATCAGCATGCGCGCGGGCTATGCCTTCAGCGCCACCTCCAAGCCCTTCGCCACGATCGGCAAGGACAAGTTCCAGATGTTCACCGGCGTGCCCGAAGGGGGCGAGCACCAGTATTGGGCCTGGCTCGACAAGACCGACGACGAGGGCCGCATGGTGAAGGCGATCCGCGCCGGCGCCTCCATGGTCATCAAGGGCACTTCGGCGAAAAAGACCACCACCACGGATACTTACTCGCTGAAGGGCTCGAGCATGGCCCTTTCCAAGATCGACACCGCCTGCAAGTGACGCGGAAAGGCCTATAACCGGGCCTTGCCCGCAAGATTGGCGTCCGCCCGCCCGTTTGTGCTATGACCCCGGCGAAACCGGCCCCCATGCCTGATCCGGCGGGGCCGCAGGACGAGCACATGGCGACGAGCCTCGATATCAGCCACGAGAAGCGCGCGAGCGCCCGGCAATCCGGGCCGCTGCCCGCGCTTGCGCCCCATCCGGCCCCGGACGCGCCCGCAGGCAAGCCGAACCTTGTCGGCCTGAGCCGCGAGGCGCTTGGCGAGGCGCTTCTGTCCCTGGGGCTGCCCCGCAACCAGATCAGGATGCGCGTCGGCCAGCTCTGGAACGCGATCTATCATCGCGGCCTTTCCGATTTCGCCGACATGACGACCCTCTCCAGGGAGCTGAGGGCGAAGCTCGAGGAAGCCTTCGTCGTCGCCCGGCCCGAAATGGTTGTCGAGCAGAAATCGGTCGACGGCACGCGCAAATGGCTCCTCAGGCTCGCACCCGAGAAACCGGGCATGCCGGGCCCCGAGATCGAGGCCGTCTATATCCCCGAGGAAGGGCGCGGAACGCTCTGCATCTCGAGCCAGGTCGGCTCCACCCTCACCTGCCCTTTCTCCCATACGGGCACGCAGAAGCTCGTGCGGAACCCCACCGCCGGCGAGATCGTCGGCCAGCTTCTCGTCGCCCGCGACGCGCTCGGCGAATGGCCGGATTCCAGCCGGAACTCGAACGACCGCCTCGTCACCAATATCGTCATGATGGGCATGGGCGAGCCGCTCTACAATTTCGAGAATGTGCGCGACGCGCTTGATATCGTCTCGGATGGCGAGGGGCTGTCGCTCTCCAAGCGCCGCATCACGCTTTCCACATCGGGCGTCGTGCCGATGATCGAGCGGACGGGCAGCGAAATCGGCTGCATGCTCGCCGTCTCGCTCCATGCGGTCAATGACGAGACGCGCGACAGGCTCGTGCCGCTCAACAAGAAATATCCGATTGCGGAGCTTCTGGATGCCTGCCGGAACTATCCCGGCGTTTCCAACGCACGGCGCATCACCTTTGAATATGTGATGCTCAAGGGCGTCAATGACAGCCTCGCCGATGCGCGGGAACTCGTCCGTCTGCTGAAGGGTATTCCCGCCAAGATCAACCTGATCCCCTTCAACCCCTGGCCGGGCAGCCCCTATGAATGCTCCGACTGGGCGACGATCGAGAAATTCGCCGATGTCGTGAACCGCGCGGGCTATGCGAGCCCCGTGCGCACGCCGCGCGGTCGCGACATCATGGCGGCCTGCGGCCAGTTGAAGAGCGAAACCGTGAAGGCGCGGGCGAGTGAGCGCTTCAAGACCGCGCAGACGGCGCCAGACGCCTCCATTTCGGAAAGCTAGGCCGCCCGGTCCCGCAACTGATCCGTCGCCGCGAAGCTCGGCCGCGCGCGCATGCGCTCGAGCCAGCGTGAGGACAAGGGCGCGCGTTTCAGGGCGGCGTCTCCCTCCGCCGTCATGCTGGCGAAATGGAGATGCGGAAAGAGAAAGCAGTCGGCCAGCGAGATCTCGTCGCTTGCGAGAAATTCGTGATGTCGCAGATCTTTCTCGATGAGCGCAAGCTGATGCACGAATTCCGTTACCGCCTGCGCGATGAGCGCCTCATCGGGCCGTCCGCCCCGCATCGGCACGAGAAGCCGCTGCTTGGCGAGCCCGTTCGTCATCGTCGGAAACATATGCGCGTTGACGAGGCTGACCCAGCGCAGCATCTCGGCGCGTTCGAGCCCGTCCGCGGGTTGCAGCTCCGGCCCCTCGAAAGCCTCGTCGATGTAATGCGCGATGGCGAGCGTCTCATAGAGAAATATCGCGCCATGCTGGAGCACGGGCGAGCGCGCGAAGGGATGCAGCTTTCTGTGCGTGTCGGAGCCCGGCTCTAGCGCACTGACCGACCACGGGACGCCTTTTTCGGCGGCGACAAGGCTCGCCGTCCAGAGATAGACGCTCATGGGCTGTGAATGAAAGATGATGGTGCTCATCGGTCTCTCCATCACTGGCGCAACATGCCGAAACAAGGAGATCGTCGTCCCACCCCGATCGCGCAAGAGGCGCAAGCGAGGCTCCACGAAAAAACCACACTGCGATTCCGGAAACTCAACCCCGCGACCTTGCCCATTGAAGCGCCGCCTCGAGCCGGTCATTGCCCCAGAAAAGCTCGTCGCCGACGACGAAACTCGGCGCGCCGAAAATTCCCTTCGCGATGGCTTCCTGCGTTTGCGTCTTGAGCCGCGCCTTGTTTTCATCCGACGCGGCGCGCTCGATGATCGAAGCCGCGTCCAGGCCGAGCGCGCCCAGTATTCCGGTGAGCACCGCTTCGTCGGAAATGTCCTTCCGCCCGGCGAAATTGGCCTCATAGACGGCGCGCGTGAAGCCGGGGCCCCAACCCTCTTCCGCGCCGAGAAGCGCGATCCTCGCCGCTCTGAGGCCGTTCTGCGGAAAGCTCAGCGGCTCGCGGAGCGCCAGCCCCTCGGCGGCACAGATGCGGGCAAGATCGCGCCACATATAACGGCCCTTGGCTGGATAAATGTTGAAAGGACTGTCGCTCCACCCCTGAGCGGCGAAGATCGGCCCGAGCAGGAATGGCCTCCAGCGCAGCTCGACGCCGGCCGCCGCCGCTAGGCGTTCCGCGCGCATCGCCGCCGGATATGAATAGGTGCTTGCAAATTCGTACCAGAACTCGACGGCTGTCATGCGGGAGCCTCCTCCAGTGCCATTACGGCAAATTGGGGATCGGCCTCGCCCATCACAAGTGGGGAGCGCCCCTTGCCGCCGAACCGGATTTCCCTATGATGCGCCGCAAAATCTACCCGCCCCCGGAAGGTGATGCGATGACCAGCGCGAAAGACGTGAAGAAAGTTGTGCTTGCCTATTCGGGCGGCCTCGACACTTCGATCATTCTGAAATGGCTGCAGACGACCTATGGCTGCGAGGTCGTCACCTTCACGGCCGATCTGGGTCAGGGCGAGGAGCTGGAGCCGGCGCGCAAGAAGGCCGAAATGCTCGGCATCAAGGAAATCTACATCGAGGACCTGCGCGAGACATTCGTGCGCGATTACGTCTTCCCGATGTTCCGCGCCAATGCGCTTTACGAAGGTGTCTATCTGCTCGGCACCTCGATCGCCCGGCCGCTCATCGCCCGCCGCCAGATCGAGATCGCGCGGGAAACGGGGGCGGACGCCGTCTGCCATGGCGCCACCGGCAAGGGCAACGATCAGGTCCGCTTCGAGCTTTCCTATTACGCGCTCAATCCCGACATCAAGGTGATCGCGCCCTGGCGCGAATGGGATCTGACCTCGCGCACGAAGCTCATCGAATTCGCCGAAAAGCACCAGATCCCGATCGCCAAGGACAAGCGCGGTGAAGCGCCTTTCTCGGTCGACGCGAACCTTCTGCACACCTCGTCCGAAGGCAAGGTGCTGGAGGACCCGTCCGAGGAAGCGCCCGCCTATGTCTATCAGCGCACCGTCTCGCCTGAAGATGCGCCTGACAAGCCGACCTATATCGAAGTGGGCTTCGAGAAGGGCGATGCCGTTTCCATCGACGGTGTGAAGCTCTCGCCGGCCGCCCTTCTCACCAGGCTGAACGAGCTTGGCGGCAAGAACGGCATCGGGCGCCTCGACCTCGTCGAGAACCGCTTCGTCGGCATGAAGTCGCGCGGCGTCTACGAAACGCCGGGCGGCACCATTCTGCTCGCCGCCCATCGCGGCATCGAATCGATCACGCTCGATCGCGGCGCCATGCATCTGAAGGACGATCTGATGCCGCGCTACGCCGAACTCATCTATTACGGCTTCTGGTGGAGCCCCGAGCGCGAGATGCTGCAAGCGCTGATCGACAAGAGCCAGGAAATGGTGACCGGCACCGTGCGCCTGAAGCTCTACAAGGGCTCGGTCTCGGTCGTCGGCCGCTCATCGCCCTATTCGCTCTATTCCATGGCCCATGTTACCTTCGAGGAAGACGCGGGCGCCTATGACCAGAAGGACGCTCAGGGCTTCATCAAGCTCAATGCCCTGAGGCTTCGTCTTCTCGCGGCACGCAACAAGCGGATCCAGGGCTGATGCGTATAGAAGCCATTCCCGTCGGCAAGAACCCGCCTCATGACATCAACGTCATCATCGAGGTGCCGCATGGCGGCTATCCGGTGAAGTACGAGATGGACAAGGCGTCGGGCACGCTTTTCGTCGATCGCTTCATGCATACGGCCATGCAGTATCCGGCGAATTACGGCTTCGTGCCTCACACCTTGTCCGACGATGGCGATCCGGTGGACGTGCTCGTCGTGAGCCGCATCCCGGTCGTTCCGGGCGCGGTCGTCCGTGTGCGCCCCATCGGCGTCCTGATGATGCATGACGAGGCCGGACAGGACGAGAAGCTCCTTGCCGTGCCGGTCGAGAAGCTCAATCCCTATTACAAGAACGTCAAGAGCTACACCGACCTGCCCGAAATCCTCATCCAGCGCATCGCCCATTTCTTCGAGCACTACAAGGATCTCGAGGAAGGCAAATGGGTGCGGATCGAAGGCTGGCAGGGCCCCGAGGAGGCGGAGAAGATCATCCTCAAGGCGATCGAGGCGGCGAAGGCCGCCGAAGCCTGAGGACGGCACTCCTCACACGTCGATCGAGAAGCCGAGCGTGCGGCTGATCTCGGTGAAGGAACGTCCGCTCTCCTTGCGCCAGCGCGCGAACGCCGCCTGCACGGCCTCCATGGCCTTGCGGGAGGATGGCGGCTTGTCGATCACCTTCGCCGCGATGAGAGCCGCCAGCACCGATTCTGAAAGCACGAAGCTGTCGACGCCCTGAGAGCGCAGAAAATATTGCGCCGAGCGTCCGGATAGCCGGCTGCCGCGCTTCTTCAGAAATTCCAGAAGCTCCAGATAGCGCTCCGGCGCGAAGGATGCGAAGAAGGCTCCGGCCGAGCCATGCTCGCGCGCGAGATCGACGATCAGGCGGGCATTTTCCACCGTCGCCCTGATTTTCGCCCCGTTACGCACGATGCGCTTGTCGCTTGCGAGCCGCGCCATGTCGTCACCCGAATAGAACGCGACGTGGTGCGGCTCGAAATGGTCGAAGGCTTCCTCGAAGCCCGGCCATTTCTCCTCGATCACCTTCCAGGAGAAGCCCGCCTGAAAAACCGCTCTCGTCATGGCGGCAAGCCAGCGATCGTCCGGAATCTTCTTCAGGGCGGCGGAGGATTTGGGCTTTGCCAGCAGTCTTTCCAGCGCCGCCTCCCCGCCGTGACGGCGCGCCGCGCGCGCATGGATCGTCTTGAAACTTTCCATCTCCGCCCTCCTGTCGCCCGATCATAGCGCCACCGGCCGACGGCGCCCATAGGCCGCGAGCGGAGCATCCGGGCGTCAGGGCAGCGTCCAGCTTCCATTGAGGCCGAAGACGTTGCGCGCCACATCCTGCGCCAGCGCGCTGCCCTCCCGGCTGTTGGTGAGCACGATGACGCCCGCGCGCCGCGCCGGGTCCATGACCATAAGGCTCTCAAAGCCCATGCGCGAACCGCGCGCCCAGAGTGTCTCTCCCGAGGCATCCGTCCTGATGCCGATGCCGAGCCCCCAGCCATAGGGCGGATCGACCTCGACCCGCTCGGCGACCATCCGCGCCCGCAACGCCTCGCCCACCCCCTTGCCGTCCATGAAGCCGATCATGAAATGCGCCATGTCGCCCGCATTGGTGCGGAAGGACCGCGCGACATTGGGCGCGCTGTCGATCCCGAGCCGCGAAAAACGCGGAACACCGAGCATCCACTCGAAAAAGAGAAGGCTGATCGCGAAGGCAAGCGCGAGCGAGTAGCCGAGCGCCGTTCCCTCCGACGCTTCGGGCCCACGCGAGATCACGCCGTCGCGCGAACTGATGACCCCGACGAGCCGGAAGATGTAATAGATGACCCCGCCGAGAAGGCCGACTGCGAGCGCATAGCCGACCGATGTGGCGATGACGAAGGCGCCATGCGCAAGGCCGAGCCCGTACCAGACCACCGAGACGGCGAAGACGAGACCGGCCGTCAGCGGCCACAGAAGGTCGCCCGGCTCGATCCGTCGCTGCAGCCCGAAGCGCACGACGCCCCAGACGAGAGCGAGCACGAGAAGCGCCGAGGCGCCGAAAGGCAGATAGAAGAGAAGAACCGGAAAGCTCAACGGCACGTAGCCCCGCGCGAGGTTTGCCCGGTCCGCGGCGCGGATGACGAAGCCGGAACTCTTCATGCCCAGCGGCTCGAAGACGCGCTTCGACATGACTTCGCCGATGCGCTCGCCGGAAACCGCCTCCATCGCATGCTGGAGGTAGAGAAAGCCGACAGCCGAGTGGAAGAAGTGCGTACCCGGAGCAAATCGCGTCGAGCGGCTCGGATGGGCAGCATTGTCGGGCAGCCCCGATGTGTGTGTCAGGACCTGACGCAGCGTGACGAGCCTGCTGTCATCGGCGTTCTTGAGCCAAGGCTTCGGGAGGTCGCGCGAGAGCGGCGCATCGAGAAAGAGAAGCTTGTCCTGAACGAGGCCGAGCGCGGCATAGGCCGCCACCGTCTCGCCGATCTCGCCCGCTTCGAAAAGAGTGGCAGGCGTCACCGGCGTATCCGAGCCCCTGTCCGCCTTGCCGAAGGTCGCCGAATAGATGATCGCGCCATCCGCAACGATGGCGATGCTCGCGCCCGGAACGTCGAACCGCTTCATCCGCTCCGGCACATAGATGCCGAGCGCGCGGACCATCTCCTCGCGCGGCCATGCGAGCATCCCGCCCGCCGAACGCTGATCTTCCGCGAACGCGGGATGGAGCGCCGCGGCAAGCATCGTCATCGCCGCGAGCAGGGCGGATAGGATGAAGCGCGCCCTCGTCACAGAGGCGCATCCAGCGGAATGCGCGGCACCTGCCGCCTGAGGCCGAGCGCATCGATCCGCCGCACGGTTTCGGCATCGAGCGGGCCTTTCGCCTCGGCATCGAGAACATCCTCGAGCTCGCGGCGGTTCTTGACGCCGATGACGAGCGTGTCGACGCCTTCGATGGCGAGCGCATAGCGATGCGCGAGATGTGCCGGCTCCTCGCCGAGTTCGGCGGCGAGCGCGCGGAAGGGCGCCGCCTTGCGATAGTCCTGCATTTCGGGATCGTCGGCTGGAAGCGGCCGGTCGAGCGCCGCGGTCAGCGCGCCGGCCTGCACCGCGCGGATGCCCATGACGCCGACACCGTTGTTCTTCGCGGTGCGGATGATGTTGCGCGGCTCCGGCGGCTCCAGATAGCGCCTCATGCCGCCTGCGGAATCGAGCAGATTGGCGACCGCCTGCACGACGGCGGGCTTGGGCTCGCCGCGCAGCGCCTCCATGATCGAGCGCGGCAGGCCGGTGCCCGTGATTCCCCAGGCACCGATGAGCCCCTTCGTCTTCAGCCGCTCGAGGGCCGGGATCACCTCGCCCACATAGACCGCCCATGAAACGGCGGCCCGCTCATGCATTTCGGGCGCGCCTTCGTAGACATAACCGTCGGGATGGATATTGGAATGCAGGAAGAAGATGTCGGCCTGCTCGCGCCTCAGCGTCGCAAGGCTGCGAAGGAGCGAGGCTTCGAGCCGGGCGGCAATGTCGCCGAAGTGGCTTGCGCCGATCATGCATTTCGTCGTCACGCGCAGATGGGACGGCCAGTTCCCCTCGAATGTCGCGCCGGCCACCGCCTCCGCCTCGCCCCGGCCATAAAGCGGCGCGAGATCGAGAAGCGTGATGCCACGATCGACGGCGAGCTTCACCGTGGCGATCGCCTCCTCGCGCGTCGTCGGACCCCAGATCTGGCCGAGACCGCCGCCGCCAAGCGTCAGCGCGCTTACCGGCCACAGCGCTCCCAGTTCGCGCGTCTCCATCCGTCAGTCCCCGTCAGAAATCATCCGGCAGCGCCAGACCGTGCTGGCGGCACGCCGCGATGACCGTGTTCCTGAGAAGGCAGGCGACCGTCATCAGCCCGACGCCACCCGGCACCGGCGTGATCCAGCCCGCGACCTTCGCCGCCTCGTCGAAGGCGACGTCGCCCACGAGCCGCGTCTTGCCCTCGCCCTTTTCCGGCGCGGGAATGCGGTTGATGCCGACATCGATGACGATGGCGCCGGGCTTCACCCAGTCGCCACGCACCATATTGGGCCTGCCGACGGCCGCGACGAGAATATCGGCCTCGCGCGCGAGCGCGGGCAGATCGCGCGAGCGGCTATGGGCGATCGTCACCGTACAGTTTTCCCTGAGCAGAAGCTGCGCCAGCGGCTTGCCGACGAGATTGGAGCGCCCGATCACCACCGCATGAAGCCCGTCGAGCGGCCCGCCCACGGCGCGTTTGGCCATGAGGAGGCAGCCCTCGGGCGTCGCGGGCACCATGGCGGGAAGCCCGCTCGCAAGCCGCCCCGCATTGAGCGGGTGGAGCCCGTCCGCGTCCTTCACGGGATCGATCGCGTCGATCACCGCCTGCTGGCTGATATGGTCCGGAACCGGAAACTGCACCAGAAACCCGTGAACATTTCCGTCGGCGTTCAGCTCACGGACCTTGGCGAGAAGCGCCTCCTGCGAAGTCTCGGCCGGGAGGCGGTATTCATAGGAATTCATCCCCGCCTCGCGCGTCGCTATCCCCTTGTTGCGGACATAGACCTCGCTCGCCGGATCGTTGCCGACGAGGACCACGGCGAGCCCGGGCGTGAGGCCATGCTCGCGCTGGAGCCGCTGCACCTCGGCGGCGACCCGCGCCTTGAGGGCGGTCGCGCTGGTCTTGCCGTCCAGTATGTTGTCTGCGGGCAGTCGGGATGGGGAATTGGACATGGAGGCGCCTCGATCGAGAGTGGAATGCCCAGGCGCGCGGCGGGTCCGTCCCTGCGCTTCCCGGTGGTCAGGTCCACCTCGCATCGCCAGTCACGCAAGGAATGGGACCGCATCATAAGGAGGGTGCGCGCGCTCCGCAATTCCCGCAGAGGCAAAGCCTGCACCCGGCCGGACCCGATTGTCCCAGCCGATTATCTCAGGCGAGCGTCTCGAACCAGGCGGCGATCCGCGCCCCCGCATCGGCACCGTGAACGACGACCGTCTTCACCCGGCCGGTTTCGCCCGCGGCGATCTCGATGGCGCTTGGCGGAAGGCCCCATGCCTTGGCGAGGAGCTTCACCACGGCGGCATTGGCCTTGCCCTTTTCGGGAACCTCCTTGACCCGGACGCGAAGGAAGCTCCGCCCGTCGGCATCGGCCCCGAGCCCCTCGATCCGGCTCGCCCCGCCCTTGGGCGTGACCCTGATGGCGACGGCGATCGCATCGCGAAGTGTCCGCAAAGGCAGGGAGGGCACCATCCCGCCTGTCAGAAGCCCGTCTGGAGCGAGCCGTAGACTTCCCAGATCAGGTTCTGGACGAAGAACAGCAGGAGCAGCAGCACGACCGGGGAAATGTCGATCCCGCCGAGATCAGGCAGAATGCGCCGGATCGGCGCCAGCACCGGCTCGGTGACCCGGTAGAGCACATCGACCACGGTGTAGATGAAGCGGTTCTGCGTGTTGACCACGTTGAAGGCGATGAGCCAGCTCAGCACCGCGCTGGCGATGATCACATAGATATAGAGCTGGATGACCTGGGTGATCAGGATGAGAAGGGATTGCATGGGCCTCTGCTTTTGCGAGCCTTGAACACGGAGCCTTGCGGGCGGCATGGGCAGAACGCCGCCGGACCGCGCTCCGTCCGGGTTTCAGATGTAAAGGGCGCGGCCGCGGCATTCAAGCCGCTTCGGAGTGCCCCGCCCGCCGGCCCCGGCCCGGCGCCACCGGGCGCCCCCGGGCGCCGATCTTTGACGCCCCGCCCTCGAGCGATCTCTTGACACATTCGCGCGCGCCCCCTAAAGAACCGGCTCTATCCGGGGCCGTAGCTCAGTTGGGAGAGCGCCTCGTTCGCAATGAGGAGGTCAGCGGTTCGATCCCGCTCGGCTCCACCATTTCCCGGAAACAGAGACTGGCCGACAGGCCGCCGGCGTGACCCGCCAGGCGGGCGCCCTCAGGGTGCGCTCACCGTGATGGGCGGTAATGTGTGGAGCGCGTTGGGGGCCGGCATCGCGCCCGACCAGGTCACGCGCCAGATCACATTGGCCATGTCGTCCGAAACGAGCATGGAGCCGTCGCGCGCCTCGGCAAGCCAGGCCGGCCTTCCCCAGACCTCCGTCGCGGCCTCTGCCGCCTTGTCCGCGCGCTGACCCGGCTGACCGAACCCCGTCATGAACGTCTCGTAGCCGCCCTGCGGCCTGCCATCGCGGAAGCGGACGCGCACGACCTCATAGCCCGAGGGGCGCCCGCCCGACCATGCGCCGTGAAGGGCGACGAAGGCGTCGCCCTTGTACTCCTGCGGAAAGTCCTCGCCCTTGTAGAAGAGGAGGCCGAAGGGGCCGGACTGGGGCGCGAAAAGCACATCCGGCGTCAATGTCGCCTGCACGAGATCGGGCCTCAGATCGCCGAATTGCGGATCGGGATGCGCGCCGAGATAGGCATAGGGGAATCCGTAGAAGCCGCCGCGAACCACGCGCGTCAGATAATCGGGCACGAGCCCTTCGCCGAGCCCCTCGCGCTCATTGACCACGGCATAGAGATCGTTCGTACCGGGATAGAACGCCATGCCGACTGGATTGCGAAGGCCCGACGCGAAGGTCGTCTGGAGATAGCCGTCCGCCCTGAATTTCTGGATCGTGGCGCGCGGGCTCGCCTCCTCGGCCACGTTCCGCTTGCTGCCGATCGAAACATAGAAGTGCTTGCCGTCGGGCGCGAAAACGATTTCGCGGGTGATGTGCCCGCCACCCTCGCCGAGCGCGCCGGGGCGCGTCACCATCTCGCGCGGGCGTGCCTTGAGCGCGCCATCGTCGAAGGGCAGGCGCCATATCGCGCGCCGATCGGCGACATAAAGCGCGCCGTCCCGGATCGCAAGACCGGACGGCTCGCGGAAGCCTTCCGCGAAGACCGCCTTCGTCTCGGCGATGCCGTCGCCATCAGCATCGCGCAACACCACGATGTCGCCATGGAAGGTCTGCGCGACAAGAACATCGCCATTGGGCGCGACCGCCATTTCGCGCGGGCCCGAGAGATCGCCGGCGAAGACGCTGACGTGAAAGCCCTGCGGCACTTTCGGCAGCACGCCTTCGGGCCGGTCCACATTCTCGGCCACGACGCGCGGCGGCGCGGCGCTGTAGGGCGCGGGCAGATCGGAAGCGCGTAGTTCGTAATGCTGGCCCACCGTTTCATGGGGCCCGGCCTCAGCCACCCCGCCCGCCAGCATGGCCGCGAAAAGCGACGCGCCAAGGAGCGCCACCCGCCGGCCGAAGCGCAGGGCGGAGAACGGTATCGCGCGATGCCCGGTCATGTTTCGCATGAGACGATAGCCCTCGCACAAAGCCGCACCGGTCAGCCTGCGCTTTCGGCGGGCAGCCAGTGATCGATGAAACGCGACAGCCAGGCCCGGAGCCCCATGTCGTAGCGCATGCGCCCTTCGCGATGATGCGCGTCGGGCTGGGCGCCGGGGAGATGAAGACGATGGCGGGCAAGCACGAGCCACGCATTCATCATCAGCGATGTAAGCTCGGGATGGAACTGGATGCCATAGGCCGACTTGCCATAACGCATGGCCTGCACCGGAAAGTCCTGCCCCTCGGCAAGCTGCACGGCGCCGCGCGGCAGATCGAAGCCTTCCACATGCCATTGATAGACATATTGCGGATTCTCGAAGAGATGCGCGCCCTCGCTCGTCGGGCGAACCGGGAAATAGCCGATCTCGCATCTCTTGTCCTCGCGGCCATAGACGCGCGCGCCGAGGTTCTTCGCCATCATCTGGGCGCCGAGGCAGATGCCGAGATAGGGCTTCTCCTCCTTGAGCGGAACGGAGATCCAGTCCGTCTCGGCGCGGATGAACGGCAGATCGTCATTGGCGCTCATGGGCCCGCCGAAAATGATCGCTCCATCATGTGCTGCCATCGTTTCAGGTAGCGGATCGCCCAGCGCAGGGCGGCGGATGTCGAGTTCGCAGCCGCGCGCCCGCAACTCCTGCGCCACCCGGCCGGGATTCGAGCGCTCCTGATGGAGAATGATGAGAATGCGGCGTGCCATGCTATTCGTCGAACTTGCCTCGCGACCGCCCGGTTTGAACGCATCGGCTTGCGGGCAGCGCGCAAATTATCCTGAGTTTATGCGCGACGGGCCCTGAAACCATCAATTACCGGGCATGTTTTATCCGGAGCATCGATCATGTTCTGGATCATGCTCTTGGCAAAATTATGTCCCTCACCCTTAAAGACAAGGTAAGGGACATTTTGGCCACACCTGGCATGGGGTTCTTACATGGCGCTGATGCCGCCATCGAGCTTGATTTCCGCGCCGGTCATGAATTTCGACTCGTCGGAGGCGAGATAGACGACCGCATAGGCGACATCGTCGGGATCGCCGACCATGCCGAGCGGAACCTGCCTCGCGAGCTTCTTCACCAGATCCTCGCGCGACATGCCGCGCGCCATGCCATCGAGGATCGGCGTGTCGATGAAGGTCGGGTGGATCGTGTTCGAGCGGATGCGGTAGCCCCGCTTGGCGCAATGGAGCGCAACCGATTTCGACAGGAGCCAGACGCCCGCCTTGGCCGCGTTATAGGCCGCCATATTGTGCCCGGCGATGAGGCCCGCAATGGACGAGGTGTTGATGATCGAGCCCGGCGCATGCGGGATCATGTAGGGGATCGCGTATTTGCAGCCGAGAAAGACCGAATCCACATCGACCGCCTGCACGCGCTTCCACGTCTCGAAATCCGTGTCCTCGACCGTCGTGCCGCCGCCGATGCCGGCGTTGTTGAAAAGCACGTTGATGCCGCCCATCGCCTTGTCGGCGGCGGCGAGCGCTTCCTTCCATTGCGTTTCGCTCGTCACATCGAGCGCGACCGAAAATGCGCGGCCCGGATAGAGCGCGTTGATTTCGTCTGCGACGGCAGCCGCGCCCTTCGCATTGATGTCGGCGACCGTGACCCTGGCGCCCTCCTTCGCAAGCATCAGCGCCGAGGCTCGGCCGAGCCCCTGCGCTCCGCCTGTCACGAACGCCATTTTTCCATCCACGCGGCCCATGGTTCATTCTCCTGTGAAGTTCGGTTTGCGTTTTTCGAGGAAGGCGCTGATCGCCTCCTGCTGATCCTTCGATGTCGCGGCGAGCGCGAACTGATCGCGATCCATATAGGTCACGGCCTGATTGAGCGCCTTCGCCGCCATGTCGATCGATTGCTTGGACATGCGCACGGCAACGGGCGGAAGCGCCGCGAACCTGCGCGCCAGCACCATCGCCGCGTCGAGCGCGCCTCCGTCTTCCGCCACCTCTTCGACGAGCCCCCATTCGAGTGCCTGTGGCGCGGGAAGTTTTTCGCCGAGAATGGTGAAGAGCTTCGCCCGCGCCGGCCCCATGAGGTTCACGAGGCGCGGATTGGAATGCCAGCTCATATTCATGCCGAGCGGAACTTCCGGCAGGCGGAAAAAGGCGCTCCGCCCTGCGACGCGGATGTCGCAGGCCGCCGCAAGCGCCACCCCGCCGCCGATGCAGAACCCTTCGACCGCCATGATCGTCACCTGTTCGAGCCGCTCCCAGGCCGCGCACATCTCCGGCCCGATCCTGAGCGCGTGACGCCGGGCGAGAAGCCCCTTCTCCTTGCGCGAGGCAAGTTCCGGGTCGGTGAGATCGGCGCCCGCCGAGAAGGCCCGCGCCGTGCCGGTAATGACGATGGCGATGGTTTCCAGATCGTCCTCGAACGACCGCGCAACTTCGGTCAGCTCGCGCATCGCCGCGGCCGAAAGCGCATTGAGGCCGTCGCCCCTGTCGAAGCGGACGAGTGCGACCCTGCCCTCGCGTTCGATCCGCGTGAATTCTCCCATCATCGATCTCCGAATTGGCCGGCGGAACCTTACAGCATCGCCGTGTTGGTGGGCACGCCGAGGAAAAGGCGCCCCGTAAGCTCATAGGTCGCGTCGCTCACCATCATATGCTGCGTGGCGACATGCACGTCGCGGAAGTGGCGCTGCAATGCCGAGCTGCGATAGACCGACGTTCCGCCCGCAAGCGTATACATGAGATCGACGGTACGCGCCGCCGCGCGCACGGCATGCGTCGTCGCGAGCCTGATGTCGCGGCGATGCTCGATGGTGATGGCGCCATCGCGCGAAGCGGCTTCCCATGCCGCTCCCACCGTTTCGGCGAGAAAGGCGCGCGCCGAGCGCAGCAGCGCTTCGGCCTCCGACACGTCGAGATGCGCCTTGGCGCGAAGCGCCAGCGGCTTCGTCGAGCCTTGCGGCGTCTTTCCGCCCGCAAGCGCGATGAGTTCGTCGATCGCGCCGCGCGCGAGCCCCAGCGCCACACCGGCAATGCCGATGCCGAGAAGGCCGAAGGTCGGGAAGCAATAGAGCGGCCGGTCGAGCGGCCTGTCGCCGATGAGACTGACCGAGCGGCTATGCGGCACGAAAAGGTCGCCAACTTCGAAATCCGTGCTTCCCGTGCCCGCAAGGCCCGAGACGTCCCATGTGTCGAGGAGCGTCACATCGGCGGCGGGAAAGATCATCATCCGGTTCTGCGGAATGCCCTCGGGCGCCATGACGGGCTTTCCGTCCTCACCGAGAATGAGCGCGCCGCCCATGATGAAGGAGGCATTGCGCGAGCCCGAGCCCCATTGCCAGCGCCCGCTGACGCGATAGCCGGATATGCCGCCTTCCACAGCGGCGCGGGCCTGCCCGCGTGGCGCGAAGACGCCCGCCGTGATCGTCATCGGATCGCCGAAGATCGCGCGCGCTTCTTCCGGCCGCAGAAAGGCCGCGACCATGCCGCTCGTCGCCCCGATGAAAACGCACCACGCCGCCGAACCGTCGACGCGGGCGATCCTCTCCGCCACTTCGACGAGCCGCATGGGATTGGCTTCATGGCCGCCATAGGCGGCGGGAATGCAGAGCCGGTGAAGCCCGAGCCGCGCCGCATGATCGGCAAGCTCTTGCGGCAGGAAGCGATTGCGCTCGATCTCGTTCGAACGGCCCTTGAGCGCCGTGGCGAATTCTTCCGCCGCGATCAGCGGATCGGGAAGTTTCGCCGCAGTGGTTTCCTTCTCACCCATGCCCACTCCTTCAGGCCCCGAGCTTCAGCCGGTTGGCGATGTTGTTCTTCTGCATGTTGGAAGAGCCGCCGACGATCGGCAGACTCACCGCATCGCGCACATAGCGCTCCATGTCCATCTCGTCGGAAAGTCCGTAGGCGCCGGTGACGCGCTGGCACATCTGCGTGACCTCGGCCGCCGCCTCGCAGCAGAAGAGTTTCGCCATCGAGGTTTCGACGGAGCAGGGACGCCCCTGGTCGGCAAGCCAGGCGGCGCTGTAGAGCATGAGGCGCATGGCGCGGACCCTGGTGCGCGCCTCCGCGAGCGTGTGGCGGATCGCCTGATGGCCGGCGATGGGCCGCCCGAACTGCACGCGCTCCTCGGCATAGCTCCACGCATCGGCGACCGCGGCTTCCGCAAGGCCGAGGGCGCAGGCGGAAAGCTCGAGCTTCTCGACTTCGAGGGCGCGGCCCGCAAGCTGCTCCCAGCCGCGATCCCACATTTCCTCGCCGCCGAGAATGTTCGCCGCCGGCACCCGCACCTCATCGAAGGCGACATCCTTCGTCTCGACGCCGCGTATGCCGAGATGGCCGAGCGGCGTGATGGTGATGCCGGGAAGGGTCGGCGGCACGAGGATGATGGAAAGGTTCTTGTATCGTGCCTCCTTCGGCCCCGAGCGCACGAGGCAGAATATGTAATCGGCGATATGCGCGCCGGTGCACCAGCGTTTGGCGCCGTTGATGATGACCTCCTCGCCCTCGCGCCGCGCCACCGTCTCGACCGAGGCGAGATCGCCACCGACATTGGGTTCGGAAAGTCCGTAGGCGAAGAGAAGTCTGCCCGCCGCGACCTTCGGCAGAAGCTCCCGCTTCTGCGCTTCGCTGGCGCTTTCGCCGAGGTTCATGCCCGCATAGCAGACGGCCATGATGTAGGGACAGGCGACCGCGACCGAGCGCCGGGCAAGCTCCTCGATCACCGCCATGGTGGAATAGATGTCGATCCCCGCGCCGCCATAGCGCTCCTCGACGGTGAGGCCCATGAGGCCCATCTCGGCGAGCTTCGCCATCACCTCGCGCGGATAGATGTTGCCACGGTCCCATTCCCGCGCCTTGGCGCGCGGCATCTCCGCCTCGACGAAGCGGGCGACGCTCGCCCGCAGCAGGCGCACATGTTCCGGCTCGTCGAAATTCAGGGGAAGCCCGTCCATCTCAGCGGCCCTTGAAGACGGGCTTGCGCTTTTCGAGGAAGGCATGCACCGCCTCGCGGTGATCCTCGGTCGCGAAGGTCTGCATCTCATAGGCGACCGAGGCATCGAGGATCGAATGGGCGAGCTGCTTCAGGCCGATATTGACCGCGACCTTGGAATATTTGATGGCCATGATGGCGCCGCCCGCAAGCCGCGCGGCGAAGACATCGACCCGCGCATCGAGTTCGTCGTCCGGCACGACATGATTGACGAGGCCGATGCGCTCCGCCTCGCGCGCGGGCACGGGATCGCCCGTCATCAGATATTCCTTGGCGCGCGCATAGCCGACAAGTTGCGGCCAGATGATCGCACCGCCATCGCCCGCGACGATGCCCGCCCGCACATGCGGGTCCGCGAAGCGCGCGCTCTCGCCCGCGAAAATCACATCGCACATCAGAGCAAGCGTCGCGCCCAAGCCCACAGCGGGACCCCGCACCTTGGCGATGATCGGCTTTTCGAGATCGAGGAGCGAGAAGACGATGCGCTTGGCTTCCGCGGCGTCAGGCCCGGCCTCGCCCTTCTCGAAGGAGCGCTTCATCCAGTTGAGGTCGCCGCCTGCCGAAAACGCCGCGCCTTCGCCGGTGAGGATGACGACATCCGAGCCTTCGTCGCGCGCCGCATCGAGAAAGATTTCCGACAGCTCGCGATGCATCTCGCCATCGACCGCATTCATGAGCTGCGGATTGGAGAGCGCGAGCGTGAGCACGCGACCTTGCCGGCTTGCCTTGATGCGCCTGTAGCGCGCGAAGTCGATTGCGTGATGCTCCCCCGCCATCACATCCTCCTTTTCGTTTCGCAGATTGTGGCGCTGAACTCCGGCGATGGAAAGCGCGGCCTTTGCCCGCATCCGAAGGAGACCGCAAAAAGCAAAACCCCGGCCGCGAGGGCCGGGGTTTCCGGATTGCGTATGCTGCGCTTTAGCTGCCGGAGGTGAAGTGGAAGCCCACTTCCTTCTCGGCGGCTTCGGGCGTGTCGGGCTGCACCTTCACGCCGGGCTCGCCATAGACGACGATCTTGCCCTCGCCGCCCTGCGTCACGGCCACATAGCCGAGACGGTCGGCGCGCACGACCTCGGTGAAGTTCAGGCCCTTGTCGGAGCTGTAGCCGACATAACCCTGAAGGCCGACCAGCACCACTTCGCCATTCGGAAGCTCGACGCCGCCGCCGATCGACTTTTCGGTGCCGCTGTTGACCTTGGCCCAGGTGACGCCGTCATCGGTCGAGCGATAGACGTTGCCGCGCATGCCGAAGATGAGCGTCGAACCGTCGGAGAGCGAGAGGCCGCCCCAGAAGGAGCCTTCATAAGGCGTCTTCACCTCGTGGAAGGTCTTGCCCTGATCGGTGGAGCGATAGACCGTGCCGAATTCGGCGGCGACGAGGATCGTGCCGCTCTTTTCGGCGAAGACCATGTTGAGATGCGAATCCTCGGTGCTGCCCTCGACCAGCGAGCGCTGGTTCCAGGTCTTGCCGCCATCCTCCGTCTCGATGACGAAGGAGAACGCGCCCATGGCGAAGCCGTGGTTCTCGTTCACGAAATAGACGGACATGATCGGCGCCTGCGCCTTCGCATCATGATAGGAGAGCGTCCAGTGGTCGCCGCCATCGTCGGTGCGGAGCACGGTGCTGTCGTGACCGCCCGCGAAGCCGAGCTTGTCATTGACGAAATAGACGCTGGTGAGCGTCACCTGGGTCGGCACGGAAGCGGCCTGCTTCCAGGTTTCGCCGAGATCGTCGGAATAGATCACATGGCCGAACTCGCCCACCGCGATGAGCCGGTTGCCGGCCTTGGTCGCCGCGAGAAGAAGGTCCTTCGTCGCGAGCTTGGAGGGCGTGGCGTAGGTGACGGTTTCGCCGTTTGCCGCAGCGGCAGGCTGGGCTTCCTCGGCCTGAGCGCCGACGGGCGCCAGAGCGAAGACGAACCCGAGCGCGGCTGCGGACAGGGCCGTGGCAAGCGGCTTCAGGGCCGTCTTACGCATGAACTGGGTAAAAATCGACAACATGATGGCTGAGGCTCCCTCACTCGGACGTTTCCCGCGAACCGTCTCTGACCGGCTTCGAGATCTTTTGCGGACGGTTCTTTTCGTTCTTCGCCGGCTTCTTTCGCTGGCCGGTTCGCCTGGAATTCTAGCTCAAGCCGTCCGGATACTCCAAGCGCAGCCTGTGGGCAAGTCGCATCGTTCGGACAGAAATAAAGCCGGACCCTGGTATTCCAGGGCCCGGCTCGATGAGATTAGGCGCTTTTTTAGCGCACGCCAAGCTGACGGATGGCGTTCGGCGTGTAGCGGGACGGATCGAGCTCGTCGGCGAAGTAGTTGACCG
>NZ_DAOKYX010000036.1:0-3636 GCF_035325945.1 Parvibaculum sp.
CAGACGGCGCTCAACACCGCGCTCGCGCTCGCCGATCAGGGCGTGCTCGACAAGTTCGGCGTCGAGATGATCGGCGCCAATCGCGACGCAATCCGCAAGGCGGAAGACCGCCAGCTCTTCCGCGACGCGATGGACAAGATCGGGCTCGAAAGCCCGCGTTCCATGGCCGCGCACAATATGGAAGAGGCGCTGGCCGGCCTCGACTATGTCGGGCTTCCCGCCATCATCCGCCCCTCCTTCACGCTTGGCGGCACCGGCGGCGGCATCGCCTACAACCGGCAGGAATTCGCCGAGATCGTGGAACGCGGCCTCGACGCTTCGCCCACCACCGAAGTGCTGATCGAGGAATCGGTGCTCGGCTGGAAGGAGTATGAGATGGAAGTGGTCCGCGACAGGGCGGACAACTGCATCATCATCTGCTCGATCGAGAACGTCGATCCGATGGGCGTGCATACAGGCGACTCGATCACCGTCGCGCCGGCGCTGACGCTGACCGACAAGGAATATCAGATCATGCGCACCGCCTCGATCGCGGTGCTGCGCGAGATCGGCGTCGAGACGGGCGGCTCCAACGTGCAGTTCGCCGTCAATCCGAAGGATGGGCGCCTCGTCGTCATCGAGATGAACCCGCGCGTCTCGCGGTCCTCCGCCCTTGCCTCCAAGGCGACGGGCTTCCCGATCGCCAAGGTCGCGGCGCGCCTCGCCGTCGGCTACACGCTCGACGAGCTGAAGAACGACATCACGCAGGTGACGCCCGCTTCCTTCGAGCCGACCATCGACTATGTGGTCACCAAGATCCCGCGCTTCGCCTTCGAGAAATTTCCGGGCGCCGAGCCCCTGCTCGGCACGTCCATGAAATCCGTCGGCGAAGCCATGGCGATCGGCCGCAGCTTCGAGGAGAGCCTGCAAAAGGCTCTGCGCTCGATGGAGACGGGCCTTACCGGCCTCAACGAGGTCAAGTTCGCCGGCATGGGTGAAGGCGACGACAAGAACGCGATCCGCGCGGCGCTGGGGCGCCCGACGCCCGACCGCCTTCTTGTGATCGCGCAGGCGCTGCGCCTCGGCGTGCCGCATGAACAGATCCACACGGCGTCCGGCTACGATCCCTGGTTCATCGAGCGGCTGCAGTCGATCGTCGACGCGGAGGAGAAGGTGCGCACCGAGGGCCTGCCTTCGACGAAGGCGGAGATGCGCCACCTGAAGGCGATGGGATTTTCCGATGCGCGGCTCGCCGAGCTTGCGCGCACCGACGAGGAAAATGTGCGCGAGACGCGCCGCGCGCTCGGCGTGCGTCCGGTCTACAAGCGTATCGACACCTGCGCGGCGGAGTTCGAGAGCCTCACGCCCTATATGTACTCGACCTATGAGGCCGACTTCGCCGGCCGCGCCGATTGCGAGTCCGATCCCTCTGGCCGCAAGAAGGCGATCATTCTCGGCGGCGGACCGAACCGCATCGGCCAGGGCATCGAATTCGACTATTGCTGCTGCCATGCCGCTTTCGCGCTGGAAGAGATCGGCATCGAAAGCATCATGGTCAACTGCAACCCGGAGACCGTCTCGACCGACTATGACACGTCGGACCGGCTCTATTTCGAGCCGCTGACGGCCGAAGACGTGCTCGAGCTGATCGACGTCGAAACGCGAAAGGGCACGCTTGCCGGCGTCATCGTGCAGTTCGGCGGCCAGACGCCGCTGAAGCTCGCCAACGATCTCGAGCGCGCGGGCATCCCGATCCTCGGCACCTCGCCCGACGCGATCGACCTCGCCGAAGATCGCGACCGCTTCAAGGACCTGCTCGACCGCCTCGGCCTGCGCCAGCCGCCGAACGGCATCGCCCGCTCGGCCGGGGAAGCGAAGGCGATCGCCGAGCGCATCGGCTATCCCGTCGTCATCCGCCCGTCCTATGTGCTCGGTGGCCGCGCGATGGAAATCGTGCGCGACGCGAACCACCTCGAGCGCTACATAACCGAAGCGGTGGTCGTGTCCGGCAAGAGCCCGGTTCTGATCGACCACTATCTGCGCGATGCGATCGAGGTCGATGTCGATGCGCTCTGCGACGGCAAGGATGTGTTCGTCTGCGGCATCATGGAGCATATCGAGGAGGCGGGCGTTCATTCGGGCGACTCGGCCTGCTCGCTCCCGCCCTACTCGCTGCCGAAGGAAACCATCGCCGAGATCGAGCGCCAGACGCGGGAGCTTGCGCTCGCGCTGAAGGTCGGCGGACTGATGAACGTGCAATATGCCGTGCAGGACGGCACGATCTATGTGCTCGAAGTGAACCCGCGCGCCTCGCGCACCGTTCCCTTCGTCGCCAAGGTGATCGGCACTCCGGTGGCGAAGGTCGCCGCCAAGGTGATGGCGGGCGAGCCGCTCGCGGGCTTCGGCCTCAAGCCCTTCAGCTACGATCACGTGGCGGTGAAGGAAGCCGTCTTCCCCTTCGCGCGCTTCCTCGGCGTCGACACGATCCTCGGCCCGGAAATGCGCTCGACCGGCGAGGTCATGGGCCTCGACAGGAGCTTCGCCGTCGCCTTCGCCAAGAGCCAGATCGCGGGCGGCACCGCCGTCCCCGCATCGGGCACCGTCTTCGTCTCGGTCAAGGACAGCGACAAGGACAAGATCGTGAAGCCCGCGCGCAAGCTCCTCGACATGGGCTTCAAGCTCGTCGCGACGGGCGGCACGGCGCGCTTCCTGAAGGAGCAGGGGCTCGATGTCGGCACCATCAACAAGGTGCTCGAAGGCCGTCCCCACATCGTCGATGCGATCAAGAACGGTGAAATCGCGCTCGTCTTCAATACGACCGAGGGCGCGCAGGCGGTAGCCGATTCCATGTCGCTGCGGCGTGCGGCGCTGATGATGAAGGTGCCCTACTACACGACCGTCGCGGGCGCCCGAGCGGCCGTCGAAGGCATCGACGCCATCCGCAAGGGCCAGCTCGAAGTGGCCGCGCTCCAGTCATATGGAAAGGTTGCCACGGCGGCGGAGTAACGAGCGGCGCGCGGGAAAATTCTGGAATTGACCTTCGGCGCGCGCCTCGCCCACAATCAGACCTCACAAACATCCCGACCGGAGTCGCTCGGCGGCTCCGGCGGGTTTTTATTGGCAAAAGCCGGACCCGGCCCATTTCGAGACAGGGCAAACTTAAGAGAGATCGTCCGACATGGAGAGGATTCCGATGACTTCCGAGGGCTACAAGTCCCTGGAAGAGGAAATCAAGTTTCTGAAGTCCGTTGAGCGTCCGCGCATCATCAAGGCGATCGCGGAAGCGCGCGAGCATGGCGATCTGTCGGAGAATGCGGAATATCACGCTGCCAAGGAGCAGCAGGGGCTGAATGAGAGCCGCGTCGCGGAACTCGAGGACAAGATCAGCCGCGCCGAAGTGATCGACGTCTCGAAGCTCTCCGGCGAGACCGTCAAGTTCGGCGCGACGGTGACGCTGGTCGATGAGGACACGGACGAAGAAGCGACCTATCAGATCGTCGGCGAGATCGAGGCGGACGTGAAGAAGGGCCGCGTCTCCATCACCTCGCCCATCGCCCGCGCGCTCATTGGCAAGTCCGTCGGCGATAGCGTGGAAGTGAACACGCCCGGCGGCGGCAAGTCCTACGAGATCCTGAAGGTCGAGTACAAGTAAGGACT
>NZ_DAOKYX010000036.1:3736-26097 GCF_035325945.1 Parvibaculum sp.
CGCCCGGCGGCGGCAAGTCCTACGAGATCCTGAAGGTCGAGTACAAGTAAGGACTGTCTCCCTGCCACCCCGGTCTTGTTTTCGAGCCTGAAACGACAAGCTCGGAATGAACCATACTGGATTCCGGGATCCCGACCTGCGCCAGGACAGGCAAGCCCGGGATGACAGATGAGATTTGCATCCGCACCCTGCAATTACGCTGTCACCCCGGCCTTGTGCCGGGGTGACAGGCAGGAAGGTCACATCCTTCAAGCGTCATCCCGGACCTGCCTGTCCCGGGACAGGTCAAACCCTGATCCCTACCCCTCCACCGTCTCCAGCGCCTCGAGAGGCACACCGGCGAGATGCTTCGACTGGCGGATGGTGAGCGAGGTGCGCACGCTCGCCACATTGGGCGCGGGCGTGAGCTTCTCGGTGAGGAAGCTCTGGAACGTCGAGAGGTCGGGCGCGACGCATTTCAGGATGAAGTCGATATCGCCATTGAGCATGTGGCACTCGCGCACGAGCGGCCATGAAGCGACCAGCGCCTCGAATGCCTTGAGATCGGCCTCCGCCTGACTGTGGAGCCCAACCATGGCGAAGACCGTGACCTCGAAACCAAGCGCCCTGCCATCGAGATCGGCGTGATAGCCTTGAATGAGCCCCGCCTTCTCGAGCGCACGGACCCGGCGCAGGCATGGCGGCGCGGAAATGCCGACCCGCTCGGCGAGTTCGACATTGGTGATGCGCCCGTCGCTCTGAAGCTCGGTCAGGATCCTGAGATCGATCGCATCGAGCTTGACCCGTTTCATGGCAATCCAGCGTGGTTTGAGGTTCGATGGGCTGTACTTACTCCGAAAATCAGGATATTTCAGCAATAAAATTGCTCAACGGCGCACGAATATGACCGAAACCACCTCGTCCGCCAGCGCCATGGAGTGCTGGATTCTGACGCATGACATTGCGGCCTTTGGCGGCATGACCGGCTTCGAGGTGCAGGCGCTCGGCGTGGCCGAGGCGCTGAACGTCACGCCGGTCGTCAAGCGGGTGAAGCCCTGCGCGCCCTATAGCTGGCTTGCGCCATGGGGACCGGCCGCTCCCGCCGAGGGCATCGCGCCGCCATGGCCCGACCTCCTCATCGCCTCGGGCCGCCAGTCGATCCCCTATGCGCGCATGATCCGGCGGCGCTCGGGCGGCAGGACCTTCGTCGTCGTGCTTCAGGACCCGCGCGTCTCCCCGCGCCAGTTCGACCTTGTCTGGGCCCCGGCGCATGACCGGCTTCAGGGTGCGAACGTGCTGTCGACGCTCACCTCGCCCCATCGCCTGACGCGCGAAAAGCTCGCGGCCGAAGCAAGGCGGATCGAACCGCTGGTTGGACACCTGCCCCGCCCCCGCGTCGCCGTTCTGCTCGGCGGAACGAACGCCGTCTACACATTCTCCGAAGATGCCGCCAGACGCATCGGCGCGCAGCTTGCGGGCCTCGTCGATCATCATCAGGCCGGGCTCATGGTCACGCCCTCGCGCCGCACCGGCGAGGCGCAGGCCCACATCATCGCTGAGCACCTCGCCGGCAAGTCCGCCTTCATCTGGGACGGTACGGGCGAGAACCCCTATTTCGGCATGCTCGGCCAGGCGGACGCCATCGTCGTGACCTGCGATTCCGTCAACATGGTGGGCGAGGCCGCCTCGACGGGGAAGCCCGTCTATGTCATCGAGCTGGAGGGCGGCTCGCCGAAGTTCCGCCGCTTTCTCGACGCCATGTACGCTCATGGCGCGGCGCGACCCTTTGTCGGCCAGCTTGAAAGCTGGGAGTACGAGCCATTAAATGCTACCCATGAGATCGCGGACGCGATCCTGCGCGGCATGGCTGCGCGCCGCAAAAGGTAAACAGACCCGGACGGGACCATGAGCCTCATCGACATCGAAGCCCTTCGCGCCACGCCGCTGAAGCGGGACCCCTATGATTATTTCGTCGTGCCGGGTTTCGTTAAGGGCGAAGCGCTGGACAAGGTCATCGCGGACTTTCCGCGGATCGATTCCACCGGCTCCATCCCGCCGAGCGAACTCGACATCAAGGGCGCATTCGACCGTCTGCTGAAGGAAATGGACGGACCCGAATTCCGCAAGGCCATCGAGGAGAAGTTCGGCCTCGACCTTTCCTCACGCCCGACCATGTTCACCGTTCGCGGCAATTGCGCGCGCACGAACGGCAAGATTCACACCGACACGGAATCGAAGATCATCACCGTGCTTCTCTATCTCAATCAGGATTGGGAAGCGAATGGCGGGCGGCTTCGCATCCTGCGTTCGGGGACAGACCTCAACGATGCAGCCGAGGAAGTCTCGCCCAATGGAGGCACGCTTCTCGTCTTCCGCCGCTCCGACAATTCCTGGCATGGCCACGAACCCTTCGAGGGGCCGCGGCGCGCCATCCAGATGAACTGGGTGCGCGACGAAGCGGTTGTCGAGCGCGAGCAGAAGCGCCACCGCTTCACCATGTTCCTGAAGCGGCTCAACCCGTTCGGCGGCGTCGCCGCGCGTGCATCCTGACGGAACCCGCCCATATGGCGCTCCAGATCGAAACCTTCAAGAATGCCGACCTCGCGCGTGGCTGGCGGCCGGGCAACAATGCAGGCGGCGCAACGCTCTTCAAGGCGCTCGGCCATCCGCTTTCCGCTCCGCTCGGTCACGCGCTGATCGAGGATCTCGCCAAGGCCGGGCCAGTCGCCATCTACGACCCGACGCAGGCGGTCGGCAATTTCCACGCCTATTACGATCTCTCGCGCCTCGATATCGAGGGCTATTACGTGCAGCGCGTCGAGGATCTCGGCGACACCTTCAACGGGCACGAAGCGCGGCCGGTGAGCCAACTCGCGCAGTCGAAGGCGAGCGCCGTACTCGTCCTTCTCTTCGACGCCGACAAGGCGCTCGCCTCCATGCGGCATCTCATGCCGAAGGGCGCGCGCATCGCCTCGCTCGATGAGATGCGTCTGCCCGACGACATGCTCACCAATCGCGCCAACTATCTCGATCCTCTGAACTTCGCGACGAATTTCGCACTCATGCGCGAGATCAGGGGCGCGAACGGCGCGGACGGCATCCACACCCGCGTCGCGAGCGCGAATTACTGGTCGCTGCATGGCGCGGAGAATCCCGAACTCTGGCTCTGCCTTTTCGGAGAAGACGGCTCGCAGCTTGCCGAATGGCGCGAGACGCTGCCGGCCCCCGGCGCACCCTTCGCCATCGACAGCGCCGAGGTGCGCCATCGCTTCGGTCTCGACGACTTCACCGGCTCACTCTTCATCCATGCGATCCGCATCAAGGGCCATGACGTCGTCAAATATGCGCTCGACATGTATGGCGAGGATGGCCGCGCGCTCTCCTGCAGCCACGACGCCAATGCCTGGCCCGCCGATTATTACGCGGGCATGCCGGCGGGCGAGGATGATGAGCGCGTCACGCTCTTCATCCAGAATTCGCATCCCATGTCCATTCCGCCGCGCTCCATCGGCCTCAACATCATGGGCGCTCAGGATGTGTCCTGGTTCGAGGAGGAGATCGCGCCCTTCGCGACGCGGGCGATCGCGGTCAACGATCTTCTCCCCCAGGCCAGATGGCCGGATCAGGTGGAGATCGTCGCCGGCCGCTATTTCGTGCGCCCGCGCTATGAGGTCCGGCGCGAGGGCGGACAGCGCCGCATCGCGCATGCCAATGTCGAACGCACGGATCTGAAACCAAATCCCGAGATCCGCACGCTCGGCAAGGTGATGGGCAAGGGCTACATCATGCCGTTGCCCGTTCTGCCGCGCGGCGAGTTCTCGACCGTCATGCTGCCGACGCCCATGGCGACGGAGCAGCACGAACTGCCGATCCGCGCCGAACTCATCGACGCCTCGGGCAAGCCCGTCGCCTCGCGCTTCCTCGGCCGCATCCCGCGGCGCGAAAGCGTCGAGCTCGACATCGAAAGCTGGATCGGCGAGGCGTCGCTCTCGCTCCCCTCCGGCTACGGCCATGTCGAGTTTCTCTACGACTTCCGCGATGGCGGCGACGGCGACGGCTGGCTCCATGCACTTGGACGCTTCGAGCAGAAGGCGAGCGGACATCGCGCCGAGACGATCTTCGGCGCGCATATCTACAACACCGCCGTCATCTACAAGGACGAGCCGCAATCCTATACGAACAAGCCGCCGGGACTGACGACGCGCCTCTTCCTGCGCCTCGGCCAAGGCGGAGCGACGAACGGCGCGGCGAACGGGCTCGACACAATGTGTCACCTGATCTACCCCGCCTCGACGCCCTGGCACGAGAAAAGCTCGACCCTCCTCATCCTGCACGATGCGGAGGGAAAGCCGGTGGCCGAAAAGCACATCGAAATCCCCTGTGGAGGCTCGCGTTTCTGGCGCCTGTCCGAAATGTTCGGCAAGGACGAAATCGAAAGCATGGGCGGCGCGGGCTATGTGATCGTCCGCGACACGACCTGCCGCCTCTTCGGCTTTCATGGCCTTCTCAACGGCACGAAGAGCTTCTGCCTCGATCACATGTTCGGGTTCTGATGTTCCGCTGACACTTCCGACACAACCGGTTTCGCGGCGCTCCAACGGGCGGGCAGCGGCACCCAACCAGACAAACGACGAATGAAATCTCTCGCCAACAGCCTCGCGAAGCTCCTGCCCCCGAAACTCGCGGCGCGCATCGACCATCTCACCCATCACCGGAAGTTCTTCTATCCCTACAATGGCGGCGCCATGAACGGCCAGACGGCACGCGCCGAGATCGTTCGTGGGCTGCTCGAATATTGCGGCATAGAGCGCATCATCGAAACGGGGACCTATCGCGGCACCACGACCGAATGGTTCGGCCGCTTCGGCCTGCCCGTTCTTTCGGCCGAGGCCGTCGAGCGCTATGCGGAATTCTCGCGCCTGCGCGTCCGGAATCTGCCCAATGTGCAGATACACAGGAAGAATTCAGTCGATCTCCTGAAAGAGATCGTCGCGGCGAAGGACGGGCTCGAAAAGCCGACGCTCTTCTATCTCGATGCGCATTGGTACGATTATCTGCCGCTGCGCGACGAATATGAGATCATCTGCGAGCACTTCAGCCACCCGATCATGGTGGTGGACGATTTTCAGGTCCCCGACGATCCCGACTATGGCTTCGACGATTACGGCCCCGGCAAGGCGCTGACGCTCGACTATTTCACGGCGAATGGCGCCGCGATGCCCGCGCATATCTTCTTTCCGGTGACGAAGGCGCGCTGGGAGACCGGCGCGCGGCGCGGCTGCGTAGTGCTGACGAATGATGCGGCGCTCGCCGAAACGATCGAGCGGCGCGTGCCCCTTCTGCGCCGCTGGCGCTCGGCCTGACCACTCAGCCGCTCCCGCCGCCATCGGCGTCCGCGACATTCCGCCCCTTTTTTTCGCGGTTGCAGCATTTTTGCCCTTGAAATCTCTTTGTAATGCCTCTAACTAGCAAATTATAGTTTGGAGCCATTCCAAAGATAGTCACAAGTATCAGGAGCAAATGCAATGAGCGTTCTCGTCGGCAAACCCGCCCCGGACTTCACCGCCGCCGCCGTCCTCGCCGACGGCGAAATCGTCGAGGATTTCAACCTGAAGTCCCATCTCGCCGGCAGCTACGGGCTCATCTTCTTCTATCCGCTCGATTTCACCTTCGTCTGCCCGTCCGAGATCCTCGCCTATTCGAACCGCGTACCCCAGTTCAAGGAGCGCAACGTGAAGGTCGTGGCGGTGAGCGTCGACAGCCAGTACACGCACAATGCCTGGCGCAACACGGCGCCCAAGGATGGCGGCCTCGGTCCGGTGCAGTTCCCCATGGTCGCCGACCTGACGAAGCAGATCGCGCGCGACTATGACGTGCTGATCGAAGCGGCCGGCGTGGCGCTACGCGGCACTTTCCTCATCGACCGCGAGGGCATCGTCCGTCACCAGCTCGTGAACGACCTGCCGCTCGGCCGCAACGCCGACGAAGCGCTGCGCATGGTCGACGCTCTCCAGTTCCACGAGGAGAATGGCGAGGTCTGCCCCGCCGGCTGGCAGAAGGGCGCGGAGGGCATGAAGGCCGACCCGAAGGGCGTCGCCGAATATCTCGGCGCCCACGCGGAAGCGCTCTGAGCCTCGAGCCTTAAGCAACCTGTCACTTTTGGCCGGGCCGCCCTGCCCCTATATAGTGGGGCGGCCCTCCTCCGAAGCAACGGAACCATCATGTCCGAAACGAAGCACTCCAAGGTCCTCATCATCGGCGCCGGCGCGGCCGGCTACACGGCCGCGATCTATGCCGCGCGCGCCATGCTCGAACCGACGATCATTCAGGGCATCCAGCCGGGAGGCCAGCTCACCATCACGACCGATGTGGAGAACTATCCGGGCTTCGCCGAGGCCATCCAGGGCCCATGGCTCATGGAGCAGATGGAGGCGCAGGCGCGCCACATGGGCACCGACATCGTCGCCGATACGATCGTGAATGCGGACCTCTCGCGGCGTCCCTTCCGCCTCACCGGCGACAGCGGCACGGTCTATACGGCCGACGCCCTCATCATCGCCACCGGCGCGCAGGCGAAGTGGCTCGGCCTGCCCTCCGAGCAGAAGTTCCAGGGCTTCGGCGTATCGGCCTGCGCCACCTGCGACGGCTTCTTCTATCGCGGCAAGGAAGTGATCGTCGTCGGCGGCGGCAACACCGCCGTCGAGGAAGCGATCTTCCTCACCAATTTCGCCTCCAAGGTGACGGTCATACACCGCCGCGGCGAATTCCGCGCCGAGAAGATCATGCAGGAGCGCCTGTTCCGCAATCCGAAGATCGAGGTGATCTGGGATTCCGTCATCGACGAAATCGTCGGCACCGAAGACCCGCTCGGCGTCACCGGCGCGAAGATCACCAACGTCAAGACGGGCGAGACACGCATCGTTCCCGCTCACGGAGTCTTCGTCGCCATCGGCCATGCTCCGCAGACGGAGCTTTTCGTCGGCCAGCTCGACATGAAGCCCGGCAACTACCTGAAGACGGTGCCCGGCACGGCGGCGACGAATGTTCCGGGCGTCTTCGCGGCGGGCGACGTGGCGGACGATGTCTACAGGCAGGCGGTGACGGCGGCCGGCATGGGCTGCATGGCGGCGCTCGAAGCCGAGCGCTTCCTCGCCGCACAAGAGTCCCGCGCCGAAGCGGCCGAATAGTTCCCGGCACCGAGCAAACAAAACGCCGCGAAGTTACCTTCGCGGCGTTTTTCGTTCGATATCGTTCCGCCCGTCAGGCGAGCATGGAGCGCAGCATCCATGCGGTCTTTTCGCTGGCTTCCATGCGCTGCGTGAGGAGATCGGCCGTCGGCTCGTCATTCGCGGCATCGGCAAGGGGGAAGATTTCGCGCGCCGTGCGCGTCACCGTTTCGTGTCCCTTCACGAGATTGCGGATCATGTCCTCCGCGGCGGGCACGCCCTCGTCTTCCTCGATCCTCGTCAGCTTCGCATAGGCCTTGTAGCCGCCCGGCGCCGGGAAGCCGAGCGAGCGGATGCGCTCGGCAACGAGATCGATCGCGAGCCACAGTTCGTTGTACTGCGTCTCGAACATGAGATGCAGCGTGTTGAACATCGGGCCGGTCACGTTCCAGTGATAGTAATGGGTCTTGTGATAGAGCGTGTAGGTGTCCGCGAGCAGCCGCGACAACCCGTCAGCGATCTTCGCCCTGTCCTTCTCCGGAATGCCGATATCGATCTGCATGGTCGAGCCTCCTTGATGTTGGACAACCAATTATAACGCGCGCACGCCGCATTACAATACGAGTTATAATCACTCTAAGTTATCGCCCTAATCTTTCCGTATGCGGCGGACAAAAATCGCCGGCTCCCGAAGGAAGCCGGCGATGCCGTGTCTGTCGTGAGCCGAGCGTCAGCGCAGGCTGGCGCAGAAGCGCTGGATGCGCTCGCAAGCCTTGGTCAGCGCCTCGGTCGAGGTCGCATAGGAAATGCGGAAGAAAGGCGACAGGCCGAAAGCCTCGCCATGCACGACGGCGACGCCCTCTTCCTCCAGCAGCGCCTCGACGAAGTCCTGATCGGTCTTGATGACGCGGCCCTTCGGCGTCGTCTTGCCGATGCAACCCTCGCAGGAGGGATAGACATAGAACGCGCCTTCAGGCGTCGGGCATTTGATGCCCTTGGCCTGATTGAGCATGGAGACGACGAGGTCGCGCCGCGCCTTGAAGCTCTCTGCCCGCTCGGGAATGAAGTGCTGCGTGCCGTTCAACGCCTCAACCGCGGCCCACTGGCTGATCGAAGTCGGGTTCGAGGTCGACTGGCTCTGAATGGTCGTCATCGCCTTGATGAGTTCGATCGGACCCGCGCAATAGCCAATACGCCAGCCAGTCATGGCATAAGCCTTCGACACGCCGTTCATCGTCAGTGTGCGGTCATAAAGCTTCGGCTCGACCTGCGCCGGCGTCACGAACTTGAAGCCGTCATAGGACAGGTGCTCATACATGTCGTCCGACAGGATCCAGACATGCGGATGACGAAGCAGAACATCCGTGAGCTTCTTCAGCTCGTCATGCGTATAGGCCGCGCCGGTCGGGTTCGACGGCGAGTTGAAGATGAACCACTTGGTCTTCGGCGTGATCGCCTTTTCCAGCGCCTCGGGCTGGAGCTTGAAATTCGTCTCCATGCCGGCCCTGACGAAAACGGGCTTGCCGCCGAGCAGTTCCACGATATCGGGATAGGAGACCCAATAGGGCGCGGGAATGACGACCTCGTCGCCCGGGTTCAGCGTCGCCGCCATGGCGTTGAAGATGATCGGCTTGCCGCCCGGCGCGACGAAGCACTGGGCCGGCGTGTAGTCGAGCCCGTTCTCGCGCTTGAACTTCGCGGCGATGGCCTGCTTCAGCTCCGGGATGCCGTCGACGGCGGTATACTTCGTTTCGCCTCGCTCGATCGCCGCGATGGCCGCCGCCTTGATGTTCTCCGGCGTGTCGAAATCGGGCTCGCCCGCGCCGAGGCCGATGACATCGACGCCCTGCGCTTTCAGATCGCGCGCTTTCTGGGTCGCGGCAATGGTTGCCGACGGCTTGATGCGCTTCAGCGAGTCCGAAAGGAAGGCCATGATCGTCACTCCGGGAGATTGGGCGCCGGGCGGGTTTCCGCGCCCCGCGCGCGACAAAACATGCCTTTCCGGGCTCCCCGGAAAAGCGGCGCAAACCTAAGCTGCCTTCCCTTGCGGCGCAACAGGGGGCGGCTGAAAAGATTCGGTTTTTCAGGCCCCGTGGCGCTCCGGCACATCGAGCGCGGGAGCGCGGATTGTCGTCACCGCCAGGTTCAGAGGACGCTCTCCTCGCGCCATTCGACGGGCTCGCCGAGCCGCGTCTCGACCGGCACGACGCCCGCCCAGACAGGCAGCGCCATGTCCTCGGGGTCGTCGTTGGGTCCGCCCTGCCTCACCTTGGCCACGACCTCGATGAGCGGCACGCGCAGCACCTCCGTCGCCTTCAGCTCCTGCTTGTTGGGCGGGCGCGCTTCCTTCGATCGGCCCGCAGCAATGCGCTCGACGAAACGATCGAGGGCTTCCGGCTTTTCCTGCGGCGGAACGGGCTCTGCCCGTCCATGCACGATGACCGAGCGATAGTTCATGGAGTGATGGAAGGCGGAGCGCGCAAGCACCAGCCCGTCGAGCAGCGTGACCGTCAGGCAGAGCGGCGCCCCGGCCGCGAGCGTCCGCATGATCCGGCTTTTGCGGGAGCCGTGCAGCAGCACGCTGTCGCCCATGCGGACATAAGCCATCGGAATGACGACGGGCCCGGCCTCCACCGTGAAGGCCACATGCGCCACGTAACCCGCATCGAGAATGCGATGCGCAGTCTCGCGGTCATAGGCGGCGCGCTGCGCCACCTGCTTCACCCTGTGGACTGCCGAAGTCTCGAACACGCTCACGATCGGAACCTTTCCTTGAGAGGGCGGATGCGCCCGTCCTCGCCGCGAAGTTGATCGCAAGAATGGTTCCCTTAAAAGGTCCATTTGATTTATATTGTAAGAGCCAATTTGATGAGCGAAGGACCTGCCGAATGCCGCGCCCCTCATTGCCTATCGGCACCATCTCTCTCGACCCGGAGGCCGGCCCGCCACTCTACCGGCAGCTTTATGAGACGCTGCGCGAAGCGATCCTCGATGGCCGGCTCGGCGCCGGGGCGCGCCTACCCTCATCGAGAGCGCTTGCGGCCGATCTCGCCATTGGCCGAAACACGGTGCTCGCGGCCTATGAACAACTGGCGGCGGAAGGCTATCTCGAAGGGCGCATCGGCTCGGGAACCCGGATCGCGTCTCTCCTTCCCGAGCGCCTGCTCGAAGCGGCCTCGCCTCCCCGAAGCGCGGACGCCGGAGAGGACGCCACGCCCATCTCCCTCTCCCGCCGCGGTCAGACGCTTTCCCTCATCCACCGTCCCGTGTCGCGCTATGAACGCGGTCAGGGCCGCGCCTTCCAGCACGGCCTCCCCTCGATCGAGCATTTTCCGTTCGCGCTCTGGGGCCGACTTCTCGCGCGCCGCGCCCGGGACAGGAACGGCAGCATCTTCGGATATGAAACCGTCGAGGGCTTTCTGCCCCTGCGCGAGGCCATCGCCGCCCATGCCGGAGCGGCGCGCGGCGCGATCTGCACCCCCGATCACGTAATCGTGACCACGGGCGCGCAGGCGGCGCTCGATCTCGTGGCCCGCATGGCGCTCGATCCCGGCGACCGGGTATGGATCGAGGAACCCGGATATATCGGCGCGCGGGGCGCATTTCTCGGGGCGGGGGCCGACCTCATCCCCGTGCCGGTCGATCACGAAGGTCTCGACGTCGAGGCGGGCCTCGCCCTGGAACCGAACCCCCGGCTCATCTATGTCACGCCCTCGCATCAGTTCCCGCTCGGCGTCACGCTCACGCTGCAAAGGCGGCTTGCTCTTCTCGACGCCGCGAAACGCGCCGGCGCCTGGATCGTCGAGGACGATTACGATTCCGAATACCGCTATACCGGCCGCCCCATCGCGTGCCTGCAAGGCCTCGATCGCGCGCATCGCACCCTCTATATGGGCACCTTCGCCAAGACGCTCTTCCCGGCGCTGAAGCTCGGCTATCTCATCGTGCCCGACAGGCTCGTCGATCCCTTCCGGGCGGCCATCCGCTCGAGCGGCCATATACCGCCTGCCGCGATACAGGCCGCGCTTGCCGATTTCATGAATGGCGGGCATTTCGGCACGCATGTAAGACGCATGCTCGGCATCTATGCAGAACGGCGCGCCTGCCTCGCCGCCAGACTGGAAGGCGAATTGTCAGGATTTTTGACAACGGCGCCGAGCGAAGGGGGCATGCAGGTCGCGGCCTGGCTGACCGGCGCAGGCAAAGACACCGCCGCCTCGGCCGCGGCGGCACATGCGGATGTCATCACCACGCCGCTCTCGGCTTATTACATCGGCGCAAAAAAGCGGCAGGGCTTGCATCTCGGCTTCGCCGCCATACCGGAACCGATGATCAAGAAAGCGGCACAACGCCTAGAAAACGCGCTTTCCCTGCATGAAAAAGAGGCGCGGGACCAAGCTCCGCATACTGCCGAATCCTCGCACGCCCAAAACTAGACGTCACAAAACCCAAGGTTCCCGCAGACTTTATCTCGGCGCGGACGCAACAACTGACCGATAGTCAGTTAGTATTCTTTACAAATGCATCTTTTCCGCTCATTCTGATCACACACTGCAATCACTGCTTACATTCCGATCAGTATATTCACTTATCGTAGTAGCCCTTATTTATCTGCGGCGAATTACAAGTATCATCTGATCCAGGCGCCATACCCTTTCGTAAGTAAGCGACGTCGATTTTCGTGTCGGTGTGGAGGGGCGCAGTGAACGTGATGTTGGAAAACTATCGGCAGTCAGTCAGTGCCTCCAAAAGGGCGGCCATCCTCAAGGCCGGCCGGGAGAGTTTTCTCGCCAATGGCTATAGCGGCACCGCGGTCGCGGACATAGCGAGAAACGCCGACGTTTCCACGGCCACGCTCTACAAGCACTTCGCCTCCAAGGAAGACCTGTTCGCCGCCGTCGTAAGAGACGCCTATGGCTACCGGGACGGCGAATATGCCAACCTTCCCGAAGGCATCGATGTCGAGGATTTTCTCGTCGGCGTGATACGCCGCTATCTCGACACCCAGTTCGACCGAAAGATCAACGCTCTTTTACGTATCGTCATCGCGGAGGTGCCGCATGCGCCGGACCTTGCCCGCGATCTCTATGAGAACCTGATCACGATCCGCTACCGGGAACTTGAAAGCATCCTTGAAGGGCTCATCGCACAGGGCAGGCTGAAGCCCCATGATGCGAGATATGGCGTGCGCCTCATCGGCGGCGCCATCAAGGAGTATTTCATCTGGCCCGCGCTTTTCGACGCGAACTTCTCTCTTCCTCCCGAGACGGATGAAATCCTGCACCGTACCGTTCGCGACTTCCTCACTCTCTACGGTGCCGGAAGATAGAAAGTGCAATTCGTGCTGCGACCAGACGTGCCTTCCCCCTCCTGAAACGACAGGAAATCATCACATTGGGCCTCGAAGAATATCGAAGATCAGTCAGCGAATCGAAGCGCGCTTCCATCCTGAGGGCAGCCCGCGCCGCCTTCCTGAAAGATGGTTTCAGCCGCGCTGCCGTCGCCGAAATCGCGAACATGGCGGATGTGTCCACCGCCACGCTCTATAAACATTTCGATTCCAAGGAAGAACTCTTCGCCGCCGTGGCAAAGGATGCCGCCATGTCGGTCGGCGACTATTCCCACCTTCTCGACCCGGACACAGCACCGCGGGACGCTTTCCTCACCCTCTCACGCGCCTATCTCGCCACCCAGTTCGAGAACCATGTGAACGACCTCATGCGTATCATCATCGCCGAGGTGCCGTCGCATCCCGAGCTTGCGCGGGAGATGATGGATCTCATCGTCGGGCGGCGTCACCGCAGCCTCCAGAACGTCATCGACAAGCTCGTCGATCAGGGCCTGCTCAGGCCGCACGACACGACGCTTTCAGCAAAGCTCGCAAGCGGAATGATCAAGGAGCTGTTCGTCTGGCCGGCGCTTTTCAATGCCGACTTCAGACTGCCGGAGGATACCGAAGCGAAGATCGATATGGCCGCCAATGTGTTTCTTGCCCGCTACGGCATCGACACCACCGGACAAGGAATGACGGGATGACACTGGAACAAGCCTCGCAACGCTCCGTGACCGACATGAAGCATGACGACGTGCTGAAGGCCGCCCTCGCGCACTTCCTGAAGCATGGGTATACCGGCGCCGCCATGGCCGACATCGCCCGCGACGCCGATGTCTCGACCGCGACGCTCTACAAATATTTCCGTTCGAAGAAGGAGCTTTTCACCACCATTGCAATTAACGCGGCTCATGCGGTGCGGGAGCTCGACGAGCTGACGCTGGAAAAGGCACCCCCGGAAGAGATTTTCAGCCACCTCCTCCTCATCTACTGGGAAGCCCAGCAGGAAGGCCATGTCAACGATCTCATGCGGATCGTGATCGCGGAATCCCGCTCCTCGCCCGATATCGCGCGCACGATCTTCAAGAGCGTCGTAGAGATGCGTTATCGGGGCATCAAGAAGCATCTCGACCTGATGGTGGAGCGAGGCGTTCTGAAGCCCCATGACACGAACCTGGGCGCTCGGCTTGCCATCGGCATGCTCCGGGAAGTCTTCGTCTGGCCGGCGATGTTCGATCCGGAATTCAGAATCCCGCCCGACGCGCTCGACCAGGCGCGCGAGGCCTTCAACGTCTATATGGCCTGTTTCGCGGCGGAAGAGGCGCAGGAAGCGAAACTGGCCTGACAGCCGCCACAGGCGCTCAGATCGTCAGCGAAGCCGGATTGTGCCGGGGTCGCCGCGCTTTTCCGGCTGTGGCCTCATAACCCTGATCGCATTCACAATGTCGTCGGGCGTATCGAGATCGGCGATCCAGAGCCGGTCGCCGGATACCATCTTCATGTCGAGCGCGCCGCCCCCAAAGAGACGCTGCGGAAACGAGCGGCGCACGCGCATGAAGGCGATCTCATTGGCGCCGACGCGCATCTCGTGCCGATGGATGAAGCCCTGGCGCAAAAGAAGTTCGCGGAGGCCGCCCGCCGGCCCCTCTCCCTCGCCGCGCGCCCTCACCTCGACCGAGAGAACCCGCGCCCGAATGGCGGCGAAGAGAAGAAGGAGCGGCACCGCCAGCACCTCGACCGCCAGCGCGAGCGCCCCGAGGCCCTTCAAGGGAGGCTCGTGCAACCTCGCCCAGCCATAGACGAGCGCCCAGACGATGGCGACGACCATCGTCGGCAGATAGATCGTCCAATGTGCCCGCGCCGTGGCGAGCGGCTGGCTAAGTCCGGCGTTCATGGCAAGTGAGGATCGCAGACAAGCGCGACGATGGGAAGTGCCGCCGGGCGGGCCCACGCGCGGCAAAAGCGATTTCACTTTCGCTATCTCCGCATTAGGCTCGGCCCAAAGAATTTCACCAGACCGAAGCAACCGAAGGACTGATTTGATGAGCGAACGGATTTCCCTCTCCATCGAGGGTGGCGTGGCGGATGTGCGCCTCACCCGCGCGGACAAGATGAACGCGCTCGACGACGCCATGTTCGAGGCGCTGATCTCGACGGGCGAGAGGCTTTCGCAGGAAAAGGGCGTGCGCGCTGTGGTCATTTCCGGCGAGGGCCGCGCCTTCTGCGCCGGCCTTGATATGGGCAATTTCGGCCGCATGGCCGCGCCCAAGGAGAAGGAGGAGAGCAAGAGCGAAAGCAGCATGATCGGACGGCTCGAGAAGCGCACCCATGGCATCGCCAACCGTCCGCAGCACGCGGTCTGGGTCTGGCGTGAACTGCCCGTGCCCGTCATCGCGGCGGTTCACGGCACGGCCTTCGGCGGCGGCTTCCAGCTCATGCTCGGCGCCGACATGCGCTATGTCGCGCCGGATACCCGGCTCTCCATCATGGAGATCAAATGGGGTCTCGTTCCCGACATGGCGGGCACGCAGATCATGCGCCACCTTGTGCGCGAGGACATTGTCCGTGAGCTGACCTATACGGGCCGCATCTTCAGCGGCGAGGAAGCGGGACAGTATGGCTTTGCGACGCGCGTGACGGCGAACCCCCGCGAGGAGGCGCTGGCGACGGCGCGCGAAATCGCGGGCAAGAGCCCCGATGCGATCCGCGCCGCCAAGAGGCTTCTCAATCTCGCGCCCGTGGCCGAGCCCGTCGCGGGCCTCATCGCGGAATCCGTGGAGCAGGACCGCCTCATCGGCAGCCCCAACCAGATCGAGGCGATCATGTCGAACCTCGAAAAGCGCGCCGCGAACTACAAGGACTGAAGAAGCCGGGCGAGGGCGGGGTTTTTCAATGCCCCGCCCGCCTCACCTTGCGTTCTTCGTCTGATCGAGCGCCACGGTGCCCATGCGCTCGAGCTTGCCCCAGCCGACAAAGGGCCCTTTCAGCGCCGTCACGATCGAGCGCACCACCACCGAATACATGAGCTGGCGATAGCCGAAGCGTTGCAGCACGAGCCACCAGAGCAGGCTCCATTGTTCGCGCCGTTCGAGCATGAAGCCGAAGATCGCCGCCGCAAGATCGACCAGCACGAAGACGCAGTAGTAGATGGCGACGAGCTTGAGATCGGCATTGCGGAACTCCGCCCCATGCTGCGCCCAGGCGATCCACTGGCCGATGAGCTGCCAGACGAGCAGAAGATCGGCGAGCGGCGCCAGCGCCGTGAGCGCGATCTGGAAGAGCCAGACCTGCGGCAGCGCGACCATGCCGAGCGCGCCATAGCGCGGATTGAAGGTGAGAGAGCGGTACTTCCACAGGCATTGCAGCGTGCCGTAGGACCAGCGGAAACGCTGCTTGGCGAGATCGCCGAAAGTGGCGGGCGCCTCCGTCCATGCGATGGCGCTGCTGTCGAAGACGACGCGGTGCCCCGCCTTCTGGAGATGGATGGTGAGGTCCTGATCTTCCGCCAGCGTGTCGCCGCGAAAGCCGCCAAGCTCCTCGAGCACCGACTTGCGCCAGGCGCCGACGGCGCCGGGCACGACGGTGAGCGTATCGAGCGCGGCGAGCGCGCGCCGCTCGAGGTTCTGCGCGGCGATATATTCGAGCGCCTGCCAGCGCGTGATCATGTTGATGCGGTTGCCGACCTTGGCATTGCCCGCGACCGCACCGATGCTCTTGTCGCCGAACCAGCGCACGAGGCGCGAAATCGTGTCGCGCTCGAATTGCGTATCGGCATCGAGCGCGACGATGACGGCGCCCGTCGCCTTGGCGATACCCACATTGAGCGCGTTCGCCTTGCCGCCATTCGGAATGTCGACGATCTCGACGCGAGGATCGCTTGCGAAATTTGAAGTGAGAACGCCGAGCGTGTCGTCCTTCGAGCCGTCATTGACGACGATGACCTCGAGGTTCCGATAGTCGCTGGTGAGAATGCCCTTCACCGTCGAGACGATGACATTCTCTTCGTTATAGGCAGGCACGATGACGGAGACGCGCTCGCCCGTCGCCGCCACGGGCGGCTCCGGCGTCCGCAGCTCCATCCGGCGCCGCCACAGGCTCAGGCCCACAAGCAGCAGAAGCCTGCCGATGCCGAGCCAGATGGCGATGAAGAAGCACCAGTAGAGAACGTGGCCGAGCGTCGAGAGCGTCATGAACACCGCGCGATCGGTGAGCAGCGCCAGTGTCGGCGGCAGGGGCGGCATCGCTTCCTCACTGGTGAGCGGCACCAGCGCCGAAGCGGGCACGAACTCATATCCCCTGGCGCGAAGCTCGTCGATGATGAGGGGCAGCGCCTCGACCGTCTGCGAGCGGTCGCCGCCCGCATCATGCAGCAGCACGATATTGGTCGGCACATCGGGCTTGGCGGTTTCGATCTGATCGACCGTGCTCTGGACGATCTTTTCCGCGCCCGGCATCTCCCAGTCGAGCGGATCGACATGTTCGCCCACGGTCACATAGCCCATGTCCTGCGCGATCTTGACCGGCACGATTTCCTCGTAATCCGTCGGCTCGGCATCGCCGAGATAGGGCGGGCGGAAAAGGCGCAGCGAACGGCCGGTCAGCGCTTCGAAGAGACGCTGCGTCGCGTTGAGTTCGAGCTTCACGGCCTGTTCGGGCGTGATGGAAAGATTCGGATGCGTGAAGGTGTGGCTTCCGACCTCATGGCCCTCGGCGAGAATGCGCTTCACGAGCCCGGGATTGGATTCCGCATTGCTGCCGATGATGAAGAAGGTCGCGGGGACGTGCTTCTCCTTCAATATGTCGAGGATCTGCGGGGTCCATTCGGGGTCGGGGCCGTCGTCGAATGTGAGCGCGACCTTCTTCGGCGCGCCGCCGAACTGCTTGATGACATAGGTCGTCGGCAGCTTCGTATAGACCTCGTCATTGATGTCGCCGGTCTTGGCGTCGATCTCGAATTTGCGCGCGCCGGTCGTGGGCTCGGCCGCCACGCTCAGAAACTCGCCCTGCCCTTCAAAATCGATGTCGTTGATGATGGGGATTTCGGCAAGCTCGGCCGGCGCGGCCGAGTTGTAGGGCCTGCCCATGACGGACCAGATCGTCGGGTCCTCCGCGCCGATGCGCCAGACGGCATAGCCCGCGGGCTCGTAGGGGTCGGCTGAATGGATCTGATTGAAGGCCGTGACCGCGTCGAGGAACCAGACATCGTGGCGGACGGAATTGTCCTCAATATAGGAGAAGTGCGGATTGTTGGTGGCGTCGTCGAATTCGACATTGGCACCGGAGTCATGCGCGGCGAGCACGGCGTCCTGAAACGAAAGACTGTCGACCGTGCCCCCGTTCCAGTCATAGGCATAGCTGCCGATGGCAATGATGGTGCGCTCGGGATCGAGCAGCTTCATGCGCTTGTCGATGACGCCCTCGAACCAGCTCTGGCTCGCAATGCTGCCCGGCTCGCTCGTCACCCAATGTTCGTCATAGGCCATGAGCACGGTGTAATCGACGATCTTCGCGATCTCGGCGAAAGGCCAGGTGTCGTCGCCGACCGGCGTTGCGATGGCGACCACCCAGCCATGCGGCTCGAAGGCGGTTTCAAGCTCCTCCAGAAAGCGCAGAAGGTTCCGCCGCGCCGGCACGGGCAGGTCTTCGAAATCCACCACCACGCCCTGCAGCTTGTTGTCGCCGATGAAGCCTGCGACATCCTCCACGAGCGCCTGCCGCCGCGCGGGATCGGCAAGGAGGCGCGCAAGGCCGGGACCGTCCCACTTTCCCTGACTCGCGTTCTGAAGGGTCGGCAGAATGGCGACACCCGGCTTATTGTCCCGGATGTAATTATCGACCTTGGCGTCGAACGCCTTGTTGAGCGCGAGATCGGGCCCCTGAAGATTGAGCCATGTGGGCATCACCCAGTCGAGATGCGGCAGCGCACGCTGAAGCGATGCGAAATTCGTCGAGCCCCAGCTCGGATAAAAGGCGATCGAAAGCGGGCGGCCTTCCTGCGGCTTCAGGATTCCGGCGATGAGATTTCTGTGCGGACCATGTTCGGCCCGGTGCTGCCGCTCGCGCGCGAGTTTCTCGCGCCGGGCGCGAGCTTCCTCGGCAAGCCTTGCCGCCGAGCGGAGAAGGCCGGGCGATGTGGCCTTGTTTTCAAGCTCGGCGGTCGGTACGGCGCTCAACTGGCCGGGGAGCTTCAGGCTCTCGAAATGCGGCACGGCAAGGAGGCTGGCGAGAAAGGCGATCCCGATGAGCGTGCTGGCGATCGCCACCGCCCATCCAATGAAGGAGACATGCGCCGCGCGGCGCCCCGTTGCGTCGAAAAAGATCGGCTTGTTCGCCATGATCACCCGGTCGACATCGGCGGCCCATCCAGGAGCCCCGAACCGAACTCCGTTTCAATCTATCACGCCGGAGGTCGGGCGCCGCCCCCCCTTCCGCCGAAAAAGCGCGGCGGGAAGGCGCCATGCACGAAACCCCAGTGCTCGTGCGTCATGCGGAATCCGCGGGGCTTGTCGCCGCGTTTCCGTAATCTGGGACCCGATTTGAGCCTTATTGCGGCGGGCCTATGGCAAAACTGCGGTGGCCGGGCCATATTCGCCGCTCCCACCCCTCCCAGAAACGTCCATGACACGCGGCACGGCCGACATACTCCTTCTGCTTGCCGCCCTGATCTGGGGGCTCGCCTTTGTCGGCCAGGCAACCGCCATGGCGCATGTGGGGCCGTTCACCTTCATCGGCGCGCGCTTCCTGCTCGCCTCACTGGCGGTTCTGCCCTTCGCACTCCGCGAGGCCGCCGCCGCGCCTGAAATTCCAGCCCGCCGCCGCCTCGGCCTTCTCGGCATCGGCGTCGTCTTCTTTCTGGCCGCCAGTCTTCAGCAGATCGCCCTTCTCAGCACGAGCGTCACCAATGCGGGTTTCCTGACCGCAATCTATGTCGTCCTCGTCCCGGCGATCGGCGCCCTCGCCCTTCGCCACCGGCTTCCGGGCGCGATCTGGCCGGCCGCGCTCCTGTCGCTCGCCGGAACATTCCTGCTCGGCGGTGGCAGGATCGACGGGCTCAATTCGGGCGACTGGCTCGTCATCGCCGGGGCCGTCTTCTGGGCGGTGCAGATCCTCGCCCTCGGTCGCCTCGCCTTCGATCTCCGCCGCCCCTTCGCGACGGCGCTCGGCCAATTCGCCATCGCCGCGCTGCTGGGGCTCACGCTCGGTCTCGCCTTTGAAAATCCGAGCCTTGCCGGGCTTGCCGCCGCCTGGCGCGAAATCGCCTATACGGGCATCGTCTCGGGCGGCCTCGCCTTCACCCTGCAATCCATCGCGCAAGGCCACACGCCGCCCGCCGACAGCGCCATTCTTCTCTCCATGGAGAGCCTTTTCGCCGCGCTTTTCGGCGCCCTGCTGCTCGGCGAACGTCTCGACCTGCTCGGCTGGATCGGGGGCGGCTTCGTGCTCGCCGCGGCGATCATCGTGCAGGTGGGCCCGCTCCTCGCCGCCCGCTACCGGACAAATCCGCTCGGCAGCGGACCGAAGTGACCCTTTTCCTGATCGCGCGGTAAGGCCATATTGGCGGCATGGCACGCAAGACCATCAAATCATTCGGACGCGGCGCGGAAAGGCCGCTTTCGTCGCGGGAGGTATCGGGCTTCTCCGAAGCGCCGGGCGCGAGCTTCGTGCCCGCGACAGGCATTGCTGATCGCGACCAATGGGCAGGCGCGCTCAAGGGCGACCCCGAGCACTGGCCGCTCTTTGCGCCGCACCGCCCGGAACGCCCGGAAAAATCGGAAGGCGGACAGCGCTTCAAACTCGTCTCTGAGTATCAGCCCGCCGGCGATCAGCCTACGGCCATCGCCGAGCTTGTCGAGGGCGTGGAAAAAGGCGAGCGCGATCAGGTGCTGCTCGGCGTCACCGGCTCCGGCAAGACCTACACCATGGCGCAGGTGATCGCGCGCACGCAGCGCCCCGCCCTCATCCTCGCGCCGAACAAGACACTCGCCGCCCAGCTCTATGGCGAGTTCAAGAGCTTCTTCCCGGAGAACGCGGTCGAGTATTTCGTCTCCTATTACGACTACTACCAGCCGGAAGCCTACGTCCCGCGCACCGACACCTATATCGAGAAGGAAAGCTCGATCAACGAGCAGATCGACCGCATGCGCCATTCGGCGACGCGCGCGCTGCTCGAGCGCGACGACGTCATCATCGTCGCCTCGGTTTCCTGCATCTACGGCATCGGCTCGGTCGAAACCTATTCGGCCATGACCTTTGCGGTGAAGACGGGCGAGCGGCTCGACCGCCGCCAGTTCCTCGCCGACCTCGTCGCGCTCCAGTACAAGCGCAACGACGCCGCCTTCGGCCGCGGCACCTTCCGCGTGCGCGGCGACACGATCGACGTCTTCCCGGCCCACTATGAAGACCGCGCCTGGCGCTTCACGCTTTTCGGCGACGAGGTGGAGGAGATCGCGGAATTCGATCCGCTGACCGGCGCCAAGACCGACCGCCTCGAAAGCGTGAAGCTCTACGCCAATTCGCACTATGTGACGCCGCGCCCCGCGCTCAGCCAGGCGATCGAGGAGATCCAGAAGGATCTTCAGGTGCGGCTTCAGGAACTCAAGGGCTTCGGCAAGCTTCTCGAAGCCCAGCGCCTCGAGCAGCGCACGCAATTCGACATCGAGATGATGGAGGCGACCGGAAGCTGCGCCGGCATCGAGAACTATTCGCGCTACCTCACCGGCCGCAAGCCCGGCGAGCCGCCACCCACCCTGTTCGAGTATCTGCCGGACAACGCGCTCGTTTTCGCCGATGAGAGCCATGTCACCATTCCGCAGATCGGCGGCATGTTCCGCGGCGACTACCGGCGCAAATCGACGCTCGCGGAATATGGCTTCCGGCTGCCTTCCTGCGTGGACAACCGCCCGCTCCGCTTCGAGGAGTGGAACGCCATGCGGCCGCAATCGGTCTATGTCTCGGCGACGCCGGGCCCATGGGAACTCGAGCAATCGGGCGGCGTCTTCGTCGAGCAGGTCATCCGCCCGACGGGCCTCATCGACCCGCCGACCATCATCCGCCCCGTGGCGCAGCAGGTTGACGACCTCGTCGCCGAATGCCGCGACGTGGCCGCGAAGGGCCAGCGCGTGCTCGTCACGACGCTGACGAAGCGCATGGCCGAGGATCTGACCGAATACATGCACGAGCAGGGCATCCGCGTGCGCTACATGCATTCCGACATCGACACGCTGGAGCGCATCGAGATCCTGCGCGACCTGCGCCTCGGCGCCTTCGATGTGCTCATCGGCATCAACCTTCTGCGCGAGGGTCTCGACATTCCCGAATGTGCGCTCGTCGCCATTCTCGACGCCGACAAGGAAGGCTTCCTGCGTTCGGAAACATCGCTCATCCAGACCATCGGCCGCGCGGCGCGCAACGTCGACGGGCGCGTCATCCTCTACGCCGACAATGTCACCGGCTCGATGGAGCGCGCCATAGCGGAGACGAACCGCCGCCGCGAAAAGCAGATGGCCTATAACGAGGCGAATGGCATCACGCCGGAAAGCGTGCGCAAGAACATCGGCGACATTCTAGAAAGCGTTTACGAGCGCGACCATGTGCGCGTCGATACGGGCGAGGCGGACGAGCCCTTCATCGGCCACAATCTGCGCGCCCATATCGCCGAACTCGAAAAGCGCATGAAGGAGGCCGCCGCCGACCTCGAATTCGAAACGGCCGCGCGGCTGCGCGACGAGATCAAGCGGCTTGAAGCGACCGAACTCGCTGTCGCCGACGATCCTCTCGCCCGCCAGTCCGCCATCGAGGAGAAAGTCGCATCCTCCGTACCCGTCAAAGGCCGCTCATCAAGCGGCAAACCCGGCACGCGCGCGACCAAATACCGGGGCAAGAAG
>NZ_DAOKYX010000037.1:0-24625 GCF_035325945.1 Parvibaculum sp.
CTCAAACCAGCCATCGCGGTCATGCGCGGCATCCTCGCGGGATGGCAGGGGAAGTTCGGACGAAGCGCGTTTTATTGAACGCCGTTCGATGATCGCCGCGCGAGCTCCGTCGGCTGGCAGGCGGGCGCTCTCTCAACTAACATCCGGCCCCATGTCGCGTGGGCGCGCGATGAACCACATGAGCATGTGAGGGGAATGAGGGGGACATGAGCGGCAGCAGCACAGGGCCCGCAACCGCCGGAGAGCTCGGACAGAGCTCCGTGCAGGTCCGTCCGCGCGGCGCGGAAGAGTGGCTCTTCCGCACTCTCATCCTCGTGGTGGCGCTCGCGCCGCTCCCCCTCGGCAGCAACCGCCCTCTGCCCGCCGCACTTCTGGCGCTTGCCGCCGGCCTTCTGCTCGCGCTCTGGGGCGGCCTTGCGCATTTCGGACGCCTGCGCGTCTCCGTTCCCCTCTCGCGCATTGCCTGGCCGGCCGCGCTCTATGCGCTCGCCTGCCTGTGGATCGTCATGCAATGGGTTCCGGCGGCTCCGAACATTCTCGCGGATCCCATCTGGGCGGAGGCATCCCGTCTCCTCGGGACCGAGCTGCCGCAACGCATCTCGGTCAACCCCGAAGCGACGGTTACCGGCCTCATGCACCTTCTCACCTATGCCGCGACCTTCTGGCTCGCCCTGCAGCTCGCGCGCGACGAGGATCGCGCGCGGCGCGGTATCCATGCGGTCGCAATTATTGGCTGCGCCTATGCGCTCTACGGTCTCGTGGTCTATCTCAGCGGCAATGAATGGATCCTGATCTATCGCAAATGGTCCTATGCGGATTCACTGACGAGCACATTCGTGAACCGCAATTCCTTCGCGACCTTTGCGGGCCTCTGCCTGCTCTGCGCCGTGCACCTGCTGCTCGCGCGCACCCGGCATCTGCTGGGTCTGAACCGGCCGGCCCGCATCAAGGCAGCGCTGCTGATCGAGGAACTCACCGTGCGCTCGGGCTGGGTGACCATGGCCGTGCTTGCGCTCTCGATCGCGCTCGTGCTCACGGCCTCGCGCGCGGGCGTCATGTCCTCGATGGCGGGGCTTCTATGTCTCGCCGGCGCCCATCTGAGCCGCCGCTCGACAAGCGCGGCGCAGATGACGCTCGTCGCGGCAATTCTGGCGGCGATCGTTGCGACGTCGTTTGCCACCAGCGGCGAACTTCTGGCGAAGCGCTCGCGCCTCGACGATGTCGACAATTCCTTTGCCGATCGCAACCAGACCTACGCTCTGACGCTCGATGCCATCAGGGCCACGCCGTGGACGGGCACAGGCTTCGGCACATTCGCCGATGTCTTTCCCGCTTATCGCAATGACGATCGCCCGCAGGTCACCTGGGACAAGGCGCACAATACCTATCTGGAAAACGCGCTGGAACTCGGCATACCCGCGGCGCTCGCGCTTGGTCTTTCCATCGCGCTGCTGGTCCTGCGCGCGGCGAAAGGCATTCGGGAAAGGCGGCGGGGAAAGGCCCAGCCCGCCATCGGTTTCGCGGCGGGCATCATCGTCGGCCTGCATTCTCTGGTCGATTTCAGCCTGCAGATACCGGCAGTCTCGGTTCTCTTCGCATTCCTGCTCGGCCTCGCGGTCAGCCAGTCCTGGCCACGATCGGCGGCCCGCGGCTGAAGCCTCAGCGTGCGGCGGCAGCGGCAGCCGCGCGCACACGCGCGTCGAACTGCGTTATGTCGGCTTCCGAGGCGAGCGCATGGCGGCGGATCACAGCACGTGCGCGGAAATCCGATGCGAGATAGATGGAAACCAGCTCACTCTTGAGCGCATGGCTCTCCCACAGGAGGCGGAGCTCCCGCCCCGCATCCGAGCGCAGATCGTCCGGCATCCCGTCCCAGTCGCGGAGCATGAGCTGGGCGCGGATCGCCATGCTCGCCGCCTCCCTTGGCGCCGTCAGATAAGACATGCGCAACAGGCCAGCGACTTCCCCGGACGGCGCGGCGCGCGCCGCCTCCACCGCCGCCAGAAGGCTCCAGCCAAGCCCGCGATTGGGCGCCGCCGCAACCATGCGCCGCAACGACGCGGCAGCCTCCGCCAGCCATTCGTCCGTGGACGAACCGCCCTCGGCTGCATCCGCCAGCCTGATTACCAGCCGCGCGCATTCCTGTTGCAGATAGGCGTCGCCGCCAAGTGCGCGCGCCGCCGCGCAATAATCGGCTCGCGCGTCGGCGAGAACCGGCGGCTCGATTGCGATCGAAGGATTATCGAGCGCGGCAGGGATGCGATCGGACCAGCCCGCTATGCCGAGATAGGCATGGATGCGCGGCAGCGCCATCAGCATGAGGCCGACGCCAGCAGCCAGCGCCAGCCCCGCGGCCCATCGCGTCCGCCGCGAAGGGTGCTTCGCCGCTTCGCCCCGCGCGGCCATCTCAGTTCGAATAGTAGCGGCTGTAGCGTCCGTAGTAATATCCGGCACCGCCATAGCCATATTGCGCCTGCCGGGCCGTATCGACCACGGTCAGGATCGCGCCCGCAATATCGGCATCGAAGGCGCGCAGTTCCTTGACGGCGCCCGATGCTGCCTCGCGCGGCGTCTCGTTCCAGCGAACGACGAAGATCGTCTTGTCCGCGATCTGCGCCAGAACGCGCGAATCGGAAACCGGCAGAACGGGCGCCGTATCGAGCACGACGAGATCGTAAGCTTCGCGCGCCTCGCGCAGGATACGCCGCATCTGCGCCGAGCCGAGCACATCCGGCGGGTTCGCCGCGCCAGAGGCCACGGGAATGAAATCGAGGCCCGAAGGCGCGTCCTTGACGACCACGTCACCAAAGCCCGCACGGCCCGCCAGACATTCGACCAGCCCTTCCTTTGGCTGCTTCATGCGGAGCGCGCGATGGACGGAAGGGTGCCGAAGGTCGCAATCGACCAGGAGAACCCGCTGGCCCGATTGCGCCGCCGCACGCGCGAAGCTCACCGCCGTCGTCGTCTTGCCCTCATTGGGAAGAGCCGAGGTGAAGAGAACGACCTTCGGCGGGTTGTCCACGCTTGAGAGCGACAGTGCGCTGCGCAGGCTCCGCAGCGCCTCCGCATAGGCCGACAAGGGTTTTCGCAAAAGATACTCATGGGGCAGCATCGGCTTGCCGTTCTCGCCTGTCTCCGCCGGAATGACGGGAACCGAGACGAGATGAGGCAGGCTCAGAATCTCCTCGAGCTGACTGCCTGTCTGCACACCATTGTCCAGACGTTCGAGCAGAAGCGCGACGCCGACGCCGGCGATCAGCGAAATGACGGCCGAGATACCGAACACGATGCCCTTTTGGGGGAAGGAGGGCGCAACCGGCGGCACCGCCTCGGAGATGACGCGCGCATCGGCGGTCTGGAGATCCTGCTGCTGCGAAGTCTCCTTGAAGCGGTTGAGGAAGGATTCGTAAACGGCCTTGTTGGCGGCCGCCTCGCGCTCCAGCTCGCGCAGCTTCACTTCCGCCTGGCCGTGCTGGCCTTGCGTGTCCTGCAATTCCTTCAGGCTGCTCTCGAGCGCCTTGACGCGCGTATCCGCGATCGCCGCCTCATTGGCGATGCTGTCGACGATGCGCCTCACTTCGGCGCTGATCTGGGCCTGAAGGTCGCGCCGCTGCGCCTCGATATTGACGATCGCGGGATGCCGCGGCCCGTATTTCGTCGAGAGGTCGGCCTTCTTGCTGGCAAGCTCCGCCTGCTGCTGCCTGAGATCCGAAATCGTCTTCGACTGGAGCACATCGACAACGGATTCGATACTGCCGCCGCTGCCGAGAATCTGCCGCGCGCGGGAATATTTCGCCTGCTTTTCAGCGCGGTCGGCGCGCGCGAGAATGAGCTGCGCGTTGAGTTCCGAAAGCTGCTGCTCGGTGATGGTCGAGCCCCGCGAGCTTTGCAGCCCGTTCTGCGTGCGGTAAAGCTCGACTGCCCGCTCGGAATCGGAAACCTGCTGTCTCAGCCCTTCGAGCCGCTGCGAGAGCCATTCATTGGCCTGCCTCGTCGCATTGAATTTCGCTTCGAGCTGGTCGAGCACATAGGTCTCGGCGATCGCATTGGCGATCTTCGCCGCCTTCAGCGGATCGCGCGACGTGAAGTTCACATCGATGATATAGGTCATGCCCCGGCGGCGAATCCGTTCCGCATCGACGAAGCTGTCGATGACGGCATCCATCGCCATTTCCTGCCGGCGCTCGGGCGTGAGTTCGGCATCGGCCTCGAAAAGCGAAGCCATCCATTCGCGCGGATCGAGCCAGGAGAGCAGCGAGGTCTTCGCCAGCTCGGCGTTGAATTCTTCGTCCTCGATGAGATTGAGCTTCTCGACGACCCGCCGCGCGATGGAGCGCGAGCTCATCACCTCGACGTGGCTGTCCGTCGTGGCGGAATCGGCGGGGAGCCCGGACATCACAGCCGTGAAATCGACGACCTGGGTGCGCTCCGGATCGAGCAGAACAAGCGCATGCGCCGTATAGCGAGGCGTCATCTGGAACACGGTGATCATGACGATCGCCGTGAGGCCCGCCGCGATGCCCGCGATGACCTTGACGCGCCGCCTCAGGGCACGGGCGATTTCAAGCAGATCGAATTCGATCATCTGCCGATTCAGGCTCATCCCCTCGGCCTGAACCGCACTGGAGTGCATCTGGTCTTTCAGCGGCGCGTTCATCTTCTTCGAGCATCCAGTTACAGGAGGTGAGCATCAGCTCGGGTAAAATAAAAGGCAGGCAACGGTTCCCCCGCCACCTGCCTCTGATCGCCTGACGAATCTGCCGTGACGTCCGTCAAAGCTGTCCGCGGATCGTGAACATGACGCGGTTGCGCGAATAGTCGGCACCGGCAGCGTTGGAATCCCGCTTCGTGTAGTCGTAGTCGAGCCCCATTGCCACAAACCGGTTCAGGAGGTAGCTGACGCCGACCCCGCCGCCATAATAGTCGTCCTTGCGCGTCGCGCCCTTGTAGTCGTCATTCTCATAGGAGAGGTCGCCACGAAGGATCACGTTCCGCAGGAGTTCGTGATCGATCCCGACACCGACGACCTGCCGGAGATAGCCCGACGTACCGCCGAGATCCGATTCCTCGATGGTCGATGCCGCATTGAAGCGAACCGTGCTCAGCGGAGTCACGTACCAGTTGACATTGGCCCCGTAGGACAGGCCAGTCACATCGCTCAGCCCCGCCGCATCGTAGTTCTGGCGCTGATAGCCGACATAGACCTCGCCCGATGCGAGAGTGGAAAGCTTGAAGCGCGAACCGACAACGGCCTCATAGCCTTTCGAATCGCGATCCTGGATCGGCATGCCGATATCGTAGCGGCGCTGATTGAGGCTGCCCTGAACGAAGACGTTGGTGTCGGGCGAAACGTCATAGCCGGCGCGCAGCTTCTGCGTATAGACGTCGCGGTCGCGCAGATCCTCGTCGAGGATCGGCCCGGCCGTCGATGCGACGTCCTCGTAGTTGAGCCGTGTATAGGCGGCGCCCAGCGTCGTGGTCACGCGGTTGAAGCGCTGGTTGAAGGCGATGCTCGCATCCGTCTGCTTGTACTCGACCGGCTCCGCCGCCGTCGTGGACGAGAAGGTCGCCGAGCCGCGATCTTCATGCTTCTGCGCATGGGAGAGGGCGCCCGTCACATTCGTGTCGCGCAGAATGTCGAGGCGGCCGTCCATGCCGAAATCATAGTCGGTCTTGTTCTCGCTCGAATGGTCCGCGAAGTAGGAGCGCTGGAGCCCGGCAGTCAGGTTGAGCGAGTGGCGGCTCCAGGTCGAGATCACATCGACGCGCGGGCGCACGCTGGTGATGAAATCGCTGTCCTTGTTGTTCTCGGTGGCGAAGATGTTGTCGTCGTAGGTTTCAGCGACCTCGAGCGAGGGGAGAACCACGAACGACCCCGCACGAAGGCCGATGGCGTCATAGCCGGGCCGCGCTCTCTCGCGCACGCCCTGTCCGCGCAGATCCTGCGTTTCGGCGGCGCCCGCAGGGGCCATGCCCGAACCGCTCCAGTTCTTCGCCCCCGTATTGGCGGTGAGATCGGCGGCCATGGCGCCGCCCGCGCCTGCCACCAGCAGCAAAGCGGTCGTCGTCAACAGCGAGCGAAAGGGAACATGCGGCATTTCTGGCCTCATAACTTTCGGGATTTCGGGAGGTGCGGAAGAGAGCTGCCCGCTCTCTCCCGGCCTTGATTCGGAGAAAGCCCCCTTCCCTCACGATCGGCAAGCCCATCGGGCAGCCGCTCGCAAACCGGCCGGAGACTGATGAAATCAATTCGGGCTGGCGGTGCCGCCCGAGCTCTGCGTGCCGCCATTGACGCCGACAACGGTGGTCGGGGCGGTGCCGCCCGGCGCGCCTTCGCCCGAGCTCTCGCCGCTACTCACCGTGGAGGCATAGGCGTCCTTCACGCTCGGCTCGGCGCTGGCGACGAGGTCCGAAATCTTGGCTGCATGTTCGGGGTTGGAAAGGCCGAGCGTCGAGGCCGCCATGCCAAGACCCTTGCCGACAGCGGCCTTCTGCGCGGGCGTGGCGCTGTCCAGACCGGCGAGAACGGCCTCAGCCGTAGCGACCGGATCGCTCGAATTGGTGATGAGATCCGCGATGGCCGCCGCCAGCGCGTCCCCGCCCTCCGGATTGGCCGTGAGCACGGTGCTCAGATCGATTGCCGCTTCAGCCCGCGCCTGTCCCGGGATGGCGACCGATGCTCCAATGAGCAGGCCCGCCGCGAGCGCCGCCGCACAAAAACTCTTCATCATGGCGTTAGTCCCCCTCAGCCAAGCATCGATGAGGCCGTGCCTCGATCGCGATACTCTGATTTGCCCAATAGCATAACACGCATTTTACCCTGTCAAAATACGCAGCCAATTCGTTAAGAAAAGGTTACCGCGCGCCGCCAGGGTTTCGGCGCACACGAATGTTTTGTGCGATATCGGCACATTGTTGTTTCGGGAAAGCGGCATCATGCGCGGCCCGATGTCACGATCAGGGCTAGACGCATCAGAAGAAACGCTCCGGAATCCGCACAATATCGCCCGGAAGCACCTTCACCGACTGCATCGCCGGATATTGCACTTCGCCCCCGTCGCCGCGCGTGATGTAAACCGCGTCCGTATTCGCCCGATAGGTATAGCCGCCGCCAACCGCCACCGCGTTCAGCACCGTCATACCGTTCGTATAAGGATATTGGCCGGGCTTGCTGACCTCGCCGATGATGTAGAACGGCCGATAGTTCAGAACCTCGGCGCTCACCCTCGGATTTGTGAGATAGCCGTTCGCCAGATGGTCGGCGACTTCCTTCTCGAACTGGGCGAGCGTCAGCCCTGCCGCCTGCACCTGCCCGATGAGGGGCAGCGAAACCTTGCCCGAGCCCGTGACGTCGAACTCGCCGGAAAGATCCTGCTCGCCATAGACGATGACCCTGAGCTTGTCGCCCGTGCCGAGGAAATAATCCGTCGCCAGGTCGCCCGCCACTGCCTGGCCGGCGCCCGCGCCTGATTCGGCACGAACAGGGGCGGCGGCGAAAACGACGAGCCCCACCGCCACGGCAACACCGGCAAGCGAGGCGACGGTCCTGCGTGCAAGCGTCGGAAACCAGCTTCTCATCAAGTCTCTCTCTGTTCGGTGAGGCCGCAGCCCGCTGTCTCCCGGCGATCCGGATATGCCTGATTGGTCAGGAACGTAATTGATTCTAGGTCAACTGACCATGAAGCATCAACCCGCCATGCGCCTGTTCGCGGAGGCTTCCGTCTGGATGATGCGCCGCGATGTCCCCTCGAGCACGAGCGCCGTCAGAACGCCTGTCATATAGGCGCCCGTGTCGATGCCGATGCGGTTTTCGCGGATCACCACTTCCTCGCGCGGGGTGTGGCCATGAACCACGACCCTGCCGAAGGAGCCGCGGGCATCGAGGAACTCGTCCCTGATCCAGAGCATGTCCTCCTCGATCTGGCGCGACAGCGGCACGCCCGGCCGCACGCCGGCATGAACGAAGAAATAGCCGCCAAGTTCCACTGCGACGGACAGGGTTTGCAGAAAGCGCTTGTGCGTCTCTGGCAGCACCGCCTCGAAATGCACGCGCGCGCGTTCGAAATCAGCGGGATCGTCCGAAAGCGCCAGTTCCTGAACGCCGTAGGAATGAAGCGTCTCGAGCCCGCCGAAATTCTTCCAGGTCCGCCCGAAAGCGGCATCCCGGAGGAATTCAAGCATGGCCGCCTCATGATTGCCCTTCAGATGGATCGCCTCGAATCCCGGCAGCGTGCCTGAGATGAGGCGGTCGAGCACCTGCTTCGACTGCAATCCGCGATCGACATAATCACCGAGGAAGACGAGGATCTTGCGCACCGCGCCGGACGCGGACTGCGCATCCCGCTCGATCATGGCGAGCAACTCGCCCAGCAAGTCGTCGCGGCCGTGAATATCGCCGATCGCATAGAGCCGCATGCCATCGGGCGCCGCCGCGGGTGCATGTTCCGCCATGCCTGCAACCTCTCGGAATCGTCTGACGAACCGGCCGAACACGCTCTCACCTGGACCTTTGACGACACTTCGATGCGCCGCCGCCGCGCCGGAACGCCGGGGTCGGCCAGCCTGCATCGATTCGTCTGAACGATACCCGCTCCCGGCGAGAGGGCAAGCATGCAGACAATGAAAGCGCTGCGGACCGGCGCCCCGATGGTTTAAGCTGGCTTATCGGAGCCGGATACCGACGGCCGCCGCCAGACCCGTGCCTGCGCAGAGGCAAGAAGCCGCTCTCTCTGGTAGAAGACTGCCCATCGGTCCCTTGCCGGGCCGCATCCTGTAGCAGCCATGGGCAAATTGAAGGACGCTCAGCGCGTGTCGAACGAACTCTCCACCTCGGCTCCCGCGGACCATCTCGCCTCCGCCCGCCGCACACTCGAACTCGAAATCGCCGGCCTCCGGGCGCTCGCCGCCTCGCTCGACGGGCCCTTCAACGAGGCAGTCGACCAGCTCGTCACCGTGAAGGGCCGCATCATCGTCACCGGCATGGGCAAGAGCGGCCACATCGCCCGCAAGATCGCCGCGACCCTCGCCTCGACCGGCGCGCCTGCGCAATTCGTGCATCCCGCCGAGGCAAGCCACGGCGATCTCGGCATGATCACTCGCGACGATGCGATCCTCGCGCTCTCCTGGTCGGGGGAATCGGCCGAGCTTCTCAGCATCATTTCCTATGCCAAGCGCTTCGCCATACCGCTGGTCGCCATCACCGCAGAGGCGAAGAGCGCGCTCGCCCAGGCGGCCAATATCGCCCTCCTCCTGCCGAAAGCCGAGGAAGCCTGCCCGAACGGCCTTGCCGCCCCGACAACCTCCACCACCATGCAGCTTGCGCTTGGCGACGCGCTCGCCGTCGCGCTTCTCGAATATCGAAACTTCACGCCCAGCGATTTCCGCGTCTTCCATCCGGGAGGAAAGCTCGGCGCCATGCTCCGCCACGTCGCCGACATCATGCACAAGGGCGAGGAGATGCCGCTCGGCCGCGCCGACATGCCGATGTCTCAGGCGCTGATCGAGATGTCGCGCAAGAGCCTCGGCTGCCTCGGTGTCGTCGATGACAGCGGCACTCTCATCGGCATCATCACCGATGGCGACCTTCGCCGCCACATGGGCAGCGATCTTCTGGAAAAGCGGGTGGGCGACATCATGAACCCCGCGCCCAAGACGGTGCCCTCGACCATGCTCGCCACCGAGGCGCTGAACTTCCTCAACGAGCGCAAGATCACGAGCCTCTTCGTCGTCGATGACGGAAAGCCCGTGGGCCTCGTTCACATTCACGATTTCCTGCGCGCTGGCGTCGTCTGAGGGGCCTTCCTGCCGGCGATCACGCAACGGACCGCCGGCATGGTATCAAGGCTCAGAAGGCGCCCTTCTCGATGCGGAAGATGTCCGGCGACTTGGGGTCCGCCACATAGGCGAGCGTCAGCGTATAGACCTTCTTCTCTTCCTTCGCGTCCACCTTCTTGCCGTCCGAAGCGGCGGCCGGCTGCGCGACAGGAATTTCGCGATAGATCAGCCGGACGAGGTGGCCCTCGGCATCCATGGCCTGAAAGGCGAGCACGCCGTTCTTGATCTTTCTGTCACGGATGACCGTCTTCGGATCGTAATTCTGCTGGGCGAAATAGGTCTTCAGCAGAAGCGCGGTCTTGGCGATGCTGACGCCTGTCGTCTCGGGCGTAACCGGCGTTCCCCACAGAATATTGACCTGAATGAGATCCTTGGACTTGTAGCCGAGCACATAGCCGATCTCCGCCTCGCCCGTTTCGGGAATGAGGTCGGTCACGCGGACGGCCAGCGTCTTCGTGCGCGCCACAGCGCTCTCGACGGCGCGAACGTCATCGCCCGACTTGCCGAAGTCCGATTTGATCGCCGCGCGGATGGCTGCCTCGTCGGCGCCGAATTTGGCGCTCCGGAAGCCGTTGATCACGCCATGCTTCGATGCCGGCTTGCCCGCCGCTTCCTTGCTTTCGCTCGCGGTGGTGCTCTGCGTTGCATTCTTTGCGCTGCGCGGCGCGGCTTCGCCGGGGCCGACGCTGGTTTTCCAGATGAGGATGCCGAGGCCGGCCACCAGTGCCAGCACAACCCATAGACCGCGACGAATCATTTTCTGCTTCTCTTCCGAAAGCGATGAATACCAAAGTGTGACTTGCGACATTGTCCGATACCGATCAGTAAGCCAGCGGGCCCAGTTCCCTGACGAGCGGCTCGACCAGCTCGCCATAGTTCCGCCACCGCTCGACCGATGAGGAATAGAGCGGCTGGCGCACCTGCGTCACGCTCGCCGTCTTCACGGGACGTTCGGTCTTGTGAAATTCGAGGCAGGCCGCATCCCATTCGAGATCGCAATGGGAAATGATCCTGCGCGCCTCGGTTTCGAGATTGCCGACAACCTCCTCATACTTCACTTCGAGGATGTAGTGCTGCGGCAGAACCGCTTTCCAGTGCTCCATGAGCTCGTGATATTTCTGGTAGTAATGCGCGATCTCCTTGAGATCATACGTATACGGCATATCTTCACGGAACATCTTTGAGTAGCACGATATGCACGTATCGACCGCGTTCCGCTTGCAATGGATGATCCGCGCATTCGGGAACAGGAGATAGATGAGGCCGACATAATAGTAGTTGGTGAGCATCTTGTCGGTGACGCGCGTCTTGCCCGCCGGAAGCGGCGGCAGGTGCTCCCGGTAGTAATTGACGATCGTCTGAAGCTGCGACTGCTCGATCAGATGCATGAGTTCCGGATAGCGCACGGCCGACCCGAACATGCGGTCGACTTCGGCGACGCCGCCATGCAGATATTTGACCTCGCCCGCGCCATAGATCTCCGGGTGGCTCGCAAGAATCTGCTCGACCAGCGTGCTGCCCGAGCGCGGCATGCCGACAATGAAGATCGGGCGCAGCGTCGGATCGCCATGGCCCGCCTTTTCAGCGAGCAGCTTCGGCGTGAAGACGTGCCGGATGCGGTCGAAGAGCCTGAGCGCCGGCATTTCCTCATAGTTGAGCTTGCGCCGCTTGAGCGCCGCTCCGGCCATGAACTGCTCGAAGGCCTTGCGATGTTCCTTGATGTCGTCATAGGCCTTGCCGAGCGAATAATGCAGCGCCATGCGCTGATCCTCGCTGATGTCGGGGCGGCTCACGGCTTCCTCGAGGAAACGGATTTCTGGAGCGCCCGGCTTGAATTTCTTGGCGGCGGCGAGATTGATATGGGTCGGGATCGAGCCGGGCTCGAGTTCCGCCGCGCGCGAAAGCGCCTTCTGCGCGCCATCGAGATCGCCGACTTCGAGAAGCGAGATGCCGAGATTGTTGAGAATTTCAGGCGCGTCGGGTTTGAGCGCCAGCGCCTTGCGGCAATGCTCGATCGAGCCCGTAAAATCCTCGAGATCGCGGCAGATTCGCCCCATGAGATTGAGCGCGCCGACATGATCGGGCCTGTTGCGGAGCGCGCGCTGACAGGCATAGAGCGCACCCTTCGTCCGCCCGAGATCGAGGAGATAGGACGCCATGATGATCATCGCCTCCGGCCGGTCGGGCTGGATGGCCATGGAGCGCGCGAGAACGCCCAGCGCTTCTTCGGGCTGCTTGCGGTCCCAGAGCGTCAGGGCGAGATTGTTGAACGCCTCGATGTAGTTCGGCCGCGCGCCGATGGCCATGCGCAGCGCCTGTTCGGCCTCTTCGAGATGCCCCCGCTCGCGCAGCGTGCAGCCGAGATTGCTCAGCGCCTCGGGATAGGCGGCGCGCAACTCGATCGCCTTGCGGTATTCCTCGATCGCCTCGTCGAGCCGCTTCTGCGCGCGCAGCGCATTGGCGAGATTGTTATGCGCCTCGGGGAATTTCGGATCGCATGCGATGGCGCGCCGGTAGAGTTCCTCCGCCCCCGCATAATCGCGCCTGTCGAAGAGCGCTATGCCGAGATTGTTGAGCCCCTGAAGATAATTCGGATCAAGCTCGATCGCGCGCCGTCCTGCCTCGATCGCCCGGTCGAGTTCTCCGATCTGGCGGTACATCTCGCAGAGATTGCTGTGGAAGCCGACGACATTCGGATCGCCCGCCACCGCCTGCTCCATCCACCTGATCGCTTCCTTCGTCTGCCCGCCGCGATAGGCGAGAATGCCGAGAAGGCTCGCCGCGTCGTGGTTCCGCGGGTCAACCTCGATGACCTGGCGGCTCAACTGATGGGCAAGGCGCAGGCGCTGGGCCCGAAAATGCTCCCATGCGAGCCGCATGCTTTCCGCCGGGCCCATCGCACTTGCCTGTTCCGAAACGCTCATTGAAATTTCAGCCCCTGCCTGCTCATCAAATGCCGCGAGACGACGTCTCCGGCCAATCCGTCCGCCAACCGAAAGTATCTGCCGAATTCCCCCGCGGAGAGGCGTCTATTCTATCCGGCAATTCGCCTTTTACGAAGCCTTACCGCCGCCAGCATGACCGCCGGAAGCGGCCAATCCGGAGGCGGCTGCCCGAGTGAGAGCCGCCCTTACATCCCTGATCACACCGGGCCAGTCGCCGCCCCGCTGCTGCCGGAAAAGCCGCATCGAGCGATAGAGCGGCGTCGATATTGTTCCGAGCCCCCAGCGCCAGTCAGGCACCTCGGCCAGCATGGTCCAGACCGGCGTCCCCAGCGCGCCCGCGAGATGTATGAGCGAGGTATCGACGCCGATCACGAGATCGAGCGCGGCGATGGCCGACGCCGTCGCCGTCATGTTCGATACCTCGCGCGAGAGATCGATGACCCCCGCGCCGAAGAGCGCCGCATCATCGGGCCTTGCACCGATCTGAAGGCTGAAGAAATGGCACCCCTCCACATCGAGTAGCGGCAGAAGCTCACGGCCCGGCATCGAGCGGCGGGCATCGTCCCGGTGATTGCTGTTGCCCGACCAGACGAGCCCGATCCTGAGCCCCGGATACTGCGAGAAGAACCGCCTGAAGCCCTCCACCTGCGCTGCCGGCGCATGGAGATAGGGCGCGCCGGTTTCCGTCCGGAAGCGACCTCGCCCCACCAGCCGCAAAAGGCTCATCAGCTCGAAGTGATGATCGGCGGCTTCAGGCTCCGCGTCCTGAGGCAGGATCGTCACATAGGGAAAGTTCAGCGCGATCAGCGGGGCGAGTTTCGGCGGCAGTTTGCCCGCCAGCCGGAGCGGGCCCTGCGCCATGAGGGCGGGGAAGAAGCGCATGCAGTGGATCGCATCGCCAAGCCCCTGCTCGCTCCAGAAAAAGAGCTTCTTGCCGACAACCGGCTCGCCCCGCCACATCTGGCCCGGAGGTGCTGCGGGCCGCAGCGCAGCGCGGCCCTGCGGCCGCGCCTCGGGCACGGCGAGGCGCCACTCATACTCCGCAAGCCCCCCATCCACATCGCCGAGCAACATCCTCAGCATGGCGCGGCGCAGATGAAAGACGGGATTCTTCGGATTGATTTCGACCTGGCGCGTGAGGCAGTCAAGCGCGCCCCGCACATCCCCCATCGCCAGCAGCGCGGCCCCGAGATTGTTGAGCGCGAGGACATGCGAGGGATCGAGCGCCAGCGCGCGCCGCCCCGCCTCGGCTGCCCGTTCCGGCTCGCCCGCCCTGCGATACATCTCGCAGAGATTGGCGTGAAAGGCAGGCATCCGAGGGTTGCTCCCGATCGCCCGTTCCATCCAGCCGATGGCCTCGCCCGCCCTGCCTGTCCGGTATGCGACGAGCGCCAGAAGGTTGGCCGCATCGTGATCGTCCGCCCGTTCGCCGATCGCCCTGTGGCCCAGTTCCTCCGCGAGATCGAAACGCTGCGCGGCAAAATGCGACCAGGCGAGCTTCATCACCTGCGCATCGCCGCTCTCGCTTTCGCCACCCGCCATGATTCAACCCTGGCGGCGCGCCGCCACGGTCTGCTCGAGCGCGGCCGCAACGTCCTGAACGACGCCGGGCCAGTCGCGGCGCTGCTTCTGGCGGAAGAGACGCATCGAGCTATAGAGCGGTGTCGTGTCCCCGCCGAGCCCCCAGCGCCAGTCGGGCACCCGCGAGAGCATTGTCCAGACCGGCGTGCCGAGCGCCCCGGCCAGATGGATGAGCGACGTGTCGACGCCGATGACGAGATCGAGCGCCGCGATTGCGGCCGCCGTCGACATCATATTCGACACATCCTTGGAAAGATCGGTCACGCCTTCCTTGAAGAGAACCGCGTCCGCCGGCTTCGAACCGATCTGCAGGCTGTAGAAATGACAGCCTTCGACCTTGAGCAGCGGCAAAAGCCTCTCGGCCGGCATGGAGCGGCTGTAGTCGTATTTATGCGCGGTATTGCCCGCCCATACGAGACCGACCTTGAGCCCGCCCTTCCCGGCGAAGCGATTTCTGAAGATCTCGACCTGGTCACCGGGCGCGGAAAGATAGGCATCCTGCGGATCGCGCCTCTCGACGGGATAGGACAGAAGAAGCGGCAGGCTCATCAGCGCGCAATGAAAATCGGCGCCATCGGATGCAGGCGCGGACCGCACGACCTCGACAAACGGGAAGTTGAGTTCCGCGAGGCGCTGCAGGCTCGCCTGCGTCTGCAGGATGATCGCGCCGGGACGCCGCGCGGCCAGCGGCTTCAGAAACCGCAGATAGTGGATCGTGTCGCCAAGCCCCTGCTCGCAATGAACGAAAATCCGCTTTCCCTCGATCGGCTCTCCCCGCCAGAGCTGGCCGGGGAGATTGCGCGGACGGATGCCCGGCATGGCAAGTCGCCATTCATATTCAGCGAGGCCGCCTTTCAAATCGCCCTGCAACATCCGCAGCATGGCGAGCGAGATACGGGCATTGGCGTTTTTCGGATTGGCCTCGATGGCCTGCTGCAACCGCTCGGCTGCGAGGCCGAACTCGCCCTCCTCCCGATAGTTCAGTCCGTCATTGACCATCGCTTCGGAATAATTTGCCTGAAGAGCGATCGCCCGCTGGAAGGCGTCATGCGCCTCCCCTTCGCGCTCGAGACGCACGAGCGCATTGCCGAGATTGTTCCACGCATGCGCGAATTGCGGATTGCCGGCAAGCGCCTTGCGGTAGCACTCCTCGGCCTTGGCGAAATCCCCGCGATCGTAATGGATGATGCCGAAATTGTTCCAGGCCTGGGAATTCCGGGAATCGAGCGCAACTGCGCGCTCGCAGGCGGCAAGCGCGGGCTCCGTCTTGCCGCGCAGCCGGTACATCTCCGCCAGATTGGCATGAAAGGCAGCGGTCCGCGGCGCAAGCTCGATCGCCTTTTCGATGAACTTGATCGCCCGGTCGAGCCGGCCCTGCCGGTAGGCGACGATGCCGATCAGGTGAAACGCATCGGCATTGCGTCCCTGCCCGTTGGCCACATCCTGCGCCACCTTCTCGGCTTCCGTCAGGCGGCCCGCATCCATGAGATCGCGCGCGAGCTTCAGCGCCTCATCGACGGACATCCAGCGCTTCGGCGCCGCCTCTGCATCGGCGTTCCGCGGCGCTGCCCCCTCCCTCGTCTCTACCATGCACTCACTCTCTGTCTGGAAGGCGGTCAGTATAGCCGCTTACGAAAAGGAGCGGCAGAATTTCTCTGCCGCTCCCCAAATTCGTCCGCTGGCTGAACCGACGACGTCTAGAACTTCAGCCTCAGGCGCAGCGATGCGGTGCTGTCGGTGTAGTTGCTCGAGAAGTCGCCATTGTACTCGACCGTACCGTCGATTCCCTCGGACAACTTCAAGGTGACGCCGGCGCCCACGATCGCCGCATCCCGCGCCGCATTGGCGCCGGTGACCGTGAAGGCGCTGCCCGGAATGCCCGCCAGCGAAGCCGTCGTCGACGGGTTCTGATCGCCGAAAGCGTGCCTCCAGCCGAGCGCGAGCTGCGGCGTCCACTCCGTACCGCCACCGCTGCGGAACGTCTGGGCCCACCTGACGCCGATACGGCTGTTGGCCGTATTCGCCGTCTGGTCGTCCAGCGTCAGATTGAACGGCGACGCACCCGTCTCGGTCGAGCCGTCCATCTTCGTGTGCGTGTAGAGCAGACCTGCGAAGGGCGAGAGCTTCGCATCGTTTCCAAGGTCGAAGGCGTAGCCGATCTCCGCACCCGCCGAGACCGAGCTGCCATCCGGCGAGCGATGGGCCGAATAGCTCGTCCCGAGCACGGTGAAGCGGCGCTCCATGCTGTAGCTCTGGTGGCCATAGCCCAGCATCGCATTCATGTAGAGCGAACCGACCTCATACCGGCCATAGGCGCCGACCGACCAGCTCTTGACGTCTGCCTTGCCGGCGCCCCGGAAGTCCACATCGTCCTTCTGGAAGCCGCCCGCAAGACCCGCCTTGAAGTTGTCGGTGAAGCGATAATCCGCACCGACGACGAGGCCGCCGCCATTGCTGGTGAAACCGGACGCACCGGCGCTGCGATCGAGCGAGCTCCAGTTGCCGAAGGCACGCGCCCAGATCGTTCCCGGATTTGCGACCGGAGACGGCTTCACGAGCGAGGCATATTGCGGCCCGGCATCCGACATCACGTCTCCCGGCTGATTTGCCGCGAGCTTGACCAGCGCGCCGAGATCCGCGAGCGCGGTCCCGCCGCCACCATTGGTAAGCTGGTCGAAGATGACGTTGAAGAGCCTGTCAGGCTGGGTGAGCGCAACCTGGATCAGATCCGCATTCTGGCTGCCGGCAACCTCGTTGAGATTGCGGGCATATTCCTCCGGCGTCCCCGTAAGGATCTCGCCGAGCTTCGTGGCGAGATCGCCCTCGGGATCGTTCTCGTTCAGCCAGTCGAGGATCCAGTCGATGGCCCTGCCGGCACTGGCGCCGTCATTGTCGAGCCCCGGAATCTCGCCGAAGGCCATACGCGTGATGACGATGTGATAGCCGTCATTCCGATAGGCGTCCGTCACCGTGTAGAGGTTGGTGAAGGTGTGCGAGAAGTTGAACGTGCCGGTGATGTCTTCCGACTTCAACACCAGGAAGTCGTTGTTGGCGTTGAAGAGACCAGGAAGGGCATGGGCGATGGAGTTCGCACCTTCTCCGATGGTCGCCGACCCGGCCGTGATCGTGCCGTGCTGCGGCACGGAGGGCTTAAGGTTCCACTGCACTGTGCCGGCAGGGCCCTCATCTTCGCTGCCCGCGACACGGAAGTTCGCCACGTCGATCTGCGCCGTCGGCTGAAGAACGAGCGTGCCGTTGGCATTCACGTTGAAGTTCTGGATCGCCTGGTAATCGGTCTTGTTGGTACCGATGTTACCGCTCACCGTCAGCTTCACCGCATCGGCTTCCGGGTCGCCCATATTGACGTTGATCGTGCGCAGGCCCTGGATGTCGTCAGCGAAATCGAACTCGCTGTCGGTTCCGGCAAAGACGTTCAGCGAGTCGTTGCTGTCGCCATAGATATTGCTGTGGATCGTCGTGTCACCGAGCTCACCGCCAATCTTGCCGCCGCTCCAGTTGATGAGGTCGGACTGACCGTTCAGCATCCTGATATCGCCATAGATACCGGAGTACTCCAGCTCGCCGCCGATCTGATCGATCGTATGGCCGCTGCCCGCGCCATCGAGATCGATGGCAACCGTCGACACATCCTCGCCGGTCGCGATGGCGGCGATCACGCCCCCATTGACGATGCCGCCGTAAATATGGCTTCCGCCTGTGATCCGGATGGCGGTCGCATTGGCATTGTCGCCCTTGGCGAAGGCGGCGATGACGCCGCTGTTGACGAGCTCGCCCTCGAACACCACGCCGTTCTCGAGCGTCAGCGCGGTCGCATTGGCCGAACCGCCGTCAGCCGTGGCCGTTGCATGCACCTCGATGGTTTCAAAGTTCACGAGGTCACCCCGGTAGGTGCCGTCATTCACCACGAGACCACGCGCTTTTGCGTAAATCGGGTCGACCGCCGCCGCCCTGATCAGCCCCGCATTGCCCAGCGCGATTGAAGTCTCGCTGCCGTAAGGCAGGACCTCTCCCGTCACATGAGCATAGATGGCCGTCGCATAGGCCGAGCCCACACCGGTTGTCACAGGCGTCGCATGCACAATGGCCAGCGCCTCGACGGTGCCGAGATTGTAGATGCCACCATCGACATCTCCATAGACATTGAGGTCGAGGCCCTTCGCCTGCGCAAATCCCCGGGCATAGCCGTCCGCAGTGGCCTCCGCATTGGCGGAAGCCGCCGCCCGGATGAGGCCTTCATTGAAGATCAAGTCGTCGACACCCGAGGCATTGAGATACACGCCGGTGGCAGTTGCCGAAGCGATCGCCTCATCGATGCCCGTCGCCGTGGCAAGCGCCTCGCCGACAATGTCGCCCGAATTGGAAAATCCTCCGCCGAGCGTCCCGTCAACATAGAACGATACGCCGATTGCATCCGCATAGGCTTCGGCAGTACCGCTGCCGCCATCGGCCTTGGCCTGGGCGATGGCAAGAGCCTTGATCGAGGGCTGAGTTGCGTCGTCGTCGCTCAGGGTCGCGAGCGTCCCGTTCGAGAATTGGCCCTCGATCGAACTCCAGCTGTCAACCTGCAGACCCACTGCCGAGGCGTTGGCACTGGCGGAGGCGTATGACCTCGCGCCTATCGCGATAGCCGAAGCAAACGCGTTGGCCACCGCTTCGATGCTCGAGCTGTTCTCGATATTGCCGGCAACCGGGGCGTAATGAGTGCTGATCGAAATGCCGACCGCTTCGGCCGAGGCGGAGCTTTCGGCCGTTGCCCGCGCAGAGCTGACGCCCGTCGAGATTGCCTCGCCGCGGCTGTAATTCTTTGCCGACGCCGTGGCCTTGACGGCAGCTTCGTTGATGAACGAGCCGCTGAAATACCCCCAGAACTCGGCTTCGATGCCGACAGCCTCGGCATAGCTCTCGCTGTCCCCTTCGTCGGAGCCATAGGCGCGGCTCTCCTGACCGCTCGCCTTTGCCGAGGTGTGGCCGATCGCTTCCGCCTTGACAGTGACGGCGCCGCTATTTGTGAAATTGCCCCCCATCGAGTTGGCATAGAAGCTGATGCCGATCGCATCGGCCGCGGCGGAGCTTTCGGCCGTTGCCCGCGCAAAGCCGACGCCCGTCGCCGTCGCATGCGAACTCACGCTCGCAATGGCATGAACGGAAATCGCTCCGCTGTTGTCGAAATTGCCCTCGAGCACATCCTGGATGCGAACATAGAGACCGGTAGCGGTGGCCTCGGCCGACCAGGCCCCGATATCCGCATAGGCATCGCCGGATTCAAGCGCCTTGGCCTTTGCCGTCACAGCGTAGCTCGCATCGGCGACGACCGTGATATCGCCCGTATTGGTGAAATCACCTCCGAGGGAATAGGCCCAAAAGTCAACGCCCACCGCATCCGCATCCACGTCATCCGCCGAGCCGTAAGCATAGGCATAGCCCCTGCCAGTAGCGGTGGCGGAGATGATGGCGGCCGCCGTGCTATGAACGCTGATGTCGCCCGAGTTGCTGAAGCTTCCGGCAATCGTCTCGACATCCACGCTGAGACCGGTCGCTTCTGCACTCGCCGTATCCATATAGGCATAAGCGACCGCTGAACCCGACTGCGCGACAGCATTCGCCTTTGAGGTCGTGATGGCCGCGGCCGAAACCGTGATCGCGCCGCTGTTCGTCACATCACCGCTGATGGAGTAGGCATCGATCTCCAGACCAACCGCCGTGGCGCTCGCGCTGGCGGAAGCGGATGCATTGGCGTCGGCGACACCCTGCGCTGTCGCTTCATTGCGGGAAACGGCATTAGCCGAAACCGTTATATCGCCCGAATTCTCGAAGTTGCCGAAGATCGTGGAGAAATCGCCGTAAAAGCCATAGGCCGAGGCGTTCGCCCGGTTGTACTCATCGCCATCATCGTCGAGCCCCGCATAGGCCCAGGCGCGATCACCTTCGGCACTGGCGATATTGGACACCAGAGCCGTCGCGCCGACGGTGATGTCGCCCTCGTTGAGCAAATCGCCATCGACCTCGGAATAGCCGTAGCTGGAGCCGCTGGAGTAGAAGTCGATGCCGTTGGCGTAGGCGTAGGCCGAACCGATGGCCACAGCCTTGGCGTCGTCGGAGGCAACCACACTTGCCGAATTGATGGAATTGCCGATCGCGCTGACGAAGATGTCTCCGTCGTTGAAAATCGTGCCGTTGAAATTGCCACCGATGATTCGGATGCCGGTGGCGGTTGCCTCAACATTCGTTCCCGATGCAGTGGCCCACGCATCGCCGCCCGATGCATTGGCATTGGCGCTATTCTGCAACTGGGCGAGCGCCGCTACATGGATGTCGCCGCTATTCGAGAAGCTGTAGTCGTAATCCGTCCCGCCGTTCACCATGGGCACATCGACGAAGATGCCCCTCGCCAAGGCGTTGGCTTCTCCGCTCGCCTCCGCATCGGCGCTGCCGACGCCATTCGCTTCAGCGGAGTTGTCCGCCATGACGGCGGCCATGACATTGACGTCGCCCGTATTGGAGATCGCTCCGCCAACAGAGTTCAAATCAATGTTGATACCGGTTGCAGTGGCACTGCCGCTGTAATTTCTGGCTTCTGCCCTCGCGTCATAGCCGGATGCCAGAGCCTCGTCGTCGATCATCGCAGCGGCGATCGCCTCGATGTCCCCTTCGTTGACGAAGCTATCCATGAGGATGGAGCCACCCACATTGATGCCAAGAGCCTGAACGTCTGCAGCGCCGGTCGCGGACGCTCTTGCGCTGCCATTGTATGAGGAGGCCAGCGCGGTGGCGTCATTGTAGGAAAGGCCGAATGCGACCGCCTGAATATCACCGGCGTTCTCGATGCTGCCGAGGAGCGTTCCTGCACTGACGTTCAGCCCGGTTGCGCTGGCAATGGTCAGATTCACGTCCCGCGCCTGCGCGGTGGCATTGCCGTTCGACGTCCTCGCATCCGCGCTGTTGAAGGTTCCAGCCGCCGCGAGAACTGAGATTTCGCCATTATTGCTGACGTTACCATCGAGCCGTTGGTCTGAAACAATGCTCAGACCATGCCCAAAGGCGAAAGCGCTGCCGCTGGCCACTGCGCTTGCATCGACCGGCGAGAGGGTCGTTCCCAACGCGGAGCCGGAGGCCACGGCATGGTTAAGGGAGCCGGCAATGGCGGCGACATTGATCGCCGCACCGCCAAAGCTCGTGGAACCGATATTGTCGACCCCGCCGCCAAGCTCCTGAGCATAAATGCTCACGCCTGTGGCTTCGGCGACAGCGCCCTGCCCGCGGGCAGCGGCATTCGCTTCGCCGTGATCGGAAGCGAAAGCATGCGCGCCATTGGTTGTGACGGCAAACGCAGCAGCGTAAATGTCGCCGCTATTCGCGATATCGCCTGAAATTGTTGATGAGGCTTGGACACTCAGGCCGACAGCCTGTGCATAGGCATCGCCGGTGGCCGATGCGCTTACCGAACCTGTGCCCGCCGCAAAGGCGCCGCCTTGTCCGGGATGAGTGAAGGAATCAAGGTCCGCCAGCGCGAAGCCAAGGAACGACGTGTCCGCGCCCATGAGGGTCGGACCGCCGACGACGGCGTCGCCGTTCCAGGCACCTGCCACCGCGGAAACACGGATATCGCCGCTATTTTCGACTCCGCCGAGGATCGAGTAAGTGTCGACCACAAGACCGTTCGCAATGGCATTGGCGCTGCCATACACGCTGGCCTGAGCATCTCCTTCGGCGGCATTTGCCTCGGCATAGTTGCCGATGCTCGCGACGGCCAAAACCTCGATGGTACCCGAATTCCCGATATCGCCGACATGATCGACATCAATGAGGATGCCGTCAGCCGTGGCGATCTGGAGGCCGGACGCCGCCGCATTCGCAGCCCCGCTACCGAGCGCGCTCGCCATAGCCGAGTTCATGGCTCGCGCCGCAGCGGAAACGGAAACGTCGTCCGAATTGTCGACATCGCCTTCCACGCCATCGACGGCGACAAAGATGCCGCGCGCAGACGCATTCGGCATCTTGTCACCGCCCGATCGGGCGGATGCATCGACATCGCCGAACCCGTTTTCGGCCGACGCATAATTCGTGGTCGACGCGGCCACGCTCACATCGATCGTGCCCGCATTGCGGATATCGCCGAAAATCGTGCTGCTGTCGCTATTGTCCGCCAGACCGAAGCCCAGGGCCTGCGCAAAGGCAGCACCGCTGGCCAGGGCGCTGACATCACCGATGTTCAGGCTGGTTCCGGCAGCGATGGCCGAATTGGCGACACCGGCCGAAGCGTTGACGTCGATTGTCCCACTTCCAAAGTTGATGAAATCACCGGTCAGAGTGTTGACCTGGGCGACAAAACCGGCCGCATAGGACATTGCGCCGCCAGTGGCGGACGCGGTGGCATCGCCTCCTGCAACCGTGGCGCTGGCTACGTTTTGCAGCAGCCCGAGCGCATTGGCGTTGATCTCGCCACGGTTCTCCACCTGGCCGGCAACCTCGTCGAAGCGAATATCAACACCCGCCGCAACCGCGGTCACCTGTCCTGCCGCATTGGCGACTGCGAGCGATGTGCCGGACGCCAGAGCGCTGTTGCTCATCTGGGCGGTCGCCTCAGCGAGGATCATCCCCCCGTTTCCGATGGCATAGGAAGCGCCCGAGGAGCCGGCGGCGAATACGCCCGTTCCCGCAAGCACCATGCCGCCGGCAGCCGCCCGCGCCTGCAGATCTTCCGCACCCGCCTCGGCGGTCGCCGGGCCGGCATTGATGTTGACGACGGCCTGGTTCTGAACGGCACCGACCGCACTGATTTCGAGCGACCCGCCATTGAAGGCGACGGGGAACACGGAATAATCCCCGGCGAAAACGAGGCCGCTGGGCGTGCCGGTGAGATCTCCCATTTTCATGCCGACCGCTTCGGCCGACGCGGCGCCCGACGCGCTCGCCGAACCCCGCTCATAGGCATTCTCTTCGTCGATGACCTGCGCCGTGTTGCGCGACCCGGCGCCCGCTATCACCTCGACGGCGCCCATATTGAGCATGCCGCCGGTGAGCGAGCTGACCCCGTTTTTGATACCGGCGGCCTGCGCCTCGGCCATGCCGAAGGCGCTCGCCGAGGCCGCCTGACCGGCAGAAGCATCCGCAATGGCCGTGTTGGTCGTCAGGGCCTGGGCCAGAACATTGAGCTCGCCGACATTGGCGATATAGCCGGCCATGGACGAGCCGGCCGTGCCCATCGCATCGGCCCACGCGCCGATACCGATGGCGCCCGCATATGCACTGCCGATCGCATTGGCGACGGCGTCGTGATCGTCATGGAAGACGCCATCGACGCCATGCGCCTCGGCATAGTTTGCCGCTGTTGCCTTCGCCACGACAGCAACCTCGCCCATATTGACGACGGCGCCGTCAATGGTGCCCGAGGGTCCGGCATCGCTGATGACGCCGTAGGCCAGAGCCATGACCCGCTCGGCGGAGGCAACTGCCTCAGCACCACCCGTTGCCGTGGATCCGGTGGCGACCGCATGGTTGTTGGCTGCGGCGAGCGCGCGCACGACCAGCTCCGCACCAGCCGCGTTCCCGACCGAGCCCATGATGTGATCGACGTGACCCCCAGTGTCGGGAAGCCCGATCCAACCCGCGCCAATGCCGGATGCGATCGCGAAGGCCGTCCCGAGCGCATGGGCGGAGTCGGAATCCGTGACATTCACATTCGCGTTGGCTTTCGCGCGCGCGGTGATCGAACCCTCGTTCACGATGTCGCCATAGATGGTCGACACGTCGGCGAGCATGCCGCCGGCGAAAGCCTCGGCCGAAGCCGACTGATCCGTCGCATGCGCGATGATCACGCCAGATTCGTGATTGATGATGTCGCCGCCGACTTCACCACCGTCGATCACGAGAATGCCAGCAGCCGCATTCACGCCCGTGGCCTTGATCTGGCCGCTGTTCTCGATATCGCCCGAAACGGAGCCTTCATCGCTCACGAGAATGCCGATAGCGGGATCGGATGAGTTCGATACGGTGATTTTGCCCGACGGGGTGACCTCGATGAAATCCACCGCCGTCACCTGCACGAGGGGCGTCGTCCTCGGCGTATTGACGGTCACGCCCGCCGCGAGCACAGCGTCGGATGCCGCAAGAAGGGCAACGAACGAAGTACCGGCAAGCAGTCGGCGGATATTGGTCTTGGCTTCCATTGGTGCCCCCACAGGCTTTCATGCACACAGTTCGGACCGCACAGTCCGAGCCGCACGGTATTGATCCGGGCATGTTAG
>NZ_DAOKYX010000038.1:0-3300 GCF_035325945.1 Parvibaculum sp.
CTCGCCTGATCGTCCGCATGTCGCATGAGGCACGCCCGATGAGCGCGCGGGCTGAAGGAATGCGGCGGAACTGACTGGTGGCCCCTGCGGGACTCGAACCCGCACTCCCTTACGAGAAGCAGATTTTAAGTCTGCTGCGTATACCAGTTTCGCCAAGGGGCCCCGCCGGCCGACCCTGAAGATATGCCCGCTCGGGCGAGGCGGCGCAACGCGGGAAAACCTCCCCCTCTCCACAAATGAAAACGGCGGCCCCGAGGGACCGCCGTTTCAAACCCTTCCGGGATCGGAGCCGCTGGGCTTAGCCCGCGAGGCCCTGCCAAACCGGCCAGCAGCTGTTGCCGGCGGAAGCGGCGAGCTTCGCCTGAGCATCTTTCGCGGTGGCGCCTTCGGCGCTCTGCACGCTGCTCTTGCCGCCCGTGCACCAGACATAGAACTGGTGCTTGCCGGGCTTCGACATGGCATCGAAGCTGGAATCCAGCGCCAGGGCGGGGCCCGACACCATCATCATCGCGCCGGCCGCCAAACCCACAATGCCGAAAATCTTCTTCATAAGCGTCTCTCCCTCCGGGTAAACGTGACCCTTGAACTCGTTCCCTAGCCTTGTTGTTCTCGGCCCATACGGTGTTGCCCCCTTCCACCCGTACCCCAGTCGGAACTCGTGGTTGGTGACCGTCAGACCCTAAGCCGAAACCTTAGCTCATTCGGGGCATATTGTACCCAGCCATCCGGCCATTAAAGCTGAATCTTTCGTAATGTTGCGGGGCGAATGTTGCAAATAGGCGACAAACCCTTGCCGGCCCTGAAATTACAAGGATCAGACCGGCTCGCCTTCCACCGGCTCGACGCCGAAAGAGCGGATGAGGCCCGCAACTTCCGCCGCAACTTCGTCGAGTTTCGCCGAATCGACGCCGCGCATGACGAGGCTCGTGCCAAAAACCCTGCCCCGGTAATAGGGATAGGAGCCGATGACGACATCGGGATGGCGCTTCTGGAGCGCGCCGAGCGGCTCGGCGATGGTCCCCTCGCCTATCTGGCCGCTCACCGTCCGGCTTTTCATGGTGGCGCCGCCCTCGAGCCGATCAGTCAGGCTGTCGAGCATGACCTGCATCACCATGGGCACGCCCGCCATGACGAAGACGTTGCCGAGCTGGAAACCGGGCGCCTTGCTGATGGGATTTGCGATCAGCGCCGCTCCGGAGGGGATGCGCGCCATGCGCTTGCGCGCCTCGGTGAACTCGCCGCCCGTCGCCTTGTAATGCGCGTCGAGAATGGCGAGCGCTTCGTCATTGTAGCCGATGGCGACGCCGAAAGCCTTGGCTACGGCATCCGCCGTGATGTCATCATGCGTCGGCCCGATGCCGCCGGTGGTGAAGACGTAGTCATGGCGCGCCCTGACCTCGTTGATGACGGCGACGATCGTGTCCTCGACATCGGGGATGACGCGCGCCTCGCGCACCTGAATGCCGATCTGGTTGAGGTGCTTTGCGATGTAGGACAGGTTCGCGTCCCGCGTCCGCCCGGACAGGATCTCGTCACCGATGAGCACGACGCAGGCCGTGACGATGCGCGGAGCTTCGGCATTTGCGGGCGAATTTTTGGCGGCATCCGGCATTCTGGGGTCCTCGCGGGGAATTCTCTTCGGTGAAGAATAGCCCCCTCACCCCGCCCGGGACAATGCGCGGCCAGGCATTGGCCTCATTTCGGGGGTAGGCCGCAACCGCCCGAAGCACTATGTTACGGATCAAGCACCCTCACCCGGACAGATCAATGAACTACACCGACGCATTCGATGCTCCCGCGCGCAATACGGGCCAGATCAAGCTTCACGGTCCCGATGCCTTTGAAGGCATGCGGCAGGTGGGCCGGCTTGCGGCGGCGGCGCTCGACATGCTCGCCACGGTCATCAAGCCGGGCGTGACGACGAATGAGGTCGACCGGGCCGTTTATGAATTCACCCTCGACAATGGCGCGCTGCCCGCAACGCTCGGCTATCGCGGCTACCGCCATTCCTGCTGCACCTCGATCAATCACGTCGTCTGCCACGGCATACCGGGCGACCGCGTGCTTCGCGATGGCGACATCGTCAATGTCGACGTGACACTCATCATCGACGGCTGGCACGGCGACACCAACCGCATGTATCACGTCGGCGAAGTGCCGCGAAAGGCGGCGCGGCTGTGCGAAGTGACCTATGAAGCCATGATGCGCGGCATCGCGGCGGTGAAACCCGGCGCGACGCTCGGCGATGTCGGCGCCGCGATCCAGGAATATGCGGAGGGCGAGCGCTGCTCGGTGGTGCGCGAATTCTGCGGCCATGGCATCGGCAAGGTTTTCCACGACATGCCGAACGTGCTCCATTACGGCCGCCGCGGCGAGGGGCTGAAGCTGAAGCCGGGCATGTTCTTCACCATCGAGCCGATGATCAATGCGGGCAAGCCGGGCGTGAAGATCCTCGCCGATGGCTGGACCGCGGTGACGCGCGACCGCTCCCTCTCCGCCCAGTTCGAGCATTCGATCGGCGTGACCGAGGACGGGGCTGAGATCTTCACCAAATCCCCCGCCGGCCTCGACTATCCGCCTTATGCCTGACACCTCGCGGCCGGCTGCCAAACCGACACCGCATCATGCGGGTCATCGCGAGCGCCTCCGCGAGCGCTTTCTCGCGGCGCCCGATGTGCTGCCGGATTACGAACTGCTGGAGCTCATCCTCTTCCGCACCATTCCGCGCCGCGATGTGAAGCCGCTCGCGAAGGAGCTGATCGCGCATTTCGGCGGCCTCGCCGAAGTGCTGAACGCCGCGCCCGAGCGCCTTTGCGAAGTGAAGGGCGTCTCCGCATCGACCATTGCCGATTTCCGCATCGTCCGCGAGGCGGGGCTGCGGCTTTCGCAGGCGAAGGTGATGCGCAAGGAGGTGATCTCCTCCTGGTCGGCGCTTCTCGACTATTGCTCCGCCGCGATGGCGCATGGCGCGATCGAGCAGTTCCGCATCCTGTTTCTCGACCGCCAGAACGTGCTCATCGCCGACGAGGTGCAGCAGACGGGCACGATCGACCATACGCCCGTCTATCCGCGCGAGGTGATGAAGCGCGCGCTCGCGCTCAACGCCTCATCCATCATCCTCGTCCACAACCATCCTTCGGGCGATCCGACGCCTTCTGCCGCCGACATCGAAATGACGAAGCGCATCGTCGAGACGGCAAGGCCCCTCGGCATTCAGGTTCACGATCACCTCGTCATCGGCAAGGGCCGCCATACGAGCTTCAAATCGCTTGGATTGATCTGAAGCCCGTATCTGCGCTC
>NZ_DAOKYX010000038.1:3400-23631 GCF_035325945.1 Parvibaculum sp.
GCGCTCAGCCCGCATAGACGCCCGCGTGCCGGATCGTCCAGGGCTGCGCCTGCTCCAGCTCATAGGCGAGCGCGAAGAGAAGCCCCTCCCCGCCCTTTGCCGCCGCGAACTGGCTGCCGATGGGAAGCCCGTCCTTGCTCATGCCGAGCGGCACCGACATGGCCGGCGTACCCGCCACATTGTGGATGGGCGTGTATGACACATAGTGGACGATGCGCTCATAGAGCGTGTTGAACTCGACGGTCGGCGCCTGCTCGCCGAGCTTCGGCGCCGGGCGCGCCAGCACCGGCGTCAGCCATGTGTCATAGCGCGCCATGAAGGCATCGGTCTTCGCCTCCGCCTCGCTGAAGAAGGCGAGCGACTTCTGGAGCGCATCCTTGGGCTTGCGCGCGAAAAACTCGGCAAGCCCGAGCGTCCAGGGCTCAAGCACCTTTTCCGGTTTCAAGCCCTTGCTCCTGGCAAGTTCGACGAGGCTCGCCGGGCCCGAGGCCCAGACGGTGAGGAAGGCATCGATGAATTCCTCGCCGTGAAGCGGGTTCTTCGCCTCGACGATGATGTGGCCGAGATCGTCGCAGAGATTGGCTGTCGCCTCGATCGCCGCCTTCACTTCGGCATGCGGCTCGCGGCCGAAATAATCGGCCGTCGAAAAGGCGATGGTAAGGCGCCTTCTGGAAAGGCCGGAGACGAAACCGACGGGCTTCAGCGGCGCGTCGGCAGAGCGATCCTCCGAGAGCGAGAAGACCATGGCGCTGTCGCGCACCGTGCGGCTCACGCAATTCTCGACGCCGATATCGCCCGGCATCGGCTTCGACCCGAGGCTCATGCGCCCGCGCGAAGGCTTCATGCCGAAGACGCCGCAGCAGGACGCGGGAATGCGGATCGAGCCGCCGCCATCGGAGGCATGCGCGACGGGCAGCATGCCCGCGGCCACTGCCGCCGCAGCCCCGCCAGACGAGCCGCCGGAGGAGTGCTCGAGGTTCCAGGGATTGCGGCAATCGCCGAGAAGAAGCGACTCGGTCGAGGCCATGAGGCCGAATTCGGGCGTATTCGTCTTGCCGAGCACGACGAGACCGGCATCGACGGCCTTTTCGGGAACGGGGTCCGTTCCCGGCGACTTGAAATTCGCAAAAAGCCGTGAGCCCGACGTGCGCCGCTCGCCGGTGAAATCGTTGAGATCCTTGATGAGATAGGGCACGCCTGAAAGCGGGCTTTCCGGCAGCCTGCCCTTCGCCGTTTCGCGCGCCTTGTCGAAGAATTCGGTCACCACCGCGTTGACCTTCGGATTGACGGCATTGATGCGCGCGATGGCGGCATCGACGAGTTCGAGCGCGGTCACTTCCTTCTTGCGCACAAGCTCGGCCTGCGCCATGGCGTCGAGGCCGGCGAAGCTCTCCTTGGCGAAAAGCGGCGTCGTGCGCAGGCTGGCGGCGCCTGCCACCAGCGCGGCAGCGGCGGCCGAGCCCAGAAACGTGCGGCGATTGAGTTCCGTGGTCATGCTTCCCTCCCCGGGTTCCGGCTTGTTGTGAGACGATCATAGCCACGAAAAAGCATCGCCGTCCGCCGAAAAGGACGCCAATTCCGCCGCCCTTGAGGTCCGCGGGACCATCTGATAAACCCTCAGCATTCCTGCACTTTTCGCGAGGCTTGGCCCATGATCCCCCGCTATTCGCGGCCTGAAATGGTTTCCATCTGGACCCCCGAAACGAAGTTCCGGATCTGGTTCGAAATCGAGGCCCATGCCTGCGACGCGCTGGCCGAACTCGGCGTCATCCCGAAGGAATCCGCGAAGAAGATCTGGGAGCTTGGCGGCAAGGCCGAATTCGATGTCGACCGCATCGACGAGATCGAGCGCGAGGTGAAGCACGACGTCATCGCCTTCCTCACCCATCTCGGCGAATTCATCGGCCCTGACTCGCGCTTCGTCCATCAGGGCATGACCTCCTCCGACGTGCTCGACACCTGCCTCAACGTGCAGCTCGTCCGCGCCGCCGACCTTCTTCTGAAGGACATGGACGCGCTGCTTGCGGCGATCAAGCGCCGCGCCTTCGAATACAAGGACACGCCGACCATCGGCCGCAGCCACGGTATCCATGCCGAGCCGACGACCTTCGGCCTCAAGCTCGCGCAGGCCTATGCCGAGTTCTCGCGCTGCCGCGAGCGTCTCGTCCATGCGCGCAAGGAAGTCGCGACCTGCGCCATTTCGGGCGCGGTGGGCACCTTCGCCAATATCGATCCGCGCGTCGAAGAGCATGTCGCGGCGAAGCTCGGCCTCGAGCCTGAGCCCGTCTCGACCCAGGTGATCCCGCGCGATCGCCACGCCATGTATTTCGCCACGCTCGGCGTCATCGCCTCCTCGATCGAAAGGCTCGCGACCGAAATCCGCCATCTTCAGCGCTCGGAGGTTCTCGAGGCCGAGGAATATTTCTCCGAGGGTCAGAAGGGCTCCTCGGCCATGCCGCACAAGCGCAATCCGGTGCTGACCGAAAACCTCACAGGCCTTGCCCGCCTCGTGCGCGGCATGGCGATCCCGGCGATGGAGAATGTCGCGCTCTGGCACGAGCGCGACATCTCGCATTCCTCGGTCGAGCGCATGATCGGTCCCGACGCGACGGTCACGCTCGACTTCGCGCTCGTCCGCCTCACCGGCGTCATCGACAAGCTGCTCGTCTATCCCGAGAACATGCAGCGCAATCTCGACAAGCTCGGCGGCCTCGTCCATTCGCAGCGCGTGCTGCTGGCGCTGACCCAGAAGGGCGTGAGCCGCGAGGACAGCTACCGCCTCGTGCAGCGCAATGCGATGCCCGTCTGGCGCGGCGAAGGCAACTTCCTCGAGCTTCTGAAGGCGGACAAGGATGTCTCCGCGAAGCTCTCCGACAAGGAGCTCGAGGAGCTTTTCGACCTCGGCTACCACACCAAGCATGTCGACACGATCTTCGCTCGCGTGTTCGGCAAGGAGGCGATGGCGGCCGCGAAGGGCAAGGCCGCGGACTAGGCTTCACGGCCCCGTCACATTCGACCCCGATACTTGTTGCCAGAGACATTCACTTCGAGGTCCATCCCATGCTTCGTACTGCCTTTGACGGCTCGCGCCGCCGCCGTATCTATCTCTTCCGTCATGGCGACGTGTCCTATGTCGACGATCGGGGCAACCGCGTCGCGGATTCGACCGCCGTTCCCCTCACCCCCTGGGGACGCGAGCAGGCGACGCTGACGGGCAAGGCGCTTCAGGGCATCGCCTTCGACCGCGCCATCTCGTCGAGCTTTCCGCGCTCGGTCGAGACGGCCGAACTCATCCTCGAAGGCCGCGGCATCGAGATCGAACGCAATCCGGCCTTTGTCGAATTTCAGGGCAACAGCGCCTATCGCGCGGCGGTCACCGACCTCAACGACATCGCTTATTCCTTCAAGGACGCGGCCGTTCCCGGCGCCCGCTACAATGGCGGCGACAGCTTCGAGGAAGTGAATGCCCGCGTCCTATCGGGGCTTGAAGCGGTGCTCGCGGAGCCGGAATGGGAAACGCTCGCCCTTGTCGCTCATGGCGGCATCAACCGCCTCGTGCTCGGCTGGGCGTTCGACACGGGCCTCGCCTCCTTTGCCTCCATCGACCAGAACACCTGCTGCTTCAACGTGATCGACGTGGACGTTCACCCCGCCACGAATACGGTGGTAAGAAAAACCGTCCGTGCCATGAACGTCACTACCTATGACGTGGCGAAGGAAGGCAACCACCTGCTCTCTCTGGAGCAGATCGCTACCCGCCTTCGCAACAAGGTTCCTGCCTGATCGTCAGCTACGCCCCTTGACGAACTTGTCGCTCTCCGCCTGCGCGGAGCGGAAGTTCGTCGAGAGCTGGCTCTGGTCGGCATCGGCATAGCTCGTCGCCTTGTGCAGCGCGTTGGCCGTGGCGTTGACCGCCTCCTTCACCATGCGCACCGCGGGCGCGGGCATCGAGGAGGCGGCGCGCGCCATTTCAAGCGCCTTCTCCACCACCTGCCCGTCTTCGGCGACCTCGTCGACGAGCCCCCAGTCCAGCGCGTGGTCGGCGCCCATCCGCTCGCAAAGGATGCAGATGCGCTTGGCCCGCGCCGGTCCGACCAGCGTGATGAGGCGCGGCAGCGCGCCCCATTGCAGATTGATGCCGATCTTCACCTCCGGCACATAGAGGAACGCGCCCTTGCCCATGACGCGCCAGTCGAGCGCGATGGGCAAAGCAACGCCCGCGCCGACGGCCATTCCCTCGATCGCGGCGATCGTCACCTGCGGCATGTCTTCCCAAGCCTGGCAGAGCCGCACGCCGCGATAATAGGTCTGGCGCAATTCGAGATCGCTGCCCGCCGTCACCGCGCGCGTCGCCCGCTCCTTGAGATCGATCCCGCCGGAGAAGGCCTCGCGCGTGCCGGTGAGCACGACGGCCTGCGTCTCGAGATCGTCCTGAAAGCGCCGCGCGACGTCGGTGAGTTCAAGGATCGTCTCCTGATTGAAGGCGTTGCGGTTGCCCTTCCTGTCGAAGCGCACAAGAGCCACGGGCCCCTGCTTTTCGATCGTGACGTTGTTGTAGCCGGGCATGAGCCCTCCCTTTCCGAGCGTTATCGTTATGGCCGGATTGTTGGACGTATGCAGGCCGAACTCAAGCGGGGCCGCGGGCCGCGCTTGTGCCCCCGTCTTTCATTTCCGCTCAGGCAGCGCATAGGCAATGACGCTGTCGCCGAGCTTCGTGCCCGCGCGCGCATGTCCGCCCGCCGCGATGACGACATATTGCCGCCCCTTCCACACATAGGACATGGGCGTCGCCTGCCCGCCCGCCGGCAACCGCGCCTTCCACAGCTCATCGCCCGTTTCTATGTCGAAGGCGCGCAGATAGTTGTCCATCGCCGCGCCGATGAAGATGAGCCCGCTATCGGTGGTGAGCGGCCCGCCGAAATTCGGCACGCCCCATTCGAGCGGCAGTGGCACGGGCGCAAGGTCCCGCACCGTGCCCAGCGGGCGCTTCCATTTGATCGCGCCGTTTTCGAGATCGACAGCCACGAGCGATCCCCATGGCGGCGGCGTGCAGGGAAGCCCGAGCGGCGACAGGAAGAGATCACGCCTCATGCCATAGGGCGCGCCCGCCTGCGGCACGATCTCGGCGCTCTCGTCCACTTCCTTGCGCCCCTTATATTCAGAGGACGGAAAGAGCGTGACGATGTGGCCGGCATTGTTGACATTGACGACGGCGATCTTGCGTGCCGGATCGAAGCTCATTCCACCCCAGTTCGCGCCTCCTCCGGTGAAAGGATAGATGAGCGTGCCTTCGAGCGAGGGCGGAGTGAACAATCCATCGCTGCGGACCTTGTCGAGCGTCGCGTTGCAGGCCCGCTTGTCGAACCAGACGAGGCCCCATGCGCCGCCTTTCTCGAGCTTCTGCGGCACGAGCGCGGGCGGCTTCACAGGGAATGGCTGGGTCGGCGAAAGCGCCTCGCCCGCCACCGCGCCTTGCGGCACGGGCCGCTCCACGACATCGAAGAAGGGTTTGCCCGTGTCGCGCTCCAGCACGAACATGAAGCCCGTCTTCGTCACCTGCACGACGACATCGACGGGCTTGCCGTCGCGCGTCAGCGTCGCCAGCGTCGGCTGGGCGGGAAGATCGTAGTCCCAGACATCGTGATGCACCGTCTGGAAGGCCCATTGAACGGCGCCCGTCTCCACATTCAGCGCGACGACGGAATCGGCATAGGCATCGTCGCCGGCCCGCAGCCCGCCGAAGAAATCGGGGCTGGGCGAGGATGTCGGCAGGAAGACGAGGCCGCGCGCCTCGTCGACCGAGATCGGCGCCCAGACATTCGCCTGCCCCGTATGCGCGGCCGCGCCGGACGCCCAGCTTTCCGGCTTCTCGGCGGCGCCCCGCGCCACCGGATCGAAGCTCCATCTGAGCGCGCCCGTCCGTGCATCATAGGCCCTGACCGTTCCCTTCGGCGCATCGACCCGCGCATTGTCGCCGATGGACGAGCCGAGAATGACGACGCCATGCGAAACCACGGGCGGCGACGTGTGCTGATACTCGCCCGGCCAGACGAGCAGCCGGTCGGCGCCCGCCGTCACCTCGCCGGGCTTGTCCGGATCGGGCCCGAAGTCCGGACATGGCTTGCCGGTCCGCGCATCGAGCGCGATCAGGCGCCCGTCATTCGTGCCCATGAAGATGCGGCTGCCGCAGGTGGCGTCGAGCGGGGCCCCGGCATCCTGCCAGTAGGCAACGCCCCGGCAGACGAACTGATTGGCCGGGCGCTGGTCGAGCGCGATGCCGGGATCGTAGGTCCAGCGCTCGACGCCCGTCGCCGGATCGAGCGCGACGACGACATTGAAGGGCGTGCAGAAAACGAGATTGTCCTCGGCAAGTATCGGCGTCGCCTCGAAGGCGTAGCGCTTGCGCACATTGGCGGGCTTGCCCGCAAGCGCGCCTGTCGAATAGCGCCAGACCTCCTTGAGGTTCGCGACATTGGCTGGCGTGATGGCGCTTGCCTGCACATGCCTCTGCCCGCCGGCATCGCCGCCATAATGGCCCCAGCCGCCATCATCGGCGCTCGCCCGGGCAAGCCCCCCGGCGAGCAACAGGGCCAGCGCCCAAGCAAGAGAGTGCCGCCACTTCGCCATGGCCATGTTCCCGCCACCTTGAATAAATGAATGAATCATTCATATAATACCTTTCGAGAGACGGACCGCAAGAGGCCAAATGACGACCCAACCCAAAAGCCGGACGGGCAAGGCGCGAACAGCCGCGCGCTTCGAGGAAATCGCGGAAGCGGCCATCGACTGCTTCACGGAAGCAGGCTACCGCCGCACTCAGGTCGCGGACATTGCGAGGCAGATGGGGGTGTCGGCGGGCACGCTATACCTTTATGCCGCGAGCAAGGAAGCCCTGCTTCATCTTGCCGTCATGCGGCTCTGCGGCCTGCCGCTCGAGGATTTGCCGGTCCCCCTGCCCGATCCCGGCATCGGGGAGACGGCCGCGCTGCTGCGCGCGAAGATCGGGGCGCATGCGCGCTGGCCGCTCCTCGGCGAGGCGCTGACGCGGGCAAGCCCGGCCGACGCATCGACACTGGCGGCCATAGGCGGCGCGCTCCATGACGTTCTGGCGGAACAGCGGCGGATCGTCTGGCTGCTCGATAGCTGCGCCTTCGACATCGCGGAACTGAACGAGATCCACCGCCAGCAAGTCCGCGGCGCCTATCTCGACGATCTCGTGGCGCTGATCGGGCGCGGAGCCGCCCCTGACTGGACGGAAACGAAACTCAGGGTCGCGGCCCGCTGCGCGATCGAGATCGTCGCCTGGGCGGCCATGCACCGCAGGCGCGAAAGACCGTTCGCCCACGAAGCCACCTGTCCCGAGGAAGCGGAAGCGCGCGATGTGGCATCGCGCCTCTTCGCCTCGGCGCTCATGGCCGTCCGGAACTAGGAAACCGTCTCAGCGAATCGGGTCAAACCGCTGATCGGGATCAGCCTTCGGCCTTCACCTGACGAACCGCCTCGGCGAGATATTCGTCCATCGCCCTGCGGATCTGGTGATCCGACTGCGCGACGCCCTTCGCATCGAAGTCGGCGCGCAGCTTGCGGAACACGTCCTCGTCGCCCACTTCCTGAAGATCGACCTTCACGATCTCCTGGGCATATTCGGCGGCCGCATCGCCCGTCAGCCCGAGAAGCTCCGCCGCCCAAAGGCCGAGCAGCCGGTTCCGGCGCGCAGTGGCCTTGAATTGCAGTTCGGCATCATGGGCGAAGATCTTCTCGAAATCTTCTCCGCGCTTGTCGAATGTGGACATGGACCTCATCGCTCCAAAGCACTGCCGGCACGGGGAGGCCGGCCGGTGCGAAAACGAGGCATAGGCATAACCGCGCGGGGCCGGCAAATCAACAGCGCACGCCACTTGAGCTTGGGCCTGCGGCTAATTATCTAAGTTGCTGATTTGGCGAAGAATTAAGGACTTCGGCCGCTTTCGCGTACATTGATTGTATAGCTACGAGGCATGGAGTAACTTGCGCCCGAGCCGGAGGGGCGATTCCCATGCCCTCCCTCGTCCCCTTTCACCGCGGGACCGTTACGCCTGCACGCGCCCTCATGATCGGGCGCCAACCGATTGGAATCATGACATGAGCCGGCGCAGACGCGTTTACGAAGGCAAGGCCAAGGTTCTGTACGAAGGCCCCGAGCCGGGAACGCTTGTCCAGCACTTCAAGGACGACGCCACCGCGTTCAACAACCAGAAGCACGCGACCATCGAGGGCAAGGGCGTCCTCAACAATCGCATCTCCGAATTCATCTTCTCGCGCCTCAACGAGATCGGCGTGCCCACGCACTTCATCCGATCCATCAACATGCGCGAGCAACTGATCCGCGAGGTCGAGATCATTCCTTGTGAGGTGGTGGTGCGCAATGTCGCCGCCGGCTCGATCTCCAAGCGGCTCGGCATCGAGGAGGGCACGGCCCTTCCCCGCTCCATCATCGAGTTCTATTACAAGAACGACGAGCTCGGCGACCCGATGATCTCCGAAGAGCACATCACGGCCTTCGGCTGGGCGACGCCGCAGGAGATCGACGACATGATGGCTCTCGCGCTGCGCGTCAACGATTTCCTCACCGGCCTCTTCCTCGGCATCGGCATCCGCCTCGTCGACTTCAAGGTCGAGTTCGGCCGCCTCTACGAAGGCGACATGGTGCGCGTGGTGCTGGCCGACGAGATCAGCCCGGACAGCTGCCGCCTGTGGGACATCCGCACCAACGACAAGCTCGACAAGGATCGTTTCCGCCGCGACATGGGCGGCCTCATCGAGGCCTATCAGGAAGTGGCGCGCCGTCTCGGCATCCTCTTCGAGAACGAACCGAAGCGACGCGGACCGATGCTGGTCAAGTGACGCTGGCGGCAGCACGGCCTCATGCCCGGACCTGATCCGGGCACCCAGGATTTAAGACTTGTGACCAAACGGCCCCGAATTGCCGGCAACCCGGCAATGAAAAGGGAAGCAGAGATACAGGATTGCACATGAAGGCCCGCATCAAGGTCATGTTGAAGAACGGCGTGCTCGACCCGCAGGGCAAGGCCATCGAAGGCGCGTTGGGCTCGCTCGGTTTCTCCGGCGTGGCCAGCGTCCGCCAGGGCAAGCTCTTCGAGGTCGAACTCGACGAAAAGGATCCCGCCCGGGCCCGTGTCGCCCTGGAGGACATGAGCAAGAAGCTCCTCGCCAACACCGTGATCGAAAACTACGCGATCGAGATCGACGAGAAATAAGCATGAAATCCGCCGTCATCGTCTTTCCGGGATCGAACCGCGAGCGCGACATGCTCTACGCGCTCGAACAGATCACCGGCAAGAAGCCCATCGCCGTTTGGCATGCCGAGAAAGAGCTTCCCGACGTCGACCTCGTCGTGCTGCCCGGCGGCTTCTCCTATGGCGACTATCTGCGCACAGGGGCGATCGCCGCGCGCGCCGCGATCATGGACGATGTCCGCAGGAAGGCCGATCAGGGCGTCCACATTCTCGGCGTCTGCAACGGCTTCCAGATCCTGTGCGAGGCCGGCCTGCTGCCCGGCGTACTCATCCGCAACAGCCATCTCAAATTCGTCTGCCGCCATGTGAAGCTCGAAGTGGCGAATGCCGATACGGCCTTCACGCGCAAGTACAGGCAGGGCGAGGTCTGGCGCTGCCCTGTCGCGCATGGCGACGGCAACTACTTCGCCGACGCCGAAACGCTGGCGCGTATCGAGGGCGAAGGCCGCGTCGTCTTCCGCTATGCGGAAGGCACGAACCCCAACGGCTCGCTCAACGACATAGCGGGCATCATCAATGAGCGCGGCAATGTCATGGGACTGATGCCGCATCCCGAAAACGAAATCGAGCCGCTCAATGGCGGCACGGAAGGCCGTGCCCTCTTCGAGAGCGTGCTGGAGGCGGTTGCGTGATCCCCAACGACGTGAAAATCACTCCCGAGCTGGTCGCCGAACATGGCCTCAAGCCGGACGAATATCAGCGCATTCTCGACCTCATCGGCCGCGAGCCGACGCTGACCGAACTCGGCATCTTCTCGGCGATGTGGAACGAGCACTGCTCCTACAAATCGTCGAAGAAATGGCTCCGCACGCTGCCGACGACGGGCCCGCGCGTCATTTGCGGCCCCGGCGAGAATGCCGGCGTCGTCGATATCGGCGACGGTCAGGCCATCGTCTTCAAGATGGAGAGCCACAACCACCCCTCCTATATCGAGCCCTATCAGGGCGCGGCGACGGGCGTGGGCGGCATCCTGCGCGACGTCTTCACCATGGGCGCGCGCCCCGTCGCGGCGCTCAATGCGCTGCGCTTCGGCGAGCCGGATCATCCGCGCACGCGCCACATCCTGTCCGGCGTCGTCGCCGGCGTCGGCGGCTATGGCAATTCCTTCGGTGTGCCGACCATCGGCGGCGAAGTGAATTTCGACGAGAGCTACAACGGCAACTGCCTCGTCAACGCCTTCGCGGCGGGCCTCGCGGATGCCGACAAGATCTTCTATTCCAAGGCCGAGGGCGTCGGCCTTCCCATCGTCTATCTCGGCTCCAAGACCGGCCGCGACGGCATCCATGGCGCGACGATGGCGTCGGCCGAATTCGACGAGGATTCGGAGGAGAAGCGCCCGACCGTGCAGATCGGCGACCCCTTCTCCGAGAAACTCCTGCTCGAAGCCTGCCTCGAGCTGATGGCATCGGGCGCCGTCGTCGCCATTCAGGACATGGGCGCGGCGGGCCTCACCTGCTCGGCCGTCGAAATGGGCGCGAAGGGCGATCTCGGCGTCGAGCTCGATCTCGACCGCGTGCCCTGCCGCGAAGCGGGCATGACGGCCTATGAAATGATGCTCTCGGAGAGCCAGGAGCGCATGCTCATGGTGCTCCACCCCGAAAAGGAAGAAGAGGCCGAAGCGATCTTCCGCAAATGGGGCCTCGACTTCGCCGTCATCGGCAAGACGACGGACGATCTGCGCTTCCGCATCAAGCAGCATGGCGATGTCATGGCCGACCTCCCCATCAAGGAGCTTGGCGATCAGGCGCCGGAATATGACCGCCCCTGGGTCGAGACGCCGAAGCCGGCCCAACTCGCCATCGCCGATGTGCCCGCGCCCAACGATCTTTCCGAAGTGCTGGTGAAGATCGTCGGCCTGCCGGATATGTGCTCGCGGCGCTGGGTCTGGGAGCAATACGACCATCTCATTCAGGGCAACACGGCCGTCGGGCCGGGCGGCGATGCGGCCGTCATTCGCGTCGATCACAGCGGCAAGGCGCTCGCCTTCACGCTCGACGTGACGCCGCGCTATTGCGCCGCCGATCCGCGCGAGGGCGGACGTCAGGCGGTGGCGGAATGCTGGCGCAATCTCACCGCCGTCGGCGCCGAGCCGCTCGCCATTACCGACAATCTCAACTTCGGCAATCCCGAAAAGCCCGAAATCATGGGCCAGCTCGTGGGCTGCATTCAGGGCATCGGCGATGCCTGCCGCGCGCTCGACTTCCCAGTCGTCTCGGGCAACGTCTCGCTCTACAACGAGACGAATGGCAAGGGCATCCTGCCCACGCCGGCGATCGGTGGCGTTGGCCTCCTGCCCGACATCTCGAAGCGCATGACCGTCGCCTTCAAGGCGGCTGGCGAAGCGATCGTCGTCATCGGCGAAACGAAGGGCCATCTCGGCCAGAGCATCTATGCGCGCGACATCCTCGCCTTGCGCGAGGGAGCGCCGCCCGCCGTGGACCTCGCCGCCGAGCGCCGCAATGGCGACTTCGTACGCGGCGAAATCCGCTCCGGCGCGCTCTCTGCCGTGCATGACGTCTCCGACGGCGGCATCGTCGCAGCCGTGGCGGAAATGGCGATCGCCTCCGGCATCGGCGCGCGCATCGAAGCGCCCTCCGATCTGCCGCTGCACGCCTGGGCCTTCGGCGAAGATCAGGCCCGCTATGTCGTCACCCTCCCCGAGGACGCCGCCACGGCGCTTCTCGAAAGGGCCGCAGGTGCGGGCGTTCCCGCCGCGCGGATCGGGCGGACGGGCGGCGCCGAATTGACACTCGACGGCTGCAATCCCATATCATTGCAGAGGCTGAAAACAGCGCATGAGAGCTGGCTTCCCGCCTATATGGCGGCGGCGCCCGCCGAAGCCCTCTGAACGGGAACCCTCGGACAAAGGAGAAACTGACGACATGGCGATGACTGCGAGCGAGATCGAACGCCTCATCAGGGAGGCCTTGCCGGATGCCAAGATCGACATCCGCGATCTCGCGGGTGACGGCGATCACTATGCGGCCAATGTCATCTCGGCGGCCTTCAAGGGAAAGACGCGCGTGCAGCAGCACCAGATGGTCTACAACGCATTGAAGGGCGGCATGGGCAGCGAGCTTCACGCGCTCGCACTCCAGACCTCCGCGCCGGAAGATTGAACGGGACCATTTCCAGATCAAGAGCGCCAAGCGCGCGGAAGGAAATCAGATGAGCGAAAATCCAGTCTTCGACCGCATCCGTCAGGAAATCGACGGCAATGACGTGGTTCTCTTCATGAAGGGAACGCCGGTCTTTCCGCAATGCGGCTTTTCCAATGCCGTCGTGCAGGTGCTCACCTATCTGAACGTGCCCTTCAAGGGCATCAACGTGCTCGAGGACCCCGAGATCCGCGAGGGCGTGAAGCAGTTCTCCGACTGGCCGACGATCCCGCAGCTCTATGTGAAGGGCGAATTCGTCGGCGGCTGCGACATCGTGCGCGAAATGTTCGAGCAGGGCGAGCTGCGCGATTTCCTCGCGGCGAAGGGCATCGAGGCGGCGGCCTGATTTCGGGCCCGCCTGCCATCGCCGCGCAGGACCCGTCCCGCACAAGCGACAAGTGACCAAACAAAAAGGCCGCTCTCTCGAGCGGCCTTTTGCATTTCCGACCTTCGCGGTCCGGGTTACGAACGCGAATAGAATTCGACGACGAGGTGCGGCTCCATCTGCACCGGATAGGGCACATCGGCCAGCACCGGAATGCGGATGAGCTTCGCGGTCATCTTGTTGTGATCGACTTCGACGTAGTCCGGCGTGTCGCGCTCCGCGCTCTGCGTCGCTTCAAGCACGAGAGCGAGCTGCTTCGACTTCTCGCGCACCTCGACCACATCGCCCTCACGCAGGCGGTAGCTCGGGATGGTGACGCGCTTGCCGTTGACCAGGACATGGCCGTGATTGACGAACTGACGCGCGGCGAAAACGGTCGTCACGAACTTCGCACGATAGACCACCGCGTCGAGACGGCGCTCGAGCAGGCCGATCAGATTGGCGCCCGTGTCGCCCTTGATGCGCGTCGCGGCCTTGTAGATGCCGTGAAACTGCTTCTCGGAGATATTGCCGTAATAGCCCTTGAGCTTCTGCTTGGCGCGAAGCTGCACGCCGAAGTCGGAGAGCTTGCCCTTGCGGCGCTGTCCGTGCTGGCCGGGGCCGTATTCGCGGCGATTGACCGGGCTCTTCGGGCGGCCCCAGATGTTCTCGCCCAGACGGCGGTCAATTTTGTACTTGGTTTCCTGGCGCTTTGTCATAGCGGTTCCTGTCAAAATAAAGGGAAACGCCCCTCCTCTGCCGCAGAACCTTTCAGGGTTCCTTGGCCGACAGGGAAGCGGCACAAGCGTATCCGCTCCCACGGGTGCGTGAATGTGAAAAGGCCCCTGAGGGCCGTTTCGGGGCGGGTTTTAGCCCGCCACGGCTGACCTGTCAAACGCCGCCCGGCGCTTCGTCCTCCGCTTCCTCGTCTTCCGGTCCCTGGCCTTTCGGGACCCTTCGCGTCAGCGCGGCGACGACGCCCCGCATGGTCCGAACCTCCTGCTCGGTCATTTCCGCCCGCTGGAACATGTTCCTGAGGTTGCGGACCATGGAGGGGCGCTTCTCCGGCGGCTTCAGGAAGCCGAAGCGGTCAAGCTCCCTCTCCAGATGCTCGAAGAAGCCCAGAAGCTCCTCCTTGGTCGCCGGACGGGTCTGGAGATAGTCGATCTGCCGGGCCGGCGTCTGGTCCGCCGCCTTGAACCATTCATAGCCGATAAGGAGCACCGCCTGGGCGAGATTGAGCGAGGCGAAGGCGGGATTGACCGGCACCATCAGAACGGCATCGGCGAGCACCACATCGTCATTGGTGAGGCCCGTGCGCTCCGGCCCGAAGAGCACGCCCGCCCGGCCGCCGCCCGCGATCACCTCGCGCAGCTTTGCCGCCGCGGCAGCGGGCGTCAGAACCGGTTTCACCATGTCGCGGACGCGCGCCGTCGTCGCAATGACAAAATCGAGATCGGCCACCGCTTCTTCGCTCCGGGCGAAAAGCTGGGCATTATCGATGACGATATCCGCGCCTGACGCCGCGGCGCGGGCGCGCTCGTTCGGCCAGCCATCCCTGGGCGCCACCAGACGCAGATCGGAGAGCCCGAAGTTGAGCATCGCCCGCGATGCCGTGCCGATGTTCTCGCCAAGCTGCGGCTGCACGAGAATCACCGCCGGCGCCTGGCCGCCCCGGGAGCTGTCCAATTTCGTCTGATCGGTTCCGGCCATTCGTCAACGGGCCTTCGCTTGAAACAATGTGTCGCTGAATAGGCGATTGCGTGGCTTTAATCAATTGGCAGGCAATGTTATAGGGTTCATATCCCACGCGTTTGCGGTTCCCGTCCGGGAACCTGGCGTCCCATGTGCTCACGTTTTTTTTCCGAAGGGTTGTGCCGCATGTCGAAGATCAAGGTCAAAAATCCCATAGTCGATCTCGATGGCGACGAAATGACCCGGATCATCTGGAAGATGATCAAGGACAAGCTGATCTTCCCCTTCCTCGATCTCGACATCAAATATTTCGATCTCGGCATCGAGCATCGCGACGCCACCGACGACAAGGTCACGATCGAGGCCGCCGAAGCGATCAAGCATTATGGCGTCGGCGTCAAATGCGCGACCATCACGCCCGACGAAGCGCGCGTGAAGGAGTTCAATCTCAAAAAGATGTGGAAGTCGCCCAACGGCACGATCCGCAACATTCTCAATGGCACGGTCTTCCGTGAACCGATCATCTGCCGCAACATTCCGCGCCTCGTGCCCGGCTGGACTGAGCCGATCGTGATCGCGCGCCACGCCTATGGCGACCAGTATCGCGCCACGGATTTCCGTGTACCCCGCAATGGCCGCCTCACCCTCACCTGGGTATCCGATGACGGCAAGGAGAAGATCGAGGAAGAAGTGTTTCACTTCTCCGGCGCGGGTGTCGCGCTCTCGATGTACAATCTCGACGACTCGATCCGCGATTTCGCGCGCGCCTGCATGAAGTTCGGCCTGGACCGCGACTACCCCGTCTATCTTTCGACGAAGAACACGATCCTCAAGGCCTATGACGGCCGCTTCAAGGACATCTTCCAGGAAGTCTATGAAAGCGAGTTCAAGGCCGATTTCGAGAAGAAGAAGCTCGTCTATGAGCACCGCCTCATCGACGACATGGTCGCCTCCTCGCTGAAGTGGTCGGGCGGCTATGTCTGGGCGTGCAAGAACTACGATGGCGACGTGCAGTCCGATGCGGTCGCGCAGGGCTTCGGCTCGCTCGGCCTCATGACCAGCGTGCTGCTCACGCCGGATGGCGACATCATGGAAGCGGAAGCGGCGCATGGCACGGTGACGCGCCACTATCGCGCGCATCAGCGCGGCGAGCAGACATCGACGAACTCGATCGCGTCGATCTTCGCCTGGACGCGCGGCCTCTCACATCGCGCCAAGCTCGACGGCAATGACGCGCTGGCGAACTTCGCCCACACGCTCGAGAAGGTCTGCGTCTCGACCGTCGAGAGCGGCTATATGACGAAGGACCTCGCCCTTCTCGTCGGCTCGGAGCAGAAGTGGCTGACGACCGAGGGCTACCTCGACAAGCTCGCCGAAAATCTCCACAAGGCGCTGGCGAAGCAGGCATAAGCCTGCTTTCGCAGGCGTCCGGTCAATCCGGATAGCCGATCACAAGCCGCAGCGAGCCCTCGAAAAAGGGCATCCGCCGCAAGGCGCCATGGCGCGCGTCCCATGCGCCTGACTGCAAATCCTCCGTGAGCCGGGCGACGAAACGCGCCTCGACACCCGGCTCCGCAAAGCCCCAGGAGGATTGGGCTCGCCGCACCGCCGGGTCGAGCAGCCGCTCCGGGCGCGCATAAAAGGCTTCCGTAAAACCATCGCTGCAATCGGCCGGGATGGGAACGGTCCGCACCACGCTCCGCTTGCCGATGAGCGCGCCGATCCGCTCGAGGGGCGGGCAACGCCGCCTCTCGGCGGCGATGAGTTCCGGCGCGTAATCCGCAAGCCAGAAGCGACCGAGCGCATCGCCATCGAATGTGAGCACGGCGACCGGCCCCCGCGCGACGCGGCGCATCTCGCTCAGGCCCTTGGCGAGATCGGCCCATTGATGCACCGTGACGAGCGCCATGGCCGCATCGAAAGAGCAGTCGTCGAAAGGGAGATCCTCCGCCACCGCGCGAATGGCGGGCGCCAGATGCGGTGGCCGCTGCGCGCGCATCGCGGCAGAAGGCTCGACGGCGAGCACATGACGATCCAGCGGCTCGTAGGAGCCTGCACCCGCGCCGACATTGAGCACACTGCGCGCAGGTCCCAGCGCCTCGTGAACAAGGGCCGCGATGCGGGGATCGGGACGGCGCTGAAGGGCGTAGCCCTGCCCATGCGCCTCATAGTCGAAATCGCCGCCTGCGCGCCCGCTCATCGTCCCTCCGCCCGTCGCCGCCTCGCCCCGTCATCTCTGAGTGGAGAAGCGCCGCCCGATGCCGCGAAAGGGATCAGGCCGCGCCTGCAAGTTCTCCGACCGCCGCGCGAACCGCGTCGAGCGCGGCCTCGGCCTTGGCACCCTCCGGCCCGCCGGCCTGCGCCATGTCGGGCCGCCCGCCGCCGCCCGAGCCGCCCATCGCCGCCGCGCCTGCCTTCACCAGATCGACCGCGTTGAAACGCGAGGTGAGGTCCGCCGTGACGCCGACCGCGATCGCGCCCTTGCCGTCCTCGCTCACCGCGACGAGCGCGACGACGCCGGAGCCGGCCTGCTTCTTCGCCTCGTCGACGAGGCCGCGCAGATCCTTCGGATTGACGCCGGCGAGCACGCGCGCGACGACCTGTACGCCGCCAATGGTCTGCGCCGGGCTCGCCTCCGCGGCGCCCCCGCCGGACATGGCGAGCTTCTTCTTCGCCTCGTTCAACTCGCGTTCGAGGCGCTTGCGCTCCTCCACCAGCGAGACGACGCGCTGCGGCAGTTCTTCCGGCGCGATCTTCAGCGCGCCCGCCGCTTCCTTCGCGATGCGCTCCTGCTCGACGAGATAGTGCCGCGCACCCTCGCCCGTCAGCGCCTCGATGCGCCGCACGCCCGAGGCCACCGCGCTCTCGCTCACGATCTTGAAGATCGCGATGTCGCCGACGCGGCGCACATGGGTGCCGCCGCAAAGCTCGACCGAATAGGTTTTCTCGCTCTGATCCTCGTCCACGCCCATCGAAAGCACGCGCACTTCATCGCCATACTTCTCACCGAAAAGCGCGAGCGCGCCCGCCTCGATCGCCTCGGCGGGCGTCATGAGCCGCGTCGTCACATCGCGGTTCTGGCGGATGATGCGGTTGACGATGTCCTCGACCCTGGCGATTTCCTCCGCCGTCATCGGCTTGGGGTGGCTGAAGTCGAAGCGCAGCCGCTCCGGCGCGACCATCGAGCCCTTCTGCGTCACATGGGGCCCGAGCACGCGGCGCAGCGCCTCATGCAGCAGATGCGTCGCGGAGTGGTTCGCGCGTGTCGCCGTGCGCCGCGCGCTGTCGACCTTCATCTCCACGACATCGCCGACCTTGAGTTCGCCGCGCGCGAGCCTGCCCGTATGAACGATCATGTCGCCGAGCTTCTTCTGCGTATCGGAGACGGGGAACTCCGCGCCCGAACCATTGAACAGAAGCCCCGTGTCGCCGACCTGCCCGCCCGACTCGCCATAGAAGGGCGTCTGGTTGGTGATGATCGCGGCCTCGGCACCGGCGCCGACCTTCTCCACCGGCGCGCCATCGACAACGATCGCAACGATCTTGCCTTCGGCCGTTTCCGTCTCGTAGCCGAGGAACTCCGTCGCGCCATGCTCCTCGCGCAGCTCGAACCAGACGGTCTCTGTCGCCTTTTCGCCGGAACCCGACCAGGCCCTCCGCGCGTCCTCGCGCTGGCGCGCCATCGCGCGGTCGAAGCCTTCCTGCTCGACGGTGATGCCCTTCGGCCGCAGCGCGTCCTGCGTCAGATCGAGCGGAAAGCCATAGGTGTCGTAGAGCTTGAACGCGACCTCGCCCGGCAGCACCTTCGCGCTTCCGATACGGTCGAGTTCATCGTCGAGCAGGCGAAGGCCGCGCACCAGCGTTTCGCGGAAGCGCGTCTCCTCGAGCTTGAGCGTCTCGGTGACGAGCGCCTCGGCGCGGCGAAGCTCCGGATAGGCATCGCCCATCTGCCGGACGAGCGCCGGCACAAGCCGCCACATCAGCGGTGCCGTGACGCCGAGAAGCTGCGCATGGCGCATGGCGCGGCGCATGATGCGGCGGAGCACATAGCCGCGCCCTTCGTTGGAAGGCAGCACGCCGTCGGCGATGAGGAAGCAGCTCGCGCGCAGGTGATCGGCGATGACGCGATGGCTCACCGCATGGGGGCCGTCGGGATCGGTGCCGGACGCTTCGGCCGAAGCCAGAATGAGCGCGCGCATGAGGTCGGTCGCGTAATTGTCATGCGTGCCCTGAAGCACGGCCGCGACGCGCTCGAGCCCCATGCCGGTGTCGATGGAGGGTTTCGGCAGGCTGATGCGCGTTCCGTCCGCATGCTGCTCATACTGCATGAAGACGAGATTCCAGATCTCGATGAAACGGTCGCCATCCTGATCGGCGCTGCCGGGAGGGCCGCCCGGAATCTTCGGCCCATGATCGAAGAAGATTTCCGAGCACGGGCCGCAGGGGCCCGTTTCGCCCATCGACCAGAAATTGTCCGAAGTCGCAATGCGGACGATGCGCTCGTCCGGAAGCCCTGCGATCTTCTTCCAGAGGTTGAACGCCTCGTCATCCTCCGCATAGACGGTCGACATCAGCCGGTCTTTCGGCAGGCCGAATTCCTTGGTGACGAGGTTCCAGGCCAGTTCGATCGCATCGGCCTTGAAATAGTCGCCGAAGGAGAAATTGCCCAGCATCTCGAAGAAGGTGTGATGACGCGCCGTGTAGCCGACATTGTCGAGGTCGTTATGCTTGCCGCCCGCGCGCACGCATTTCTGCGCCGTGGCCGCGCGGGAATAGGGGCGCGTCTCATTGCCGGTGAAGACGTTCTTGAACTGCACCATTCCGGCATTGGTGAAAAGCAGCGTCGGATCGTTGTTCGGAACGAGTGGCCCCGACGGCACGATCTCGTGGCCGTTCCTGCCGAAATAGGAGAGATACTTGCTGCGGATCTCGTTGAGCCCGGCCATTCCGTCATCTCGCTTCGTATTCCGGGGCGCGCGCCTTGCCGGCCCTCCCGACGGGCGCGCCCTGGAAAGTTGAAAGTCGTTCGAGCTTTTACCGTCCGCCCCGGCAACTGTCTAGGAAAGCCCCTTGGACTGGGGCCGCATTCCTCCTGCCCGCCGCCCGTCCCGGGGCGCTGCAACCCGCCTCCGGAAACGCAAAACGGCGCCGGGGGGTATCCGGCGCCGCGCCTTGCACAAGCAGGCTAGAGAAACCTTGCGGGAAGGAGCCCTCTCAGGCGCTCGCCTCCATATCGCCATCGCCATCGGCATCGTCCTCGGGCGCGCCTTCCATGATCTGCTCGGCGATCAGCCCTGCATTCTGCCGGATGGCCTGTTCGATCTGGGCGGCCATATCGGGGTTTTCCTTCAGGAAGGTCTTGGCGTTCTCGCGGCCCTGCCCGATGCGCTGGCTGTTATAGGAGAACCAGGAGCCCGACTTCTCGACGATGCCCGCCTTGACGCCGAGATCGATGAGTTCGCCGGTCTTGGAGATGCCCTCGCCATACATGATGTCGAATTCGATCTGCTTGAAGGGCGGCGCGACCTTGTTCTTGACCACCTTCACGCGGGTCTGGTTGCCGACCACCTCGTCGCGATCCTTGATCGCGCCGATGCGGCGAATGTCGAGGCGGACCGAAGCGTAGAATTTGAGTGCGTTGCCGCCCGTCGTCGTCTCCGGGCTGCCGAACATCACGCCGATCTTCATGCGGATCTGGTTGATGAAGATCACCATGGT
>NZ_DAOKYX010000039.1:0-22693 GCF_035325945.1 Parvibaculum sp.
TAGTGACGCAACGCCCGCGGGGCAATCTCGATGCGTGATTGCGGCGGCGGGAGCCGCTGCCATAATGCGCGCCAACGAAAACAATCTTTCCGAGGAGCAAGCCCATGGGAGCGCCCGCCCCTTTCACGATCGACATACCTCAGGCGACGATCGACGCGATCCTTGCCAGGGTTCGCGCCTATGAGTGGCACGAAATGCCGGAGATCGACGCGGGCGGCGACCGCTGGGCCTATGGCACCGACATGGAATACATGAAGGAGCTTTGCGCCTATTGGACGAGCGGCTTCGACTGGCGCAAGGCCGAAGCCGAGCTCAACCGGTTTCCGCAATTCAAGGCGACGGTCGATGGCCAGGAAATCCACTTCCTGCATGTGAAAGGATCGGGCGCCGCGCCCGAGACCGTGCTGCTGACGCATGGCTGGCCGGGATCGGTCTTCGAGTTCTATGGCGTGATCGAGCAGCTTGCGCATCCCGAGAGATTCGGCGGCAAGGCGGAGGACGGCGTCAATCTCGTGATCCCCTCCCTGCCGGGCTACGCCTTCTCCGGCAAGCCGAAAAAGCCGCTCGGGCCGAAGCGCACCGCCGCCCTCTGGGACAAGCTCATGCGCGAGGTGCTCGGCTATGACGCCTATATCGCCCAGGGCGGCGACTGGGGCTCCCTCGTCTCAGGCTGGCTCGCCTATGAGCATGCGAAGCCGAAGGGCGGCGGCTGCAAGGCGGTCCATCTCAACATGTTCGGGCTTCGCCCCGCCGTCATGCCGGAGGGCGAGGCGGAGCTGAAATGGGCCGCCGATTACGGCGCCGTCTTCGAGGCGGAGAGCGCCTATATGCGCATCCAGATGACCAAGCCGCAGACGCTCTCCTACGGCATGATGGACAGCCCCGTGGGCGCCGCCGCCTGGATCGTCGAGAAGTTCAACGGCTGGTCGGACCGGCGCGCCGCCGGCAAGCCCGACCACATCGAGAACGCCTACACGAAGGACCAGCTCCTCACCAATGTGATGATCTACCTCGTCACCCGCAGCTTCAACACCGCGACCTGGTACTATCGCGGCTTCCTCGAGGAAGGCGGCGCCATGGCGCCGGGAACGAAGGTCGAGGTGCCGACGGGCGTCGCGAACTTCCCCAAGGAATTTCTCTTCTGGCCGCCGCGCTCCATGGTCGAGAAGGGATACAACGTCACCCGCTGGACCGACTTCGAGCATGGCGGCCACTTCGCCGCGCTCGAAACGGGCAAGGTCTTCGCCGACGAGCTGCGCGCCTTCGTCAACGAGGTGAAGGCCGTATGACCCATCGCATCATCCCGGCCGATCCATTCACGCTGCATGTGCCGGAGGAGGAGCTTCAGGATCTGAAGCGCCGTCTCGGCCGCACGCGCTTTCCGAACGAGCCCCTTGGCAATGCCCATTGGGAATACGGAACGAGCCTGCCCTATATGGAACGGCTCGTCGAATATTGGCGGGATGATTTCGACTGGCGGAAGGGGGAGGCGGCGTTGAACCGCTTTCCGCAATTCCTCGCCACCCTCACCGATGCGGATGGCGAGGATCACGAAATCCATTTTCTCTATGAGCGCGGCTCGGGTGGGGCGGCGGTGCCGCTCATCCTTACCCATGGCTGGCCATCGACCTACCGCGAATTCCTCGATGTCGTCGATCCGCTCGCCCATCCCGAGAAATACGGGCGGTCCGGCCCCTCGTTCGATGTCGTCGTGCCCTCGCTCATCGGCTACGGCTTTTCGTCGAAGCCGCGCATCCCCATCGGCCCGGCGGCGATCGCCGATCTCTGGCATCGCCTGATGACCGAGGTGCTCGGCTATGAGCGCTATGCCGCGCAGGCGGGCGACTGGGGGAGCTTCGTCACCTCCCGCCTCGCGCTCCAGCATGCCGAAAGCCTTCTCGGCATCCACCTCACCATGCTGCCGCTCCGGCCCCATCTGAAGCACGCCTCGCAGCCGCCCGTGAGCGCCGAGGAAGCCGCCTGGATCAAGGAGATGCAAGGCTGGTGGCGACAGGAGGAAGGCTATCGCTCGATCCAGTCGACCAAGCCCATGGCGCTCGCCTTCGGCCTCATGGACAGCCCCGCGGGGCTCGCGGGCTGGCTCGCCGACAAATATTACCGCCTTGGCGACACCGACAAGTCGGACACGATGGAAGGCATGATCGCGCGCTTTCCCTTCGACACGATCCTGACGCAGTTCTCGATCTACTGGTTCTCCGGCACGATCAATTCCGCCAATACGCTCTACAAGGCCGGCCCCGCCGAAGGCTCCGCCTCGCTCAAGCCCGGCGAGCGCGTGGGGGTGCCGACCGCCTATTCGGAATATCCGATCGACGTCCTGCCCCTGACGCCGCGATCATGGGCGGAGCGGAGCTACGATATCGTTCGTTGGCGGATCATGGAAAAGGGCGGGCATTTCGCCGCCATGGAAGAGCCGGAACTCTTCGCCGACGACGTGCGCGAGGCTTTTGCAGAGATGCTAGGCTAATTGCCTGGATGGCGGCCGGACTTAGAGAACGCCCACGCGCCCCATGGCGAGGAACTTCTCGCGGCGCAGGCGGCGGAGCGTGTTGCCGTCGAGCCTTTCAAGGCCGCGCAACTCCTCCTCGATCGCGTCGCCCGTCTCCTTGATCATCTGCGCGCGCTCGCGATGCGCGCCGCCGACGGGCTCGGGAAGCACGCGGTCGATGACGCCGAGCTGATGCAGGTTCTGCGCGGTGATCTTCATCGCCGTGGCGGCATCCTGCGCCTTGTCGCCGCTGCGCCAGAGGATCGACGCCGCGCCTTCGGGCGAGATGACGCTGTAGACGGAATGCTCGAGCATGAGCACCCGGTTGCCCGTCGCCAGCGCGACCGCGCCGCCCGAGCCGCCTTCGCCGATGATGACGGCAATGAGCGGAACGCCGAGGCCGAGGCAGCAATCGGTCGAACGGGCGATGGCCTCCGCCTGGCCGCGCTCCTCGCCGCCGATGCCGGGATAGGCGCCGGCCGTGTCCACGAGCGTGATGACGGGAAGGCCGAAGCGTTCGGCGAGCTTCATGAGCCTCACGGCCTTGCGATAGCCCTCGGGCTTCGCCATGCCGAAATTGTGCTTCATGCGCGTCTGCGTGTCGGAGCCCTTTTCATGGCCGATGACCATGACGGAGCGTCCGCGAAAGCGCCCCACGCCCCCCATGATGGCGGCATCCTCGCCGAAGAGCCTGTCGCCGGCGAGAGGTGTGAAGTCCTCGATCAGCCGCTCGACATAGTCGACGAAATGCGGACGGCGCGGATGGCGCGCGACCTGGAGCTTCTGCCACGGCGTCAGCGACGAATAGGCGTCCTGGAGGAGCTGTGCGGCCTTCTGCTCGAGCTTGGCCACTTCGTCGGAAATGCTGACGGACGGATCTTCCTGGGCCAGAAGTCTCAGCTCCTGGACCTTGCCCTCAAGTTCCGCAATGGGCTTCTCGAAGTCGAGATATGTATGCATCGCGCTCAGGAAAGTCCCGTCTGTCCGCTCTGGATTGACCCCGGAATCATCCTGGGCCCGGATCCCCATTTTGCCGGGAATTGCGCGGCACACTGGCTTGCGAGCGGCCCCTTGTCAACCGCTCCGCGCCGTCTTCGGCGCGCTTTCCGGCGCCATTGGTAAACGTCCGCCGTCCCCTGTCACAACTTGCGCGCCTCCCGCGTCTTGCTCCCGAAGTCCCGGAGCCTCTCGTCGGACGAATGGAGAACCCGCAATGACCCTGACACGCCCCATGACGGAAACCCGTCATTCCACCCTCAAGCGCACCGTGCTGGGCCTTGCGGCACTCGCCCTGCTGGCCAACGCCCTCTACATGCTCGCCGATCCGCTCGGCTGGTATGGAGCCGTCGAAGGCGTGCCGGATACGGGCCCCTTCAATCCGCATTTCGTGCGCGATATCGGCATCTCCTATTTCTCGATCGCGCTGATGACGGCTGCGGGCGCCGTCTGGTTGCGTGCCGCCTTCCCGCTTCTGGCCGCCGTGACGCTCTATCTCGGCCTTCACGCGCTGCTCCATCTCTGGGACGTGGCGGCTGGCCGCCTCGATGTCCATCATCTGGTCATCGACGCGCCCGGCGTCTTCCTTCCGGCCATCGTCGCCGCGCTCCTGACATATTGGCTCCGCGCCGAATATGCCTGATCGGCTATAGTGACCCCATGAAACCGAAGGCTGAACATCCGCAAAGCCTCAGCGACGAGACACGCGCGGCGATCTTCGCAAAGCACCGCGCGCGGATATTCGGCATTGCCTACCGGCTCGTCGGCACGGTGAGCGACGCCGAGGATATCGTGCAGGAAACCTGGCTGCGCTGGGCCGGCGCGCCGCTCGACGATGTGCGCTCGCCCGAGGCATGGCTCGTCACGACGGCAGGACGCCTCGGCATCGATCAGTTGCGGCGGCTGAAGAGGCGGCGCGAAACCTATATCGGCCCCTGGCTGCCCGAACCGATCGTCGAGGCCGCGGGGCGCTCGCCCGAAATGACGCCGGAGGAAAGGCTTTCGCTCGGCGACGACGTTTCGATGGCGCTTCTCCACATGCTCGAGCGCCTCGCGCCGGAGGAACGCGCCGCCTTTCTCCTCCATGAAGTATTCGACTACGACTATGCCGATCTCGCCGCTCTTCTCGGCAAGTCGCAGGCGGCCTGCCGCCAGATCGTGAGCCGTGCGCGCCGCCGCGTTCACGACGACCGCCCGCGCTTCAGCGCCAGCGCCGACGATCACGCGAGGCTCGCCTCCGCCTTCGCCAATGCGCTGACGGCGGAAGATCCGGCATCGCTCATCGCCTGCCTCCACGACAAGGCCATTCTTTACTCGGATGGCGGTGGCAGGGCGGCCGCCGCGCTCAATCCGATCTATGGCGCCGACCGCATCCTCCGCTTCCTTATCGGCGTCAGGAAGAAGGTGCCGCAACTGAACGAGACCGAACCCGTTCTCATCAACGGGCGGCCGGGCTTCGTTCTTCTCATCGACGGCAAGCTCCATTCCGCCGTGAGCTTCGATGTCGAGGAAGGGCGCATCAACGCGGTCTACATGATGCGCAATCCGGACAAGCTGCGCGCCGCTGCGGAAAGCCTCGGCCATCCGCTTCTCGGCGCGTGAGGCTTCAGGCGGTGGCGAGCTTGATGAGACGCGCGGTAGATGTTCCCTTGGCGAGCACCTCGCCCGAGGGATCGAGGAGACGGCCTTCGAGGAAGACCGTCGAGCGACCGCGCCGCTCGATCCAGCCTTCCGCGGTCACGAGGCCGGGCGTCGCCGGCTTGAAGAAGCTGATCTTGATCTCGAGGGACATGGGCGTCAGCACGCGGCCCGTGACGGCCATCGCCGCGAAGGCCATGGCCTGATCGATCCAGCCGGTGACGAAGCCGCCCTGCGCGATGCCGCCCGAATGGCACATATGCATGCCGACGCGATATTCGAGAACGGCGCGGCCCGCCGTCTCGTCGATCTCGATGACCCGCTCCAGCCCGAGCGTCCTCGAGAGTTCATTCACCACGACATCGGTTCGTTCGCTCATTGTGTCCATCCGCCTGCAATATGTTTTGGCGGAGGGTATAAGCGAGGCAGGCGCCGGACGCGAAGAGAAATCGGCCCTCCGTCAGGAACCCGTATCTTTCTTCGCCAGCGGATGATGCTCCTCGACCAGCGTCTTGAGCCTGTCGTCGAGCACATGCGTGTAGATCTGCGTCGTCGAAATATCGGCATGGCCCAGCATCTGCTGCACGGCGCGAAGATCGGCGCCATTGGCGAGCAGATGGCTCGCAAAGGCATGACGCAGCGTATGCGGCGAAACGCGATTGGGATCGAGCTTCGCGGCGATCGCGAGATCCTTGAGAAGCTGCGCGAAACGATGGCGCGTCAGATGCCCCTGCCTTCCGCGCGAGGGGAAGAGCCAGGGCGAAACGCTGTCGCCGAGCCGCTGCACGCGCAGCGGCAGATAATCGTCGATCGCGTGGCGCGCCGCTTCTGAAAGCGGGACGAGCCTTTCGCGGCCGCCCTTGCCCGAGACGGTGAGGAAGCGCCCGTCGCCCTTCGCCGCCGAAAGCGGCAGGCCGACAAGCTCGGAGACGCGCAGGCCCGTAGCGTATAGCACTTCCATGAGGCAGACGAGGCGGGCGCGTTTATAGGCGCGCACGGATTCTTCCTGCGAGCGCCCGTCCTCGACGAGACGCGCAGCCGCAAGCAGCGCATCGACCTCTTCTATCGTGAGCGTCTTGGGAAGCGGGCGCGCGCGACGCGGCCCTTCGATGGCGCTGCACGGATCATCCGCGCGAATGCCGTCGGCGTAGAGGAAACCGTGAAACTGTCTGATGGCGGAGAGACGTCTTGCGGCCGTCGATGCGGACAGGCCCGATGACTGCAACCCCTCGAGATAGTCGCGGATATCCATTGTCTGGGCGCCGGCGACTTCTTTGTTTCTCGATGCGAGAAAGGCTGCAAAGTCCTTCAGATCGCGCGCATAGGCATCAAGTGTGTTGCGCGCCGCGCCACGTTCGGCGCTCAGCATTTCAAGGAAGGCATCGATGTGATGGCTTCCCGGGATCTCCGTGGAGCTGTACTCGTTAGACATGGAACTCACCCAGGTTCGGCATGGCTTCGTCCCATAAGAGCCTCGGTGGCAAGGCGCCGCGCCTCGACATCGAGATGAACTGCTCTGAGACTTGTGACGGCTTGCGCGATCAAACTCGGATTCGCGCTGTCCGGCCCCCCTGGCCCGATATCGCATAACGAAAGCATAACCACTTCACCGACCGCGCCCTTCTGGCCGGCGATACGCAACTGATCTACTCGAGAGTCTGGCGCGATGCCGGCAATGGCCGCAAGCACATTCTGGGGCACCGGATAGCCGAGCGCCTCGAGAAGCAGAACCTCCAGCATCGCGAAACTCTGCGCCGATTTCACCCCGGAGCGAAGATCGGCGAGAATATCGGCGGAAATCTGCTCGGAATTGCCGCCCGGTCCCTGCGGATCGGAGACACGCATCAGCGCGCCGAGTTCGCGCGCGTCGCGCCCGATCGTCTGCCCGCCCTCGGGCTGAATGAGCGCATACCACTGGCTGGCATGGGCCCGGTCGCCGACGAGGAGGAAGGCGCGGACGGCCGCGGGCGCGAGACGGCGGAACACAGGCGATGGCGTCATCGCCGTCAGCGTCGGCATCAGCGCTTCCGCCGTCGCGAGATAGACGCCGCCGCTCTTGCCCGTCGCGAGCAGAACCTTGATGAGATTGGCCCGCTCCACCGGCGAGACTTCCGCGTCGATCGCCTGAAAGAGCAGCGCCCGCCGCATCACCGGCTGGTCGGGGAAGGTGGCGGTCTTCAAGCCCTCGAAATCCGCCTCCGTGAATTGCGGCAGCTTGTAGAGAGCGGCAAGCTCCGCCGGATTGAGCAGGTTGAGCATCGTCGCGCGCTCGCCCGCTGCAATTCGCGTCTCGGGCGGCAGCTTGTCGTTGCGCGCCAGCGCCTGCACGACGGCGGCAGTGGCGATCTGGCCGGCATTCTTGGGCAGCTCGCGATTGGCGAGCCGGTAGAGCGCCACATCGAGAATGTCGAGTGTGGCAGGGTCCGGCGCCTTGAGCTTGAGCCCGTCCGTCGCCTCCGCGACCAGCGAATAGAAGAGCGGATCGTCGAGCCCTTCCTCGCGCGCAAGATCGAGCGTGAGGTTCGCGGTGCTCTTGTTTCCGCTCATGACCTGACAGAAGGCCGAAAGCTTGAGGCTGAAGGCCGCCGCCGCATCATGCGCGGGATCGCTACCCGTCGGAATGTTGGGCAATTCGCTGCAGGCCTGCTCGTCCTTGCCGATGGCGAGCGCGGCCCGCGCCCTTTCAATGGCGACGTCGGGCGCCTTGTCTGCCCGCGCGCTCTGCCCGAGCTGATCCGCAAGATCGGCATGACCGGCCGCGATGAGGCGGTTGAGGCGGATGGCGAGTAGCGAGGAAGCGCCCTGCTCGCCCTCGGGCGGCTCGGCGCCGGTGAGAAGCAGCCTGCGCGACAGCTCGTTCATGATCGGCGAGCCCGTCGCGACGGGCAGTTCCCGCAAATAGCGCTCCACGCTGCCGCGCGACGAGCCCCGCCACATGTCGAAGCCGAAGCCGCCATTCTGCTGGCCGAGAAGACCCGCGGCCGACGCATCGACGCCGCCGAGCGTGCCGACCGTGATGGCGGAATTCGCGCGGCCCGGCAGCGCCTGCAAGGTGCGCGTGGAAGCCTCGCCGGTCGCCACGGGAGCGCCGGGAAAAGCGGCGGCGGGCTCGACGGGCGATATGCTTTCCGGCGCGGTCGCGCCGAAGCCCGGCGGCACGATGCTGCGAGGCGCGCTGTCGGCAGGCTCTGTCTCCTCGGCGGGCGCGGGAAGCTGCGATTGCGGTATGGTGCCGAGCGTCTCCGCTCCCGCGCCGAGCGGGAGCGAAGCGAGAAGCATCGCCGCGAAAAACCGGGCGCCGAGGCCGAGCCTGGCCGGCCCACGGCTCACGCCGGAAGGCTTAACGCGGAAACTGGCCATCGGGCAGCACCTTCTCCACGTTCTGGACCGATGGCTCCGCCGATTGGCCGAGATAGATGACGCCACCCAGGATGACGACGGCGAAAACTGCGAATACGGCAAGCAAACGCATGGCACTGCTCATTTATTGTCCTCTGGCTAAAGCCCCACCAATTTCGCCGGTCGGACGTTGAGTTTCCCCTTTATGCCCGTCTTGCGGCGAAATTTGGGCGCGGATTCCGACCGGATGCTATATCTGGCCGGACCGGGTTCGGTCCATCCGGCCGCAACTGCCCGGCAGCAGGCATCCGGCTGCGGGCGGGCGGCTGATCGGCTAGATTGGACCAGTATCGAAAGAGGGCTTCCGGTCCCAAGCGACCGCAAGGCCCGCCTCTATGTATTATGGATAGATTGAAGGAAAAATGACGACCGAGACAAGAGGAAGCGCGCCCTTTTCCGATCCTTCGTCCGCGGCGGCGGAGGTCGCGGAGGCTGCGCGGCCCGGTGACAGGTCCATCGTCCTTGTCGGCCTCATGGGAGCGGGCAAGACCACGGTCGGAAGGCGGCTGGCCCAGCGGCTCGGCCTGACCTTCGTCGATGCCGATGCCGAGATCGAGCGCGCGGCCGGGGAAACCATTCCAGAAATTTTCGAGCGCCATGGCGAGGCGGTGTTTCGCGACGGCGAGCGGCGCGTCATCGCCCGCCTGCTCGAACAGGGTCCCCAGGTGCTCGCCACGGGCGGCGGCGCCTTCATGGACCCGACCACGCGCGCGAACATCGCGGCGCGCGGCATTTCGATCTGGCTGAAGGCTGATCTCGACGTCCTGATGCGCCGCGTGGGCCGCCGCTCGAACCGGCCGCTCCTCAAACAGGGCGATGCGCAGGCAACGATGGAAAAACTCATGGCCCAGCGCTATCCCGTCTATGCCGAGGCGGACATCACGGTCGAAAGCCGCGAAGGGCCGCTCGAGACGGTCGTCGACGACGTCATCGCAGAACTCGAAACCTACAATGGAAGGGCAAAAGAGGCCGCCAAATGAGCGCATCACAAGCAAGCGCCCACGATGTGAAAACCGTCCGCGTCGCGCTGGGCGAGCGGGCCTATGACATCCATGTCGGCCCGAAGCTCATCGCGCGCGCGGGCGAGTTTCTGAAGCCGCTGCTCCGGCGCGCGCGCGTCGCCATCGTAACCGACGAAACGGTCGCCCGCTTTCACCTTCCCGCGCTTGTGCAAAGCCTCGACGCCACGGGCATCGCCCATGACGCGATCGTGCTGCCGCCCGGCGAAGGCACGAAATGCTTTGCCCAGTTGCAGCACCTGACCGAATGGCTTCTCGAAAAGGGCGTCGAGCGCGGCGATCTCGTCATCGCGCTTGGCGGCGGCGTCATCGGCGATCTCACAGGCTTTGCAGCGGCCATTACACGGCGCGGCGTCGATTTCGCGCAGATCCCGACGACGCTTCTTTCGCAGGTGGACAGCTCCGTCGGCGGCAAGACCGGCATCAACACGCCGCAGGGCAAGAACCTTGTCGGCGCCTTCTATCAGCCGCGCGTCGTGCTTGCGGATACGAGCGCGCTCGAAACGCTGTCGATGCGCGAGCTGCTCGCGGGCTACGCCGAAGTCGTCAAATACGGCCTCATCAACGACCGCCCCTTCTTCGACTGGCTCGAAGCCAATGTCGACCGCATCAAGGCCGGCGATGTCGCCGCGCGCACCCATGCGATCGTGAAGAGCTGCGAGGCCAAGGCCGCCATCGTCGCGGCGGATGAGCGCGAGAGCAACGTCCGCGCGCTCCTCAATCTCGGCCACACTTTCGGCCATGCGCTCGAAGCGGCGACGGGCTTTTCCGACCGCCTCGTCCATGGCGAAGGCGTTGCCGTGGGCATGGCGCTCGCCTTCGATCTCTCCGCGCGGCTCGGCCTCTGCAGCGGTCAGGATGCGATCCGCGTTCGCCGCCACCTCGAAAAGGCGGGCCTGCCGAAATGCCTTGCCGATGTGCCGGGCGCGCTGCCCGATGCCGATGAACTCATCTCGCTCATGGGACAGGACAAGAAAGTCGTCGACGGCAAGCTCACATTCATTCTCGCCCGCGGCATAGGCGAAGCGTTCATCACCCGTGATGTCGATCCGGCGGCCCTCCGAGCGCTCCTGCGGGAGAGAGAGGCAGCCTGATGACCTCGCTCGGCATCGGCCTGACGATCGCGGTAATCGCCATCCTGCTCGGCCTGTCGGCATTCTTCTCGGGTTCCGAAACGGCGCTCACTGCCGCCTCGCGCGCCCGCATGACGCGGCTTGCCGAAGAGAAGAACTGGCGCGCGCAACTCGTCCTCAGGCTCACCGACGATCTCGAACGGCTGATCGGCGCGCTTCTGCTCGGCAACAACCTCGTCAACATCCTCTCGTCCGCGCTGGCGACCGGCCTTCTGCTGGCGATCTTCGGCGATGCGGGCGTCCTCTACGCAACGCTCGTCATGACGGCGCTGGTCGTCATCTTCGCCGAAGTGATGCCGAAGACCATCGCCATCACCAATACCGACCGCTTCGCGCTCTTCGTCGCCCCGCTCGTGCGCATGGTGCTTCTGGTCTTTGCGCCGCTCACCGTCGCCGTGCGCTTCATCGTTCGCGGCACGCTCGGAATCTTCGGCGTCGATGTCAGCGAGACAGCCAATGTGCTCTCGCCGCATGATGAACTGCGCGGCGCGATCAATCTCCATCTCCGCGAGGGCGGCGTGGTCAAGAGCGACCGCGACATGCTGGGCGCCATTCTCGATCTCAGCGACCTCACCGTCGGCGACATCATGGTTCATCGCAAGAACATCAACATGATCGACGCCTCGGGCTCGAACGAGGAGATCGTGTCGCAGGTTCTCGCCGCGCCCCATACGCGCATTCCGCTCTGGCGCGACGAGCCGGAGAACATTGTCGGCGTCCTCCACGCGAAGGACTTGCTGCGCGCGCTTTCGAGCGCGGGCTGGAAGCCCGGCGCGGTCGACATCGCCGCCATCGCCATCAAGCCATGGTTCGTGCCGGATACGACGCCGCTTCAGAACCAGCTCAACGCCTTTCTGCGGCGCAAGACGCATTTCGCTCTCGTCGTCGACGAATATGGCGCGCTGATGGGCCTCATCACGCTCGAGGACATTCTGGAGGAAATCGTCGGCGACATTTCCGACGAGCACGACATCGAGCGTTCGCGCGTGCGCCTTCAACCGGACGGCTCCGTCATCGTCTCGGGCGCCGTGCCGATCCGCGATCTCAACCGCAAGCTCGACTGGCACCTGCCCGACGAGGAGGCGACGACGATTGCCGGCCTCGTCATCCATGAGGCGCGCGCGATCCCCGAAGTGGGACAGGCCTTCACTTTCCACGGTTTCAAGTTCGAGATCCTGCGCCGCCAGCGCAATCAGCTCGCCGTGCTCCGCGTGACCCCGGTGCGCGCCAAGACCGGCGCGGCCGATTAGGCCCTTTCCGCCGCCGCTTCCTCCGGCGTCAGCGTCCGCATGGAGAGCGCGTGAACGGGATTGCCCATTTCCTCGGCGAGCGCGGCCGTCACCATTCTCTGCCGTGCGACGCGGGGCTTTCCGGCGAAAGCCGCCGATATGACGGTGATCCTGAAATGTGTCTCGACACCCGGGCGATGGCCCGCATGGCCCTTGTGCCGGTCGGATTCGTCCACGATCTCGAGCAGCGAGGGCAAGAGCGCGGCCTCGAGTTTTTTCCTGATGATTTCCGCGACCGACACACGCCACCTCATTAATCTTGCTGCAAGCGGCGCCATGCTTCCTTGTTTTGCAGGGCCCGCCAACCCATAATTTGTATCGTGAACCTGAACTCGAAATATTTCGATTCCATCCGCATCGCCCCCCGCAAGGAGCGGGGGCTGGAAGGTGCCGCTTCCGCGCGCCAGAAATTCGGCGAGCCGGCGCCACAGCGCTGCGAATGGGAGGGCTGCCGCGCCGCGGGCCTTCATCGCGCGCCGAAAGCGACCGCGCGCCAGCCAAATGTTCCGGAAGACAAGCCCTATCGCTGGCTCTGCGCCGATCACATCCGCGAATTCAACCAGAATTACGACTTTTTCCAGGACATGACCGACGCCGAGATCGCCGCTTTCCAGCGCGACGCGATCACCGGCCACCGGCCGACCTGGGGGCTCGGTGTCAATGCCGCCCCCGGTTATGGCGCTGACTGGCGGCAAGGCGCCGGGCACACGGGCCGGGGCCGCCCCTTCCACGACACTTTCGGCTTCTTCGAGGATGCCGCAAGGTCAAGGCCGGAAGAGCCGCCGCAGCCGAGCCGCCGCAAGCCGCGCACTCTGGAGCGACAGGCTTTGCAAACACTGGGGCTTGACGAGACGGCTACCTTGAATGAGATCAAGTCCCGGTATAAGGAACTTGTGAAAAAGCACCATCCGGACGCCAATGGCGGCGACAGATCGGCCGAAGAGCGTCTGCGCAAGGTAATCCAAGCCTACGATTACCTCCGAAAGAGCGGCTTCTGCTAATCTGTGGCAGGCAGGGCTGGGGCGGCGCGCCTCGGCTTGAGGCGCGGGCCGCAGCATGAATCGGAACCCGCACGCGGTTTCCGATCGACAAGAACGATAAGAACGGCACGACGTGGGAAGCAGGGTACGATGAGCTTAGAAGTGACAGGCAGCATGTCTGAGAACCTCCCGGATACGACCGTCTCGGTCCGCGAGGTGTTCAATATCAATGTGGACATGCAGGTTCCTGCATTTTCGCAGCCGAACGAGTATGTGCCGGATTTCGACCCGGACTATCTCTTCGACCGCGACACCACGCTCGCCATTCTCGCCGGCTTCGCCTACAACCGCCGCGTCATGGTGCAGGGCTATCACGGCACCGGCAAATCGACGCATATCGAGCAGGTGGCCGCGCGCCTCAACTGGCCGTGCATCCGCATCAACCTCGACAGCCATATCAGCCGCATCGACCTCGTCGGCAAGGACGCGATCGTCCTGCGCGACGGCAAGCAGGTGACGGAGTTCCGCGAGGGCATCCTGCCCTGGGCGCTGCAGCACCCCGTCGCGCTCGTCTTCGACGAATATGACGCCGGCCGCCCGGACGTGATGTTCGTGATCCAGCGCGTGCTCGAAGTCTCCGGCAAGCTGACGCTTCTCGATCAGAACCGCGTCATCCGTCCGCATTCGGCCTTCCGCCTCTTCGCCACGGCGAACACGGTCGGCCTCGGCGATACGTCGGGCCTCTATCACGGCACGCAGCAGATCAACCAGGGCCAGATGGACCGCTGGAACATCGTGACGACGCTCAACTATCTGTCGCACGACGCCGAAGTGAACATCATGCTCGCCAAGATCAAGGCCTATCAGACCGAAGAGGGCCGCAAGAAGATCTCCGCCATGGTGCGCGTCGCCGACCTCACCCGCTCCGCCTTCATCAATGGCGACATCTCGACCGTGATGAGCCCGCGCACCGTGCTCACCTGGGCCGAGAACGCGCAGATCTTCGGCGGCGATCTCGGCTTTGCCTTCCGCGTGACCTTCCTCAACAAGTGCGACGAACTCGAGCGGGCCACCGTTGCCGAGTTCTACCAGCGCTGCTTCGGTGAAGACCTGCCGGATTCGGCCGCCAACGTCATGGTTGCGTGAGATTGGGAAAGGGGGCGCTCCGGCGCCCGGTCACATGACATCCAGGGAAGGGCCCGTCGAACCGTTCAAGCGTGCGCTGACGACCGCGATGCGCACGATTGCGGAGAATCCCGAGCTGAGCGTGACCTTCGGCACCGAGCCGCCGGGTCTGCGCGGCCTTCGCGCGCGCCTGCCCCTGCCGAGCCGCACGCTTCCGCCCGAGGAAGTGGCGCAGGTGCGCGGCGTCTCGGACGCCTATGCGCTCCGCCTCGCTCATCACGACGAGAAGGTCAACGCCCGCCTGCAGCCCGAAGGCGGCAACGCGCTCGCCGTCTTCGATGCCGTCGAGCAGGCGCGGTGCGAGGCGATCGGCGCGAGCCGCATGGCCGGCATGGCGCAGAACCTCGCGGCCGCCCTCGAGCAGCGCTGCCAGGCGCGCGGATATAACCGCATCAAGACACGCGAAGAAGCTCCCCTCGCCGAGGCGGTCGCCATGATGGTGCGCGAGCAGCTCACCGGCGAGGCGCCGCCTCCCTCGGCCAGAACGCTCGTCGATCTCTGGCGGCCCTGGATCGAGGAGAAGGCCGGCAAGGACCTCGGGCGCCTTCACTCGCTCATGGAGGATCAGACCGCCTTTGCCCGCGCGACCCGCGACATCCTCGTCGATCTCGACATGGGCGACGAGCTCGGCCAGGCGCAGGACCAGTCCTCCGAGGACAGCGACCAGCAGGAAGGCGATTCCGAACAGTCCTCCGAGCAAAGCCAGTCGGGCGAGGCCGAGCAGCCCGAAGGCGCCTCCGCCGACAAGGTCGAATATTCCGAAGGCGAGGGCGAGGAAGGTGAGGAGCAGACCGTCGAGGTCGAAAGCGACGAGATGCCCGCCGATGGCGACACCGACGAGACGAGCGAGGGCCATCAGCCCTGGCGCCCCAACGGACAGGGCGACGAGCGCGGGCGCGAACCGAGCTACAAGGTCTATACCTCGCAATATGACGAGGTCATCGCGGCCGAGGACCTTTGCGACATCGAGGAACTGTCGCGGCTTCGCCAGTATCTCGACCAGCAGCTCCAGCAGATGCAGGGCGTCGTCTCGCGCCTTGCCAACCGCCTGCAGCGGCGCCTGCTCGCCAAGCAGAACCGCACCTGGGAATTCGACCTCGAAGAGGGCCTGCTCGACGCATCGCGGCTTACCCGCGTCGTCATAGACCCTCTGCACGCGCTCTCCTTCAAGGTCGAGCACGACATGAATTTCCGCGACACGGTGGTGACGCTGCTTCTCGACAATTCGGGTTCGATGCGCGGACGGCCGATCACGGTCGCCGCCATGTGCGCCGACATTCTCGCCCGCACGCTCGAGCGCTGCGGCGTCAAGGTCGAGATCCTCGGCTTCACCACCCGCGCCTGGAAGGGCGGGCAGTCGCGCGAGGCGTGGCTCGCCGCCGGAAAGCCCGCCAATCCGGGCCGCCTCAACGATCTGCGCCACATCATCTACAAGTCGGCGGACAGCCCCTGGCGGCGCGCCCGCCGCAATCTCGGCCTGATGATGCGCGAGGGGCTCCTCAAGGAGAACATCGACGGCGAGGCGCTGATCTGGGCCTACAACAGGCTGCTTGCGCGTCCCGAGCAGCGCCGCATTCTCATGGTCATTTCGGACGGCGCGCCGGTGGACGACTCGACGCTCTCCGTCAACGCCGGCAACTATCTGGAGCGGCATCTGCGCAGCGTCATCGAGCAGATCGAAACCCGCTCGCCCGTCGAACTCATCGCCATCGGCATCGGCCATGACGTGACGCGCTACTACAAGCGCGCCGTCACCATCGTCGATGCGGAGCAGCTCGGCGGCGCCATGACGGAAAAACTCGCCGAACTGTTCGAGGAAGAAAGCGGGCAAGGCCGCGCGGGCCCTGCCTCGCGCATGCGTGCCGGCGCATCGAAGCTCGCAGCACGCTCCATGCGTTGAGCCGCCACGCGGCGCTTCGCCACCGATATTGTTCGCGCTTTTCTTTGCCGCGCGGGGCAGGCGCTTGTGCATCGCCGCCGCCCCGATATGATGCCCCGCACGTTCGGATAGGTCATGCGCCGCCCGGTCATGACCGGTTGAGAGAAAGTACAGATTGATGGGCTGGTCCAGGCGTTCCCTGCCGGTTGGAGCCTTCATGCGGCATACGACCGCCTCTCTGCTCGCCGCCTTCGTTCTTCTTGCTTCTCCCGGCCTCCTGCATGCAGACGGCGCCGAAGGCGACAAGCTCGAGCTTTCGACGCAAGCCGTGCAGTGGAACCCGAAGGACCGCGGCGACTTCGATGCCGGAAAGCTCGAATGGGCCGGCGGGATCGAGATCAAATCCCCGAGCAAGGATTTCGGCGGCTGGTCGGGCATTTCCATCAGCGCCGATGGCTCGACGCTTCTGGCGATTTCCGACCTCGGCAAATGGATGACGGCGCAGCTTCTCTATGACGAGAAGGGGCGGATCTCAGGCATGGGCGATGCGCGCATCGCGCCCATGCTCGGCCTCGACGGCAAGCCGATCGAAGGCAAGGAACTCGCCGACGCCGAAGGCCTCGTCGTGGACGGCGCCAATCCTCTCAAATCCACCGCTTATGTGAGCTTCGAGCGGCACCATCGCGTCTGGCGCTACGATCTCCACAAGGATGGCTTCGACGCGCGTCCGACTCAGATCCTGACCCAACGCCATTTCGGACGGCTCAGCACCAATGCAGGTATCGAGGCGCTGACCATCTTGCGTCCGGCCGAAGGAAACAAGCCGCCCCGCCTTCTCCTCGTGACGGAAAACACCCGCGATCCGCGCGGCAATGTCCGCGCCTTCATCACCGAAGGCCGCACGGTGAAGCGTCTGTCGTTCCGCCTGCACGATCCCTACCACCCGACCGACATCGCCCGCCTGCCCGATGGCGACTTCCTGCTGCTCGAACGCCGCTTCTCGCTGCTTGCCGGCGCGGGCATGCAGATCCGCCGCATTCGCAAGGAAGACATCAAGCCCAATGCCATCGTCGATGGCGAAATCCTGCTCGAGGCCGGACGCGAGCGCTCGGTCGACAATATGGAAGGGCTGTCTGTCCGTCAGGACCAGCGGGGCAATGTCTGGGTCTATGTGATGTCGGACGACAACCGGAACCCGCTGCAGCGCACGCTGCTCGTCATGTTCCGGCTCAAATCGGAAACGGTCATGCCCCACCATACCCAGGGCACGGTCGAATCGACCGGCGAAGCATCTGGGTCGGCACCAGCTGCCCCAGCGCCCAAACGAGCTGAATAGCGCCGAGCACGGCGAGCCTCGGCAGCGCGGCCTCGTTCCACTCGCCGCCCGTCGCCGTGTGGAAGGAAGCCGTGAAGACGAGCCCGCCCATGAGCGCGGCAACGAAGGGCGCTTCCCACCATGGAATGCCCCGCAGCCGGTCGAAGAGATAGATATTGGCGATCTGGCCGAGCAGCAGCGAGCCCGTGAAAGCGATCACCGTGGGCGCAGGCGCGACCTCCTCCACGAAGGATGCGATCAGGCCCTCGGCTTCCGCCCAGAAGATGCCCCCGGCGATGAGCGCCCAGCTTGCGAGGGTCGCGCCGAATGCGATCGAGGGCCCATGGCGGCGGCTCGTGAGGTTGAGAACGAAGAAGACGGCCGGAAGAAGCAGCGCTCCCCGGTTGAGCCAATCGCCCTGGGCCGGATCGAGAGAGGGATCAAGTGCGGTGAGAAAGCGAAGCTCGCTCGCCGGTTCGCTGCGGAAGGCCCAGGCAACAGCCAGAACGGCAATGAGCGCCGCCACGGGCACGATCGAGGCCCGATCGCCGCGAGCGCCCGCGCGATGGCGCTTGCGCGCTTTGGCGGAGCGCGCCGTTCAACCCCGCTATCAAGCAGCATTGCATTCCCCCGAATTGCGGCTCGAAGTCTAGCCGCCGGGAAATGCATCTGAAAAGCAAAACGGGTGGCCGAGGCCACCCGTTAACCTGTTTGGAGCCCTGTCCGGGCGCGCCTGCCTCAGGCCTGCACGGCCGCGCGCGCCTTCTCGATGTCGCGCTTGAGCTTCTGGGCGCGGGTCGAAAGGTCGGTATCGCGCGCCTTTACGAGGAAAGCGTCGAGCCCGCCATTGTGCTCGACCGAGCGCAGGGCATGGGCGGAGATGCGCAGGCTGTACTGGCGGCCGAGCGCGTCGCTGAGGAGCGAGACATTGCAGAGATTCGGCAGGAACCGGCGCCGCGTCTTGCGGTTGGCGTGGCTCACATTATTGCCCGACATCACGGCCTTGCCGGTGAGTTCGCAACGACGCGACATGGGACCATTCCTTGCAAGTTCGGGGACAGGAGGCCCGATATTTTCCGGACCACACCCGATTCCCTCAGGTTTCGAAAATTTTCGACGGCGCAAGCCACCAGGGGCGCATCCGTCACAGGCGGGCACGTATAAAAGGCCCTCTCCCGCCCGTCAAGGCCCCGTCCCTTCCGCCAGCGCGAAAACGGCAAGAATCCGCGCAAAACCGCCACCGAAGCTCTTCAGTCCCGCGCCTCGCCCAGCACCACGGCCAGAAGCCGCCGGGCCGCCGCCGTGGGGGTCGTTCGGCCCGATTCCACATCCGCCTCGAGCGCCGGGATGAGCCTTGCGGCTTCCCTGTTCGCCTTGAGCGCCGCGAAAAGGCCCTCGCGCACCTCCGTCCACATCCAGGATGTCGCCTGCGCCGCTCGAACCCGATCGAGCTCGCCCCCCGCCGACATGGCTTCGCGGTGCTGGCCGACCGCCTCCCAGATCGCCTCGAGCCCCTCGCGCTTGAGCGCCGAGGCGAGCTTCACCACCGGCTTCCAGCAGGAACTCTTGGGCCGCATCAGGTGAAGGGCGGTCTTGTATTCCATCGCCGTCCGCTTCGCCGCCGGGATGAGGTCGCCATCGGCCTTGTTGACGACGATGAGATCGGCAAGCTCCATGATGCCGCGCTTGATGCCTTGCAACTCATCGCCACCTCCCGGCGAAAGCAGCAGCAGGAACATGTCGACCATATCGGCGACCGATGTTTCCGACTGGCCGACGCCGACCGTCTCGATCAGCACCACGTCATAGCCGGCCGCCTCGACGAGAAGCATGGCCTCTCGCGTGCGCCGCGCGACGCCGCCAAGCGTTCGCCCCGCGGGCGAGGGCCTTATGAAAGCGTTGGGATCGCGCGCCAGCATCTCCATGCGCGTCTTGTCGCCGAGGATCGAGCCGCCGGAGCGCGCCGAGGAGGGGTCGATGGCGAGCACCGCAACCTTGAGGCCGCGCGCGGTGAGGAAAGTGCCGAAGGCTTCGGTAAAGGTCGACTTTCCGGCGCCGGGCGGGCCGGAAAGGCCGAGCCTGATCGCCCGGCCCGTATCGGGAAGGAGTTCGGTCAGCAGCGCCTGCGCGGCCTGCTGATGATCGGCGCGCGAGGATTCGACGAGCGTGATGCCGCGAGCAAGAGCCACCCGCTCGCCTTTCCTGATGCGCGCGGCGAGCGTGGCCGGATCGTCGCTTCTCTTGTCCATGGCTTTCGTCTTTCCGGCCTTCTGGAGATTCGGCAGGGTTCAATGGCTTCCATACCCGCCGGTGGCCCCCTTGGGAAGACCCGGGCGGCACGATACGCAAACGGCCTTGCGTCTATACTAGGCGAGATTCGCGACCCGATGGATGGCACCCGGAGGACCCGGATTTGCGAAATCATTTGAGGCCTGCCGCGCTCGCCGGAGCCGCCCTCATGCTTTTTGCCGCCCATTGCGGCAGCGCGGCCGCCTTTCCGCCGCTTCCGCTGGCGCGGCCGGGCTCCTCGGCCCCCGCGCCCCTGCCGGAGGCGCCGCGGCAAAGGGTCGAGGCCGAATTCACGGTCTATCTCGGCGGCTTTCTGTTCGCGGTCGGCCATTTCACGGCGGATTTCACGGGCGAGACCTATCGCCTGAACACGCTTCTGACGACGGCCGGCCTGCCGCGCGCCTTCTACGAGGCAGAATTCAGGCTTTCGAGCGAAGGACGGCTCGCGCCCCCGCATGTCAGACCGAACCGCTATGTCTCGAACTCGCGCGACACGAGCAGCGCGCGCAAGATCACGCTCGATTACGACGGCGACGGCATGCCCCATATGACGGCGGTTCCACCCTATGAGCCGGGCGACCTCGTCGACGTCGCGCCCTATCAGCAGATCGGGACGCAAGACCCCGTGAGCGCCGCGCTGGTGCCGGTCGCGGGTGAGGCGAACCCGTGCGACCGCACCATCCCCGTCTTCGACGGGCGCCGCCGCTACGATCTCAAGCTGAGCTTTGACAGCGAGAAGAAGATGACGCCGCGCGGCCTCTCCTCGCCCCGCCAGGTGATCGCCTGCAATGTCCGCTATGTTCCCGTGGCGCCGATCGAGAAACGGAAATTCACCGAGATGCTGAGCCGGAACGACAGCATCAAGGTCTGGTTCGCGCCTTTCGATGGCGGACGCGTCTACCTGCCCGTCCGCCTCCAGCTACGCACGCCGCTGGGCGGCGCCGTCATGGAACTCACCCGTATGAGCGAAAGTGTGAGCGCGCCGGGCGCAACCGGCGGACAATAGCGGCGCTAGTCGGCGATATAGCCGCGCGCTTCGTCGAGGAGCAGTCGCAGACGCAGGACGAGATCGCTCTCCGGAGAGGTCGAGGAATGCTCCATCTCGGCAAGCAGCGACTCGAGGCGCCGGGCGAGATCCTTGTAGTAAGCCGAATTGGCGTTTGGGGCAGTGATAGTCTTCGTCAAAATAGCCTCGTCGCGCATCGCAAATGCGCGTCCACAGAGGCACTCCCCACCCAAGGTGCCGATCAGATCCCGCTTTCTCGCTTTCGTCTGTGCGACAGCCACGCTCTCCCGGAGCCCATCTCTCCGGGATACGCCTGTTTCGGGTAACGGTCGCCAATGCCGCCCGGAGACCAGTGAGCCGCCCGCGCCGTCAACCCGCCGGCATCGAACGGCCGGCTTTGGGCGCGGGGTTTATATAACTTGGATTAAAGGTGCAAGCCCGCGCTCGGGAGCGGCGAAACTTTGCCGCACCCGATGCACGTTTTTAAGGCACGATGGCGCCCTGCCCCGATTCAAGGCAGCGCGGATTACGCCGCCTGGCGCCGCTTCTCCCGGATCAGCGCCAGAATTTCGGACGCGGCCGCCGGAATGTTCGTGCCCGGACCGAAGATCGCCGAGGCCCCGGCCTTCTTGAGGAAGTCGTAATCCTGCTGCGGAATGACGCCGCCGCAGACGACCAGAATGTCTCCGGCCCCTTCCTTCTTCAGCGCCTCGACCAGCGCCGGCACCAGCGTCTTGTGGCCCGCCGCCTGGCTCGAAATACCGATCACATGGACGTCGTTCTCGATCGCGTCGCGCGCCGCCTCTTCCGGCGTCTGGAAGAGCGGACCGACATCGACGTCGAAGCCGAGATCGGCGAAGGCGGTCGCGATCACCTTGGCGCCGCGATCATGGCCGTCCTGCCCCATCTTCACGACGAGCATGCGCGGGCGACGGCCTTCCGCCTCGGCGAAGTCCTCGATTTCCTGCTTGATGTGCATGAAACCCTCATCCCCTTCATAGGCCTGACCGTAGACGCCGGAGATCGACCGGATTTCGGCGCGATGGCGGCCGAAGACCCTTTCCATGGCGTCCGAGATTTCGCCGACGGTCGCCCTCGCGCGCGCCGCCTCGACGGCGAGCTGAAGCAGATTGCCCTCGCCCTTCGCGCCTTCCGTCAGCGCATCGAGCGCAGCCTTGCAACGCGCCTCGTCGCGCGTCGTGCGCACCTGGTTCAGCCGCGCGATCTGGCTCTCACGCACCTTGGCATTGTCGATATCGAGAATTTCGATCGGGTCTTCCTTGGGCGGACGATACTTGTTGACGCCGACGATCACTTCCTCGCCGCGGTCGATGCGTGCCTGCTTGCGCGCCGCCGCTTCCTCGATCTTGAGCTTGGGCATGCCGGAGGCGACCGCCTTCGTCATGCCGCCCATCTCCTCGACCTCCTCGATGAGCTTCCACGCCTCGCTCGCCAGCGCATGCGTCAGGCTCTCGATGTAATAGGAGCCGCCGAGCGGATCGATGACATTGGTGACGCCCGTCTCGTGCTGAATGACGAGCTGCGTGTTGCGCGCGATGCGGGCCGAAAAGTCGGTCGGCAGCGCGATCGCTTCATCGAGCGCATTGGTATGGAGCGACTGGGTGCCGCCGAGCACGGCGGCGAGCGCCTCGATCGTCGTGCGGATGACGTTGTTATAGGGGTCCTGCTCGGTGAGCGAGACGCCCGATGTCTGGCAATGCGTGCGCAGCATCAGCGATTTCGGGTCCTTCGCGCCGAATTCCGACATGATGCGCGACCAGAGAAGACGCGCGGCGCGCAGCTTCGCCACTTCCATGAAGAAGTTCATGCCGATGGCGAAGAAGAAGGAAAGGCGTGGCGCGAACTCGTCGACATCGAGACCGGCCTTGAGCGCCGCGCGCACATATTCGCGCCCGTCGGCGAGCGTGAAGGCAAGCTCCTGAAGCTGCGTCGCGCCCGCTTCCTGCATGTGATAGCCGGAAATCGAGATCGTGTTGAACTTCGGCATGTGCTTCGAGCAATAGCCGATGATGTCCGCGATGATCCGCATCGAGGG
>NZ_DAOKYX010000040.1:0-15818 GCF_035325945.1 Parvibaculum sp.
AGATCGCGCACATTGCATTGCGGGCAGAGCGGCTTACGTGCGATGCAGGTATAGCGCCCATGCAGGATGAGCCAGTGATGGGCGTGCAGCCTGTAATGCGCGGGCACGACCTTCATCAGTTTCTCCTCGACGGCGAGCGGCGTCTTTCCCGTCGCAAGGCCCGTCCGGTTGGAGACGCGGAAGATATGGGTGTCGACGGCGATGGTCGGCTCGCCGAAGGCGACGTTGAGCACGACATTCGCCGTCTTGCGGCCGACGCCGGGCAATTCCTCCAGCTCCTCGCGGCTTTGCGGCACCTCGCCCTTGTGCTTTTCGACAAGGATGCGCGACAGCGCGATCACGTTCTTCGCCTTGTTGCGGAAGAGCCCGATCGTCTTCACATGCTCGATGAGCCCAGCCTCGCCGAGCTTGAGCATCTTTTGCGGCGTGTCGGCGATCTTGAAGAGCTTTTCGGTCGCCTTGTTGACACCCTTGTCAGTCGATTGCGCCGAAAGCACGACCGCGACGAGCAGCGTATAGGCGTTATGGTATTGAAGTTCTGTTCTCGGCTCCGGCAACGCCCTGGCGAGGCGGGAGAAGAATTCTTCGATATCGGGCTTCTTCATGGGTGGAATTGCCGGAACGTGCGGATGGCGGGAGCGGCCAGAATAAACCCGATTTCCGCCCCTGTCCGGCTGTTGTAGGCCATGGGGCGCAGGCATATCCTTCCCCCATGCAGACAGGTCCCGACCAGTTGCTCGATCCGCCGCTTCACTTCGATGCGCTCGTGACGCCGCACCGCTCGCTCGGGCGCAAGGGCTTCGTCATCCTCATGTCCGGCGTGGTGGCGGTCAATCTCGTTGCCGGCATCATCTGCCTTCTGAAGGGCGCCTGGCCGGTCGTCGGTTTCTGCGGGCTCGATGTCGCGCTCGTCTTCTGGGCCTTCCGCGCCAATTACCGCGCGGCCAACGCCTATGAAACGGTCCAGCTTTCCGACAGCGAGCTTCGCATCCGCCGGGTCGATCGCAAGGGCCGCGCCCGCGGCTGGAGTTTCCAGCCCTATTGGGTGCGGATCGAGCTTGTCGAGCATCCCGACGAGAGCGTCGATCTCTATCTCGTCTCGCATGGCAAGGCGCTGGAGATCGGCCATGCGCTCTCCTCGCCCGAAAGGCTCGATTTCGCCCGCGCCCTTCATCGCGCGCTCACGCGCATGAAGGCGCCGGCGGCTCATGGCTGAAACATGGCCGCCGCGCCGCGAAGCGATCAATGCGCTTCGCGTTCGATCAGGATTTCCTTGCGGAGCACATTTCCCTTGTCGTCGAGCTCATAGACGATGGGCGCGCCGGTGGCGATGTTGAGCGCGATCACCTGGTCCTGGCTGAGCTTGTCGAGCTGCATGACGAGCGCGCGCAGCGAATTGCCATGGGCCGCGACGAGCACGCGCTCGCCCTTCAGCACGCGCGGCAGGATTTCCTTCTCGTAATAGGGAAGCACGCGCTCGGCCGTATCCTTCAGGCTCTCGCCGCCGGGCGGCGGCACGTCATAGGAGCGGCGCCAGATATGCACCTGCTCCTCGCCCCACTTCTTGCGCGCATCGTCCTTGTTGAGGCCGGAAAGATCGCCATAGTCGCGCTCGTTGAGCGCCTGCTCCTTGATGACGGGAAGGTCCGGCTGGCCGAGTTCCTCAAGCAGCAGCCGGTTCGTCTCCTGCGCGCGCGACAGCGCCGAGGTGAAGGCGATGTCGAAGCGATAGCCCTTTTCCTTGAGCGCATGGCCGGCGGCGCGGGCCTCCTCCTTGCCCTGTTCGGTCAGGCCCGGATCGCGCCAGCCCGTGAAAAGGTTTTTCTCGTTCCATTCGCTTTGTCCGTGGCGGACGAGAACAAGGAGGTTCGCCAAGATACTGTTCCTTTATCCGTATACAGATGAAAACCGGCTTCAGTCGAGACCGAGAACGTCAGCCATGTCGAAGAGGCCCGGGCCCTTGCCCTGGCCCCAGAGCGCGGCCTTGATGGCGCCGCGCGCGAAGATGGCGCGATCCTCGGCGATGTGGCCGAGCACGATCCGCTCCGAAGGCCCGGCGAAGATCACCTCATGATCGCCGATGACGCTGCCGCCCCTGAGGCTCGCAAAGCCGATGGCGCCTTCGGCGCGCGCGCCGGTCTGCCCGTCGCGCCCGCGTTCGGAGTGATTCTTGAGTACGATGTTGCGCCCCTCGGCGGCTGCCTCGCCGAGAAGGAGCGCCGTGCCGGACGGCGCGTCGACCTTGTGGCGGTGATGCATTTCGACGATCTCGATGTCCCAGGAGGGATCGAGCGCCCGCGCCGCCTGCCGCACCAGCGCGGCGAGAAGGTTGACGCCGAGGCTCATATTGCCGGCCTTGACGATGGTCGCGTGCCGCGCCGCGGCGCGGATGCGTTCCTCGTCGATCTCTTCCAGACCCGTCGTGCCGATCACGTGGACGATGCGCGCCTGCGCGGCGAGAGCGGCGAATTCGACGCTGGCGCGCGGCACCGAGAAATCGATGAGCGCGTCCGCATCCCTGATGACGGCGAGCGGATCGTCGGAGACGGTGACGCCGAGGGGTTCGGCAAGCCCGGCAAGCGTGCCGAGATCGGCGCCGATATGGGGCGAGCCTTTCGCCTCGATGCCGCCTGCGAGCTGCGCGCCCGGCCAGTCATGAATGAGCCGCAGCAGCGTGCGGCCCATCCTGCCGCCCGCGCCCGTCACCGCTATTCTCACATTCTGCGCCATGGTTTCGCCCGCGTGTTCACACCGCGTGAAATATCCATGGGCGGTATATCAGGCCCGCCTCGTGGCGTAAATCCGGCCTGGCGACGCGCGGGCCCGCCCGGAGCGAGCCGGGCGGGCGAAGCGGCGGGAGAGATTACCAGTCGAGCTGGAGACGCGACTGAAGAACCCTGTAGGTCTGATCCGGATTGCCGGAGGCGGCCACATAGTCGTCCTTGGCGATCACATAGTTCAGCATCAGCCGCACATTGGGGTTGAAGTAGTAATTGGCCCCGAGCGTGTAGTTCGTGCCCGTTCCGCGCGCATCGGCGAGCGTCGTCGGCACGGCCTTGGTGTCGAGATTGATCGGGCTTGCCGCGAGGTTCGCATCGGAAAGATCGAGCCTGCTGTAGCGCATGGCGAGTTGCAGCGCGTTCGTCGCCTTGGGCCGGTCGAAAAGGCCGCTCTTCACGTTGTAATTGCGCTGCTCGCCGGTGACGAACCAGCTTGCTTCCAGATAGCCGCCGTTGATGTCGGCGTCCGCGCCGGAGTTCCGCTGCATGCGGGCGAAGGTCCATTCGCCCTGGAGCGAGAGCGGACCATAGACGAGCGCGAGTTCCGGCCCGTAGCGCAGCTCGTGCTGCACATTGGTCGCCTTTGCCGCGAGCGTGTAGTTCGCGCCATGCGCCTCGGGGAAGGAGTTGAAGGTGGACGAGCCGCTCTCGATGCCCCGGTAGCTGCCGTTCAGGGCGAGATGGAGAACCGTCTTGTCGGTGTTGATGGGCGCATAGAAGCCGCGTCCCGTGAGCGCCCAGTTGCCGGCATTGGAGCCGTTCTGGATGCCGCCGCTCTGAATGCCGCGGGTAAAGAGGCCGCCCGAAATGCCGAAGCTCTCGCCATCGCCATAGGCGATGAGCGCGCCGAGCTGGCGGCTCGGCCACAGCACCGTCGGCAGCGCATATTCCATGAAGGTGTTGTAGCGGTCGCTCGTCTGCGCGCTGAGGCCGAAGGGCTCATACTGATTGCCGACACGGACGAGAAGGTTCTTCGCCAGATCGTGCTCGACATAGGCATCGGTGATCGAGACGCTCGTATTGCCGTAGCTGTAGCCGGCGGGCGCGAAATCGGCCTCGAGCTTGTAGCGCCAGTCGCCGAAGACCTTGCCATAGACATTCATGCGCGCACGGCGGATTTCCGCCCCGTTGCCCATGGGCACGACCTTGCCGCCGTCGTCGTCGATAAGATAGGCGTCCGCCTGAAGCTGGCCGCCGATCCCTATGGAGAACTGCCCGTCGCGGCTTTCCATTTCGAGCTTGTTCGGCTTGAACTTCGGCATCGTGTCGAGATCGGCCGTCTTCTTTTCCATTGCGTCGATCTTGGCGTCGCGCGCCGCGACCTCGGCCTTGAGCGCCTTGAGTTCGTTTTCGAGCGCCTGGATACGCGCCTCGACATCGCCTGCCGCAAAGGCGGGCGCGCTTGCCGCGAAGGTCAGTGCCGCGCCGGTCATGAGCGCGGCCAGGCCGGTTTTCAAAGAGTGCATCGTACTTCCCCACATTCGAGGCGCGGACCGCCGCGCGTCAGGGGAAATTGTCGTCTGGCAAATGCTAAATCTTTGCGAGCGCCGATGCCGGTCGCGACCGTGCCGCGGCGATCTTATGACACAGGTTGCATGCGCATTGTCCGTATGGTCAAGATCGCGTTAACGCGGTTTCGTCCGCGAAAGGAGTACCCCTCACGGGTTCACCCGCGAAAGACAAACCAGGCCCCCGCCGCGATGAGCGCGAAGCCGATGCCCGTGTTCCATGTCGGCGCCTGTCCGAGATAGACGGCCGAGAAGCCGACAAAGACCGTCAGCGTAATGACTTCCTGAATGGTCTTCAGTTGCGCCGCCGAATAGACATCGGAGCCGAGCCGGTTCGCGGGCACAGCCAGGCAGTATTCGAAGAGCGCGAGCCCCCAGCTCACCGCGATCACCAGCATGAGCGGCGTCGCCTTGTACTTCAGATGCCAGTACCAGGCCGTCGTCATGAAGATGTTGGAGAGGGTGAGAAGGCCGATCGGAAGGAGGTAGGCTTGCATGAGGAGGCATCCGAAGAAAAAGGGCCCGATCGTCCTTCGGGCCCTCGATCATAGCGGAATGTCGGCGGCCGCGCTCAGCTCTGGAAGCCGTCCCAGAATTCCTTCACCCGCGCGAAGAAGCCTGAGCTTTCCGGGTTTGTCTCGCCGCTCGACGCCGTTTCGAACTCGCGCAGCAGCTCCTTCTGCTTCTTCGAGAGATGAACCGGCGTTTCGACCGTGACCTGAATATAGAGGTCGCCGATCTCGCGCGAGTTGACGACGGGCATGCCCTTGTCGCGCAGGCGGAACTGGCGGCCGGTCTGCGTGCCTTCGGGGATCTTTAGCTTCACCCGCTTGCCGTTGAGCGTCGGCACCTCGATCTCGCCGCCAAGGGCGGCCTGCGTCATGGCGATGGGGACGCGGCAGAAAAGGTCGGCGCCGTCGCGCTGGAAGATCGGATGGGGCCGGACCGAAAGGAAAATATAGAGATCGCCGGGCGGCCCGCCGCGCAGGCCCGCCTCGCCCTCGCCGCCGAGCCGGATGCGCGTCCCGTCCTCGACGCCAGCCGGAATATTGACCGAGAGCGTGCGCTCGCGTTCCACGCGGCCCGCGCCATGGCAGACCTTGCACGGCTTCTCGATGATCTGTCCCCGCCCGTGACAGGTCGGGCAGGTCCGCTCGATGGTGAAGAAGCCTTGCGTCGCGCGCACCTTTCCCACGCCCTGGCAGGTGGTGCAGGTGATGGGCTTGGAGCCCGGTTCCGCGCCCGAGCCATGGCAGGTGTCGCAGGAAACGGATGAGGGCACGCGGATCTGCGCCTTTTTGCCTTCGAAGGCTTCCTCGAGGCTGAGTTCCATGTTGTAGCGCAGGTCCTGCCCGCGCGTGCGCCCGCCATCGCTGCGCTGGCCGCGCCGTCCACCCATGAACTCGCCGAAGAGATCGTCGAAGATGTCGGACATGGAGGAGGAGAAGTCGCCGCGAAAGCCGGGGTTGAACCCGCCCGCCCGCGCGCCCGCCGTGCCGTCGAAGGCCGCATGTCCGAACTGGTCATAGGCTGCCCGCGACTGCTCGTCCTTGAGCACGTCATAGGCTTCGTTCAGTTCCTTGAACTTGTGCTCGGCATCCTTGTCGCCGGGATTGCGGTCGGGATGAAGCTGCTTGGCGAGGTTGCGATAGGCCTTCTTCATCTCGTCGGCCGTGGCGTTCTTGTTGACGCCGAGCACTTCGTAGAAATCGCGTTTGGACATTTTGTCGTCTCTATACGGACGAACGCCCCGGCAAGCCTGAGCTCACCGGGGCGTCCTCATGCGTATGTGTTGTCACAGGCATGGATCACGCCCCGCGGGATCGGATCAGGCGTTGCCCTGCCCGTCCCGCTTGTTCTCGTCGATTTCCTCGAACTCGGCGTCGACGACATCGTCCTTGCCGCCCGCCTGCCCCTCGGCGCCGGCCTCGGGGCTCGCGCCCTCTTCCTGCGCCGCCTTGTAGATCGCCTCGCCGAGCTTCATCGCCGTCTGGGTGAGGGCATCGGACTTCGCCTTCACATCGTCGGCGGAGCCTTCGCCGAGCGCGCTCTTGAGCGCCTCGACGGCTGCGGTGACCTCCGCCTTCACATCGGCCGGAACCTTGCTCTCGTTTTCCTGGAGCGTCTTCTCGGTCGAATGGACGAGGGCCTCGGCATGGTTGCGCGTCTCGACTTCCTCGCGCTTCTTCTTGTCCTCGGCGGCATGTGCCTCGGCGTCCTTCACCATCTGCTCGATGTCTTTTTCGGAGAGGCCGCCCGACGCCTGGATGCGGATCGACTGTTCCTTGTTCGTCGCCTTGTCCTTCGCCGACACGTTGACGATGCCGTTCGCGTCGATGTCGAACGTGACCTCGACCTGCGGCACGCCGCGCGGCGCCGGCGGAATGCCGACCAGGTCGAACTGGCCGAGCAGCTTGTTGTCCGCCGCCATCTCGCGCTCGCCCTGGAAGACGCGGATCGTCACCGCCGACTGGTTGTCGTCGGCCGTCGAGAAGACCTGGCTCTTCTTGGTCGGAATGGTCGTGTTGCGGTCGATGAGGCGCGTGAACACGCCGCCCAGCGTTTCGATGCCGAGCGAAAGAGGCGTCACGTCGAGCAGCAGCACGTCCTTGACGTCGCCCTGCAGCACGCCCGCCTGAATGGCCGCGCCCATGGCGACGACCTCATCCGGGTTGACGCTCTTGTTCGGCTCCTTGCCGAAGAACTGCTTCACGATCTCCTGAATCTTCGGCATGCGCGTCTGGCCGCCGACGAGCACCACCTCGTCGATCTGCGCCGCCGTCACGCCGGCATCCTTGAGCGCCTTCTTGCAGGGCTCGATCGTGCGCTGAATGAGATCCTCGACGAGGGCCTCGAGCTTGGCGCGCGTGATCTTCATGGCGAGATGCTTCGGGCCCGAGGCATCCGCGGTGATGAAGGGCAGGTTCACTTCCGTCTGCTGCGCGGAGGAAAGCTCGATCTTCGCCTTTTCGGCGGCTTCCTTCAGGCGCTGGAGCGCGAGCTTGTCGCCCCGGAGGTCGATGCCGTTCTCCTTCTTGAACTCGTCGGCGAGATAGTTGACGAGGCGCATGTCGAAATCCTCGCCGCCGAGGAACGTGTCGCCGTTCGTCGCCTTCACCTCGAAGACGCCGTCACCGATTTCCAGAATGGAGAGGTCGAACGTGCCGCCGCCGAGATCGTAGACGGCGATGATCTCGCCGCTCTTCCGCTCGAGGCCATAGGCGAGGGCCGCCGCCGTCGGCTCGTTGATGATGCGAAGCACCTCGAGCCCGGCGATCTTGCCGGCGTCCTTCGTCGCCTGGCGCTGGGCGTCGTTGAAATAGGCGGGAACCGTGATGACGGCCTGCGTCACCTTCTCGCCGAGATAGTTCTCGGCCGTTTCCTTCATCTTCTGAAGGATGAAGGCGGAAATCTGCGAGGGCGAGAACTTCTCGCCATTGGCCTCGACCCAGGCATCGCCATTGTCGGCGCGAATGATGCTGTAGGGCACCATTCCCTTGTCCTTCTGGGTCGTGGGGTCGTCATAGGCGCGGCCGATGAGGCGCTTGATGGCGAAGAAGGTGTTGGTCGGGTTCGTCACCGCCTGGCGCTTGGCCGACTGGCCGACGAGCCGCTCGGCGTCATTGGTGAAGGCCACGATCGACGGCGTCGTTCGCAGGCCCTCGGAATTCTCGATCACTTTCGGAGTGGAACCATCCATGACCGCGACACACGAGTTCGTCGTGCCGAGGTCGATGCCGATTACTTTTCCCATCTCAAAGGTCCTCTTTTCACTGCGGCAGGCCGGGCGAGCCCTGTCATCGTATAGGCGCTCGCACACCGTTGCGGAAGCGTTGTCGATTTCGCGCCCGTGGCGGCTCCGGCTCCCTAAAGGTCCCCCCGAATTGGTGCTGGGGGTTCAACTTGGCTGGGCTGTATATAGGTTTCGCTTCTGTGGCCCGCAAGCGGCACGCGGCATTTGGGCCACAGGGATTGCCATGCGGGAACCGTGGATCGGGTCGATGAAGGAGCGGGCAGTGGCGTTGCCGGTCGAAACCGGGCTCGAAGGTTTCATCCTCTACCCGGCCCTGCTGGACGGGGCGGCGCAGGAGGCGCTCGTCGCCGCGCTCCGCGAGGGCGCGCGAAAGGCCCCGCCCTATCGTCCGCGCATGCCGCGCACCGGCCAGCCCTGGTCGATCATGCAGACGAATTTCGGGCCCCTTGGCTGGGTTTCGGACGAGCGGGGCTATCGCTATGAGCCCCGCCATCCGCTGACGGGCGAGCCCTGGCCGCCCATCCCGGCCATGCTGCTCGACCTCTGGGCGAGGATCGCCCGCTGGCCCGCCCCGCCCGAGGCCTGCCTCGTCAATATATACAGAGGCGAGAAGGCGAAGATGGGCCTCCATCAGGACCGGGACGAGGCGGCGCTCGACGCCCCCGTTCTCTCCGTCTCGCTGGGCGATAGCTGCATCTTCCGGGTGGGGGGATTCGCTCGTGGCGACCGGACACGGAGCTTCCGCCTCGCTTCGGGCGATGTTCTTGTGCTGGGCGGCCCCTCGCGCCTGCGCTTTCACGGCATCGACCGGATCATCCCTGGCTCATCTTCCCTCATCGAGGGCGGCGGGCGCCTCAATCTCACGCTCCGCCGCGTGACGAAGCCTTAATAAGGCTGCCAGCCCGGGATCGGCGAAACGCCGAAAAGCCAGAGATGGCCGCACAGAACGAGCGCAAAGGCAATGAAGGAAGCGAGGATGCGCCACCACGCATCCTCCGTGAACACGAACTTCGTCCGCCCGGCCAGAATGGCGGCGAAGGGCACATTCGAGGTCAGGCGGGCGAAGGCGTCCCATTGATCGCCGAGCATCCGCCGGCGCTTTTCGTCGATGGAAAGCGTGCCGAGGGCGGCAAGCAGCAGGAACGTCCCAAAGAAGATGATCGACGCCTTGTCGCCGTTCACGACGATATGGACCGTCGCCCAGATCATCACCCCCCAGAGAAAGGGGTGGCGGGTGATATGGACGACGCCCTTGGGGCGCGCGTCGCCGCTTTGGATGAAGCGCTCGGAGCGGAAGGCGGTCGGATTGGGCGTGGTGAGGCCGGTCACCGCAAAAAGGAAGGCGATCAGCATGAAGAGCGGCGCGAGATGGGCAAGCCAGGCCGGCGCCACCCAGTAGAGCCGGTTCGGCTCCATCAGCGCCTCGTTATAGGCGATGGCGAGCCAGAGGATGCCGCCCGCCGACGCCGCCGAGAAGAGCCCGAGATAGACCCACTCGCCGGTGAGCGCGACGATCCTGTCGCGCAGCCTCGTCCCCGAAACGATCAGATGGATGCCGAGAAAGAAAGCGGCGGCAGCCCACAAGCCCAGCATATGTTCCCCTCCCAAGGATATAACGCTGTTATAGACGTGGGGTCGCCATCCTCCCGTTCAAGCGCCCCGGGAAAAGAATGCCCCGGATTGCCCGCCTTTTCTTGGTAAATCTGACGTGATCGGCAAAAATATGAGAGCGGCGGCGCGCATATGAGAAAAGCGGCGCACATATGAGAAAGGCGGCCTTTGGGGCCGCCTTCCGTGTTCCATCCCTGTCGGGCCTGGAGCGCTCTCCCCGCGCCTCAGGCCTTGATGTCGACCGTCGGGCCGTTCGAGGGCGCGGAGCCCCCTTCCGGCGCCCTCGCAACGCCGACACGCGCGGCCCTAAGCAGCCGGTCGCCGATCGTGTAGCCCGCCTCGACCACATGGACGACCGTGCCCGCCGGCTGGTCCGCCGTCGGCACCTCGAACATGGCCTCGTGCAGATTGGCGTCGAAGCGGTCGCCCGGCTGGGGCGTGATCTCGCGAATGCCGTGGCGCTCGAAGGTTGAAAGAAGCTGCCGCTCCGTCATCTCGACGCCTTCGATGAGCGCCTTCACGGTCGGCGGCGCGGCCTCGCGTTCGTCCTCCTTGATGGCGGCGATGGCGCGGCGCAGATTGTCGGAAACCTGCACCATGTCGCGGCCGAACCCGGCCGCCGCATAGCGCACGGCATCCTGCCGCTCGCGCTCGCCCCGGCGGCGGACATTCTCCGTCTCGGCCACGGCGCGCAGCAGCCTGTCCTTGAGGTCGGCGATTTCCGCCTTCAGCGCCTCGACCGTCTCGGCAGCGGCTTCGGCTTCCGCGGGCGCTTCGGTTGCGGCCGCGGCGCTTTCCGCCTTCGCCTCCTCAGCCTTCTCGTTTGCCGGTTCGTTGTTCGTCTGCTCGGTCATATCCGCTTCCGCTCGATGGTGTGACGGGGCGCCCCTCTGCGCATTCGCGCCTGCCCCGATGTGCGCATTCGTGAATGTCTTGTCAATATTCGATGTCGGGCCGCTCAGTTGATGAGGCGGCCCACGAGTTTGGCCGTGAAATCGACCATCGGTATGACGCGCGCATAGTTGAGGCGCGTCGGGCCGATGACGCCGAGCACGCCGACGACATGCTGCTGCTTGTCCATATAGGGGCTGACGACGAGCGACGAACCGGAGAGCGAGAAGAGCTTGTTCTCCGAGCCGATGAAGATGCGCACGCCATCGGCCTGCTGGGCGAGGCCCAGTAGCTGCACGAGATCGCGCTTGTTCTCCAGATCGTCGAAGAGAAGCCGCACGCGCTCGAGATCCTCCATCGCATGCACATCCTCCAGAAGCCGCGAACGGCCATGAACGATGAGCGATTTCGAAAGCGGATCATCCGTCTGCGTCGTTTTCGATCCCGACCAGCTCGCAAGTCCGGACGAGACGATGCGCGCGGTGATCTCGTTGAGTTCGGCGCGCTGCGTTTCCATCTCGCTGGCAAGGATCGCCTTCGCTTCCTCGAAGGTCTTTCCCCGGAGCCGCGCGTTGAGATAGTTCGTCGCCTCGACCAGCGCCGAGGGCGGCAGGCCCTTCGGCACCTCGATGACGCGGTTCTCGACCTCTCCGCCCTCGGTGACGATGACGACGAGCGCGCGCTCCCTGTCCACGGGCACGAATTCGAGATGCTTGAGCGCCGCGTCATATTTGGGCGCCAGCACGAAGCCGGCCGCATGGGCGAGGCCCGAAAGCATCTTCGTCGCCTCGCCGAGCACATCCTCGACGCTCTTGTGCTGGCCGGCCACCTGCCGCTCGATCGAACGGCGCTCATCCTCGGAGAGGTCGCCGATTTCGAGCAGCCCGTCGACGAACATGCGAAGTCCCGCCTCGGTCGGCACCCGTCCGGCGCTCGTATGCGGTGAGAAGAGCAGCCCCAGCGCCTCGAGATCCGACATCACATTGCGGATCGACGCCGCCGACAGCGACAGCGGCAGATGCCGCGAAAGAAAGCGGGAGCCAACGGGATCGCCCGTCTCGAGATAGGTCTCGACGACGTGGCGCAAAATCTCGCGCGAGCGATCGTTGAGATCCTTGACGGCGACCATCCTGCCTTGCGCCTCCGGCCAATATGTTTGAAATTCCGCCCGGAAATCCGTTTCCGCGCGATTTGGGTGTGAATCTAGGAAGGCGCCGCGCCCGCGTCAATTGTGCCTGTATGCGCCAATTCGGCTTTTGCCTCCGGGGCCCCGCTCCTTTATGACTTGGGCCCGCTGCCATTCAGGTTTCGAGTTCAGAAGAAAGGTTTCACATGCGTCCGTCAGGCCGTCAGCCCCATGAAATGCGCCATGTGAGCCTCGAGCGCGCCGTCGCCAAACATGCGGAAGGCTCCTGCCTCGTGCGGTTCGGCGATACGCATGTGCTCTGCACGGCAAGCCTCGAGGACCGGGTGCCGCCATGGCTCAAGGGTCAGGGTCACGGCTGGGTCACGGCGGAATATGGCATGCTGCCGCGCTCGACGCATGAGCGCATGCGCCGCGAGGCGGCCTCGGGCAAGCAGTCCGGCCGCACGCAGGAAATTCAGCGCCTCATTGGCCGCAGCCTTCGCGCGGTCGTCGATCTGAAGGGGCTCGGCGAGCGGCAGATCACGCTCGATTGCGATGTCGTGCAGGCCGATGGCGGCACGCGCACGGCGGCGATCACCGGCGCCTGGGTTGCGCTTTACGATTGCATCGAGTGGATGCGCGCCCGTTCCATGCTCGCCGCCTCGCCGATCAAGGATCATGTGGCGGCGATTTCCTGCGGCCTCTATCAGGGCCAGCCGGTCGTCGATCTCGACTATGCCGAGGATTCCGAGGCCGAAACGGATGCCAATTTCGTCATGACGGGCCGGGGCGGCATTTGCGAAATCCAGGGCACGGCGGAGGCCGAGCCTTTCAGCGAGGCGGATTTCGCCAAACTCATGGGTCTTGCGCGTTCGTCGATCGCCGATCTCGTCGAGCGCCAGAGGAAGGCGGTTTCCTGATGTCGCGTCATTTCGATGAGAAAACACTGGTCGTTGCGAGCCATAACAAGGGCAAGGTGCGCGAGATCGCCGAACTCCTCGCCCCCTTCGGCATCGAAGCGGTTTCGGCCGGCGACCTCGGCCTGGAAGAGCCCGACGAGACGGGCGACACTTTTCGCGCCAATGCCGAATTGAAGGCGCTCGCCGCCGCGAAGGCCTCGGGCCGTCCCGCGCTTGCCGATGATTCGGGCCTCTGCGTCGAGGCGCTGAACGGCGCGCCGGGCATCTATTCCGCGCGCTGGGCGGGTCCGCAGAAGGATTTCGACTTCGCGATGGAGAAGGTGCGCCTCGGCCTCGTCGAGGAAGGCACGCTCGACACCCGCGCCCATTTCATCTGCGGCCTTGCGCTTGCCTGGCCCGATGGTCATGTCGAATATTTCGAGGGCAGGGTGGATGGCGAGCTTGTCTGGCCGCCGCGCGGGGAAAAGGGCTTCGGCTACGACCCGATGTTCATTCCGAACGGCCATGACCGCACCTTCGGCGAAATGGAGCCGGATGAAAAGACACCTCTCACCCACAGGGCAGACGCCTTCCGCCAGCTCGTCGATGCCTGCTTCCGGCGCTGAGGCGGAACCGGGTTTCGGCGTTTACGTCCACTGGCCCTTCTGCCTGTCGAAATGCCCCTATTGCGACTTCAACTCGCATGTGGCGGCGAATGTCGATCAGCGCCAATGGGCGGCGGCGCTTGCGCGCGAGCTTGCGCATATGCGCGCACTTACAGGCCCGCGCGAGGTGGCGTCGGTCTTTTTCGGCGGCGGCACGCCCTCTCTCATGGAGGCCGCGACCGTCGAGGCGGTGATGGAGCGTATCGCCGCGCTCTGGACAGTGAGCGGCGATGTCGAGGTGACGCTCGAGGCCAATCCCACCAGCGTCGAGGCTGGCCGCTTCCGGGGTTACAGGCGGGCCGGCGTCAATCGGCTCTCCCTCGGCGTCCAGTCGCTCGACGATCGCGAATTGAAATTCCTTGGCAGGCTTCATTCGGCCGATGAGGCGCTCCATGCCATCGCGCTCGCCCGCGAGACTTTTCCGCGCCTTTCCTTCGATCTGATCTACGCCCGCCCCGGCCAGACGGCCGATGCCTGGGCGCGCGAACTCAGGCTGGCGCTTGCCCATGCCGTCGATCACCTCTCGCTCTATCAGCTCACCATCGAGGAAGGCACCGCCTTCGCCCGCCTTTACGAAAAGGGAGCCTTCCGCCTGCCGGAGGAAGAGGATGCGGCCGCGCTCTATCGCCTCACGGGCGAGATCTGCGCCGAGGCAGGTTTGTCCGCCTACGAAGTATCGAATTATGCGCGGCCCGGCGCCGAGTGCCGCCACAATCTCGTCTATTGGCGCTATGGCGACTATGCGGGCGCGGGTCCCGGCGCGCATGGCCGGCTCACCCTTGGCGGCAGGCGCGTTGCGACCCGCGCGCTGAGGGCGCCCGGCGCATGGCTTGCCGCGGTCGAGGAGAGAGGCCACGGGCTCGAAGCGGAAGACGAGATCGGGCGGGAGGAGCAGGGCGAGGAGTTCATGCTCATGGGCCTTCGCCTTCAGGAAGGCGTATCGCTTGCCCGTTTCGAGCGCCATGCGGGCCATGCGCTCGACGAGGGGCGCATCGCCCGTCTCGTCGAGGAGGGATTGCTTCTGCGAGAGGGCGGCCGCATCCGCGCCACCGATGAGGGCCGCCTCGTCCTCGATCCGCTGCTTGCGCGTCTTCTCGTCGCCTAGAGCGAGGGCGGCACGTTGAAGCTTGCCGGCGCCGGATCGATCACGACGGGGCCGCTGCTGTGCATTTCCATGATGGCGAGGCCGCGCTGTGTCCGCCCGTCGGGGAGGAAGCGGAAGATGCCGTCGACGCCTGCAAAGCCGTCCGGCGCCGTCAGCGCCGAAGTGGTGAAGCGCTGGCCTTCGAGCCGCGAGGAAAGCGCGACGGTGAGGCTCACCGCGTCATAGGCGAGGCTTGCGATGCGCGGCGGCGTTCCGCCATAGGCGCGGATATAGCGCGTCACGAACTGGGCATGCGCCTCGGGCGGCGGCGCGGGATACCAGCCGCCTTCGAGCGAGGGCTCCCGTTCGAGCGAGGGATCGTCCCAGAGCCCGGTGCCGAGAAATTTCACCTTGCGCGGATCGACATCGTAATAGGGAAGCAGCGGCGCCAGCGCCTTCAGTTGCTGTCCGCCTTCGGGCAGGAACACCGCCTGATACGCGACATCGCCGATCGTGTCGCGCTTTTCGAGCGCCTTGAGCCCTTGCGCGTCGCCCGCCTTTTTGAGTTCGGCGCGCCTGGAGACAAGCGCGCCCTTCCGCGCGGCGTAATTCGCGATCCGCTCGACCGCCGCGTTCATGCTCCCGCCATTTGCCGGATAGGTATCGACGGCGACGATATGCGAGCCGCGCTCAGCCACCGCCTGACGGAAGACGCCGCCCACCCGCTCGCCATACTCGTTCTGCGGAAAGAGCGCGGCGAAGCTCGTGAACCCGTGCGTCACCGCATAGTCGACGATGCGGAAGACGTCCTCGTCGGGCGGAAAGGAGAGAAGATAGACGCCGCTTCCGGCGACGCGCTGATCGGTCGAGAACGCGACGACGGGCACGTTCGAGGCTTGTGCGACGGGCGCCACAGCCGTCACTTCCTCGGCGAAGAGCGGGCCGATGATGAGGTCGGCGCCTTCGCGGATCGCTTCCTCCGCCGCGGCGCGCGCGCCTGCCGCGCTGCCGCCGGTCGCCTTCGGCATCAAGAGGATGTCGGGATTGTTGAATTCGAAGAGCGCGAGTTGCGCGGCATTGTAGAGCGAGTTCGAGAGCGTCCGCACTTCGGCGCGCGGCGCGTTGAAGGGCAGGAGCAGCGCCACGCGCACGAGCGATCCGGCCCGGGCCTCCATCCCCTTCGGCGTGAAGAAATTGCCCGCATCGCGCGTCGGCGGTCCCGCGGGCCGGGCCGGAACGGGCTGTGGCGCGGGCTCGATGACGGGCGGCGGTGCCTGCACGACGGGGCGCGGCGGCGGCGCTTCCCCGCCGCCAAAGCCGGCACAGGCGGACAGGCCGAGCAAGGCGCCGAAAACGAGAGCCGCCCGGACCCCGGACTTGAGGCCGGACATGAAGTTGGAAGGGGACTTGTGGGTCGGGGCAGCCAAGAGGGTCTTCCTCGCAAACGATGGATGCTGGAGCCTAAAGCATTTTCAGGCGAAGTGGATACCGGTTCGCCGT
>NZ_DAOKYX010000041.1:0-2099 GCF_035325945.1 Parvibaculum sp.
TCGCTCGTCTTGGCGAAATTGCCGGTCAGTTCCTCGCGCAGCTCCCGCGCGGCCGACTGGGCGCGCTGGTTGGCGGCATCGAGACTTTCGGTGATCGACTGGCGCAGCGCCTCGCGGCTCTTCGCCGCCTCGATCTCCATGCGCGCCATGTCCTGATCGAGCTTCTGGCCGATGGCGGCGACGGGCGTGCGGATCGCCTCGATCCCGCTATCGAGCCTCTGGGCGAGGGAGTCCTGAAATCCGCGGAGATTGTCGCCAAGCTCCTGCCGCGTGAGCAGGGCCTGCGTCTGGGTTTCGTTCCTCACCCGATCGGTTTCGGTGCGGATGACATTGGCAATCTCATCGGCAATCTCATCGTCGACGCCCTCGCCGCCCGCCTCTTTCGCGCTCCGGCGAAAGGCGAGAAAAGCGAAGATGGCTGCCGCAAGGCTGAAAAGCCCCGATGCGAGGGTCAGATAGAGGGTCCAGTTTTCCATTTTCTCTCCCGGCTTCCCCTCGCGCGGACAGGTGGCGGGCGAGGGGAACATTCGGGCAACTATAGCCGATTCCCCCGCGGGCGCGCTTGTGGATTGGCGCCGGGCTCGCTTGACCGGCAGGGCCGGGGAGCTTATCTGAACCCCATGGCCATACGTGAAATCATCACCGCGCCCGACCCGCGCCTGAAACAGGTCTCCAAGCCCGTCGAGCGGGTGGACGACGATCTGCGCCGTCTCATGGACGACATGCTGGAGACGATGTATGCGGCGCCGGGCATCGGCCTCGCCGCCATACAGATCGGCGTTCCGAAGCAGGTCATCGTGATGGACCTCGCGCGCGAGGGCGAGGAGCCGCAGCCGCGCTATTTCGTCAATCCGGAGATCCTCTGGACCTCCGACGAACTCTCCACCTATGAGGAGGGCTGCCTTTCGGTTCCCGAACTCTATGAGGAGGTGGATCGCCCGTCGCGCTGCCGCGTCCGGTTCCTCGACTATCAGGGTGAGATCCGCGAACTGGATTGCGAGGGCATGCTCGCGACCTGCATCCAGCATGAGATGGATCATCTGAACGGCGTTCTCTTCATCGACCATCTCTCCAAGCTCAAGCGTTCGATGATGCTGAAGAAGCTCGCCAAGGCGAAGAAGCTCCAGGAAAAGGAATTCGCCTGAGCCGGTCGCGCCTCGGGCATGCCGCGCCATGACCCTCCGCCTCGCCTTCATGGGCACGCCCGATTTCGCCGTTCCCGTCCTCGCCGAGCTTATCGCCGCGGGCCACGAGATCGCTGCCGTCTATTCCCAGCCGCCGCGCAGGGCGGGGCGCGGCATGGCCGAGCAGCCCTCGCCCGTGCATCGCTTCGCCGAGGCGAACGGGCTTTCCGTCCGCACGCCCGTCTCGCTCAAATCGCCGGAGGAGCAGTCGGCCTTCGCCGCCCTCGGCCTCGACGCGGCCGTCGTCGTCGCCTATGGCCTCATTTTGCCGAAGCCGGTGCTCGATGCGCCGCGCCTCGGCTGCCTCAATCTCCACGCCTCGCTGCTTCCGCGCTGGCGCGGGGCGGCGCCCATCCAGCGGGCGATCATGGCGGGTGATGCCGAAACGGGCGTCATGGTGATGCAGATGGATGAGGGGCTCGATACCGGCCCCGTGCTGCTTGCGGAGCATGTGCGGATCGGGCCGAAGGCGACCGCCGGAAGCCTTCATGACGAGCTTTCGCGGATCGGCGCCTCGCTCATGGTGCGCGCCTTGGCGGCCTTGGAGCGCGGGGCGCTTCAGGCCATGCCGCAGGCGGCTGGTGGCGTCACCTATGCGAGCAAGATCGACAAGGACGAGGCGCGGATCGACTGGTCGCGCGATGCTGGCGCGCTCGATTGCCACATTCGCGGCCTCACGCCCTTTCCCGGCGCCTTCTTCGAGGTCATGCGCGACAAGGCGCCGGTCAGGATCAAGGTCCTGCGCGCGGAGCCCGTTGCCGGGAGCGGCGCGCCGGGCGAGGTTCTTTCGCTCGACGGCGGCATCACCATCGCCTGCGGGCAGGGCGCGCTCCGCATCGCCGAGCTGCAGCGCGCGGGCAAAGGCCCGATGCAGGCGGAGGATTTCCTCCGCGGCTTTCCGCTGCATGTGGGTGA
>NZ_DAOKYX010000041.1:2199-15634 GCF_035325945.1 Parvibaculum sp.
ATGCCCCGCTACAAGCTCACCATCGAATATGACGGCGCGCCCTTTGTCGGCTGGCAGTCGCAGGCGAATGGCTGCGCCGTGCAGGATGTGCTGGAGGCGGGCTTCAAGGGCTTTTGCGGCGCGGATGTGCGCGTCCATGGCGCGGGCCGCACGGATGCGGGCGTTCATGCGCTGGGTCAGGTCGCGCATGTCGATCTCGCCGAGCCCGTCCGCACCGACACGCTGCGCGATGCGGTCAATGCCCATATGCGCCCTCATCCGGTTGCCATCGTCGAGGCCGAGGAGGTGGGGGAGGATTTCGAGGCGCGGTTTTCCGCGACGCGGCGCCACTATCTCTATCGCATCGTCAATCGCCGCGCGCCGCTGACGCTCGACCGAGGCCAGGCATGGCTCGTGCACAAGCCGCTCGATGCCGATGCGATGCACGCCGCCGCGCAGATCCTGATCGGCAAGCACGATTTCACCACCTTCCGCTCCATGCAGTGTCAGGCGAAATCGCCGCTGAAGACGCTGGATGCGCTTTCCGTCTCGCGCTATGGCGAGGATGTGGAGATCAGCGCCCGCGCGCGTTCCTTCCTGCACAATCAGGTGCGCTCCATGGTCGGCTCGCTGAAGCTCGTCGGCGAAGGCAAATGGACGGCACGCGATCTCGAACGCGCCTTGAAGGCGCGCGACCGCGCCGCTTGCGGCCCCGTCGCGCCGCCGGACGGCCTCTATCTCATGCAGGTCGATTACGACTAGCGGAGAGCATCGGCTCCCTGCGCGGCTTCAGGCGGGCCTGATATCGACGAGTTCGACCTCGTCGGCGCTGATCGGCTCGCCGAAGAAAATGCCGCCGACCCGCGCGAAGCGCTCGGGGCTGTCGGTGGCGAGAAAGCGCGTGCGGCCGCGCGTCTTGCGTGGGCTTGCGAGATCGCGGCCGGAAAGTTCCGTCTCGACGGCTTTCGCCGTCGTTTCCGCCGAATCGACCAGCGTGACATTGGGCCCGGCCACCTTGCCGATCGTGCCCGCGAGCACGGGAAAATGCGTGCAGCCGAGAACGAGCGTGTCCGGCGGATTGGGATGCGCGAAGATCGGCTCGAGATAGCGCCGCGCCGCCGCCTCCACCACATCGCCCGAAACCCAGCCCTCTTCGGCGAGCGCGACGAAGATGCCGCAGGGCTCCTGCACCACATGGGCGCCGGGGTCGAGCGCATGGATCGCGCGCGGATAGGCGCCGCCCCGCACCGTCGCCTCCGTCGCGATGACCGCGATGTGGCGCGTCCGCGATGCCTTGACGCCGGCCTCCGCCCCGGGGCCGACCACGCCGATGACGGGAAGCGGCGCCAGCGCCATCGAGAGCGGGCCGAGCGCGACGGAGGTCGCCGTGTTGCAGGCGATCACCGCCATCTTGATGTCGTGCCCGAGCAGATGCCGCGTCGCCTGCGTCGCATAGGCCGTCACCGTCTCGGCGCTTTTCGTGCCATAGGGCAGGCGCGCCGTATCGCCGAGATAGACGAGGTCCTCATGCGGCAGCCTTGCGCGCAGCGCCTTCAGGACGGTGATGCCGCCTATGCCTGAATCGAAGACACCGATCGGGCGGGGATCGCTCATGGCGTCTCTCCGCCGGACATGAAGACGAGGCTCGCAAGCCCGTGATCGAGCATCAGGTTGAGCGCGAGATCGAGGGCGAGAATGGCCGCTGCCGCGGGCGGCGTCGCGCCGAGCACCTGCCGCGCGATCTGCCAGCGATACCAGACGAGCGCGGCCATGGCGGGCAGCATCAACGTGACGGCAATCGGGCTGGGGAGTATGCCGAAGGCGTTGAGCAGAAGCGGCAGCGCGAAGAGCGCCGAGGTCATCAGCTCGCCCCAGTTGAAGACGATCACATAGGCGGCGTAGCTCGATCCGAGCCTCAGATGGCGCGCGACGCCGATCATGACGAGAAGATAGGCCGCCCAGTAGAGAACGGTGGCGCCGACCTGCACCGTCACGAAGGAGGTGAAATCGGCAAGCTCGATCGTTCCGCTCGCCTGCCCGATCTGCCAGAGGGAAGCGGTGGTGAAGAAGATGATGGGAACCGTGATCGCCAGCGCCCAGAAGGAGCGGCGGAAACCATCGGCCGAGAGATCGAAATGCCGCGCGGCCGTGGCGTCCAGCATGGCGATGCGCCAGGCGCCGGTCAGTCCGTGAACGATTTCACTCGTGCTGATCATCGCGATGCGTCCGCGCCGGCCGCGAAATAGCGGCGCAGGATCGCCTCATATATGTCGGCGAGGCGCGCGATGTCGCCCGCCGGCACATGCTCGTCCACCTTGTGCATGGTGGCGTTCGCGAGCCCGAATTCGACCACCGGCGCATAGGCGCGGATGAAGCGCGCATCCGACGTGCCGCCGCTCGTCGAGAGCTCGGGCGCGAGGCCCGTCACCTCGCGGATCGCCTCCGTGATGAGCATGGAGAAGCGGCCGGGCTCGGTGATGAAGGCTTCGCCCGAGATCTTCGTCTCGAACTCGTAAGCGCCGCCCATTTCCTGCACGACCTGGTCGAAGACGCCGCGCATCCACGCATCGAGCGAGGCGCCCGTATGTTCGTCGTTGAAGCGGATGTTCATCATCGCCCGCGCGACGCCGGGAATGAGATTGGTCGTCGCATTGCCGACGTCGATCGAGGTGATCTCGAAATTCGACGGCTGGAAATGCGCATTGCCCCGGTCGAGCACGTGGGCGTCGAGCCGCCGCAGCATCTCGATGAGGCGGGGAAGGGGATTGTCGGCGAGGTGGGGATAGGCGACATGCCCCTGCATGCCCCGCACGGTGAGCCAGCCATTGATGCTGCCGCGCCGGCCGATCTTCACCATGTCGCCGAGCGTCTGCACCGATGTCGGCTCGCCGACGAGGCAATGGTCGATCGTCTCGCCGCGCGCCGCCAGCGCCTTCAGCATCTTTGCCGTGCCGTTGATGCCGGGGCCTTCCTCGTCGCCGGTGATCAGCAGGCTGATCGAGCCCTCGAAGCCGCCACGCGCGAGCCTCTCGGCCGCCGCGACGAAGGCCGCGATCGAGCCTTTCATGTCGGCAGCGCCCCGGCCGAAGAGCTTGCCCGCCCGGATCTCGCCCGCGAAGGGCTCGACCGACCAGGCTGCCTCATCGCCCACGGGCACGACATCCGTGTGTCCTGCGAAGCAGAAATGGGGCCCGCCCGTTCCGAGCCGGGCATAGAGATTGTCGACATCCGGCGTGCCCTCCTCGCGGAAGGGCATGCGCTCGCAGCGGAAGCCGAGGGGCGAGAGCCACTTTTCGAGGGTGTCGAGGGCGCCTTCGTCGCGCGGCGTCACGCTTGGACAGCGGATGAGTTCGACCGCGATCGCAAGCGGATCGTAGGGGCTGTCGGGGCTGGGCGCGGACATCGACATGGTCTCCCCGTGTACCGCGCGGCAACGGGTGCGGTCAAATGGCAGGAACGTGCCTCAGCTTCCCCTGTTGTCCGGGGATCGGGCGCCGCAACCGGTGAGCCCGGCCGCGCCCGAACCCCCCGGCGCTCTGCCGGGGCGACAGTGCCTTGTCAGTCCCGCAGCAGCTCGTTGATCGAGGTCTTGGAGCGCGTCTGGGCGTCGACCGTCTTCACGATCACGGCGCAATAGAGGCTCGGCGATGGCGCCCCGTCCTTGCCTGCCCGGCCCGGCAGCGAGCCCGGCACCACGACCGCATATGGCGGCACCTTGCCGACATGCACCTCGCCGGTTGCCCGGTCGATGATCTTGGTCGAGGCGCCGAGATAGACGCCCATGGAGAGCACCGCTCCCTCGCCGACGATGACGCCCTCGGCGACTTCCGAGCGCGCACCGATGAAGCAGTTGTCCTCGATGACGACCGGATTGGCCTGCAGCGGCTCGAGCACGCCGCCGATCCCCGCGCCGCCCGAAATATGCACATTCTTGCCGATCTGTGCGCAGGAGCCGACGGTCGCCCAGGTGTCGACCATGGTGCCCGAATCGACATAGGCGCCGAGATTGACGAAAGAAGGCATCAGAACAGCGCCCGGGGCGATATAGGCCGAGCGGCGGACGATGGCGCCGGGCACGGCGCGGAAGCCCGCGTCGCGGAATTCCGCCTCGCCCCAGCCCTCGAATTTCGACGGAACCTTGTCCCACCAGTTCGTGCCGGTGCCCGGACCGCCCGCGATGAGGCCCATATCGTTGAGGCGGAAGGAGAGAAGAACCGCCTTCTTCAGCCACTGATGCACGACCCATTCGCCGCCGAACTTCTCGGCGACGCGCAGCTCGCCCTTGTCGAGCGCCAGCAGCGCCGTCTCCACGGCCTCGCGCACCTCGCCTTTCGTCTCCGTGTTCACGCTGTCGCGTTCCTCGAAGGCGCGCTCGATGACGGATTTGATCTGGGCGGTGCTCATGCAAGGGCTCCCTTGGCGGGCGTGAACGGGTCGGCCGGCAAGATAGCGTCCGGGCCGCGCCTGTCAAACCTCGGGGGAGCGGGGTGGCCGAAGCGCGGGCTTCAGGCCGCCACGGCCGTCTCGGCCGCCGTCCGCGTCACTTCCTCGCGCACGGGCTTCGGCTCGCCGAAGAGATAGCCCTGCCCATATTCGACATTGAGGTCGAGCACGTCGACGACCTCGCGCTCCGTCTCGATCTTGTCGACGATGAGCTGGATGCCGTTGCGCCGCAGAAGTTCCTTGATGTCGTTGGCGTGAATGTCGGCATGGCCATGCTGCCCGCCGATCAGCGTCGCGGCCGAAATCTTCACGAAGCGGAAGTTCAGGTCGTGAAGCTCTCTGGCGTCGAGCTTGAGGTTCGTCACCTGGTCCATGGAGAAGCGGAAGCCGAGATTGGCCAGCGCTTCGAGGCTTTCCCGTTCGATCGGACCCATGCCGTTCACCGTCATCTGGCTGAATTCGAAGATGAGGTGCTGCGCGAGATCCTGATTGTGCTGCATGTACTCGACGAATTGCGGGAAGAAGTCGGCATCGAGCAGCGAATAGGCCGAGATGTTGCAGAAGACGCCCGTATGCCTGTTGCGGCTGGCGAGCTTGCGCACGACCTGGATGCAGCGGAAGAGAAGAATGTTGTCGACGGTGGGCATCATGCCAGCAGGCTCGGCGACGCGCATGTAGTCGCGCGGCATGATGAGCGCGCCCTGTTCCGAGCGGAGCCGCGAAAGCCCTTCGTAATAGCGCACCTTGCGCTGCGGCAGCCCGACGATGGGCTGGAGATAGAGATCGACGCGGTTTGCCTCGAGCGAGCGGCGGATCGTCTCCAGAAGCTCGCTGTCGCTCATGGTGGAGATGTCGGGTTCGGGCTCGACTTCAGCCAAGGCGACGGGCGCGCCGAATTCGCGCGCGAGCCGCGCCTGCATGGCGGGAACGGCGCCGGGCAGAGGCGGCGCCTCGCGGGTTTCGGCGACCCGCTTCACCAGCGATTCGATGACGCGGATTTCGGAGAAGATGCGCTCCATCCGCTGCGTCGTTTCCAGTTCGAACCGGTTTTCGAGTTCGACGATGCGGCGCGCCGCCTGATCGATCTCGCGCGTGAGGCCGGCCGCGATGCCCGTCAGTTCGGCCAGATCGTTCCGCACCTGCCGCCTCTCTATGCCGCGGGCATAGGCGGCATGGGCTTCCGCGCCGAGGAAACAGGCGATGAGCGCGCCTAGAAGCGCGAGCTTGGGTTCGACATTGGCGATTTCGGGAAGCCAGAGCGCGGCCGCGATCGAAGGCGCGACATAAAGCGTGGCGGCGAGAAAATGCTTCGGTTTCGACATCGGCGGCTCCTGCGGACGCATATGTGGCGTCTCGCACCCCATCTGGAACTTGACCCGATGAAAGCTTGCCCCCGAGGCGTTGAGATAAAGTTAACCATGAGGCGAGGGGAGCCCGCGCCCGGCCGGAGCCCTCAGGCAGGCATTCTGGCGAGCCGCGCGAGCTTTCCCCAATGCATCCGGTAAAGAAGCGAGCCTCCGCGCCCGGGATGCTTCGGCATGCGCCGGACGCGCTCGAACCAGCGGTCTTCGGCGGCCGCCGCCTCGGCCCAAATCTCGCGCGAGAGCCTGCCCGCCTCCTCGGCGCTTCCACCCCGCGCAAGCAGCGCCTCGACGCGGGCGAGAAAGCTCGCCTCCAGCCTGTCGCGCTCGCCGGCAAAGGCGTTGAGCCTCGTCGGGTAATCCTCGAGCACCGCCCGGTGGAGCCGTTCATGCCGCCACCAGAGCGTCGCCGGGTTGTAGGTGTCGCCGGGCGCGGGCCCGAAATCGGGAAGCGGCGCCCCCTCGAAGCCGGGTCCGAAAAAGACCGGCTTGAAGATAGACGTGTCGGGCGATGAGGTTCCCGTCAGCCAGTGGACGGCACGCCCCGGTCCGAGTTCGGCCACCCATGAGCCGGTGGTCTGGCCGAAGCGGCGGATCGGCCCCCATGAGGCATGGGCGCAGACGGCCCCGCCCATGACGCCGTCGGGCCGCCAGTTCGGGTCGCGAGCGGCCTGTGCGCCCTGATCGCGCAGGATCGCCATCAGGCTCGCCGGTGCGTGGAAGTTGCGGCGGCCGAGAAGGTTGCTCGTGCGGCACCAGCGCGACATGCCGGTGGCGAAGGCTGAGCGCGCGCGGTTGGCATAGGCGTCGGCGAAATCGAAAGTCTCGCCCTCCTGCACGAAGCCCTGTTCGATCGCCTGCGGAAGAAGCCCCTGGCTTGCCTGATCGAATTTCGTTCCGATCGTGTAGGTGTTCGAGATCGAGCGCACGCGGTCCACGCGCTCGGCCACCCATTCCCGCCCCACCGTTTCGAGCACATAGGCATTGCCCGTCGCGTCGGCGATGAGGAAGGAATTGTGATACTCGAAATGGCCGAGATGGGCGCAGTTCCCGCCCTGTCCATGCGTCTTCAGAAGCGTCGTGATGACATCGAGCGCCTCGTCGGCGTCGCGCGCCCGCTCGAGCCCGAGCCGCAGCAGGTCCATGCCGATCAGCGCCGCCTCCTTCTGCGGCGCGATCTTGGCGAAGACCGCCTCGTTGCCGATGACGAGCCCGTGCTCGTTCGCGCCCATTTCCGCGCCCCACATCCAGAAGGGCCGTGAGATGAGCACGGCATGCGTTTCGGCGGCTTGCGAAATTTCGATATAGGTGCAGCGGAGGGTTGCGCCCTTTCCGTGACGCGCCCGCGGCACATGCATCAGAAATTGCGCCTCGTTGGCCTCGCGGTCTGAATTCTTCGCGAAAATCAGCGCGCCGGATTTCGTCGCGCCGGGCCGCGCCACCATCGTATCGCACATGGGCCGTTCCCCCTTTGCATCCCATACTAGCGGCCTGCGGCAGCGCGTGAAGCGGGAAAAGCGGCGTGCTAGGGTTTGCGTCGTGTCGGCATTGGCAGGAGGCCCGGATGAACGCGCATGCCTTCGAGTTCCGCACCATAAGGGGCGAGGCGCTGGCGCTTTCGCAGTTCGAGGGCCGCGCCGTCCTGATCGTCAACACGGCGAGCCGCTGCGGTTTCACGCCTCAATACCGGGAATTGCAGGCGCTCTGGGAGCGCTACCGGATGCGCGGCCTCGTCGTCATCGGCGTGCCCTCCAACGATTTCGGTGCGCAGGAGCCGGGCAGCGAGGCCCAGATCCTCGAATTCTGCGAGACGAATTACGATGTGGATTTCCCGCTGACCTCGAAACAGTCCGTGATCGGCGAGGCGGCTCATCCCTTCTACAAATGGGTGAGCGAGATAGCGGGCGAGGATGCGCGCCCGCGCTGGAACTTCCACAAATATCTGATCGGCCCGTCCGGAGATCTCGTGAATATCTATGCGAGCCGGGTGAGCCCGCTCGATCCCGCGCTGGTGGGGGAGATCGAAAGCCTCCTCGGGCACGACCTCTGAGATCGTCCCCCGTCATCATGCCCCGCCTTACGCGGGGCATGATGGGAGGAGGGGGTTCAGCCCTGCGTCAGCGGCGTCAGCTTGATCTCGACGCGGCGGTTCTGCGCGCGCCCTTCAGGCGTGTCGTTGGTCGCGATGGGCTGGCTCGGGCCGACGCCGCGCACGAGGAAGCGGCGCGAATCCGTACCCTGAGAAATGAGATAGCTCGCCACGCTTTCGGCCCGCGCCTGCGAGAGCTTCCGGTTGAGTTCGGCGCTGCCGGTCGAATCCGTATGGCCCGTCACGTCGATGAGGGTCTTGTCGTATTTCTTCAGCACCAGCGCGACGGAGTTCAGCACGTCATAGAACTTGGCGTTGATGTCGGGCGAGTTCGACGCGAAGGTCACATTGCCCGGCATGTTCAGGATGATGTTGTCGCCGACGCGCGTCACGCTGACGCCGGTCGAGCGGAGCTGGCGCGTGAGTTCGGCTTCCTGCTGGTCCATGTAATAGCCGATGCCGCCGCCCGCGAGCGCGCCCACGCCGCCCGCGATGAGCGCGCGGTTGCGCCGGTCGCTGCCGGTGCCGCCGCCGATGAGCGCGCCGCCAAGCGCGCCCGCCGCCGCGCCGATGGCCGCGCCATAGGTCGCCTTGCTCGTCTTCTGCTCGCCTGTATAGGGATCCTGCGTGGTGCAGGCGGTCAGTGTGAACGCGCCAAGGCTGGCGAGAAGGATGGTGCGTTTGATCAGCATGAAGGGCTCCGTGGCTTCGCGGCGCGGTCCGCTGTGGAAACCGCACCCGATGGTGTAGAAGAAGAGATAATTCACGCCTCGAGCCGCCAGCCTAGCAAAGCGGAAGAGGCGCGAAAACGACTGAAATAGCCGCGCAAATGCGCCGGAAAAAAGGCATCAGGAGGAACCGCATGTCACTTTTTGATCTCAAGGGAAAAGTCGCCATCGTCACCGGTTCGACACGGGGCATCGGCGAGGCGATCGTTCATCGTTTCGCCGAGCAGGGCGCGAAGGTCGTCGTCTCCAGCCGCAAGGCCGATTCCTGCGAAAAGGTTGCCGGCGAGATCAATGCGAAGCATGCGGATCATGCCATCGCCGTGCCCTGCAACATCTCCGACAAGGCTGATCTCCAGCGCCTCGTCGACACCACGATGAAGAAATGGGGCAAGGTCGACATCCTCGTCTGCAACGCCGCCGTGAACCCCTATTTCGGTCCTTCCAAGGACCTTCCCGACGACGCCTTCGACAAGATCATGTCGGCCAATGTGAAGAGCAATCACTGGCTCTGCCACATGGTCCTGCCGCAGATGGTCGAGCGCAAGGACGGCTCCATCATCATCATCTCCTCGATCGGCGGCCTGCGCGGCTCGCCCATTCTCGGCGCCTATTGCATTTCCAAGGCGGCCGACTTCCAGCTCGCGCGCAACCTCGCCGTCGAATATGGCGTGCACAACGTCCGCGCCAACTGCATCGCGCCGGGCCTCATCAAGACCTATTTCGCCAAGGCGCTGTGGGACAATCCCGACATTCTCGAAAAGTCGACCTCGAACGCGCCTCTGCGGCGCATCGGCATGCCGGACGAGATCGCGGGCGCGGCCGTCTTCCTGGCAAGCCCCGCCGGCGCCTTCATGACCGGCCAGCAGCTCGTCATCGATGGCGGCGTCACCATTGCCTGAGATCGGGGCGGCCGGGCGCGGAAGGGCCTGCCTTGTCGGGGCGGCGTTTCCGCACCGGGCAATTCGTTCTTGATCCTTGATGCCGGATGACCATTTGATCTCTTTCGGTCATTGCGATGAGGAGGGGTGCATGAAGAGCGTGGTTGTGACGGGCGTGTCGACGGGCATCGGCTTCGGCGCGACGAAGGTGCTGACGGAGGCGGGCTTTCATGTCTTCGGCAGCGTCCGCAAGGAGGCCGATGCCGAACGGCTGAAGAAGGAGTTCGGCGCGCGTTTCACGCCGCTTCTCTTCGATGTGACCGACGAGGCGGCGGTCGATCGCGCCGCCGCCGCGGTGAGCGAGGCGCTCAAGGGCGAGACGCTTTCCGGCCTCGTCAACAATGCGGGCATCGCCGTTTCAGGCCCGCTCCTCGATCTCGATCTCGATGAATTCCGCACCCAGATGGAAGTGAACGTGACGGGGCCGCTCATCGTCACGCGCGCCTTCGCGCCGCTTCTCGGCGCCGACCGCTCGCGCAAGGGCGCGCCGGGCCGCATCGTCAATATCAGCTCGGTGAGCGGCGTGCAGGGCGCGCCCTTTCTCGGCCCCTATTCGGCCTCGAAATTCGCGCTCGAAGGTCTTTCGGAGAGCCTGCGCCGCGAACTGCTTCTCTACGGCATCGACGTCATCGTCATCGGCCCCGGCCCCGTCCGCACCGCGATCTGGGACAAGGCCGAGGAGATCGACGTCACGCGCTATGCGAACAGCCCCTATTATCCGAGCCTCGTGAAGTTCCGCGATTATTTCCTGGCGACCGGCAAGGCGGGCCTGCCGCCAGAAGCGCTCGGCCGCGCCATCCTGAAGGCGCTGACGGTGAAGCGCCCGAGCGTGCGCTATGCAGTCGTCAAGGGCCGGCTGATGAACTGGACGATCCCCCGCCTCCTGCCGAAGCGCATCGTCGACCGAGTGATCGGCAAGGGCACGGGACTTCTAAAGTCCTGAGCACATAATTCCGTATTGCGGAATACGTGCAGAAAATCATCGACAGGCCATGTGGGGGGGGAGCCCCCCCCCGCCGTTTCCGTCTGCAATTCCTTTCGCATGCGAGGGCACGACATGGCCGACCTGCTGGCGCTTTCCGCGCGCTATATCGACAACGACATCTACGAAGGGGCGGGGCTCGTCAACCGTCCGACGACGGAGCTTTCTGAGCTTGGCGACGGCATCGCCATGATCGAGGCGTTCTCGCATGTCGTCGTCTTCCGCACCGGCGATGGACTGGTGCTGTTCGACACGAGCCTCGAAGCCTTTGCCGGCGGCGTGCTGAAGTCGCTCCGGCGCTGGACCGACGAGCCCGTCTCCAACATCTGCTACACCCATGGCCATGCCGATCACGTCGGCGGCACGGGCGCCTTCGTCTGCGAGGCTTGCGAGAAATCGGCGCGCCGCCCCCGCATCATCGGCCATGAGAATGTGAGCCCGCGCTTCCGCCGCTACGAGCTCACCAATGGCTATAACTACACCATCAATGCGCGCCAGTTCGCGCCCGCCGCCGAATTGCGGATGGGCGAGGGAAGCGCGGCGCCGGGCCCGAGGCGCTTCGGTCCCGATCCCTGGATCGAGCCCGACACGACCTTCCGCGACCGGCTGGAGATCCGCGCGGGCGACACGCGCTTCGAGCTGCGCCATGCCATCGGCGAGACCGACGACCATCTCTGGGCCTGGGTGCCGGAGCACAAGGCGATCTGCTCGGGCGATTTCGTCACCTGGGTCTTCCCCAATGCGGGCAATCCCCAGAAGGTGCAGCGCTACCCGCTCGAATGGGCGCAGGCGCTGCGCGAAATGGCGGCGCTCGAGCCGGAGCTTCTGCTTCCCGCTCATGGGCTTCCCATCGCCGGGCGGGCGCGCATCGCCACGGTGCTCGATAATATCGCCACCGCGCTTGAGACGCTGGTGAGCCAGACCCTCGACATGATGAATGCGGGCGCCCGTCTCGATGACATTGTCCATGGGGTGAAGCTGCCCGACAGCCTGATGAACAAGCCCTATCTCCGGCCGGTCTATGACGAGCCCGAATTCGTCATTCACAATATCTGGCGGCTCTATGGCGGCTGGTATGACGGCAATCCGGCGCGGCTGAAGCCTGCCTCGGATGCCGCGCTCGCGGCCGAGCTTGCGGGCCTTGCGGGCGGGGCCGGGGCGCTCGCTGCGCGTGCCTCGGCGCTCGCCGAGGCGGGCGAGCTTCGCCTTGCCTGCCACCTTGCCGAGCTTGCCGTTCAGGCCGCTCCGGAGGACCGCGAGGCGCATGGCGTGCGCGCTTCCGTCTATGCGGCGCGGCGCAAGGCGGAGTCTTCGCTCATGGCCAAGGGCATTTTCGGCTTCGCCGAGCGCGAATCGGCCAAAAAGGCATCGCCGGGCGCATGAAAAAAGACCCCCCGCCGCGGATGCGGCAGGGGGTTGCACTGAAACTGGCGCCGGGCCCTGAGGGGGAGGGCGGCCCGGCGCGCCATCAGAGGGAACAGACGGGAAATAGGAATTTCAGGCGGGGTTACAAGACCCCGCCGCGCGGAATTCCCGCCCGTCCTCAGCCCAGCCGGTCGAGCACCTTGCGGAATCGGGTAAATATTTCCTCGATCTGGCTCTTGTCGATGATGAGGGGCGGCGAAAAGGCGATGCCGTCGCCCGAGACGCGCACCATCATGTTCTGCTCGTGGAAGGCCGTCCGCATGGCGTCGAAGCCGCGCTTGCCCGGCAGCCCGTCCACCGGCACGAGGTCGACCGCGCCCGCAAGCCCGATCTGGCGGATATCGGCGACGAGCTTGTGGCCCTTGAGGCTCATCAGCGCGTCGGCGAAGAAGGCCTCGAGCGCCTGGGCGCGGACGAAGAGGTTTTCCTTCCGGTAGAGATCGAGCGTGGCGAGCCCCGCCGCCGCCGCAAGCGGATGGCCGGAATAGGTGTAGCCGTGGAAGAGGTCGATGACGTGATCGGGCCCGGTCTGGAAGGCGTCATAGATCGACTTGCGGACGATCGCGCCGCCCATGGGCACGGTGCCGCCGGTGACGCCCTTGGCGAAGGTCAGAATGTCGGGCGTGACCCCGAAGCGCTCGGCGGCGAAGGCGTGGCCGAGGCGGCCGAAGCCGGTGATGACCTCATCGAAAATGAGCAGGATGCCGTGCCGGTCGCAGATTTCGCGCAGGCGCTGGAGATAGCCCTTGGGCGGCGGCAGCACGCCCGTCGAGCCCGCCATCGGCTCGACGATGACGGCGGCGATGGTCGAGGCGTCGTGAAGCTCGACGAGCCGCTGCAATTCGTCGGCAAGATGCGCGCCCCATTCGGGCTGGCCCTTGGTGAAGGCCTGTTCGGCACGGTTGTAGGTATGGGGCAGGTGGTCGACGCCCGCGAGCAGCGTGCCGAAGAACTTGCGGTTCGCCACCATGCCGCCGACCGAAATGCCGCCGAAGCCGACGCCGTGATAGGCGCGCTCGCGGCCGATCAGGCGCGTGCGCGTGCCCTCGCCATTGGCGCGGTGATAGGCGATGGCGATCTTGAGCGCGGTGTCGGCGGCCTCCGAGCCCGAATTGCAGAAGAGCACATGGTCGAGATCGCCCGGCGCGAGGCCCGCGATCCGGCTTGCAAGCTCGAAGGCCTTGGGATGGCCGAACTGGAAGGTCGGCGCGAAGTCGAGTTCCGCCGCCTGGGTCTGGATCGCCTGCACGATCTCGTCGCGGCAGTGCCCGGCATTGGAACACCAGAGCCCCGACGTGGCGTCGATCACCTCCGTCCCGTCGGGCTTGTAGTAATAGATGCCCTTGGCGCGGGCGAGCAGGCGCGGCTCGCGCTTGAACTGGCGGTTCGGGGTGAAGGGCAGCCAGTTCGATTCGAGATCGTTCGGCGCGAGGCTGTTCGGCGCTGGGGCGTCGGCGCTCATGGGAAAGCTCCTGAAAGAGAAAACCCGA
>NZ_DAOKYX010000042.1:0-15484 GCF_035325945.1 Parvibaculum sp.
TGTCGATGCGGTCGCTCAGGGCTTTGCTGTCTGACATGTGCTTTCAACGAGTTTGCGTTTTGCCTCGGGCGAGAGCTTCTTGATCGCGTGTTCCGCCTTCAGCGCTTCGGAGCGGCTGGGCCAGCGCTCGACGAAGAGGATGCGGAGCGGCGGAAAGCTGCGCGTGAACTTGGCGCCGCGTCCCTCGGCATGCGCCTTGTAGCGCGCGGAAACATCGACGGTGACGCCTGTATAGAGGCGGCCGCCCGCACATTCCAGCATGTAGAGGTACCAGGGCTTCGGCATCCGTTCCGGCCGGGGGAATCTCCCCCTCTCGCGCGCTCGTGACTTGAGTGGCGGAGCATAGCAGAGTTCCGCCGGCTGATCCTTCCGGCTGCCGCTACGTCAAATCGGAGCCTATGGCGGACCGCTCCGCCAGCCGCTAGATTTCCACGGGCAAGGGCGCTGCCCCGACAGGAAAACATGACGCGGCACGGGATCGAAAAACTCCCGGAAGCCGCGCGCAGGACAAGCAGGCAGGAGACGCGAAATGACCGATTTCAAGCTGTTGATCGGCGGCAAGCTCGTCGCAGGCGATCAGACGATGGACGTCATCAACCCGGCGACGGAGGAGGTGCTGGCCAAGTGCCCGCGCGCCTCGAAGGCGCAACTCGATCAGGCGGTGGCGGCTGCGAAGGCTGCCTTCCCGGCCTGGAGCGCGACGCCGATCGCGGAACGCAAGAAGGCGCTCAACGCGATTGCCGACATCATTGAAAAGAATGCGGGCGAGCTTGCGCGGCTGCTGACGCAGGAGCAGGGCAAGCCCATCGGCGACGCCACGGGTGAGGTCTATGGCACGGCCGCCTTCTTCCGCTATTTCACCGCGCTCGACCTGCCGGTAAAGGTGCTCGACGACAGCGAAGGCCGCCGCGTCGAGGCGCACAGGAAGCCGCTCGGCGTCATCGGCGCCATCGTACCGTGGAATTTCCCGCTCATTCTCATGGCGTTCAAGGTGCCGCCGGCGCTTCTCGCGGGCAACACCATCGTCATCAAGCCCGCGCCGACGACGCCGCTCACCACGCTGAAGCTCGGTGAGCTGATCCGCGATGTCGTTCCGGCAGGCGTCGTCAATGTCATCACCGATGCGAACGATCTCGGCGCGGCGCTCACCGCGCATCCCGATGTGCGCAAGATTTCCTTCACCGGCTCGACGGCGACGGGCGCGAAGGTGATGGCCGGCGCGGCGGCGATGCTGAAGCGCATCACGCTCGAACTCGGCGGCAACGATGCCGGCATCGTTCTCGACGACGTGAACCCGAAAGAGGCGGCGCCGAAGCTCTTCCAGAGCGCCTTCCAGAATAACGGCCAGGTCTGCATCGCCATGAAGCGGCTCTATGTGCATGAGTCGATCTATGACGAGATGTGCGCGGAGCTGGCGAAGATCGCCGATGCCGCCATTGTCGGCGACGGCCTCAAGCAGGGCACGCAGCTCGGGCCGCTTCAGAACAAGATGCAGTTCGAGAAGGTGAAGGAGCTGATCGACGAGGCGCGAAAGGACGGCAAGGTGATTGCGGGCGGCACGCTGCCCGAGCAGTCCGGCTATTTCATCCGTCCGACCATCGTGCGCGACATCACCGACGGCGCGCGGCTCGTCGATGAGGAGCAGTTCGGCCCCGTGCTGCCGGTCATCAAGTATTCGGACCCCGAGGATGCGGTGGCGCGCGCCAATGCCTCGCCCTATGGGCTCGGCGGCTCGATCTGGTCGTCCAATCCCGATCGCGCCTATGCACTGGCCGACAAGATGGAGTCGGGCACCGTCTGGGTGAACAAGCATGCGGAGCTTGCGCCGAACATTCCCTTCGGTGGCGCGAAGCAGTCGGGCCTCGGCACCGAGCTTGGCGAGGAAGGGCTCGCGGAATTCACGCAGCTCAAGATCATCAACATGGCGCGTTGATTGCGGCGGCCGCTCCCGGAACCGGGGGCGGCCGTTCCGGCTTCATGAAATGAAGGCCCGAAGGGCCTGCTCAGGGAGATGAGACATGCAAGTGACTGCCGCCGTCGCGCGCGCGGCCGACGCGCCTTTCACCATCGAGACGGTCGAGCTTGAGGATCCGAGAGCGGATGAAATCCTCGTTCGCGTCGTCGGCGTGGGGCTCTGCCACACGGACCTCGTTTTCAAGGCGGCGGGCGTCATCGCGCTTCCGGCCGTCTTCGGCCATGAGGGTTCGGGCATCGTCGAGAAGGTCGGCGCGAACGTAACCAAGGTGAAGCAGGGCGACCGGGTGGCCATCACCTTCCGCTCCTGTGGCGCCTGCGACCGCTGCGAGAAGGGCCAGCCCGCCTATTGCCGCACCATGCCGATGCTCAACTATATCGGTATGCGGCCCGACGGCACGAAGGCCATTCAGGCGGGCGAGGAAAAGATCGCCGGCAATTTCTTCGGCCAGTCCTCCCTCGCCACCCATTGCCTGACCTATGAGCGCAATGTCGTGAAGGTGCCGGAGGGCGTTCCGCTCGAGCTTGTCGGCCCGCTCGGCTGCGGCGTGCAGACGGGCGCGGGCGGCATCATGCGCTCGCTCGCCTGTGAGGCCGGTTCGTCCGTTCTCATTCTCGGCGGCGGCGCGGTCGGCCTCAGCGCCGTCATGGGCGCGGTGGTGCAGGGCTGCAAGACGATCATCGTGCTCGAGCCCCATGAGGCGCGCCGCGCGCTGGCGCTCGAACTCGGCGCCACCCATGCGATCGATCCGGCGGCCGCGCCCGATCTCGGCGCCGCCGTGCGCGCGATCCTGCCCAATGGCGTCGACTACGCCTTCGATACGACGGGCATTCCCGCCGTGCTTCAGGCGACGATGGCCTGCCTCGGCTCCCATGGCGTCTTCGGCATTGTCGGCGTCTGCCCGCCCGGCACGCCCGTTCCCGGCGATCTTTCGAGCGTCATCACCTATGGGCACACGATCAAGGGGATCATCGAAGGCGACAGCGACCCGGATGTCTTCATTCCCGAGATGATCGAGCTTTACCGGCAGGGCCGCTTGCCCTTCGACAAGCTTATTCGCACCTATCCGCTGAGCGAGATCAACCAGGCCATCGCCGATCAGCATCACGGCGACTGCGTCAAGGTCGTACTGCTGACGGGACAATGAAATCCGTGCCGGACGCGGTCGAAACCGCTCCGGCAGCCCACCATCAACAAACATCGGCAAACAGGGAATTCACACGATGAAGGAAGCATGGATCATCGACGCGGTCCGCACGCCGCGCGGCATCGGCAAGATCGGCAAGGGCGCTCTCGCCGACGTTCACCCGCAGCGCATTCTCTCCACGGTGCTGAAGGCGCTGGGCGAGCGCAACAATCTCGACAGCGACGACATTGACGACGTCATCGCCGGTTGCGGCACGCAATCGGGCAAGCAGGGCGCCTGCATCGCCCGCATGGCGGCGCTCGACGCCGGCTGGAAGAACACGGCGCCGGGCTTCTCGCTCGACCGTTTCTGCGGCTCAGGCCTTACCGCCGTCAACCTTGCGGCGATGGGCATCATGTCCGGCATGCAGAACCTCGTCGTCGCGGGCGGCGTCGAATCCATGTCGCATGGCTCCACGCTTCCGCGCACGGGCGGCGCGACCATCGACAGCCACAATCTGCATCTGCGAGAGATCCATCCGCAGCCGCATCAGGGCATCTGCGCCGACCTCATCGCGACGCTCGAAGGCTTCAGCCGCGAGGAGACGGACAAGCTCGCGCTCGAAAGCCAGCGCCGCGCCGACAATGCGATCAGGAACGGCTATTTCGCGAAGAGCCTCGTCCCCGTCTATCATGAGGATGGGCGCGTCGCGCTCGACCGGGAGGAGTTTCCGCGCCCCGAGACGACGCTCGAAGGGCTCGCCTCACTGAAGCCCGCCTTCGCCGCCATGTATCAGGCGCCGCTCGACGAGGAAGGCCTCACCTACAAGAAGCTGGTGCAGAAGACCTATCCCGATATCGAGATCACGCATATCCATCACGCGGGCAATTCGTCCGGCGTGGTCGATGGCGCGGGCGCCGTCATCATCGCCTCGCCCGAATATGCCAAGGCGCATGGGCTGAAGCCGCGGGCGCGCATCCGCGCTGTGACGACGGCGGGCGACAGCCCCGAACTGATGCTCAACGCGCCCGTTCCGGCGGCGAAGAAGGCGCTCGAGATCGCCGGCATGACGCTCAAGGACATCGACCTCATCGAGATCAACGAGGCCTTCGCCGTCGTGCCGCTCAAGTTCATGCGCGACCTCGATATCGACCCGGCCATCGTCAATGTGAATGGCGGCGCCATGGCGCTCGGCCATCCGATCGGCGCGACGGGCGCGATCATTCTCGGCACACTGCTCGACGAGATGGAGCGCCGCGACGTCAATGTCGGTCTTGCCACGCTCTGCGCGGCGGGTGGCATGGCGCCGGCGACGATCATCGAGCGCATCTGATCCGCATCGCGGATTCTTGAGGCGGGGCCGCTCCCTGGGGAGCGGCCCTTCCCGTTTCAGCGGCCATAGCCAGGCTTGCGGCTTTCCCTTACCCTCGCCGCAAAAGCATTGCGGGAGGTTGTTTCATGGATTTTTCGCTCAGCGCCGATCAGCAGCAGATCCGCGATGCCATCTTCAGGCTCTGCGAGCCCTTCGATGACGAATACTGGCTGAAGCAGGACCAGAAAGGCGGCTTCCCGGAAGATTTCTATGCCGCCGTCGCCGCGCAGGGCTGGCTCGGCATCGCCATGCCGGAGGCAGTGGGCGGCGCGGGCCTCGGCATCACCGAGGCCGCGCTCATGATGCAGGCGATTTCGGAATCGGGCGCGGGCCTCAGCGGCGCCTCCGCCGTTCATCTCAACATATTCGGCCTCAACCCCGTGGTCATCTTCGGCACGGAGGAGCAGAAGCAGCGCATGCTGCCGCCGCTCATCAGAGGCGAGGAGAAAGCGTGCTTCGCCGTCACCGAGCCCGATGCCGGATTGAACACGACAGGCCTCAAGACCTATGCCGAGCGCCGGGGCGACAAATATGTCGTCCGTGGCCAGAAGATATGGATCACCACGGCGCAGGTCGCAACGAAGATGCTTCTGCTTGCGCGCACCACGCCCTACGATCAGGTCAAGAGAAAGACCGACGGCCTCAGCCTTTTCTATACGGATTTCGACCGCGCGAAGGTCGAGGTGCGCGAGATACCGAAGATGGGCCGTTCGTCGGTCGATTCGAACATGCTGTTCTTCGACGGTATGGAAATCCCCGTTGAGAACCGCGTCGGCGAGGAGGGCAAGGGCTTCCAGCTCATCCTGCACGGCCTCAATCCCGAGCGCGTGCTCATCGCCGCCGAGGCGGTCGGGCTTGGCCGCGCCGCGCTCCGCAAGGCGGCGGCCTATGCGCGCGAGCGCAATGTCTTCGGAAGGCCCATTGGCCAGAACCAGGGCATCCAGCATCCTCTGGCGAAATGCTGGGCGGAACTCGAGGCCGCCAATCTCATGGTGTTGAAGGCGGCATCCCTCTACGACAAGGGCGAGGAATGCGGCGCGGAGGCCAATGCGGCGAAATATCTCGCGGCGGAGGCGGCCTATCATGCCTGCGAGACGGCCATTCTCACGCATGGCGGCATGGGCTACGCCAAGGAATATCATGTGGAGCGCTATATGCGCGAAAGCTGGATTCCGCGCATCGCGCCGGTGAGCCGGGAACTGATTTTGAGCTTCATTGCCGAGAAGGTTCTCGGGCAACCCAAATCCTATTGAGATCGAGGAGAGAGAAATGGCGGGTCTTTGGTTCGAGGAATTCGAGGTCGGGCAGGTCATCGAGCATGCGATCACGCGCTCGGTGACGGAGACGGACAACATCCTCTTTTCCACCATGACGATGAACCCGCAGCCACTGCATATCGATTTCGACTTCGCGTCGAAGACGGAATTCGGCAAGCCGCTGGTGAACAGCCTCTTCACGCTGGGTCTGATGATCGGCATTTCGGTGCATGAGACGACGCTCGGCACCACGGTCGCCAATCTCGGCATGAGCGATGTGCGCTTTCCCAAGCCCGTCTTTCATGGCGACACGCTGCGCGTGACGACGACCGTCGAGGGCAAGCGCGAAAGCTCGTCGCGTCCGACGGCGGGTATCGTCGAGTTCACGCATCGTGCCTTCAATCAGCGCGGCGAAGAGGTCGCGATCTGCAAGCGTTCGGCGCTGATGCACAAGCGGCCCGCCTGACGGGCGAAGCTCTTACCCGCATATGGGGATTTGGCGGGCGCGGGAGGGGCATGGCCTCTGCGGCGCCATTCGCGCACCTGATTTTCATTTCTGCAAATAAGTCGCAAAAACAGTTGATTCCTCCGGCTGGTTCGCTATTAAGAATTAGTCGCATGTTTATTGGCCGCTGGAGGGGCTATCCAAGTGAAGGAATACCAGGGGACCGGGGCTTCGCTCCGCGTCGCAAACCCGCGCAATCTCATCGCCACCACGGCAATCGGGATTTTCATCGGCATGGCGCCGCTTCAGGCCGCGGAAACGGATCGCCGGGAAGCAGCATCTCCCGCGCAGCCGGAGGTCGTCGCGGAGGATGGCGGGGCTGTTGCCTTGCCGACGCTCGAAGTCAGCGGAGAAGCTGCTGCGGAACAAAAAGGCTATGAGGTGAAACGCACCCGGAGCGCGACAAAGACGGACACGGCGCTGATCGACACCCCGCAGGCGATTTCCGTGGTGACGGATCAGGTCGCGAAGGATCAGCAGATGCAGGGCATGGCTGATGTCGTGCGCTACATGCCCGGCGTCGGCATGGCGCAGGGCGAGGGCAATCGCGATACGCCGATCATTCGCGGCAACACCTCGACGTCGGACCTTTTCGTCGATGGCATGCGCGACGACGTCGAATATTTCCGCGATCTCTACAATATGGAGCGGGTCGAGGCCCTGAAGGGGCCGAATGCGATGATCTTCGGCCGTGGCGGTGGCGGCGGCGTCCTCAACCGCGTGACCAAGGAAGCAAACGGCCAGACCATCCGCGAACTGGATCTGACCGGCGGGTCCTGGGGCAAGAAGCGTGTGACGGCGGATATCGGCCAGGCCGTCACCGATAGCGTCGCGGTTCGGCTGACCGGCCTCTATGAGAACTCGGACAGCTATCGCGACGGCTTCGGGCTGGAGCGGTGGGCGCTCAACCCGACCCTGCAATTCCATCTCGACGGATCGACCACGATTGGTGTCGGCTATGAGCATTTCTCGGATGACAGGACGGCTGATCGCGGCATCAGCTCGTTCAACGGCCGCCCGATCGGGACGGATGCCTCGACCTTCTTTGGCAATCCCGATCTGAGCAACACGACCGCGGAAGTCGATGCGCTGACCGTGTCGGTGGAGCATGATTTCGCAAACGGCATCAATATTCGAAATCGCACGCGCTTTGCCGTCTACGACAAATTCTACCAGAACGTCTTCCCCGGCGCGGCGAGTGCGGACGGCTCGATGGTCGCGATATCGGCCTACAACAATCGCACCAGGCGGGAAAATTTCTTCAATCAGACGGACGTGACCATTCCGTTCTCGACCGGTTCGATTCAACACACCGTGCTCACGGGCATGGAGCTCGGTCGTCAGCACACGAAGAATCACCGCGAAACCGGCTACTTCACGAGCATCGGTCCGAACGTAACCTCGATCACGGTTCCCACCGCGAATCCGACCACTTCCATTCCGGTCAGCTTCCGCCAGAGCGCGACCGATGCCGACAATACGGGCACGGCCTTGATCGGCGCGCTCTACATTCAGGACCAGATCGAGCTGACGCCGCAATGGCAGATCATAGCGGGGCTTCGCTACGACAATTTCAACATGGACTTCCGGAACAACCGCACGGGCGCGGACATCGAGACGAACGACAATGCGCTGTCGCCGCGCGTCGGTCTCGTTTTCAAGCCGGTGGACAATGTGGCGCTTTACAGCAGCTATTCCGTATCTTTCCTGCCGCGCTCGGGAAGCCAGCTTTCGTCGCTGTCGCCGAGCAACCGCGCGCTCGACCCGGAGGAGTTCAGGAACTACGAGGTCGGCGCCAAGTGGGATGTGCTGCCCGAGCTGTCCCTGTCGGCGGCGCTGTTCAAGCTTGAGCGCAGCAATGTCGCGATCGCCGATCCGTCGGACCCGACCCAGTCGATCCTCGTCGATGGCCAGGAAGTGCGTGGTCTGGAACTGGGCGTGACGGGCCAGATCACCGAGGCGTGGAGCGTCATCGGCGGCTATGCCTATCAGCTCGGTGAAATCACGGCGACACAGTCGGCGACGGCGCAGAAGGGAGCGACCCTCGGGCAGCTTCCCAAGCATTCCTTCTCGCTCTGGAACAAATACGATCTCAACGAAACGTGGGGCGTAGGCGTTGGCCTCATTCACCGCAGCGACATGTACACGACTGCGAGCAATGCGGTCACATTGCCGGGCTTCACGCGGGTCGATGCGGCCATCTATTACAGCATCACCGAAAATGTGAGGGCGCAGCTCAACATCGAGAATCTGTTCAACACGGATTACTATGCCTCCGCTCACAACGACAACAACATCATGCCGGGATCGCCACTCGCGGCTTACGCTGGAATAACAGTCAAATTCTGAGCGGATGAAACGACAGGGCCGCGAAGGCGGATGCTTTCGCGGCCTCCAATCCTTGCCACATGAATTGGGGGGTACCGCAATTGTCCGACGGTAGCGGTCAGGCGCCGCGACGATTGCGCGCTTGCCGGGGCAGCCCATATGTGGCAAAACTCGCCAATGTTACTGATAATCAATCGCAATAGCGACGGCTCTTCATCCTGCCGCCGCGGGACGGAGAAAGACCTTGCTTTCCGCTCTTCTGAAACGCTATCGCGCAATTTGCATCTGGCCGGCGGGGCTCGGGGCCGCGTTCTTCACATTGCCGGCGCTCGCTGAAGGCGTTGAAGCCGCGCCGCAAGCCGCTGCAGAGGTGGCGGCGGCCGCTCCGCCCGATGTGCCGCTTGGCGTCCTGCCGCCCGACCTTTCGCCATGGTCTATGTTTCTCAATGCCGACAGCGTGGTGAAGGCCGTTCTCATCGGGCTCGTCATCGCCTCGATCCTCACCTGGACGGTATGGCTGGCGAAGTCGATCGAGCTTGCGGGTGCGCGCAGGCGCATGCGCGGGGCGCTCGAGGCGCTGCGCAATATTGCGGGCCTCTCGGAAGCATCCGCCGCGCTTCAGCGCCGCGATGGCGAGATGCGGGCTCTCGTTCAGGCGGCCGAGGTGGAAATTCGTCTCTCGGCGGATGTATCGGCGACGGACAAGGAGGGCATCAAGGAGCGCGTCGTCTCGCGCCTCGAACGCATCGAGGCGGCGGCCGGGCGGCGCATGTCGGCGGGAACAGGCATCCTCGCCACCATCGGCGCGACGGCGCCCTTTGTCGGCCTGTTCGGCACGGTCTGGGGCATCATGAACAGCTTTATCGGCATTTCGAAGTCGCAGACCACCAATCTCGCCGTGGTCGCGCCGGGCATTGCCGAGGCGTTGCTCGCCACCGCCATCGGCCTCGTCGCCGCCATTCCGGCCGTCATCATCTACAACATGTTCGCCCGTTCGATCGCGGGCTACAGGGCGCTGGTCGGCGATGGCGCGGCGGAAGTGCTGCGTCTCGTCTCGCGCGATCTCGATCGCCAGGACCGGCAGGACAGGGGCGAGACGGTGAAACTCGTCAGCAAGGCCGCGGACTAGAACGATGGCGGTCCGTCTCAAGCACGCCAGCGACGATCTCGCCGAGAATCACGAGATCAACGTCACGCCCTTCATCGACGTGATGCTCGTTCTGCTCATCATCTTCATGGTGGCGGCGCCGCTTGCAACCGTCGATGTGCCGGTCGATCTGCCGGCCTCCACGGCCGAGCAGCAGCCGCGCCCGCAGAAGCCGATCATCGTCACTCTGAAGCAGGATCTTTCGCTCGCGCTCGGCAATGACATGATCGCGCGCGAGGCGCTCGGCGCTGCGCTCGACGGCGCGGCAGGCGGCGACAAGACGCAGCGGATTTTCCTGCGCGCCGACAAGTCCGTCGACTATGGGGACCTCATGAATGTGATGAACGATCTGCGGGCGGCGGGCTATCTCAAGGTCGCGCTGCTCGGTCTGGAAGCCATGCCGGGCAAATGAGCGTCGCATCCGCATCGGAATTTCCTGACACGGACGGCGCGGGCTGGTGCCGACGCTGGGGCACGAGTCTCGTGGCCGTGGCCGCGTTTCATATCGGCCTCGGCGCGGCCATGGTGATATGGCATCCCGTGGCTGAAATGCCCGAGGCGCCGCAGCCCGCATTGCTCATCGACATGATGCCCGTTCCGGCCGCCGTGCCGGAGCCGAAGGTGAAACAGGTCGAGGAACCGCCCAAGGTTCAGGAGCCGCCGAAAGTCGAGAAGGCCGAAGTCGCGCTACAGCGGAAGAAGCCGAAACCGGAAAAACCGAAGCCGGTGAACGAGGCGCGAAAGACCGAACAGCCGGCCGCACAACAGCAGCCCGACAAGCCTGCGGCTTCGCGTCCGGCTGGTCCGAGCGCGGCGCAGATTGCGGCGAAGCAGAATTATCTTTCGCATCTCTTCGGGCATCTGGAGCGCTACAAGCGCTATCCGGCCTCCGCGCGCCGCCGTCATCAGGAAGGGACGGTCCATATCCGCTTCGCGATGGACGCGCGCGGGCACGTCACTTCGGCGCGCATCGAGAAAGGCTCGGGCGTCGCCGCGCTCGACCGCGAGGTCATGGAAATGATCCGCCGGGCGGAGCCGCTGCCTCCGCCGCCGCCCGAAATGCCTTCGGAATATGTCGTGCCGATGAAGTTCGTGCTGAAGTGATCAGCCGAAGCGGCCGGTCACATAGTCGCGCGTGCGGACATTCGAGGGATTGGTGAAAATCTTTTCCGACGTGTCGAACTCGATCAGCTCGCCGAGATACATGAAGGCCGTGTAGTCGGAGGCGCGCGCGGCCTGCTGCATGTTGTGAGTCACGATGACGATGCAGAATTCCTCGCGCAGCTTCTCGATCAGCTCTTCGAGCTTTGCGGTCGAGATCGGATCGAGGGCGGAGGCGGGCTCGTCCATGAGCAGGATTTCCGGCTTCACGGCAATTGCGCGCGCGATGCAGAGGCGCTGCTGCTGGCCGCCCGAAAGGCCCGTGCCGAGCTGGTGGAGCTTGTCCTTCACCTCGTCCCAGAGGGCCGCCTGCGAAAGCGCCCAGTGGACGCGCTCCTCCATGTCGGTATGCGACAGGCGCTCATAGAGGCGGATGCCGAAGGCGACATTCTCGAAGATCGACATGGGAAAGGGCGTGGGCTTCTGGAAGACCATGCCGATCTTTGTGCGCAGCCTGGTTAGATCGAGCGTGCGGTCGAGAATGTTGTCGCCATCGACCATGACCTGCCCGGTCGCGCGCTGGCCGGGATACATCTCGTAAATGCGGTTGAGCACGCGCAGCAAGGTCGATTTTCCGCAGCCGGACGGACCGATGAAGGCCGTCACGCGGCGGTCGGGGATCGAGATGTTGATGCCCTTCAGCGCCTCGTAATTTCCGTAGTAGAAATGCAGATCCCTGACGCCGATCTTTTCGGGATGGCTTTCGACGGCTTCGCCGCGCAGCGCTTCGGTCAGCGAGGGGGTGAGCGGCTGGTGCGTGGTCACGAGCGGCGTGTCCTTTTCTTGGTCAGTACGCGGGCGACGATGTTGAGTGCGAGCACCGTCGCGGTGATGAGTAGCGCCCCTCCCCATGCAAGCTCGCGCCAGTCGGCATAGGGGCTCATGGCGAACTGGAAGATGACGACAGGCAGGTTCGCCATCGGCGCGTTGAGGTCGGAACTCCAGAACTGGTTGTTGAGCGCGGTGAAGAGCAGCGGCGCCGTTTCGCCGCTCACACGCGCGACCGCCAGCAGAACGCCGGTCAATATGCCCTGGAAGGCGGCGCGATAGCTGACCTTGACGATGATCTTCCATTTGGGCGCGCCGAGCGCGGCGGCCGCCTCGCGCAGCGCGTCCGGGATCAGGGCCAGCATGTCCTCGGTCGTGCGGACGATGATCGGAAGCGCGATGATCGCAAGGGCGACGATGCCGGCGAAGGCCGAGAAATGCCCCATGCGCACGACGACGATGCCGTAGACGAAGAGGCCGATGATGATCGAGGGCGCGCTGAGAAGCACGTCGTTGATGAAGCGCACAAAGCTCGCGATCCGGCTTCCGCGTCCATATTCCGACAGGTAGGTGCCGGCGAGGACGCCGACCGGCGTGGCCGCGAGGATGGCGAGTCCGGTCATGACCGCGCTGCCATAAATGGCGTTCAGAAGGCCGCCCGCGCTTCCCGGCGGCGGCGTGCTCTCGGTGAAAAGCGAGGGCTTCATCGCCTTGAGGCCGTTGCTCACCAGCGTCCAGAGAATCGCGCCAAGGACGAAGAGAATGATCGCCGTGGCCGCGAGAGAGATCGCGGTCATGGCGATGTTGACGAGGCGGCGGGACTGTACGCGCGTCATCACCGGCCTCCGCTCTTTGCTCGCTCGGCGCGAAGCAGAAGCCGCCTGCCGACCGCCAGAACGACGAAGGTGAGAAGGAAGAGGACGAGGCCGAGCGCGATGAGGGCCGATGTGTAGGTGTCGCTCACCGCCTCGGTGAACTCATTGGCGAGCGCGGCGGAGATCGTGGTCGCCGGATCGAAGAGCGAGGTCGGCAGGCGGTGCGAATTTCCGATCACGAAGGTGACGGCCATGGTTTCGCCGAGCGCGCGGCCGAGGCCCAGCATGATCGCGCCGACGACGCCCGTGCGGCAGTAGGGAAGGACCACCTTCCAGACGACCTCCCAGCGCGTGGCGCCAAGGCCATAGGCGCTTTCGCGCAACACGGGGGGCACGCTCTCGAAGACGTCGCGCATGACGGCGGTGATGAAGGGCAGGATCATCAGCGCGAGGATGAGGCCCGCAAGCAGGATGCCGATGCCGATCTGCGGACCGGAAAAGAGAGCGCCGATGATGGGGAGGGGGCCCAGCCAGTCGGCGAGCGCGGGCTCCACATGCGACTGAAAGAGGGGAGCGGCGACGAAAAGGCCCCAGATGCCGTAGATGATGCTCGGTATGGCGGCGAGAAGCTCGATGGCGATGCTGAGCGGCGTGCGGAGGCGGTAGGGGCAGAGTTCGGTCAGAAAGAAGGCGACCGCGAAGCTGCATGGAACGCCGATGGCGAGGGCGACGGCGGAGGTCACGAGCGTGCCGACCAGCGGCACGAGCGCGCCATACTGGTCGGTCACCGGGTTCCATTTGGCGGTGATGAGAAAATCGAAGCCGAAAAGCTTGAGCGCGGGCGCCGCGCCCTGAACCAGCACCACGATGACGCCGCCGAGCACCAGAAGCACCAGCGCCATCGAGGCCCAGGTGATGACCCGGAAGGCGCCGTCGCCAATGGCGGCCTGCCTGATGCGGCGAAGGCGGGTCAGGTCTGGAACGTCGGTTAGCGCCATATCGATCGAACTCTCGGCTATCGCAAACGGGGCGGCGCGCCACACCTCGGCGCGCCCTGGGTGGTGTTGCCGCTCCCGGAAGGAGAGCGATGGGATGAACTAGAGAACGGGTTTGCCCGAGCCGTCCACGATCTCTTTCCAGCTTTCCTTGACGAGCTTTACGACGCTCTCCGGCAGGGGAACGTAATCCAGTTCCTTCGCCATCGGGCCGCCATGCTCGTAGGCCCAGTCGAAGAATTTCAGGACTTCCTTCGCGCGCTCGGGCTTCGCCTGCGTCTTGTGAACGAGAATGAAGGTCGCCGCCGTCATCGGCCAGCTATCGGCGCCCGGCTGATTGGCGAGAATGAGGTGGAAGCCCGGCGCGTGCTTCCAGTCGGCATTGGCCGCGGCCGCCTGGAAGGCCTCGTAGCTCGGCGCCACGAACTTGCCGTCCTTGTTCTGCATTTCGGTGTAGGTGAGATTGTTCTGGAGCGCGTAGGCATATTCGACATAGCCGATCGAGCCTTTCGTCTGCCCGACCATGGCGGCCACGCCCTCATTGCCCTTGCCGCCAAGGCCGGCGGGCCATTCGACCGCGGTGCTGACGCCGACAGCGCCCCAGGCGGGCTCAACGGCATTGAGGTAGTAAGTGAAGTTGTAGGTCGTGCCCGAGCCGTCGGAGCGGTGGACGACGGCGATGGAACTATCGGGAAGCTTCAGATCCTTGTTGTCGGCGGCGATGGCGGGATCGCTCCATTTCTTGATCTCGCCGAGATAGATTTTCGCCAGGACAGGGCCGGTCAGTTTGAGTTCGCCGGGTTTCAGGCCGGGAATGTTGACCACCGGCACCACCCCGCCCATGACGGTCGGGAACTGGACGAGATCGGCTTTCGCAAGTTCCTCGGAGGTCAGCGGCTTGTCGGAAGCGCCGAAATCGACCGTTCTGGCGCCGATCTGCTTGATGCCGCCGCCGGAGCCGATCGACTGGTAATTCATGCTGGTGCCGGATTGCTGCTTGTAGGCTTCGGCCCATTTTGCATAGACGGGGTAGGGGAAGGTCGCGCCCGCGCCTGAAATGTCGGCTGCTTCGGCGGTCACGGCGAAGGCCAGCGTGGAGAGTGCGAGAAGGCTCGCGCGGCCCAGCTTTCCTAGAGATTCCATCATGGCTTCGTGCTCCCTTTTCCAGCCTTGCGGAACTGCGCCATCTGACTACGACGGTTTAGTAACAGTTTTATGACGCCGGGGGTAATGGATATCCGGGGGTGACCCATGCCTCCGAAGCGGGTATGAAGCACGAATCACACGGTTTTTCAGGGGGCGAGGGCTTCCTCCGCGCGCGGGGGCGGCCTTTTTGCGCATATAATGCCGGTCTTCTTGGCGGTTCATGGGAGGCGCTGGGGTGAACGGAATTTCGCGCCCCGCGATCGGGGCCGTGGCACTCATCGCGCTCATCGCAAGCCTCGCGCTCGCGGGCGATACGGCTGCGGAGACGAGGGGGCCCGTGCCGAGCGCATCGGGACGCGCCGCTTTCGCCATTGCCAGCCGGTCCGTTGCCGATGGCGCCCGGCTCGCCAACCTGAGACATGTCTATGACAAGCATGGCTGCGGCGGGGCGAATGTCTCACCCGAGATTTCATGGTCGGGCGCGCCAGGCGGCACGCGCAGCTATGCCGTGACGCTTTTCGATCCCGATGCGCGGGCGGGCAAGGGCTGGTGGCATTGGGTCGTCGTCAATATTCCGGCCTCGGTCACTCATCTCGCGGAAGGTGCGAGCGGACACCTCATGCCGGATGGCTCCGTGGAGGGCATGACCGATTTCGGCACGCCCGGCTATCAGGGACCATGCCCGCCGCCCGGCGACGGGATCCATCATTACGTGCTGACGGTTCACGCGCTGGGCGAGACTTCGCTGCCGGTCGATCGGGAGATGCCGGTGGCGGAGGCCGCGCTCGCCATTCGCGATCATGCGCTGGCCAGCGCGTCCCTCACATTCCTTTACGGGCGCCACACGGCCGAATAGGTCTAGCGCTTGCCGTTGCGATAGGTCCAGCCGA
>NZ_DAOKYX010000043.1:0-13190 GCF_035325945.1 Parvibaculum sp.
TCCGCGCCGAGAGCGAGAGCGGCGACGAGGCTGCGCGCATCGGCCATGCCGCCCGACGCGACGAATGGGATCTTGAGTTCCTCGGCCGCGCGCGGCAGCAGGATCATGTTCGGGATGTCGTCCTCGCCCGGATGGCCGCCGCACTCGAAGCCGTCGACGCTGACCGCATCGCAGCCGATCCTCTCGGCCTTGAGCGAGTGGCGAACGGAGGTGCACTTGTGGATGACCTTGATGCCGCCCGCCTTGAGCGCCGGCATATAGGCTTCGGGGCTGCGGCCGGCCGTCTCGACGGCCTTCACGCCGCCCTGGATGATCGCGTCGATATATTCGGGATAGGGCGGGTTCGAGAATCCGGGCAGGAAGGTCAGGTTCACGCCGAAGGGCTTGTCCGTCATCTCGCGGCAGCGCGCGATCTCCTTGGCCAGCGCTTCCGGCGTCGGCTGCGTCAGGCCCGTGATGATGCCGAGGCCGCCCGCATTGGAAACGGCGGCGGCCATCTCGGCGAGGCCGACGAAATGCATTCCGCCCTGAATGATCGGATGCTTGATGCCGAAAAGCTCTGTAATGCGCGTCTTCATTCTTTCATCCCTCTTGGGTTCGTTCGACCGTTGGCCGGATGCCTTTCTAAAGGGTTAGCCGGTAGCGCGGAAATTGGGAAGCGGCGGATCGCGCCGCCCCGCTCGTCTCGCGCGCGACGCTGCGTCAGGGCGCGGGTGTGCGAGGCAGGGGAGGGCGGGCCTTTCGGCCTCTTGCCTTGGCGGACGGCCTGGCCGATCCTCTCCCGACGACAATTTGCTGCCAGGGGAGGACAAGAGGCATGAAACGGCATTTCGCCGCGCTTTGGGAAGTGATCAGCGACGCCATTCCCGACGAGATAGCCATCGTCAATGGCGATACGCGGCGAAGCTGGCGCGAATATGAGAGCCGGGCGGGATCTCTCGCCGCCGCTCTCGTGGCGGCGGGTCTCCGTCCGGATGCCAAGATTGGCCTCTACGCCTACAACTCCAACGAATATCTGGAAGCTCATTTCGCCGCCTTCAAGGCGCGGGGCGTGCCCATCAATGTGAACTATCGCTATGTGGAGGAGGAGCTTACCTATCTTCTCGACAATGCCGATGCCGAAGCGCTTTTCTTCGATGCGCAGTTCGGGGCGCGCGTGGCGGCGATCCGCTCCCGCCTGCCGAAGCTCAAGCTTCTCGTCGAAATCGACGATGGCTCTGGCGAGCATCTGGACGGCGCGCTGCGCTATGAAGAGGTCATAGCCGCGCATCGCCCGCTGCCGCGCGGCGACTACTCCGAAGACGACATCTACATGCTCTATACGGGCGGCACCACGGGCATGCCCAAGGGCGTCATGTATCGCCAGGGCGACTTCGCCGAAGGCTTGTTGCTCGGCTACGACCTGCGCGGGCTGCCCCGTCCGCAGACGCGCGATGAACTCGCCGCCGCCGTGCGCGACCTGCGCGCCGCTGGCGCCGCGCCCGTCAGCATGTCTGCCTGTCCGCTGATGCATGGCACGGGCATGTGGCTCGGCGTCATCATCGCGCACAATCTGGGCGGTACGGCCGTCACCTTCCGTAACACGCATTTCGATCCCGACGAGCTCTGGCGCCTCGTCGAGCGCGAGCGCGTGAGCGACGTCGCCATCGTCGGCGATGCCTTCGCCAAGCCCATGCTGCTTGCCCTCGAAGGTGCGAGGGACGCCGGACGTCCCTATGATCTCACCTCGCTGAAGACGCTCATTTCCTCCGGCGTCATGTTCACGCGGGAGGTGAAGCAGGGTCTTCTCGATTTTGCCGATATTACAATCATCGACGCCATGGGTTCGACCGAAGGCAGCATGGGCATGTCCATGGTGTCGCGGGAACTGCCGCCGAGCGAGACAGCGCGCTTCCTCAAGAACGAAACGACGAAGGTCTTTACCGACGACGGAAGGGAAGTCACTCCGGGGTCGGACGAAATCGGCATGATCGCCAATGGCGGCTTCGCGCCCATAGGCTATTACAAGGACCCGGCGAAGAGCGCGGCGACCTTCCGCGTCGTCAACGGCCATCGCTACAGCTTCCCCGGCGACTATGCCAAGGTCGCGGCCGACGGCTCTCTCATCCTGCTGGGGCGCGGCTCCGTCTGCATCAACACAGGCGGCGAGAAGGTCTTCCCCGAAGAGGTTGAGGAGGCGCTGAAGGCGCATCCGGCGGTCTATGATTGCCTCGTGGTCGGCCTGCCCGACGACCGCTTCGGCGAGCGCGTCACGGCCGTGCTTTCCCGCCGGCCCGGCCATTCGGTCGAGGACCACGAACTCATCTCCTTCGCGCGCACCAGGCTCGCCGGCTACAAGATGCCGAGGCAGATCGTGCTTGTGGATGAGGTGCGGCGGGCAGCGAACGGCAAGGCCGATTACAAATGGGCGAAGTCCGTCGCGGCCGAGCGGGCTGTCTGACGCAATGGGCTGAGGCGCGGCGTTTCAGCCGCGCCGTTCGCCTGCGATCTCGCGCAGGCCCCTGAGGTCGAATATCTCGATCGCCCCGCCTGAAACCTCGATGAGACCGGCCGCGCGCAACCGGCCGATAACGCGGCTCACATGCACCTGCGTGAGGCCGAGCGCATCGGCGATGTGCTTCTGCTTCATCGGGAAGGGCAGGCGGGGGCCCGCATGGCCATGCTGCTCCAGCCGCCGCATGAGATCGATGATGAAGCGCGATATGCGCTCTTCGGCCGTGCGGCGTCCGAGATCGACGATCCGCGCTTCCAGCCGTTCCTTCTCGCGCATGCAGATGCGCGTGAAGGCCGTGGCGCTGTCCGGATTGTCGCGGATGAAGGCGACGACCGCCTCCCGGTCGAAAAGGCAGAGCCGCATGGGAGTGAGCGCCTGAATGGAGAAGTGCATGCTCCCCTTCGTCACCAGGGAGGTCGAAAGAAAGTCGCCTGGCAGACAGAAGGAAAGAATTTGCCGCCGCCCGTCCGGCACAAGCACATACTGGAAGGCGATGCCCTCGCGGATGATGCCGATTTCGCGCGGCGTCTCGCCACTGCGATAGAGAATTTGCCTCGAACGGGCGGCCGTTTCGCGCTTTCGGATTTTCGGCTGGCAGCCATCCGGGCCATGGGTCAGTTGCGAGCAGAACTCCCCGCCGATCGATGGGCAGCCCCGGCAGTCGGTCTCGGGTTCCGTGGCGCCGCTGACGGAGCGGCCATCATGGATGACCGGCTTGTGGGTCGAACTCGCCGTACTCAAAGCACGTCTCACATTTCTTGTTACACAACAACTTTCCACGGCCGATGGATTGATCCGTCCTCCGGCTGTCATCCGTCCGCGGTGAAGAGGGCCGCAAACGCCGCCGCGCGGATGGCCGTGCCCCCTGTTTTGGGTGTGCCGCGCGCCCTAATGCCGATCAATCTGTCTCGATCAGCATTGAGTTATAATCTGGATCATAAATCCAAGTCATAAATATAAATTTTAATAAATATTACATTCAATCTACCGAATTAACCAAATAATCGGGGATGCGAAATAAAGTCGCAGTCAAGAATTGGAGTTGTACCGGCCGCAGGCCAAAGGAGAGGGGTAATGGCGAAAGACGCCTCAATCGATCGCGAGAGACGCCTTCGTTTCATGGAAATAACTGGTGATACCGGGCTGGCGTTGCAAGAGCTTTGGACCATTGTCGAGCCGCGCCTGCCGGCCATTCTGGATGGATTTTACGATCATCTGGCATCCGAACCCGAATTGGTGCCTCTGGTCGGCGCCCAGTCGCAAAGGTTGAAGCAGGCCCAGCACAGGCATTGGGCGCTCCTCTTCAGCGGTACGTTCGACAGCGAGTATATGCAAAGCATAAGGACGGTCGGCCTGACCCATAACCGGGTCGGGCTTGAGCCCCGCTGGTATGTTGCGAGCTACAAATTCGTTCTCAATCGGCTGGCGGAGGTCGCGATCGAGAAATATCGCCGGTCGCCCGCGAAGCTCAGCCGGGCGATCTCGGCCCTCAACGCCGCCGCGCTCCTCGACATGGAACTCGCGATCTCGGTCTATCAGGAAGCGATGATGGCCGAGCGCGCCGAGCGCCAGCGGAAGCTCGAGGCCGCAATCGCCGAATTCGACGCGGCGGTGGGCGGCGTCATCGGCTCGGTTGCCGCTGCGGCATCCCAGATGCAGTCATCCGCCCGCTCCATGTCGTCGAATGCCGAGCAGACGCAGAACAAGACTGCGGCCGTCGCGGGCGCCGCTGGCCAGGCATCGGCCAATGTTCAGACCGTCGCAACCGCCAGCGACGAGCTTTCCGGCTCCATCGCCGAGATCGGCCGTCAGGCGGCGACCTCGACGCGGATTGCGAGCCAGGCCGTCGCCGAGGCGCGGCGGACGGACGAAAAGGTCCAGAGCCTCGCCGCCGCCGCACAACGCATCGGCACCGTCATCACCCTCATCAACGACATTGCCGCCCAGACCAATCTCCTCGCCCTCAACGCGACCATCGAGGCGGCCCGCGCGGGCGAGGCCGGCAAGGGGTTCGCCGTCGTCGCGTCCGAGGTGAAGGGTCTTGCAAACCAGACGGCGAGAGCGACCGACGAGATCGCCGAGCAGGTGAGCGCGATGCAGGCCGCGACCGGCGAATCCGTATCCGCCATCGGCGCAATCGAAAAGACGATTGCGGAAATGAACGAAATCGCCGCCGCCATCGCTGCCGCGGTCGAGGAGCAGAGCGCGGCGACGCATGAAATCGCGCGCAATGTTCAGGAGGCCGCGCGCGGGACGCAGGAGGTTTCCTCCAACATCAGGTTTGTCGCCGAGGCGGCGTCGGACACGGGCGCGGCCGCCGTGCAGATCACCGGCTCCGCCCAGTCGCTCGCCCGGGAGGCGGACACGCTGCGCCAGCAGGTCGACCGTTTCCTCGCCGAGGCTCGCTCTGCCTGACCCTTTCCGCCTCCTGTCCCTCGATGTCGCTGGAACATGAGTAAGCACATGAGATCGAACAGCACAGTCGCTTCTCCGGCCGTATTCACCTTCGATCAGTCGAACGGCAAGCTGACCTCGCTCAACGCCGCGGCGCAGGAACTTCTCGCCGAATTGGAACTGTCGGCCGAAAGCGGCCTCTCGCTCGCCCTCATCGAGCGGCGGGCCACAGCGCGCGGGCAACTCGTGGCGACGGCGCCGGGTCTGGCTGTGGCGGATGGCGCGACGCGCGAGTTGCGCCGTACCTGCCTCCTCGAAGATGGCCGGACGCTCCATCTCACGCGCATCTGGTCGACCTTGTCGAGCACCGTTCTCCTTGTCGAGATCGTGGAGGAGGACAAGGAGGCGGAGTTTCTCAGGCGCCAGATGTCAGAACTCCTGGCCGCGGCAGGCGACGCGATCCTGTCCGTCGATGCCGATCAGAACATCATTCTCTTCAATCGCCAGGCGGAGACGATGTTTGGCTACGAGGCGAGCGAAATCGTCGGTCAGCCGCTCGATGTGCTGCTTCCCAAGAGCATTCGCGGGCGTCATCGCCGCTATGTCGCCTCCTTCCGCAGCGAGTGTCAGGAATCGCGTCCCATGTCGGGGCGGCCCGAGATCAAGGGACGGAGGAAGGACGGTTCCGAATTTCCCGCCGAGGCTGCCATCTCCAAGATCGAACTCGACGGCTCGCCCATCTTCACGGCCGTGATCCGCGACCTGACGGTGCTGCGCGAGGCGGAGGAGCAGATCAGGAAACACGAGGCGCAGTTGCGCGCGATCATCGAGGAGCTTCCCTTCGGCGTCGCCGTCTGCCGCCCTGTCGACGGCCATGTGCTCTTCGTGAACACGGGCTTCGCCGAACTGATCGGCGAGCCGGTCGAAAACCTGCTCGGCGCGAGTCTGGCGAGATTTTACGACGATCCCGCGCCTGAGCCTGCGCCAAACGCTGCTGGCAGCAGCTCGGCGGCGCAGGAAATTCTCATCCGCACAGCTTCGGGCGAGCGGCGATGGGTCGTCAATTCGGTCGTCGGCATGACCTTCGGCGGCGAGGACGCGCTTCTCTGCGCCTGTTATGACGTGACCGATCGCCGTCAGGCGCTCGAAGCGCTGCACAAAAGCCGCCGCAGCCTCGCCAAGGCCCAGCAGATCGCGCAGCTCGGGAGCTGGAACTGGGACGTGCAGCTCGACCGCCTCGACTGGTCGGACGAGGCGTATCGCATCTTCGAGATGGAGCGCGGGCCGCGGGCGCCGACCTACGACACCTTCCGCGCCCATGTGCATCCCGACGATCTCGACGCGACGCACAAGGCGTTTCAGAGATCCGTCATGGAGCTGGAGGCGATCAGCATCGACCTGCGGCTTCTTCTCGCGGGCGGCCGCATGAAATATGTCCATATCGAGGTGGAGGTCGAATGCGACGAGAGCGGTCGTGTCCGGAGTCTCGTCGGCACGATCCAGGACACGACCGAGATGAGGCGCGCGGAGCAGGAGCTTCGCCGCGCCAAGGAGGAGGCCGACACCGCCAACCGCGCCAAGTCGATGTTCCTCGCCAATATGAGCCATGAATTGAGAACGCCGCTCAACGCCATTCTCGGTTATTCGGAAATCATGGCGAACGACATACTCGGCCCGCTCGATAACGAGCGGCGCAAGGAATATGCGCACAACATTCATTGCAGTGGCCGGCATCTGCTTGAGGTCGTCAACGACATTCTCGATCTGAGCCGGATCGAGGCGGGCCGCGTGAAGCTCAACGAGGCGGCGTTCTCGCCAGTGTCGGTGATCGACGAATGCCTTGGCATGGTTGCGGAGAACGCCGCTGCCGCCTCTCTCATGATCGAAAGACGGATCGGCCCGAACCTGCCGCTGCTTTATGGCGATGAGCGGCTCTTCAAGCAGGTGATGCTCAATCTTCTCTCGAACGCCATCAAGTTCACGCCGGAAAAGGGCTACGTCGAGGTATCGGCCGCGCAGGAGAAGGACGGAACGCTCCGCGTCATCGTCATGGATAATGGCATCGGCATCGCGCCGGGCGATATTCCGAAACTGCTGAAGCCCTTCGCGCAGATCGAGAGCCATCTTTCCCGCCGCTTTCAGGGCACGGGCCTGGGCCTTGCGCTCAGCAGCGAGTTCCTGCGGCTTCATGGCGGAACGCTGACGCTGGAGAGCCAGCCGGGGCAGGGAACATCTGTCATCGTCGACTTTCCGGCCGAGCGCGTGATCGACACCGAGCCTGAACAAAGGGCGGCCGCCGCCAGTTAGCGGTGGCCGCAGGCTGACACGTTCATTTTGATTATTGGATTTATTCGATTTCGCCGGGCGTCACCGCCCATCGCGGCATACGTAAATACCCCTAGGGGGATTAACGGATTTTCGCGCCGCCCGCTTCCCGTCATGGTTTCACAATGAGATTGGGACCGTTGGAGGACAGGGACGGGTTATGACAGGCAATCTCGCACGAACCGTAGCGACGCGCCCCGCGCTTGGCCGGCCTGCCTGGCCGGTCGTCGCAGGTGGCGCGGTCATCCACCGCCAGGCGCGGCCCGATGACGAGCTGCGTGTGCTCCAGGACATCGGCACGACGATATCCTTCGGCCGCAACGAAACGATCTTCAGCGAAGGCGACGCGACGAAATACGCCTACAAGGTCGTGAGCGGCGCAGTGCGCCAGTGCAAGCTGCTCTCGGACGGCAGGCGTCAGGTGACCGATTTCTTCATGCCGGACGATCTCTTCGGCTTCACCGAATTCGGGCTGCATGCCTTCAGCGCGGAAGCGATCACGCATGTGGTTCTGATCCGGTATGCGCGCAGCCATGTCGACCGGCTGGGCGATGAAAACATGCTCTTCCGCCGCAAGCTGACCATGGTGCTCCACGAGCGCGTCTCGCATATCCAGCATCACCTCGTCATGCTGGGCCGCCAGACCGTCAAGGAACGGATCGCCTCCTTCCTTCTGCAGATGGCGGAGCGCAACGGCGCCGCTCTTGGGGGGTGCATCGACCTGCCGATGGGCAGGCAGGACATCGCGGATTATCTCGCCCTGACGATCGAAACGGTGTGCCGCTCGCTTGGCGAGCTGAAACGCGCCGGCACGATCGGAGTGCCGAACACGCATCAGATCCTCATCAACGATGTCGATACGCTGCGTGCGGTGGCGGAAGGCGAGAATTAGACGCGAACGGAGATGAGAGACAAGGTGCGCAACGCGGCACCCCCGTTCCCGTTTCGCTTGGCAGTCTCCATTGATCGGAATCAAGGTCACTCTGCCGCGCGGGGAGCAGAATACGCGCCTTCCAAGGCGCGATGCCGCCTGCGGAAAACAATCAGGGAGATTGAGAATGGCATGGGCTCTGCAAAAGTTCCCGTATCGCAAGGCCGGTGGCGATATGGACATCTTCCATAGCTTGCGTCAGGAGATGGACCGGCTCTTCGAGGAGTTCTCGGCCGGCGCCGGGCTTCAGGAAATAAGCCCTCCCTTCGGCGTGGCGGCGCGGCTCGATGTCGCCGAGACCGACGATGCGCTCATCGTCACGGCCGAACTTCCCGGCATGGACGAGAAGAACGTCGATGTGACGCTCTCCGGCGACATGCTGACCATCAAGGGCGAAAAGCAGGAAGCGCGCGAGGAGAAGAAGAAGGATTATCACCTCCGGGAGCGCTCTTGGGGCGCGTTCGAGCGGCGTATCGACGTCCCCTTCCACGCCGAGCCGGACAAGGTGCAGGCATCCTTCAAGAAAGGCGTGCTGACCGTCACCGTGCCGAAGCCCGCGGAAGCGAAAACACAGACAAAGAAGATCGCGATCAAGGGCGAAGCCTGAGAGGCATGATTCCGCGCGGACGTTCACGGGCGCTTCCGGCCGGCCTTGGCGGGAAGCGCCTTTTTCTTGCGTCCGTTCAATGCACCAGAAAGACGGGCAGGCGCACGCCCGCGAGCACATGCCGCGTGAAGCCGCCGAAAATATATTCGCTGAGACGGCCGTGCCCATATCCGCCCATGACCAGCAAATCCGCTTTCGCATCCTCCGCCGCCCGCATGATGGTGTCGTGAATGGAGCCGGCCGGATGCGCCATATAGGAGATGTCGACATCAACCCCGTGCCAGCGCAGGCTCTTTGCGAGCGCCTCGGCGGAGGTGATGGTTTCTTCCTCCCTTTCGGCGACGGAAACGACCGTGATGCGTTCGGCCTTGTCGATGAAGGGCATCGCCGCGCCGACGGCGCGCGCCGCTTCCGGCGTGTTCTTCCAGGCGATGGCGATCCTGCGGCCGAGCTCCTTCGGCGCCCGTGAGGGAGAGAGGAGAAGCGGCCGGCCGGATTTCACGAGCATCGTTCCGCTCGTCTCTCGGGCGAGGCCGCCCGAGGGCGTCGCATGGCCGACGACCGCCACGTCGTGAACGCGCGCCACATCGATGAGAATGTCGATTTCCCGGCCGGTGAGTTCCTGCCATCCGGCGGTCACGCCCTTCTGCGCGCCGGGAGGTGTCGGCGCGACCGGCAGTTTCTCGCGCGCGCAGAAGGCATCAAACACCTTCCGGCTTTGTTCGGCCCGCTTCGCATCCTCCTTCTGCAGAACGTCGATGAGATCGCCGATGACCATCTGCGTGCCCATGCCGAGGCCCATGTCGTAACCGGCGGCCTGAATGAGGATTTGCTGCGGATCGGGACGCACATGCACACATTCGAGATGCCCGTCGAAATGCCTTGCGATGAGGGCCGCCGTCTCCATGGCCGCCGGGTCGCCAGAAAAGCCCATGGTCGGGACGAGAATCGATCTGAGCATTGAGTCCACCGCTGTCCTTGATCCCCGGACGTCCGCCGCGCGCGCTTCGCATCTATCCGGACGATGCCATTACTTCTAGCGTCCGCCTGCCCGCCGGTCCTTGATTGAGGTCAGAAATCGGATGGCCCGCGCCGCTGCGCGGCGAGGCGTTGCGCGTGCGCCGCTGCCGCGAGCGAGCCGGCGATGCACTCAGGGGATGAGGACGGCAGCACCCTGAAGCCTGCCCGCGCGCAAATCGTCGAGAGCCTCGTTCGCGCGCGCGAGCGGATAAAGCGTCGTCGTCGTGCGGATGCCCGCCTCGCCCGCGACGCGCAGAAAGTCCCTCGCGTCCTGCCGCGTCAGATTGGCGACGGAGAGAAGCTGCCGCTCCTCCCAGAGGATGCGATAGGGGAAACTCGGAATATCGCTCATATGGATGCCCGCGCAGACGACCCGGCCGCCCTTGCGCGTGGCGCGGAGCGCGGCGGGAACGAGGCTGCCGACAGGCGCATAGATGATGGCGGCGTCGAGCGCCTCGGGCGGCATCTCGTCGGAGCCGCCCGCCCAGTCGGCGCCGAGCCGCCGCGCGAAGGCTTCCGCTTCCCCGTCGCCCGGACGGCTGAATGTGAAGACCTTGCGCCCCTGCGCGCGGGCGACCTGGAGTACGATATGCCCGGCCGCGCCGAAGCCGTAAATGCCGAGCACCTTCCCTTCGCCGGCCAGCACGAGCGAGCGCCATCCGATCAGTCCCGCACAGAGCAGGGGAGCGACGGCACCGTCCTCGCCGAGCCCGCCGAGCGGGAAAGCGTAGGACGCATCCGCGACCGCATGGGTCGCATAGCCGCCATTGCGCGTATAGCCGGTGAAAAGCGGATGGTCGCAAAGGTTCTCGCGCCCGGCCCGGCAATAGTCGCAGGCGCCGCATGTATGGCCCAGCCAGGGAATGCCCACGCGCTCGCCCATGCGAAAGCCCGTGACGCCCGCCCCGATCATGTCCACATGGCCGACGATTTCATGGCCGGGGATGAGCGGCAGCGAGGGGTGGGGCAGGTCGCCATCGACGACGTGGAGATCGGTCCTGCAGACGCCGCACGCCGCGACGCGGACGCGGATTTCGCCGGGCCCCGGAAGCGGGTCGGGAAGCTCCTTCATGACGAGCGGCCGGCCCGTCTGCTCCAGCACCATTGCGCGCATCGTCGCACTCCCATGTCTCAATTCGGTAGGGCCGGGCAGCCGCTCCCCGAGCGGGGAGCCGCCTCCGCCTGGCCCGGAATAGTGCCACAAAATGAAGGGTTTTGTGCATGGGGGGTAGCGGGCAAGCGGTAGTCAAACGCGGCCCGTCTGGGTAAATTGAACTTGGGCGTTTCAGGCCCGGAGGTGTCCGTTACCGATGTCGGATTTTTCTGTCGCCGGCGCCAATGAAGACGAAAGCCGCGCGCGCCTCGAAGCATTGCTGGCGACGGCTGTCGACGGCATCGTCATCATCGACGATGTCGGTACCGTGCAGATATTCAATGCGGCCTGCGAACGGCTGTTCGGCTATCACGCCGACGAGGTGATCGGCCGCAACGTGAAGATGCTCATGCCTTCGCCATACCGTGAGGAGCACGACGGGTATCTCGCCCATTACCGCACGACGCGCGAGAAGCGCATCATCGGCATCGGCCGCGAGGTCGTGGCCCGGCGCAAGGACGGCACGACCTTCCCGATGTATCTCTCGGTCGGAGAGGGGAGCGTCGGCGGCCAGAGCATGTTCGTCGGCATCATCCACGACATCACGGCGCGCCGCGTGCAGGAGCATGCGCTGAGGGAGCGCGAGGCGCGGCTCAGTTCCATTCTGGAAACGGTGCCCGATGCGATCGTCATCATCGACGAGCGCGGGCTGATCGAATCCTTCAGCCCCGCCGCCGAGAGACTGTTCGGCTACGCCTTCGCCGAGGTCATCGGCAAGAATGTGAAGATGCTCATGCCCTCGCCCTATCGCGAGCAGCATGACGGCTATCTGGAGCGCTATCTCACGACCGGGGAAAAACGCATCATCGGCATCGGCCGGATCGTCGTCGGGCTGCGCCGCGACGGCAGCACATTTCCGATGGAGCTTGCCGTCGGCGAGATCGTGGTCGGCCAGCGCCGTCTCTTCACCGGCTTTCTGCACGACATCACGGAGCGGCGCAGCACCGAGCGCAGGCTTCAGGACCTGCAGTCCGAACTTCTCCACGTCTCCCGGTTGAGCGCCATGGGCCAGATGGCCTCCGCGCTTGCGCATGAGCTGAACCAGCCGCTCTCGGCCATCATGAACTATGTGAAGGCGGCGCGTCGCACGATCGACGATCTCGACGATCCGCAGGTGCAGCGCGCGGCCGAACTGATCGAGAAGGCGGGCGCGCAGACCGCGCGCGCAGGCCAGATCATCCGGCGCCTTCGCGAATTCATCGAAAAGGGCAAGACGAACCGGGCCTTCGAAAACCTGAATCAGGTCATGGATGAGGCGATCGCGCTCGGCCTCGTCGGCGTTGCGGAGGCCAATGTGCGCGTGAGCGTCAAGCTCGATCCCGCGCTTCCATTCGTTCTCATGGACAAGATTCAGATCCAGCAGGTCACTCTCAACCTGATCCGCAACAGCGTCGAGGCCATGCAGGCCGTTCCTCGCCGCGAGCTTGCGATCGAAACCCGGCTGGAAACGCCCGATACCGTGACCGTCTCCGTTTCCGATACGGGGCCCGGCCTTGCACCCGAAGTGGCGGAAAATCTCTTCAGGCCCTTCACGACGACCAAGGAACATGGCATGGGCATTGGCCTCTCCATATGCCGCTCGATCATCGAAGCGCATGGCGGGGAAATCTGGGCGGGGCCGCATGAGCCGCAGGGCGTGACATTTTCGTTCCGCCTGCCGGTCGGAGCTTCCGGGGACGAGAGCGATGAAGACTGAGCCGACCATCTTCATTGTCGACGATGATGCCGACGTGCGCGATTCGCTGCGCGCGCTTCTCGAATCGGCGAAATACGATGTCGAGGATTACGACTCGGCCGCTTCCTTTCTCTCCGCCGTGGCGCCGGGGCGCGGGGCCTGTCTCGTCGCCGACATACGCATGCCGGATATGGACGGTCTGGCGCTTCAGGAAGAGCTGGGCCGGCGCAAGATCGGATTGCCCGTCATCATCGTGACGGGACATGGCGACGTTCCGCTCGCTGTGAGGGCGATGAAGGCCGGCGCCATAGATTTCATCGAAAAGCCCTATGACGACGAGCAATTGCTGGCGAGCGTGGGCCGCGCCCGCGCGATGAGCGACAACCAGCGGGCCGAAGCCGCGAGCGCGCAGCTCGCGGGGGAGCGCATCGCCGTGCTCACACCGCGCGAGCGGGAAGTTCTCGTCCACCTCGTCGCCGGCCAGCCCAACAAGGTCATCGCGCATGAGCTGGGCATTTCGCCGCGCACCGTCGAAATCCACCGCGCGCATCTGATGGAGAAGATGCAGGCGCGCAGCCTGTCCGACCTCGT
>NZ_DAOKYX010000043.1:13290-14944 GCF_035325945.1 Parvibaculum sp.
AAGGCGGCCGGCGTGCCGCGAGCCGGAATTTCCCTTAATTTGCCGGTTGATTGGCGTGAAATGGCCCGATCCTAGGGAGAAATCCGTATATCCGGGACAATGCCGCGCACCTATATCTGTCCATAAGAAGCGGGGTCGCCTTTGAGGGATGGGTAGGAATGGGTTCGCAGCGTATGGTGCATGTCGTCGATGATGACGACGCGGTGCGCGATTCCATGCGCAGTTTGCTGGAGGCTCATGGCCTGACCGTCCGCGAGTATGATTCCGCGGGCGCGTTTCTCTCGGCCGATGGCGAGGAAGGAGGCTGTCTCCTCCTCGATCTTCACATGCCGGGCATGAGCGGCCTCGAACTGCTCGAGACGCTTCGCGAGAAGCACAACGACATTCCGACGATCATGATGACCGGCCGCAGCGATGCGGGCCTCAGGGCTCGCGCGCAAAGGTCTGGCGCGCTCGCCTTTCTCGACAAGCCGGTCGATGAGGAGCAGTTGATGAGCACGATCGATCGGGCATTGTCGGACAACGGCGCGAAGCTTCAGCTCTGACGCTTTATATTTTCGCTGGCCTTGCCGATGTTTCGTGTGTGGCGCGTGAAGCAAGTTCCATGCCCGCTGCGCTGAATATCTCGTGACTGCGTCAATCTCCCGCAGCGGCGAACCGCCCTACGTACATTACCGGATTCTATCGTAGAAAGCCGGTCGGCATGGTGAATGCCACGGATAACTTGAAGGAGATCGTCACATGGCGGTTTCGGGCGGGGCGGCACAGCGTCTCTACGGAACAATGACAACCTCATCCTATCTCGCCATTCTGCTGTTGGCGGCTGGGGCTGTCATGGGTTTGATCGTCGCGGCGAAAGCCGTCGACATTCCGATGGCGATTCACGCCTGGGTTTTCACTCTCTCTTTCGCAACCGCCATCATGGCGATCGGCGTGCGCCATTTCCGGGCGCTCGAGCGTCGCCCGGATGCCGATGACGGCGTCGGCTACAACGACAATGTCGTCAAGGCTGGCGTGATCGCGACCCTCTTCTGGGGCGTGGCGGGCATGCTCGCGGGCGTCTATATCGCGAGCGAACTGGCCTTTCCGGCGCTGAACTTCGACCTCGCCTATCTGAATTTCGGCAGGCTTCGTCCCGTCCACACGTCCGGCGTCATTTTCGCGATGGGCGGCAACGCGCTCATTGCGACGTCCTTCTATGTCGTGCAGCGCACCTGCCGCGCCCGGCTCGCCGGCAATCTTGCGCCCTGGTTCGTCTTCTGGGGCTACAACCTCTTCATCGTCATCGCCGCCACGGGCTATCTGATGGGCGTGACGGAGAGCCGCGAATATGCCGAGCCCGAGTGGTACGCCGACATCTGGCTGACGATCGTCTGGGTCACCTATCTGCTCGTTTTCCTCGGCACGGTGATGCGGCGCAAGGAGCCGCACATCTATGTGGCGAACTGGTTCTATCTCGCCTTCATCGTCACCATCGCGATGCTGCATCTCGGCAATAACTTGTCGATTCCGGCGACCGTCTTCGGCAGCAAGAGCCATGCCCTCTTCTCGGGCGTGCAGGATGCGCTGATCCAGTGGTGGTACGGCCACAATGCGGTGGGCTTCTTCCTGACCGCGGGCTTCCTCGGCATGATGTACTACTTCGTGCCGAAGC
>NZ_DAOKYX010000044.1:0-10641 GCF_035325945.1 Parvibaculum sp.
CCGTCATCGGGTTCATCCTCACGGCGAGCGCGGCGAGGCAGCTCATCGGCTGACCCCATTCCCCGCGCTTCCTCCCGGCTCGCCATTGATCGTGATGCCCTCGACACCGAAGAGAACCGGCACGGCATGAGCCGGGACCAGAGGGAGCGCGCCCGCCATATAGCGGTTCGCGTCCTGCGCCTTGTTGTCCGGTAATGGAGAAATGAATTGAGGAGATGAAGACGTCATCCCGCGACTGCGCGTTAGGCGACGGATTGCCATAGTCGAGACCGGCGAAGGCCGGGCAATACGAATTACCCGCTGCCGCATGGCTGATTTTGTGCAACAGCAGCAAGGTTCAGGGAGGCGAGGCGCGCATCCATCGGCCGAAAAAGTTGCCATCGCGGCCCATTGGGGCCAGCTTCAGCACATCCGACCCATCGAGGAGACCGGCAAATGACCAGCACCCCCTATACGCCGCCCAAAGTCTGGACCTGGGACCAGAACAAGGATGGCGGCCGCTTCGCCAAGATCAACAGACCCATAGCCGGCGCGACGCATGAGAAAGCGCTGCCGGTCGGCAAGCATCCGCTCCAGCTCTATTCCCTTGCCACGCCGAACGGCGTGAAGGTGACGGTGATGCTGGAGGAACTGCTGGAAGCGGGCCATGCCGGCGCCGAATATGATGCCTGGCTCATCAACATCAATGAGGGCGACCAGTTCGGCTCGGGCTTCGTCGAGGTCAATCCGAACTCCAAGATCCCTGCGCTGCTCGATCGCAGCACGACGCCGCCCACGCGCGTTTTCGAGAGCGGCGCGATCCTGCTCTATCTCGCCGAGAAATTCGGCAATGCCTTCCTGCCCAAGGATCCGGCGAAGCGGGCGGAGTGCTATTCGTGGCTCTTCTGGCAGATGGGCTCGGCGCCCTATCTCGGCGGCGGCTTCGGGCACTTCTATGCCTATGCGCCGATGAAGTTCGAATATGCGATCGACCGCTTCACGATGGAGGTCAAGCGTCAGCTCGACGTTCTCGACCGGCGGCTTGCCGAGAGCGAGTACATTGCAGGCGACGCCTATACCATCGCCGATATCGCGATCTGGCCCTGGTATGGCGCGCTTGCTAAGGGGCTGCTCTATGAAGCTGGCGAATTCCTGAGCGTGAAGGACTACAAGCACGTCAACCGCTGGACCGAACAGATCGCGGAGCGCCCCGCGGTGAAGCGCGGGCGCATGGTCAATCGTGTGTGGGGCGATCCGGCAAGTCAGCTTGCCGAGCGGCACGACGCGAGCGACTTCGACAAGGCTGCCCACGCAAACGCGAAATAACCGGCGGCGCTTGCCGCGTCCTGGCGACTACATACCGGAGCACCCACATCGCCCGCGCCGCCATGCGCGGGCGATTTCGTTTTCGGCGCGGGTGTCGCAGCTCGCCTATTGACACGTTTCCATATTTCGATAATAGTCAAAATATGGAAACGTTAGATGCCGTGACCGCTCTGGCGGCGCTCGCCCAGGAAACCCGCCTCTCGATCTTCCGCACCCTCGTGCGCGCCCATGCGCCGAAGGAGGATGAAGGAGGGCTTGCCGCGGGCGAGATCGCGGAAGCGCTCGACGTGGCGCCCGCCACCCTTTCCTTCCATTTGAAGGAACTCGCCCGCGCCGGGCTCGTCACGTCGCGGCGCCAGGGGCGTTCGATCGTCTACAGGGCCGATCTTTCGGCCATGCGCGATCTCACCAATTTTCTACTCAAGGATTGTTGTCAGGGCGCATGCGGGGTCATCGGGACGACCGCGCGCCAACGCAAAGCGGAGTGTGTGCGATGAAGAGATTGCATGTGAGCTTCGGGGTCGCCGACCTCGAAAAGTCCGTCGCCTTCTATTCGACGCTTTTCGGCGAAGAGCCGACAGTGCGCCGTCCGGGCTATGCGAAATGGATGCTCGAAGACCCGCGCGTCAATTTCGTCGTCGAGACGATTTCAGGCGACAGGGGTTTCGGCCATGCCGGCATCCAGGTCGACAACGCCGCGGAACTCGAGCCGATTTTCGACCGCATGAAGGAGGCCGAAGCGCCCTATCTGCCGGAAGGCGTGACGACCTGCTGCTATGCGAAGTCGGAAAAGAGCTGGACGGCCGACCCCGATGGCGTGCGCTGGGAAGCGTTCTTCACGCACCACATCATGGAGGAGTTCGGAAGCGGACCCGAACTCGAGACGATCGCGACGGAGAACGCCGCGGCCTGCTGCGGCCCGGCGCCGAAGGCCGAGCCCGAGAGCAAGACCACGGCCTGTTGCGGCTGAGCCAGATGCCGATCCTCGACACGCCCGATGCCTGGCTGGGCCCGCAGATCCAGTTCGACGAGAACTGGATCTACCGGCTTTCGCCGGAGGATATCGCCGAGCTTCGCGCGGCCCTCCTCAAGGCACGCGCGCGCGAGCCGGACTTCCATCGCTGGAGCCGCGAGGACTTTCCGCTGCCCACGCTCGCAATCCGCATAGGCGGCTGGCTCGCCGAACTCGACCGCGGACGGGGCTTCCTTCTCATCAAGGGCTTTCCGGTCAGCGAGCATACGAAGGAAGACTGCGCCGCCATCTATTGGGGGATCGGCCTTCACATGGGCCGCGCCATCTCGCAGAACACGGATGGCGATCTCATCGGCCATATCCGCGACACGGGCGCCGATCCGAAGCAATATGGCGTGCGCCTCTACAAGACGCGCGCCGAGCAGGATTTTCACACGGATGGCGCCGACATTATCGGGCTCTTTTGCCTGAGGCCGGCGAAATCGGGCGGCGTCAGCCGTATCGTGAGTTCGGTCGCGATCTATAATGAAATGCTCACCCGCAGGCCCGATCTCGTACCCGTGCTCTTCGAGCCCTTCCCTTTCGACACGCAGGGCCAGCACAAGCCGGGCGCGAAGCCGTGGTTCGAGATTTCCATCTGCCATTTCATCGACGGCCGACTGAGAATGTTCTTCATTCCCTGGTACATCCGCGAAAGCCAGCAGCATGAGGAAACGCCGCACCTCACGCCAGCGCAGAAGGAAGCCATCACCTTCATTGAAGAGACGGCGAACGATCCCCGCTTCTATCTCGACATGAATTTCGAGCCGGGCGACATGCAGTTCCTGAAGAATGCGTCAGTGCTCCACAAGCGCACCGAATATGAGGATTGGGACGACCCCGATCTGAAACGGCATCTGCTCCGGCTCTGGCTCGTCGAGCCGAACTTCAGCGCGGGCGAGGAAAGTCTGCGCACCGGCATCGCGGCCAATGCCGACACCGCCGCCGCGCAAGTCCGACGGGAAAAACGACCGTGACCGGCCACAAGAGCTACAACGTGCTCTTTCTCTGCACGGGCAACTCCGCGCGAAGCATTCTCGCGGAGGTCTATATGAACGCGCGGGGCGGAGGACGCTTTCGCGCCTACAGCGCCGGAAGCCAGCCGACGGGCCGGGTCAATCCCCGTGCCATCGAGGCGCTGCGCTCCGCCGGCCTCCCGACCGAAAACCTTCGCTCCAAGTCCTGGGACGAATTCGCCGCCCCCGGCGCACCGCAGATGGATTTCATCATCACTGTTTGCGACAACGCCGCAGGAGAGGTTTGCCCCGTGTGGCCGGGCCATCCGGCGTCGGCGCATTGGCCGTTCGAGGACCCGGCCGCTGCCACTGGTAGCGAGGAGGCGATCCGGCGCAAATTCGCCGAGGTCTTCGCCGCGATAGGGCAGCGCATCGATCTTCTTGCGGGCCTGCCACTCGGGAGCCTCGACGAGCAAACGCTCAGGAAAAAGCTCGCCGAGATCGGAGAGACGGGGAGCCCGGCGTGACGACATCGGCTGCCTCAAGACTTGCCGCCGAGGCCCTCGGTACATGCCTTCTCGTCGCGACGGTCGTCGGGTCGGGGATCATGGCCGAGCGTCTCGCTGGCGGAAACGCGGCTGTCGCGCTTCTCGGCAACACGCTTGCGACATCGGCCATGCTCTTCGTTCTCATCGAGATTTTCGGACCCGTCTCGGGCGCGCATTTCAATCCGGCGGTAACGCTCGTCTTCTTCATGCGGCGCGAAATCGGCGCGGCGCTTGCCGCCCTTTATGTCGCCGTTCAATTCCTTGCGGCCTTATCCGGGACCGTGCTCGCGCATCTCATGTTCGAGCTTCCGCTTCTGGAGGCATCGCGTCACGCCCGGGCCGGCTTCGGCCAGTCGGCCGGAGAGTTCGTGGCGACATTCGCCCTCGTGACGGCGCTTCTCGGCGCACTTTCGAAGGCACCGTCGAAAGTCGCATCCATCGTGGCACTGACGATTGCAGGCGGCTACTGGTTCACCTCATCAACGAGCTTCGCCAACCCGGCCGTTGCGCTCGCGCGGGCGTTCACGGACAGTTTTTCGGGTATCCGCATAGCGGATGTGCCCGGCTTCATCGCGGCCGAGATCGCGGGTGCGCTTTGCGCAGCCCTTCTCGCCCGCTGGCTGTTCGCGGACACGCCTTCGGACGACAAACTGCAAACCGCCACGATGCGCAATCGCGCCGCAGGCCCGAGGGAGTGACACTCGCCCGCGGAGCGAATGATCTGATTTCAAACTGTCTGGCGGAGGGTTGATGGCGTGCCAGTCACGAGCTAGTCGCTCTCCGCAACCGATCCGATTTTTCCGGCAGGCGCATAACAGGGAAAACCAGCGTTTGTCCGATGCCCCGGCCTTGGCGCGGCAGGGCACAAGATCTCCATTGGCGATGTCAGCGCGGGCGCTGCCGAAATCATTGAGTAAAAAAGGAGCGACTAAACGCTGCTCGTCACAGCAGACGCCACAGAAGCAGCGTCAGCCGCCAGTCACGGTGTGATTAGCCGGAATAGTTCTGCTCCTCTGTTTGCCCTCGGCGAGCTTTTCCACGGGCGGTGGGTATATAATCGATGCGGGGCAGCCGGCCCGTTGAAACAGGTGGTCGACACGGTGGAGGAACAACCACGATAGGAGATACGGAGATGCCACAGCGCGTGTTGATCACCGCCGGAGCCTCCGGCATCGGCAAAGAAATCGCGAGCGCCTATGCCGCGATCGGCGCTCAGGTCTGCGTCTGTGATATCAATGAGAAGGCGCTGGCAACAGCGGCGAAAGATATTCCCGGCTTGAGGACCATCGTCTGCGACGTCTCGAAGCGCGACGACATCGAGCGCATGGTCGCCGCTTCCGTCAAAGCCCTGGGTGGGCTCGATGTGCTGGTGAACAATGCCGGCATCGCAGGCCAGACCGCACCCGTCGAGAACTCCGATCCCGATCAATGGGAAGCGGTCATGAAGGTCGATGTCATCGGCACCTATAACGTCACGCGACACAGCATTCCACATCTGAAGAAATCCCCCGCCGGTAACATCGTCATCATGTCGTCGATTGGCGGGCGCTTTGGCTATCCAAACCGCAGCGCCTATTGCACGGCAAAGATGGGCTTGATCGGCTTTGCCAAAACGCTTTCGCGCGAGTTGGGTGAATTCAACATTCGCGTCAATGCCATCGCGCCGGGCGCCGTTGCGGGCGAACGTATCGAGCGCGTTCTTCAGGGCCGCGCCGAGGCAGAGCACAAAACGCTGGAGGCAGAAAGAGCCGCCGCCATGAGTATCCAGTCGCTGAAGCGCTTCGTCGATCCCAAGGACATTGCCGCGCTCATTCTCTTTCTGACTTCGGATGCTGGAAAATCGATCTCCGGTCAGGTCCTGCCCATCGACAACGACGCGCAGACTTCGGCGTAGCTCCCATTGCGGCAGCGACGAGGAACTAACGAAGAGGCGCGCTTGGTGAAGAGCGAAGACGACATGCCGCGAAGATCAAGGTGCACGGATCCGCCAGCATTGTGAGGAGGTCGGTCATGAACAAGCCAGTGAGTTCGTCGGAATCGGTCCTGAAAAATATCGATCGGCTGATCCCCGATCTCGAGACTTTTTACAAGGACCTGCATGCCAACCCCGAATTGTCCATGCAGGAAACAAGAACCGCCGGGCTCGCCGCTGAGCGGCTTCGCAAGGCCGGTTACGAGGTGACGACCGGCGTCGGAAAGACGGGAGTGGTAGGCCTGCTCCGCAACGGGGAAGGGCCGACGGTCATGCTGCGCGCCGACATGGATGCGCTGCCCATCCAGGAGGCAACCGGCCTTCCCTATGCGAGCAAAGTGACAACGACCGACGCCGAAGGAAAGACCGTGCCTGTGGGGCATATGTGCGGCCACGACATGCACGTCGCCTGGCTTGCGGGTGCCGCCGCCTTGTTCGCGCAGGCACGGGATGCCTGGCACGGCACCCTGATGGTCGTCTTCCAGCCCGGCGAGGAAACGGCGCAGGGCGCGCAAGCCATGATCGACGACAAGCTCACCGAGCGTTTTCCCCAGCCGGTTGTCGTGCTCGGGCAGCATGTGATGCTCGGGCCGGCCGGCGAGATCGCTGGAAGCGCCGGTCCTATCACCTCGGCCGCGGACAGCTTTCAGATCAGGCTTTTCGGCCGTGGCGCGCATGGCTCGATGCCGCAAGCCGCCGTCGATCCTGTCGTCATGGCTGCGGCGACGGTCCTGCGACTTCAGACCGTGGTTTCCCGCGAAGTGGCTGCGACCGAGGCAGCGGTCGTCACGGTTGGCGTCTTGCAGGCCGGCACGAAAGAAAACGTCATTCCGGACGACGCCATCATAAAGCTGAATGTCCGAACCTTTGATGCCGGGGTTCGCAAGCGGGTGCTGGCAGCGATCGAACGCATCGTGAATGCCGAGGCGGAAGCGTCCGGCGCTCCGCGAAAGCCGGAGATCACACCATTGGACCGGTATCCGCTCAACCTCAACGACGAGGCGGCAAGCAACCGGATCGCACAAGCATTCCGCGCTCATTTCTCCCCGGCGCGCGTGCACCATACAGGACCGGCTCCGGCAAGCGAGGACTTCGGCTGCTTCGGCACGGCCTGGCAGGTCCCGTCGGTCTTCTGGTTCGTCGGCGGCACCGATCCGGAGACTTACGCCAAGGCCAAGGCGGGCGGAATGCTCAACAAGCTGCCCGTGAACCACAGCCCCCAGTTTGCTCCGGTCATCCATCCGACCTTGAAAACCGGTGTCGAGACTCTGGTCGTCGCGGCCCTCGCCTGGCTGTCCCCCGCAAAGGCTTGAGAGGTACGGGATGGAAGATCCAAGAATTGAAACGCTGCTGCTTGTGCTCGATCTCGTCGGCACGTTCGTATTCGCGCTCAGTGGAGCGGCCGCCGGGGTTAAGCGAGGGCTCGATCTCTTCGGCGTTTTCGCGCTTTCTTTCGTGGCGGGGAATTTCGGGGGTATCACGCGCGACGTTGTGATCGGATCGATACCACCAGGTGCGATCAGTGATTGGCGCTATCTCGCCGTCTCGCTGCTTGCGGGCGCGATCACGTTCTACTGGTCTTCCGCGATCACCAGATTGAGCAGCCCCGTGCTTGTCTTCGACGCCGCGGGGCTGGGGCTCTTCGCCGTCTCCGGCGCGCAGAAGGCGCTTGCATTCGGGTTGAACCCGGTCATGGCAGCGCTTCTGGGGATGCTGACCGGCATAGGCGGCGGGATGGTGCGCGATATTCTTCTGGCCGACATTCCCGTCGTCCTGCGCGCTGATATCTACGCACTCGCCGCCCTGGCGGGCGCAACCATTGTTGTAGTCAGCCATCCTCTCCACATCCCCGCGACCGCTGCCACAATCGTCGGCGCACTTCTTTGTTTCGGGTTACGCCTCATCGCCATTCGCCGCGGCTGGCGTCTCCCGGTCGCCAGACAACCCGAGCAGAAGAACACAACGGCACGTGTCCCGAGTGATCAGGAGGATGGCCGCTGAAGCGGAAGAGGTTCCGAGATGAGCATGTTCGTTCTGATCTGCGGCAAGGTATTCGACGGTCTTTCGGATGCTCTGAGCGGTCCGGCCGAAATCCTCATCGAAGGAAACCGGATTAAGAGGATCGAGCGATCCGCAGGAAGACCACCCGGCGCGCAGGTCATCGATCTTTCGGATCGGACGGTCTGCCCCGGCTTCATCGACACTCATGTCCACCTCACGATGGATGCCTCAAACCTGGCGCTGCAAACGCTTCAATCTTCTGCGGCCAAGGCGCTCGCAGGGCTGAGCCTCGCCCGCGAATATATGAGCTATGGTTTTACGACCTTGCGTGACCTCGGCAGCGTCGACCCGGAATTTCCAACGATCGACCTGCGCAACGCGCTCAATTCCGGTCTGGTGGAGGGACCGAGGCTCTTCGTCGCCGCGCATATCATCAGCGCAAGTGCAGGCCATGGCGACCTGCGCGGGTTCTATGCCTCGCGCTGGAATTTACCGGTCTCGGCAATCGCTGATGATCCGGGAAGCATCAGGGCGCTTGTGCGGCGCGAGCACACCTTTGGAAGCGACTGGATCAAGACGACCAATACTGGCGGCTATTTCAGTCCCGGCGACGATCCGGCGCAAGTGACGTGGTTCGACGACGAGATGGAGGCGCTGACATCGACCGCCCGCCAGCTTCGCATGCCTGTCGCCGTTCACACGGGCGCCGCGGAAGGATGCAAGCAGGCCATTCGCTGTGGTGCGCGCAGTCTCGAACACGCCTATCTGATCGACGCCGAGGGCATCGAGATGGCGGAGCGCGCCGGAGCCTATATCGTCCCGACGATGCAGATGACCCAGGAAGATCTGCACCAGATGCAGGCTGGTACATTGCCATGCCAGGCGGTCTGGAAGTTTCGCCGCGACAATGAAAGCATCCTCGCCTCCCAGCGCTTGCTCGCAGGCAGCCGTGTAAAAGTCGCCTACGGGACCGACTGCGGCATGTTTCCGTTCAGCCATGGCATTCTGGAGTTTCAAGCGATGGTCAAGGCGGGCTTGAGTCCCATACGCGCCTTGAAGGCAGGCACGAGCGTCGCCGCGGAATTGCTGGGCCGCAGCGATCTCGGCGTGCTCGCCACGGATAAGCTCGCCGATATCGTCGCCATGCCCGGCGATCCCCTCACCGACATTGCCGCGACTGCCAAAGTCGATTTCGTGATGAAGGACGGCGTCATATATCGCGCGCCGCATTATGACGCCCTGCGCAACTGAATTCGGAACTTGACGGGAGCCGCCAAGCCGCTCCTCCAGCGACGAACACAATGGCAAGCGTCTCCAGTGAGGAGCTCACATGTCTTCATCAAAGACCAGCGCTCTTGCTCCCTCCTCCGTGCCGGCCGGAGATGTGACGGAATTCCGCGGAAACGACAGATTGCTGTTCGGCATAATCATGGGTGTGCTGACATTCTGGCTGTTCGCCCAGACGACATTGAACGTCGCGCCGGACATGCAGAAGGATCTCGGTGTAGGCACAAGCCTGATGAACATCGCAGTCGCCATCACCGCGCTCTTTTCCGGCATCTTCATCGTATTCATCGGCGGCCTTGCCGATCGCATCGGTCGCGTGAGGATCGTGATGGCCGGCTTCGTGCTCAGCATCATCGGATCGCTGCTGATAGGCTTCGCGCCCGGCGGCGCGCTGGCTGCATATTTCCTGCTGCCCGGCCGTGCGTTGCAGGGCTTGTCTGGCGCCTGCATCATGCCGGCGAGCCTTGCGCTGGTTAAGGCCTTCTGGGATGGCGAGGCACGACAGCGCGCCGTCAGCATGTGGTCGATCGGCTCCTGGGGCGGTTCCGGGGTCTGTTCTCTGTTTGGTGGCTTCGTCGCACAGAATTTCGGCTGGCGCTGGATATTTTTCGCGACAGTCGCCGTTGCGCTGCTCGGCATGACGCTGATGAGAGGCACGCCCGAGAGCAAGGCAGAGGGCCAGAGTTCCGGCAAGTTCGACCTTGCCGGGGTTCTGACTTTCATGGTGGCCATGATCGCGCTCCAGATCCTCGTCACGCAGGGCAACCAACTCGGCTGGACCAGTCCGTTGGTCCTGTCGCTCGCAGCGGTCACGCTGGTCTTCGGGTGGCTCTTCTTCAGAATCGAGGCGCGGCACGAAAACGCCTTCGTCGATTTCAAACTGTTCCGCAACCCGACCTATACCGGCGCGACGATCTCGAATTTCATGCTCAACGGCGCAGCCGGTACATTGCTCGTGTCGCTCCAGCTCGTTCAGCGCGGCGGCAACATGACGGCCCAGCAGGCAGGCATGCTGACGCTCGGCTATGCTATCGCCATCATCGCCTTCATTCGCGTGGGCGAGAAGCTCCTGCAGCGGTTCGGCGCGCGCAAGCCGATGATCCAGGGCTGCGTGATCACGGGCATCTCGATACTGCTCCTGATGCCCTCGAACCTCATACTCCTGGACTATGAACACCTCGCGATCATCGGCTACACGCTCTACGGTATCGGCCTCGCCTTCTACGCCACGCCCTCGACGGACGCGGCGCTCTCAAGCCTGCCGGCCGACCAGGTCGGATCCGGCGCGGGCATCTACAAGATGGCCTCATCGCTCGGCGCGGCGTTCGGCGTGGCGATTTCCGCGGCCATTTTCGCGGCGTTCAGCGCCAATCCGGCGGCCATCAACTGGCTCGATGGCGTTGTCACCTTTCAGGGGCGCCAGGACAATCTGGCGATCCGCGAGGCGGCGATCGTCGCGCTCGCCTTCAACGTGTTCATGGTGCTGGTCGCCATCGTTTCCATCATGCTGACAGTACCGAAGGGCAAGAAATCTGCCTGACTCCTTCGGTCGCGGGCTGG
>NZ_DAOKYX010000044.1:10741-14391 GCF_035325945.1 Parvibaculum sp.
CGGGCTGGTTCTCCGGGAGGCGGAATTTCCTGCAGCAAGTCACTGGATCGATGGCAAGGCCCCCGCAATAGCCACCCGTCACGCGGGATCCACCGTCCGGCATCCTGACCGGGCGCTTTTGTTCGAGAGGCGGGAGGGAAGTCGCAGTTCCAGGCGGGCACGGCGTTCTTCAAGTTCGAGCAGGATAACAGCGCCGAACTTTTCGGCCCGTCTTTGCATGTTGGTCACCCCATGCCCCTTGCCCGCTGTCGCAGGTTCGAGCACATCGTTTTCGACGATGATGGCCGCGCCCTCATCGTGAGGCATTCCGCGAATAGAGATTCGCGTTGCAGGGCCATGCTTCAGCGCATTGGTGACCGCTTCCTGCAGAATTCTCAGAACCGAAAGCGCGTTGCCCGGCGTTACGCCCGTGATCTCGGGTATCGCCTCCATGGACCATTCCAGCTTGACGCCCATCCGGCGCAATCGCGGCTCGAGCCGCTCTCGCCAGCCCGCAAGCGCGACCAGCAAGTCACTGTCGCCGATATCGAGCGACTGGATGACGAGCCGAAGATCGTCGAGAGCTTCCCGCGCGGACGCGCTGATGAATGAGCCGTTGACCTCATTGCGCTCCGCCAGGGCGATGATCGACACCAGATGGCCGCTCAGGCCGTCATGGAGATCGGACATCAATCTTTGCCTTTCGCGTTCGAGAACGCTTTGCTCCGTCCGCTGCCGATCCCTCTCATGCAACTCGTTGAGCTCCTTCTCCTGCTCCGCAAGCCGCTGGAGCAGAACATCGTTTGCTTCATCCACCTTGTTCAGGCTTTCGGCCAGACGGCCCATCAACACGATCGCGATCGCCACAAGGATCATCGTCCGCATATAGGGCATCAGCATGAACACGCCGTCATTGAGGCCCAGCCCCATGAGGACGTCATGCGCGCCGAACCACGCGCTCAACGCAAAAGGAACGGACAGAAAGGCGCCTTGCCATCCGCCCCGCATGGCGAAATCGCGGATGAGGATCGCGGCGGCAATCGCATAGGTCACGATGGTCACAGCGGAGCCCGCCACAATGGCGACGGGCAAGCCGATCAGGCCGGTCAATCCGGACAGGCACAAGGCTAGGGGAGCGATCCAGATGGAAAGCCGCAACCAGCGTGGCGCGCTTCGCCCTGTCAGCGCGAGGGCCACGCCTATCGCCATCAAGCCTACCGCCGCAACGCCGGGGAGAAAATAAAGCCGGCTGTCGCCGAGCAGCTGTCCCACAATCGGCGACTGGGACAGAACGATGGCAAGACTCCAGCCGGTGATGAGCGTCAGCCACTGAAATACCGGATCGTGACGCCGGAAGAGCAGGATCGTGATGAAGCCCATCACCGTGACGGTATGGAGCGCAAAGGTCATTGCGCGCCATTGCTCGATCAGAAGGTCGGCGATCCGCTGATAACTTCTGATGTCGCTCGACGTGGAAATATAGATGCGCGAGAGATAGCCCGAGAGCCAGCCATCCGATCGGATCATGCGTATTTCGAGATCGTTTCTCTCCGCCACGTTGAGAAATTGCCGCGGCAGGGATGCGGCATAGGCATATCCGCTTCGGGTACTCGACCACGATGAACGCGGCACCACATGCAGCAGGTGCCCGTTCAAACGGACCTCGATCGCCTGTCGCACCACCGGGATGAACAGTGCAAGCGGGGCGTCCGGCAAATCGCCCGGAACGAATGTCAGGCGATAGATCGCTGTCTCGGGGCCCGTTGCCGAGTCATGGACCCAGCGCGAAGGCAGGCTGACAGCCTGCCGCGACTTTCCCGTTTGCAAAAATTCAGCGGTGTCGAAGCTGTGATGGTGCCGCGGCACCGGCACTGTCACGAACCGGGGGAGCGCGGCGACAAACACGATGATCCCGACAAGCGCCAGCACGGCGAGATAACGCGCCTTCGGCATCGGTGCGGCCATGCGGGCCGCATTCATAGCCGGATGATCCCCTGTCTCGTCGCCTCGAAGACCGCCTCGGATCGGTTCGAGACTTGCAACTTTCTGTATATGTTGCGGATGTGAACCGGCACCGTCTGCCGCGATATGCCAAGACTCGATGCCATCTCGTCGCTGGTAAATCCCTTGGCTATCCCCCAGAGTATATCCATCTCCCTTGGCGTCATTTTCGGCGTGTCTTCGCCCGTCGCGCTGCGTTCCGCCCGTTCGGCCAGACGCTTCACGAGCACCCGCGCGATTCGCGACGAAATGGGAGAGCGGCCGGCCATCAGATCGTTGATCGCATCGACGAGATCGACCGGATCGGCATCCTTCAGGAGATAGCCCGAGGCTCCGGCCTCGATGGAATCGAGCACCGTCCGGTCGTCGGCCAGAACAGAAATGACCATCGCTTCGGCAGCCGGTTGCAGCGCTCTCAGCGCGCCGATGGCCTCGATCCCATTGCCGTCGGGCAGGTTCAGATCGGTGATCAGGAGGTCGATTTCATGCGTCCTGATCGCGGCCATCGTTTCCAGCAGGGTCGCGCACTCCGCCACGACCTCTCCGCCATCCCACTCGGCGATCAGATGAACGAACCGTTCGCGTACTGCGTCATCGTCCTCCGACACGATGATCCTGCATCCGGAGACGGAGCGTTTCGCGGGCTCGTCCTCTCCCCTCGAGATCGTCATCTCAATTCATCCCCCATGAAGACCGCCACAAGCGGTTCGGACTTCTCGCAATATTTGCCCATACCCAATTTCTGGTATTGAGCTTCGAGGGCATTTTCGCTCGCCTTTGCCACTCTCTCACACACCAGATTGAAGGGGAATCAGGGTGGCTATGACAGCAAAGACGAAGATGCGCAGATTGATCCATTGCACGACGTCGGCAGTGGCAATTCTGGCCCTTGTATCGGGCCCTGTCGTCGCGGCCGAGAGCTGCTCGGCGCAATCCGGTGATGTTACGGCGGGGATCGGAAATTTTCAGACAGATGCTGACAAGGCGTCCAAGGATGTGGAGCGGGACTATGCGGATGCCACATCCAGCAGCTACGCGAAAGACCTGTTCGAGAAATTCGATGCGCTCAACAGCAAGGCGCAGCAGGCCTCCGATCTCATCAACAAGACCTACAACCTCACCGGCTATACGAAGCCGCTGAGCGAGGGGAGCATTCAGAAGAATGTTCCGCCGCAGGTCACCGTCACGATGAGCAATGCCAATGAGCTCGCCCAAGCTGCGATGAATGAGGAGAACACCAAGCTCGACATCGCGGAGCTGCGCTGCAACCAGTCGACGGAGGATGCCGCGCTACGCGCCTTTCTGGACCAGGCGGACAGTGCCACGGTTTCAAAATACAAATCGGCGAAGAAGTCCGCCTGCAGAATCGTTCATACCCTTGCCAGTCTTCAGGACAAGCGGCAGAAGCTCAACGAAATCCGGGAGAACGGCTATCCCCTCTTCCATCTGCACGCCAAGGAGAAGAAGAGCTACGACGGACACAGCAGAACCATTCAGTTCAAGGTCGATCTCCGGCTCTATCCCGAATATCCGGATGATGCGGGCGGGAACGACAATCCCACCCAGCAGCCCATCCTTCTTGGTCAGCTGCAAAAAATCAATTTGTCCTACAACACCTATTTCAAATGGAGCGACAACAACTGGACCAAGCTCAACCTGTTCCAGAATCT
>NZ_DAOKYX010000045.1:0-12684 GCF_035325945.1 Parvibaculum sp.
GCGGCTTCGACGATCTCCAGATCGCCGTGGTAGCGCTTCTCATTCGCGCTGCGACGACGGATGCGAAGTTCACGAGCGATGAGCGCGAAACGATCCGTCGCATCGCCACTGCCGCGTTTCATCTTTCGCCGCAAGAGGTCGACCGGCTGATCGCCGCCGCCGAGGGCGAGGAAGCCGGGACGATGGATCTTTTTCGCTGGGCGCAAACGATCAAGCGCGCTTATGGCGAGGAGGAGCGCATCGCGCTGATTGAAAAAATGTGGGAGGTCGTCTACGCCGATGGCCAACTCGACGACTATGAAGCCAACCTGTTGCGGCGTGTCGCTGGCCTGATATACGTTCCCGACCGGGATTCAGGGCAGGCGCGCCAGCGAGTGCTCGCCCGGCTCGGCATGGAACCTCGGTCCTGACGGGTCCGAACGGACGAAGAAGCGCCCGCCGGCGGGATGGCGGACGCGATGGAGAGTGAGATGACTTACGTTGTGACCGAAGCCTGCATCCGCTGCAAATACATGGATTGCGTGGAGGTGTGCCCCGTCGATTGCTTCTACGAAGGCGACAACATGCTCGTCATCCATCCCGACGAGTGCATCGATTGCGGCGTTTGCGAGCCGGAATGCCCCGCCGAGGCCATCAAGCCCGACACCGAGCCGGGCCTCGAGCAGTGGCTTGAGGTCAATGCCGAGTATGCTTCGAAATGGCCGAACATCACGGTGAAGCGCGAGCCACCCTCCGATGCCGATGATTGGCAGGGCGTGGAAGGAAAATTCGACAAGTATTTCTCGGCCGAGCCCGGCCAGGGCGACTGACGCGGGGGCAGCGCCCCGGCGCGCTTCGTCCCCATAACGCACATAATGCGGCAGGCCCGCTCCGGCCTATGTCCATGCCTGCAAAAGGGTTTTGCGAGGCCCGCCTTCCCTTTAGGCGGCGTTCGTGGTATGTTGTCTCAAGTTTGAAATTTCGCGAGACAAACGCGAACTGAACAAGAAAGCCCGACAATCAAGACTTAAACTTTTTAGTTTAGGTCTTTGGTACAGCGATCTGGAGCCGGAACGGTCTCCCGATAGCGGCAGAGGACGGATCGGCCAAGCGAGTTGCCGGTCGGCCCTGCGTGAAAAGCACAAGGTCAAGAACGGCCGAATCCCGTGGCGTTTTACGGCGTCAGGGGCAGGGTCAGGCTTTTTGACGGAGCAGTTTCGTTTCGCATACATGGACAGGACCGGCCGGAAGAACATCTTCAGGCCTAGTCCTATGGGTTAGGAAATCCTATGACGACCAAAGCGCAGAAGGCTTCCAAGTCCATCGCCGGCTCGGCCGGCAAGGCGAAATCCGGTGCGGCCAAGGCGCCGGCCAAACCCGCGAGGGTCAAGGCCAAGGCTGCCAGCGCATCCGTGAAACCGAGCCGAAGCACGAAACCGACGCCCTCGAAACCTGCCTCGCAGGCGCCCAAGGCCGCCGCGAAGCCCGCCGCCAAGGCGAAGCCGGCCGTGGCAAAGACGGCGGAGAAGAAGCCCGCCCCCGCCAAGGCCGCCAAGCCTGAAGCGAAGGCCGCTGCGAAGGCTCCGGCTCCCGCGGTGAAGACAAAGGCCGAGGCGCCGAAGGCCCATAAGCCGGAAGCCCACAAGCCGGAGGCGAAGGCCGCCGCGCCGAAGGCTGCCGCCCCCAAGGCCGAGGCCACCAAGGAGGAGAAGAAGGCGCCTGCGAAGCCCGCCTTCAAGGCCAAGGAATTCGTGGTCTATCCGGCCCATGGCGTCGGCCAGATCCTCGACATCGAGGAGCAGGAAGTCGCCGGCTACAGGCTCGAGCTTTTCGTCATCAACTTCGACAAGGAGAAGATGACGCTCCGCGTTCCGACCAACAAGGCCCAGGCCGTCGGCATGAGGAAGCTCTCGGACTCGAATGTGGTCGATTCCGCCATCGAGACGCTGCGCGGCCGCGCCCGCATCAAGCGCACCATGTGGAGCCGCCGGGCGCAGGAATATGAGGCGAAGATCAATTCCGGCGATCTCATCTCGATCGCCGAAGTGGTCCGCGATCTCTACCGCTCCGAGCGCCAGCCGGAACAGTCCTATTCGGAGCGCCAGCTCTATGAGGCCGCGCTCGACCGCATGGCGCGCGAAGTGGCCGCCGTGGAGCGGATCGGCGAGGATGCCGCGATCCTGCGCGTGGAGGCAGCGCTTCAGGGCGGCTCCGGACGCGGCGAGAAGGGCGGCAAGGCCGCGCCCGAGACGGAATCCGAGGATGAGACCGAAGCCGCCTGAGCCTGCTCGCGGCGCTGACATGATTTAAGGGCCCGGCCTCGCGCCGGGCCTTTTCTTTGCAGCCTCGTCCGGCCCGTCTAATCCGTGACGATCTTCACCAGCATGCCTGGCTTGAGCTGCCTGCCCTGCCCGAGCCCGTTCAGGACGCGGAAGCGCTCGACCTTGTAGTCGGAAAAGGCCATGCGGGAGGCGAGCGTCGCCACCGTGTCTCCCGGCTGCACGGCCGCGATGCGGATGCGCAGCGGTTTCACCGCGCGAGCCTCGGCCTCCGAAAGACGCCGGAAGCTCATGGCCACGTCTCTCAGCGCCGCATTGTAGCGCGTGCCGGCCTCGGGCTTCGTTCCCATGAGGAAGCGATAGACCGTGCCCGGCTCCGCCTCGATGGCGACGAGCTGCGCGTTGTACTCCCCGACGACGGCCGCCGATGCCGCCGCATTCATGCCGTTGATCGTGAAACGCTGAAGCCCCTGGAGTTCGACGCCCTTGGCCCAGACCGATGTGAGATAGGTGGCGATATCCGTGCCCGGCGCCTTCTGTCCCGAATCGAACTTGACCACCGTCTTTCCTGGCCCCTGCGCTATGACGGCCTTGGCCGTATTCGTCATGACGAAATCCTTAGGCACCGAGAAGGCGATACGAAGCTTCGGATGCATGAACATCTGCCCACGGACGATGCCGTTTTCGGGGCTGTCGCCATAGATGAGCCCGTCAATGGCGCGCATGAAGCTTTCGCGCTGGCGGTCGCCCGTGCCCGGCTGCATGCCGGTTTCATCGGCATGGGCGCGTGCCGCCGCCACGCGGTCGGGCGTTGCCGGATGGCTCGCAAGCCAGTCCATGCCCGAGCCGCTCTGCTTCTGGCGACTGACAAGCGCGCTCAGCTGTTCCTGCGCATCCATGGTTTGCAGGAAATCGGCCTCGGCATAGGGGTCGTAGCCCGCCCGTGCCAGATAGCGCACGCCGATCGTATCCGCCTCGAACTCCTGATCGCGCGAGTAGCTGGCAAGAAGCCCCTGCCCGCCCATACTGACGGCCTGATTCACTGCGCTGGAACCGACGACCGCGCCGAGCACCGCGCCGACAACCGAGGCGCCGAGCGCCGCCGTCTGGCGCTGCGCGCTGTGCCGCGCGACGACATGGCCGATCTCATGGCCGAGCACGCCTGCAAGTTCCGCCTCATCATCGACAAGCGAGAGCAGGCCGCGCGTCACATAGACATAGCCGCCCGGAAGCGCGAAGGCATTGACGATGGGGCTGTCGAGAACCGTGACCCGATAGGCGATATCCGGTCGGTCCGAGCCCTTGGCGATGCGCGAGGTGACCTTTGCGACATAGGCGCCGACGCGCTCGTCGCCATAGACGCCGCCATAGGTCTCGAGGATTTTCGGATGGGCGTCCGCGCCCGCCCGCGCTTCCTGCTCGGGCGACATGAGCGGCGCGATATGCGTGCGCCCTGTGGCGGGATTCGTCGTGCAGCCCGCAACAAACAGGAGCGCCCCGAGCGCCAGTGAAAAGCCGGAACGGCGCAACATCTCAGTTCCCGCGCGTCTTTCCGTCCGTCTTGCCTGCATCCCGCGCACCTCGCCCGGCGTCCAGAATTTCGATCTGCTCGGGATGGGTGATCGTCACTGCCGGCCCGTTGAAGCGCTCGATGAAGCCGCGGACGCGGATCCTCCGTCCTTCCAATGCCGACAAATCTCCGACCGAATCCACACCGGCTGCGAAAAGCTTAACGTCGGCGGGTTCGACTGTCACCGTGAAGTCCCGCCGCCAGTCCTCGCCGAAATTGAGATAGACGCGCCTGGCGATGACCGAGACGCGCGCGACCCGTCCCTCGACGATCTGAAAGCTGCCTTCGAGCCGCGACAGCGCCTCGACGCTTTCCGCATCGCGAAGCTCATAAAGGGGATCGGCCCAGATGCCGCGCGAAAGGGCGCGGGCGCGCGCCTCGAGTTCGAGAAGATGACGGACGCAGACGCGCCTGTCCGGCGCGCTCCTCACCCGGGCGAACCCCGCCTCGACCAGCCGCTCCTGCGCGGTGCCGCCATCGGCAAGCATGAGAAAGGCGATGATGCGGCCATGGCGATCGCGATTGAGCTTGCCCGCATTGAGCGCAACGGGCCCCCGGGCGACGAGTTCGGAGAGATAGCGTCGCGCGTCATCGGCATGCTTCGCGCCCTTGCCTCCGGCAGACACCGGACGCGGCACCTCGATACCCGAGAGCAGGATCTTGCGCCCATCGGCAAGGCGAAGCTCCGCCGCGCCCATGCCCCCCGCAATCTCGATCCCGGCAATGGTGACCGGCTCACCCCGCCCGAGCTTGCAGGCGAAGGCATCCGGAACGAATGACAGCAGAAGAAAGATGCCGCTGATCGCGATCCGCGCGGCGGACGACATGGGTTGGCCTTGTCAGTCGTCGGATACGGGCGCCGGCGCGCTGAGAGCGATGATGGCGGCCTCCGTGCGATTGCGCACGCCGAGCGCATGCAGGATCGCATTGACGTGCAGCTTCACCGTCGCGACCGATATGCCGAGAACCTGCGCGATCTCCTGATTGGAGCGGCCCTTGCCCAGTTCTATCAGAACCTCGCGCTGGCGCGGCGTGAGCTTTTCCTGCCCGCCCGCGATGAAGGCCTCGGGCGCCTCGGCAAACCCCTCGGGCCGCGAACTCAGCAGCGAATCGGGCACGTACCGCCCGCCCATCTCGATGTGGCGCAGCGCGCTCTCCACGAGATTGACGCCGAGATCCTTCGGGATGAAGCCTCTGACGCCAAGCTCCATCGTCTCGCGCACGAGGCTCGGCGAATCCTTGTCGCTGAAAACGACCACCCGCGAAAGGGGCGTCGCCACAAGGCGGCGCAGCGCCTCGCGCCGGTCCGCCGTGCCCGGGCCCGCCAGTTCGACGAGGATCAGATCCGCTTCCTCCGGCCGGGCCTCGAAAAGCGCCTGCGCGCCCACGCTGACATTGACGCTCGCGGCGCTGTCGAGCCGGCCGACAATGGCGGCAAGGCCGGCGCAATAGACGGGTTGCTCGCCGAGAATCAGAATGCGCATGAACGATGCCCCTTAGCTGGGCCCGCCGCCGGAGCGAAGGCGCGGGGCCCGAATTCGACCGGAGCAATCATTGCGTGTGTAGTTTCAGACACACAACCAACGACAACTTCCGGATGCAGGTGAGCTGGATTTAGGCCCATTATGGACCGAACGTAAATAGTCGGTGGGGAGTTTTTCCCACTCATGGATGAAAACTTTCGATAGCCAGCCACATGCATAGGTCTATGCACTCAGGCCAGAGACAGGCGCTCTCTAGACCTCAAGCAATAAGGATGCCGCGCGAACTCGGCCGGATTTGCAGGCGATTCGCGGCGATTCTCCTGCCCTGACGCAGGCGATCAGAGGCCGGAAACCGGCTCATAGGCTCATTTCTGGAATCGTTGCAGTATGGGAAAGGCTGACGTAGGGTGCCCACCCGTGAGCCGGGGCCCCGTAGCTCAGCCGGATAGAGCACCAGATTCCTAATCTGGGGGTCGCACGTTCGAATCGTGCCGGGGTCACCACCAATCGAGACGCGGTCTGGCTCCCCAACCGAACGGAGAGTCCAGATGCAGGTTTGGAAGACCAGGGCGCGCTCGTCGAACAAGCGAAGCCTGCTCAAGTCGCTGAGCTGGCGAACCACGGCGAGCATCGACACGTTTCTGATCGCCTGGTTCGTCACCGGGGCGCCGCTCGCAGGCGGCGCCATAGCGCTCGGCGAGATCCTGACGAAGCTCGTCTGGTATTACCTGCACGAGCGCATCTGGGCCCATATCGACCTCGAATAGCCCGCCCCACCCCTCACTCGAAGCGCAGGGCCTCGATCGGGTTGAGCCGCGCGGCGCGGCGAGCCGGGAAATAGCCGAAAGCGACGCCCACCGCCGCCGAGAAGAAGAACGCGATCACGATGACGCCGGCATCGGGCACGAAGGGTATGCCGATAAGCGCGGCCGCCGCCGCCGAAATCGCAAGCCCGATCGCGATGCCGAGAACGCCGCCCAGAAGCGAGATCGCGGACGCCTCGACAAGAAACTGCAACAGCACCTCGCGCTCATAGGCGCCGATGGCGAGCCTGATGCCGATTTCGCGCGTCCGCTCCGTCACCGAAACGAGCATGATGTTCATGATGCCGATGCCGCCGACGACGAGGCTGATGGCGGCAATCGCCCCCAGAAAGGCGGTGAGCAGCATGGTCGTTCTCTCGACGAGATTTGAAATCTCGCGCATGTCTTGAACCTGAAAATCGTCGCTCTTGCCCTGCACGATATTGCGGCGCTGCCTCAACAGCGCCTCGACGCCCTCGCGCACACGCGAAATCGCCTGCTCGCTCCGTACCGAGAGGAAGATCATCGACACATCGTCCTTGCCGGAAATGCGGCGCTGAAAGGCGAGGATCGGCAGAATGACCACATCGTCCTGATCGTTGCCGAAGCCCGAGCTTCCCTTGCCCTGGAGCAGCCCCACGATCTCGCAGGAATTCGTGCCGATCCTGAGGCGCACGCCGAGGGGGCTCTGCTGGCCGAAGAGCTTTGCCCGCACGGTCGAGCCGATCACGCAGACGGCGCGGCCCGCGCGCTCCTCCGCCTCGTCGAAGAGACGCCCCTCCTCGATGCTCCACTGCCGGGCGCGGAAATAGGCGCCCGTCGCGCCTGAAACCGTCGTCGACCAGTTGGAATTGCCATAGACTGCAAGCGCGGTGCTGGTCGACATCGGCGCCACGGCCTCGAGCCCGTCGATGCCGCGCTCGATCGCCGCGACATCGGCAAGCTTGAAGGCGGCGGCACCCGCGCTCGGCCCGTGCTGGCGGGCGCCGGGCATGACCATGAGCAGGTTCTTGCCGAGGCCCGAAATGTCGTTGGCGACCTTGCGCTGCGCGCCGCCGCCGAGCGTTACCATGGCGATGACGGCGGCAACGCCGATCACGATGCCGAGCATGGTGAGGACGGAGCGCATCGCATTGCGGCGGATTTCGCGGAGGGAAAGAAGAAGCGTCTCGAGGAGCATGATCTACCCTCCTGCTTGCGGCGTGCCGGGCCCGGCCAGATCGGCCGCGATCCGCCCGTCGAGGAAGCGCACCGCACGGCCGCAATAAGCCGCCATGTCGGGCTCATGCGTCACCATGACGATGGTGATGCCCCGCTCGCGATTGAGGCGAAGCAGAAGCTCCATGATCTCTCGCGAACGCTGGGAATCGAGATTGCCCGTCGGCTCGTCGGCGAGCAGAAGCGCGGGCTCGCTCGCAATGGCGCGCGCGATGGCGACACGCTGCTGCTGCCCGCCGGAAAGCTCCGCCGATGTGTGGGAGGCGCGATCGGCAAGACCGACGGCGGCCAGCGCCTCGCGCGCCCGCCTGTGCCGCTCGGCCCGCGCCACGCCGCGATAGATGAGCGGTAATTCGACATTCTCGAGCGCCGTCGTGCGCTTCAGAAGATTGAAGCCCTGAAACACGAAGCCGAGATAGTTGCGCCGCAGAAGCGCGCGCCGGTCGCGGTCGAGCTTGCCCGCATCGAGCCCGCGAAAGAGAAAGTCGCCGCCGCTTGGCGTATCGAGACAGCCCATGATGTTCATGCATGTCGATTTGCCGGAGCCGCTCGGCCCCATGACGGCAACGAACTCCCCGTCGCGGACGGTGAAATCGACCCGGTCGAGAGCGCGCACCTCGGTTTCGCCGCGACCGTAGATTTTCGACACGCCGCGAAACTCGATGAGCGGCGGCTCCGTGCGGTGCGACGCTGCTCCGCCCTTCATGCCTTCCCCGCCGGGGCCTTGACGTCGATGAGGACGTCCATGCCGGGCGCGACCTCGCCCCCGACAACCTCAGTGTGCTGCCCATCCGTCAGCCCGAGGTGAAGCGGAAGGGCGACGGGCGCACCCTCCTTGAGCGTCCAGACATATTTCTCGATCGCGCCCTTGCCATCCATGCGGGTGGCAGGCGGCTTCAGGCCCGGCGGGGTGAAGCGCACCGCGCCGTTCGGCACGAGAAGCGCATCCTTCTTTTCCGCCGTGACGATCTCCGCCGTCGCGGTCATGCCGGGACGGAGCGCGAGGTCTTCATTCTCCACGGTCAGGATCGCGACATAGGAGACGACATTGTTCGTGGTGCTCGCTGCGTAGCGCACGCTCCTGATCCGCGCCTCGAAACGCCTGTTGGGATAGGCATCGACGCTGAAGGTCGCCCTCTGCCCCTCGCGCACCTCGCCCACATCGGCTTCGTCGACCTTGACCTGAAGCTCCATGCGGCTGAGATCACCTGCAAGCGTGAAGAGCTTCGGCGTCTCGAAGGTCGCGGCGACCGTCTGCCCCGGCTCGACATCGCGCGAGATGACGACTCCGTCGATCGGAGACACGATGATCGCCTTGGAGAGCGAGGTTTCATCGGCGGCAAGCTGCGCCTCGTTCGACTTCACCCTCGCCTTGGCGCTTGCAAGATTGGCCTCCGCCCGCTTGAGATCGGCGAGCGCCGCATCGAGATCGAGTTCCGAGATGGCGTTCTGCCGGGCGAGCATGCGATAGCGCTTCAGCTTGGCCGCCGCCTCGATCCGCGTCGCCTCCGCCTGAAGCACGGCCGCCCGCGCGTCCTCCAGATTGGCCTTGGACTTCGCCACGGCAATGGCAAGCGAGGTGGTGTCGATCCTTGCGATGACCTCTCCCGCCTTCACATGATCGTTGTGATCGACGAGCACCTCCTCGATGCGGCCCGAAACCTCGCTGCCGACCGTGACCGAAATCACGGGCTCGACCGTGCCCGTCGCCGTCACCGTGACGCGGAGGTCGCCGCGCGTCACCGGCTCGCTCACATACCGGGCCGCATCGTCGCCGCCCGCGAGAAGCCGCCCGCCGGTGAGGATGAGGAGCGCGAGGCCGAACCCTCCGGCGAGCCGCTTATGCGCCTTCACCCAGGCGAGAATACCCCGGCCCCGCGCCTCGCCCGGCCGCAAGCCGAGTCGCGCCGCCACTTCGTCTCTCGTTTCCGTCATCGCCTGCCTACGCTACCCGCCCGATGCCCGCCCTTCGCCTCCGGGGACCATACCCCGCGGTGACCGCCTTCTCATATACGGCATATGTTCACGCGCAATGGCCCCACGCCTCATCCGGGACACAGTCCGCAAACATGATATAGCAGGGCCGGCGGTAGCCCGGCCGCGCGCATTTCGCCTCGCGCAGCCGCAGGCGCTGTGACATTCTTGCGACGCCGGGGGGAGCCGGCGGAAAACCGGAAGCAGCAGACGATTGCCATGCGGCGCATCCTGATCATCAAGCACGGCGCCTTTGGCGATGTGATCCAGTCCGAAGGCGCGCTGCGCGACATTCGCGAAAATCATCCCGGCGACGACATCACCGTCCTCACGACGCCGCTCTATCGCCGCATCTTCGAGCGCTGCCCATGGATCGATCACGTCATGATCGATCCGCGCGCGCCGCGCTGGCGCCTCGATCTCATGTGGAAGCTCGGCAGGGAGCTGAAGGCCCGGAACTTCGACATGGTCTATGACCTGCAGAACTCCGCGCGCACCGCCTCCTATTTTTACTGGTTCTTCCAGCACACGAACTGGTCTGGCACCGCGCCCGGATGCAGCCACCCGCACCGCGCGAGGAACCCGAAAAAGATCCGCACCCTCGACCGGCTCGCTGGCCAGCTCAAGGATGCGGGACTCACGATCCGCCACACGCGCAAGCCCGATGTGTCATGGCTCGCCGACGATGTGAGCGCGATCCTCGAAGGCGCGGGCGTACGCCAGCCCTACATCATGCTCATTCCCGGCTGCTCGGCGCGCCACCCCGAAAAACGCTGGCCCTATTACGCCGAACTCGCAGGCCGGCTGATCGCCGAGGGCCACGAGGTCGTGATGGCGCCGGGGCCCGACGAACTCGATCTCGCACAGACGATCCCGGGTATCAAGCTCCGGGCTTCGCGCGGATTCTTCAGCTGGTTCGAGCTTGCGGGGCTCCTGAAGCGCGCGGCCTTCGTCGTCGGCAACGATACGGGGCCGAGCCACCTCGCCTCGCATCTCGGCACGCAGGGGCTCGCGCTCTTCGGCGACTATGCGCCCGCCGCCCTCACCGGCATCGAGCGCGAGAATTTCGCCGTGATCGAGGTCCAGCAACTCGCGGCCCTGCCCGTCGAGCGCGTGCTCGACGAAATCCACCTGCGCGCGAAACTCGAGCGCAGCCCGGCCTAATCGAATTCCGTATAGGATTTTTCCTCGACGATGGCCGAGCCCGTGAGAAGGTTGATCTCCTTCTTCAGCGCGGCCCGCTTGTCGTTCTGCTTGTAGACGGAACGCGCTAGCGCGACGAATTCCTCGCCGAAATCCCTGTCCGCCTCGCACTGCCTGATGTCATCCTCGATGACCCAGAGCGCCTCGTTGACCTCTTTGAGCCGGGCCTCGAGCCGGGCGAGTTCCGCCGTGGCCGGAATATGCGCGGCGCGCGCGGCATTGAGGATGCCAAGCTCGTGACGCACGTTCCTGAGCTTCTCCACATCGCTCATGCGCTCGGATTTGATCTCCAGAATGGTGATCTTGTCGATCAGTTCGCCGGGGCCGACTTCGATGAGGATCGGCCTCGCTTCGCTCTTGCGGATCATGCTCACAGTGTCTCGTTTCGATGAAATAGCGCGCGGATTGAAACCAGTTGCTCTTATAACGGACCGATAATCGCGTTTCATCTCTTGGTTTCTGAGCTCAATCCCTGCAAACTGTCCATAATGGGGAAGGGCCGGGGAACTCGATGTCGCTGATCGCGCGCATTGTCGAGCGTCTGCGCGGCAGGCTTGAAATGCCTGAGCGGCGATCCGCCATGCGCTCGTCCGATCCATGGCTCTTCGTGGCGATCGGCGGCACCGAGCATCGCGCCCGGGACTGGTCGGCGGGCGGCGTCTGCCTCGAAACCTTCAGGGGCGAGGCCGCGATCGGCGAAATCCTCGCCGGCACGCTGCGCTGGCACAAGCGCGAACGCGGCCGCCCCTTCGCCGCCGAGGTGATGCGGATCGAACCCGGCGGCATCCTCGCGCTGCGCTGGCTCGATCTCCCTGAACGCATCCTCGACGAAATGGACGCGCGGCAGGAATAGCGCCGCACCGCTCTCGCGCTGGCCGGTGCTCCCGCGCTAATCTTCTCCCAACGAAAAACCGCAGGGAGAAAGACATGGCTTACGAAACGCTCAGCATCCGCAAGGATGGTCCCGTCGACTGGCTGACGCTCAACCGCCCCGAGGCGCTGAACTCGATCAATCCGAAAATGACCGAGGAGCTTCAGGATTATTTCGGCAGGCTCTATACCGACCATTCCGTCCGCATCGTCGTGATGAAGGGCGCGGGTCGGGCCTATTGTGCCGGCCTCGACCTCAAGGCGAGCGCCATATCGCGCACCGAGCCCGGTGCCAATTCGGGCGGCGTCGTCGCGGGCCTCAGGGGCCAGCGCGCGATTTCGGAAATCGTCATGCGCATGCGCCGCTGCCCGCAGGCGATCATCAGCCTCGTGCATGGGCCGGCCTGCGGCGGCGGCTTCGCCTTCGCGCTCGCTTCCGACATCCGCATCGCGGGCGAGAGCGCGCGCATGAACGCGGCCTTCATCCGCATCGGCCTTTCCGCCTGCGATATCGGCGTCTCCTATTTCCTGCCGCGCCTGGTCGGCGTTTCGGTCGCGTCCGAACTCATGATGACCGGCCGCTTCATCAATGCGGCGCGCGCCGAGCGCGTGGGTCTCGTTTCGGAAGTCGTGCCGGACGACGAGCTTGAGGAAGCCGCCCGCCCCTATATCGAGGAGATGCTTGCGACCTCGCCCATCGGGCTCCGCCTCACCAAGGAATGTCTCAACATGTCGGTCGATGCCGGAAGCCTCGAGGCCGCCATCGCCATGGAGGACCGCAACCAGATCCTCTGTGCTCAGACGAACGACATGAAGGAGGGCATCGCCGCCTTCCTGCAGAAGCGCAAGCCCGAATTCACCAATAGCTGAAAACGGAGAAGACGCATGGGCGAAGAAGGCCCGGCCACGGGCGAGGCGAACAAGGAAATCGTGCGCCGCTATGTGGCGGCCTTCAACGCCGGCGACTTCGGCCGGCTGCGCGCGCTCTTCACCGCCGATGCGGTGATCCAGGGCGTGCTCGGCTGGGGCAATATCGACGAGGTGGCAATGCCGGTCTGGCGCGATCTCCATGCCGCCTATGGGCTCAACCTCACCATCGAGGACATGGTGGCGGAAGGAAACATGGTCGCCGCGCGCTACACCGAGCGCGGCACTTTCCGCGCGCCCTTCCGGGGGAGCGAGCCCACGGGCAAGTCATATGAACTCGTGGCGATGGAATGGTTCGAGATGAGGGACGGAAAGATCGCGCGGCGCTGGGGCGCGCGGGACAGCGCCTCGATGCAAAGGCAGCTTGCGCCATGAGG
>NZ_DAOKYX010000046.1:0-12618 GCF_035325945.1 Parvibaculum sp.
GGCGGGCGGCGCTGAACGTGTTTCTGGGCGTTCTCTATGTGATTTTCACGCCTCGCATCATCAAGGCGTATAACTGGAAATTCATTTCGCGGCAGATGCGCGGGCTCGTCTGGTTCAGGCGCTGACCCAAGAGCGATATGCCGAAACGTCACTCCGCCGCGGGCTGGCGCAATTCGTCCTCGCGTTTTTCTGTCGTGGATGCGCTTCTGTGGCCGCTGACCTCGTGGCCCGCATCGGTCGGCAACGGCAGGAAGAAGGCGAGCGGCGCGAGGCCGATCAGCGCGATGACGAAATAGGCCGGGCTGAAATCGCTGGCGGTGAGTTCCGCCCTTCCGCTGAAGGAAAGCGTCATGTGCAGAAGGAGCGCGCCAATGCCGACGCCGAAGCTCAGCGACAATTGCTGGGCGACGCTCGAAAGCGTGGTCGCGCGGCTCATCATCGGCAGGGCGATGTCGGCATAGGCGATCGTGTTGAGCGCGGTGAATTGCAGCGAGCGGAAGAAGCCGCCGATGAGCAGGGTCGCGATGATCAGCAGGTGTGGCGTCATGGGCGTGAAAAAGCCGTAGGACGCCATGAAGGCGGCGCAGATGAAGGTGTTCGCCAACAGCACGGTGCGGAAGCCGAAATACCGGATGATGGGACCCGCAGTGAATTTCATGACGATGGCGCCCGCCGCGCCAGCGAAGGTGATCATGCCGGAGGCGAAGGGGGTTAGGCCGAAGCCGAGCTGAAGCATCATCGGGGTGAGGAAGGGAAGGGCGCCGATCCCCATGCGGAAGAGAAAGCCGCCCGTCACGCTCGCGCCGAATGTACGCACACGGATGAGCGAGATGTCGATGATGGGCGCGGCGGTCGCCCGCGTGTGCCGGTAGTAGAGCGCGAGAAAGCCTATGCCTCCGGCGAGCAGCGCCACCACGGCGGACGTCGGCAGGATGCCGCGGCCGACATTCTCGAAGCCGAACATGGTGGCCGCAAGGCCGATGCTCACGAGGGCAAATCCGATCCCGTCGAAGCGGTCGGCGCGCTCTTCCTTCGTGTTGGGGATGAAGATCATCGCCAGAATGACGCCGAGAATCCCGATCGGAATATTGATGAGGAATATCCATCGCCAGCTTCCATAGGTGGCGATGAAGCCTCCGAGCGGCGGCCCGACCACGGGCCCGATGAGAGCGGGCACGGTGAGCCATGCCATGGCATTGACGAGTTGGGACTTCTCCACCGTCCGAAGCACGACGAGCCGCCCGACGGGCACCATCATGGCGCCACCCATGCCCTGCACGACGCGCGCAAGCACAAGCTCGGGCAGGCTGTTCACGAAGGAGCAACCGATCGAGCCCAGCGTGAATATGACGATCGCCGTGCAGAAGACCGAGCGCGCGCCGAAGCGATCTGCGATCCAGCCGGAGAGCGGAATGAAGATGCCGAGGCTCAGCAGATAGGCCGTGATGGCGAGGTTGAGCCGGAGCGGATCCTCGCCGAAGGATTGCGCGATGGCAGGCAGGGCCGTCGCGATCACGGTCGAGTCCAGGTGCTCCATGAAGAGCGCGCAGGCGATGATGAGCGGAACGAGAAAGGCCCTGGACGGCGCGGCTTCTGACATCGGGGAACCGTGACCATGCTTCTGCGGGTGTCGGTACCGTAACTCGCACGGCGCGCGGTCCGGACGTCCGGCCCGGCCTCATCGCCGCCACCTGGGTCGCGAGGTTCGTGCTTCTAGACCCCTTCCAACGCCGCAGGCAAGCCATTCCGGCTCATTTCACATCACGTTGTCGTGGATTTGGCCGGTGCTATGGCAATTCCCTTTTGCCACGGCGGCCAATGCTTGCCAAAATGGGACAAAACAGGCGGCGCAGGGGGCCGCTGTCAGTATGGGGGGTAGTCGTGTTGCCGGTCGATCTTTCGTCAACCTGGATTCCGTTGAGCCTGCTTGGCGTTCTTTGCCTCTACATGGTGTTCCTGTTCATGCAGGAACGCCGCGAGAGCAGGGCGCTGCTGGCAGCCGAAGCCGCAGCGGCGGCAATGGCGCCGGCCGAGCCAAGCTTTGCGGCTGCGCCCTCCGCTCCTGCCGCGCCCGTGGCTACCGTCATGGCCGTGAAGGAAAGCCCCGCCAGGCGCAAGCCGCGTCTCGTCTGGCGCACGGCGTGGATCTGGCTTCCCTTCATGGCCGGATTTGCCGGGCAAGCCTATCTCGACATCATCAAGCCGCTGGTCGAGAAGGCCGGGGTCTGATCGCGATCAGGCGATTTCGAGATCGGGGAGCGCTCCGCCGGACGGAAGCTCCATGATCCCGTCGATGATGCGGTCGGGCTCGCCGACGCCGCCATGGGCGAGAAGCATCCGCGCCTTGGCGACCATGGCGTCGCGCGACAGTGGCGCTTCGGGGTCGCCCTTGGCGTTCTCGCGCCGCGCGGAGATCTCGCTGCCGTCGCGCAGACGGACGCGCACTTCCGCGCCCCAGGCTTTGGGATAGGCCGCGCGATAGGGGTCGCGGGCATGGATGGCGACCTTTAGCGCGAGGGCGGCGCATTCGTCGCGCGCGGCGGCCCCGAACGCCTCGAAATCGACAATGGGCAGGCTCAGCGCGGCGGCCACCGCATGCTGGAGCGAGAACTTCGCCTCATAGTCGCTCGTGGCGACGGGACGGTCGCAGACGTCGAGCGCGGCCTGATAGGTGTCGACCTCGACGGAGACGATTTCGCGACCAGCAATGGCGGTGCGCAATTCCTCGGCGGCGTCGATAGCCGGATGTGTGTGGCGGCAGGACGGCCACGGCTTGATCGAGGTCCGCACGAGCTGCCACGGCGCATCCGCCGCGCGCAGGACCGCATCGGGATCGGCGTCGGGGCAGGCGGCGCGAAAGAAGCCCTTCTCGCCCTCGAGAATCCGGGCGGGACCGGTGAAGCCGAACGAGGCGAGAAGCGCGGCCTTGAGGCCCGCTTCGGCGGCGTGCCCCGCATGGAGGTGCTTCGTCATCGCGCCGGTTTCGAGAAACTGCCAGAGCCCCGCCGACTGGCTGCCTGCGTTGCCGAGAGCGTGAACTGCGGCCTCGTCCGAAAGGCCGAGAAGCGCGGCGCCCGCCATGGCCGAGCCATAAGGCCCGCAGGTCGCCGTGTTATGCCAAATCCGGTAATGCGCGGGCCCGACCGCCATGCCGACGCGCGTCGTCGCCTCGAAGCCGTGAAGCACCGCTTCCAGAAGCGCGCGGCCGTCCGCACGGCGCCGCTCGGCGAGCGCCCAGGCCGCTGGCACGACCACGCAGCCCGGATGCACGACAGACTCCCGGTGGAGGTCGTCTGTTTCCAGAATGTGGCAGAGGCCGCCCATCAGGAAGGCAAGCTGTTCGGGATCGGGCGCGACATTCGAGCGCGACTTGTCCTGCCACCAGGCGAGCAGCACCTTGCCGGGGGCTGAATTCCGCCCGGCTAGAATGTTGGCGACCGCATCGAGGGTGAAGAGGGCTGCGCTTTCGAGGTCCGGGGAAGCAACCGGCTTCCTGCGGATGAGGCCGACCAGCCCTTCCGTGAGGGACTTTCCTTGTTCCGCGATGCTGGCGGAGGCCGCCTTTGCGCTGCTCATCATCTTGCCTCCGGTCGGCGCTGAAGAGTTATGGTCCCCAATCGTTAACTTGCGCGCGGCGCAAAGGAAAGCCCGGGCGCGTTACCGCCAAATTCGCCCGGTCAGCTTGCCGCCCAAACAAGGGCTGACTATAAGCTTCCCTTATGTTCGTGCGCGTGAGTCGGGGGACGGAAGGAGATCAGCCGTGCCTCTTCCGGGTCGACATGTTCGCGCGGAACAAGGGGTATCCGAATGACCGGTTCAGCATCCGAAATGGCCTGCCGCGCGGAAATCGCACGGGGCCGGACGCCGTTTGCGTGGGCGGCCGTCCTGTTTCTGCCGCTGGCGCTCGCGGCCTGCACGACGAGCAAGCAGCCTCCTGTCGTCGGGCAGGGCGGCAGCTACAAGGTAGGCAAGCCCTATCAGATCAACGGCATCTGGTATTATCCGCATGAGGATGAAAATTACGACGCCACGGGCATCGGCTCCTGGTACGGCCCGCAATTTCACGGCAAGTCGACCGCGAACGGCGAGGTCTTCGATCAGGAGGCGCTGACTGCCGCGCATCCGACGCTGCCGATGCCGGTTCTCGTGCGCGTGACCAATCTCGAGAACGGCCGCTCCCTTGTCGTGCGCGTCAACGATCGCGGGCCTTTCGTGAATGGCCGCGAAATCGACCTGTCGCGCAAGGCGGCGGAGCTTCTGGGCTACGACCGCAAGGGGACCGCAAAGGTGCGCGTGCAGTATGTCGGCCGGGCGCCGCTGCCTGGCGTCCCCGGAACGAATGTCACGGAAGTCGCATCGAGCCAGGACAGCTTCATCGCGCCGAAGCCCGTTACCGACGAAAGCGAGCGGAAGGTCGCGACGGCCTCCAGGCCCGGCGTCGTCAGCACGACCGAACTCGCCGCGCCTGCAGGCGTGAAATCGGCGCCGGTTTCCGCATCGCCCCTCCCGTCCTCGCCGGTTGCGACGAGCACGCCCGCGAGCAAGACGACGATGCGGCCGATCGGCGAGGAGACGCAGGTCGCGAGCAGCAATCCGGCGCCGCTGCCGGAAACGGTTCAGCAGGTGGCCGTGCCCGCCGGAACGAACATCTTCGTTCAGGCCGGCGCCTTCCGCAGCTTCGCCAATGCGGAAGCCGTGCATCAGCGCCTGCTCGCCGAGGGCGTTCGCAATGTGCAGGTAACATCGACCATGGTCGACGGCGCCAGATTTTACCGCGTGCGCGTCGGGCCACTCGCCGACGTGCCTTCCGCCGACGCCTCCTTGCAGGATGTGATCGGCAAGGGCCATGCCGGGGCGCGGATCATAGTCGAGTGAGAGGGCGGCCGTAGCCGTCAGCGTTCAGTATCTTTGAGCCGGAATAGGGAGCGTCACCCATGACGAGATTGAAGCCCATCCTCACACTTGTCGCCGCGGCCTTTGCCGTTGCGATGCTCGTGTCGCGGCCAGCCATGGCCTTCGACACGACCGCGCAATATGCGGTGCTGATGGATGGCGCTACGGGCGACGTGCTGTGGGACAAGGATGGCGACACGCGCATGCATCCTGCGAGCATGAGCAAGCTCATGACGCTGTCGATGCTCTTCGACGCTCTGAAGGCCGGAACGGTGAAACTCACGGACGAATTCCCCGTCAGCGAACATGCCTGGCGCGCGGGCGGCGCGGCCTCGGGCTCCTCGACCATGTTCGCTCAGCTCGGCTCGCGCATTCCGGTGGAGACGCTCATTCAGGGCATCATCGTCCAGTCCGGCAACGATGCCTGCATCGCGGTCGCCGAAGCGCTCAAGGGCTCGGAGCCCGAATTCGCCAATGCGATGACGGAGCGGGGGAAGGAAATCGGTCTGACGAATTCGACCTTCGCCAATTCGACGGGTTGGCCCGATCCCGACCAGATGATGACGGCGCATGATCTGGCGCGGCTGGCGCGTCACATCATCTACGACTTCCCGGAGTACTATCACTACTTCAGCGAAAAAGAGTTCACCTGGAACGGCATCACGCAGCACAACCGCAATCCGGCGCTCTTTCTCGACCCGACGGTGGACGGGCTGAAGACCGGCCACACTTCCGCCTCGGGCTATGGGCTCGTCGTTTCGGCCAAGCGCGGCGACCGGCGCCTCATCCTCGTGATCAACGGGCTGACCAGCGAAAAGGCGCGCGCCGAGGAAGGCGTTCGCATCCTCGACTGGGGCTTCCGTGCGTTCAAGCAGTACAAGCTCTTCGCCGCTGGCGCCGTCATCGAGAACGCGCCTGTCTGGCAAGGCAATTACGGCCAGGTGCCGCTCGTTTCCGCCAACGACGTCAACCTCATCATGACGCCGGATCAGCGCAAGGCCATGAAGGTCTCGGTGAACTATACCGCTCCCATCCCGGCGCCGATCGCGGCGGGCCAGCGCGTCGGCACGCTGCGCGTCGAGGTGCCTGACAAGCCCGTGCAGGAAATTCCGCTGCTGGCGGGCGCCAATGTGGACCGGCTCGGAATGTTCGGCCGCGCGGCGCATGCGCTGCGCCACATGATTTTCGGAAGCTGATCCCGTTGGGCCGGCAACGGTTCATCACGCTGGAGGGCGGCGAGGGCGCTGGCAAGTCGACCCAGCTTCGATTGCTGGCCGCCCGCCTGGCCGAACGGGGCCACGAGGTCGTCGTCACGCGCGAGCCGGGCGGCGCCGAGGGAGCTGAGGCAATTCGGCAACTCCTGGTGACGGGGGAGCCGGGGCGCTGGACGCCGCTTTCGGAGGCGCTGCTTCATTTCGCCGCGCGCGAAGACCACCTTGCCCGGACGATCAGACCGGCGCTGGCGCGGGGGGCATGGGTCGTTTCCGACCGCTTCGTCGATTCCACATTCGCCTATCAGGGCGTGGCGCAGGGGCTCGGCGCGGAGGTCATCCGCTCGCTCTCGCGCATGGTTATCGGCGAGGATATGCCGGCTCTGACGCTCATCCTCGACCTGCCGCCGGAGATCGGCCTTGCCCGCGCCAAGGGGCGCGCCCCTGTGGATAAGTCGCCCACGGAGGAGGTCGCGGAAGATCGCTATGAGCGAATGGAGATGCGCTTCCACGAGACATTACGGAACGCATTTCTTGCCATTGCCGAGGCCGAGCCCGAGCGCTGCGCCGTCATGGACGCGACACTGAGCGAGGCCGAGGTGGCGCAACAAATATGGCACAGTGTGACTTCAAGGCTATCGCCCTAGCCATTGATCCAACATGGTAAATTCGTGTTTGACCGCGACGGAAACCTTCGCCTATAGAAGCACATTCGTCGCGGGCCGGGGACACTGAGGCTCGCCGCCATCGCAGGGGAAATCCGCGCATGACCGAGCGAGAGAAGAAGCGCGATCTGTTGCCCGTCATCGGCGCGGTTCTTTGCTCCTCCGCATTCTTTCTGGCAAGCGCTCCGGCGTCGCATGCGAATACGCTCGGCACGCTGAGCATTCCTAGCGGGAACGTCTCTTCCGATACGGAAGGCGATGTGAGCGCAGCCATTCTCAATTCATCCGCAAGCCGCCTTGGCGTCGTGGCCAACCGGACGGTGACGCTCGCGCGTGGCGATACGCTTTCGAAGGTGCTTCTTCGTGAAGGCATCTCGAAGGAACAGCGCGAGGCGGCGCTGAGGGCGCTTGGCGACTTCATCGATGTCGAAAAGCTGGCGGCGGGATCGAAAATCGAATTTTCGGTGCGCGGCACTGACCCCGCCAAACGCCAGCTCGTCGCGCTGCATGTCCAGACCGGCGCGGCGAAGGACCTGACGGTCGTCGCGGGCAATGACGGCAAGTTCCATTCGCTCGGCGACAGGCAGGCTGCCGCGAAGGACTGGGCCGTCGGCGTCACGACGCGAAACGGCCATGTGACGCATGATTTCAGGCAGGATCTGATCGCGGCGAAGATTCCGGCAAGCGTCGCCGACGACGTTATCGCGGCCTTCAGCTACGACCCGGACGTTCCGGCCGCGCCTTCCAGGGGCGCGAAATTCACTGTCGTCTATGAGACGACATCGGCGGGTGCTGCTTCTTCCGCCACGCATGTGATGCGCTATGCGCAGCTTTCCGTCTACGGGCAGGAGCATCGCGTCTATCGTTACGAGACCGGCAGTGGCGCGGTCGCCTTCGTGGAGGAGAGCGGGCGGGGCTACATGCCGCTCGAACTCGGCTCGCCGGTGCGCAACGCCCGGATGACCTCGCCCTGGGGCTGGCGCATCCATCCCGTTCTCAAAGTGCGGAAGTTTCACAAGGGCGTCGATTACGCGGCGCCGAAGGGCACGCCGGTCTATGCGGCGGAAGATGGCGTGATCGAGGATCTCGGATGGCGCGGCAATTACGGGCGCTATGTCCGCGTCCGGCACAATGACCGGGTGGAAACGGCCTATGCCCACCTTTCCAAATTCGCGACGGGCCTGCGTCCCGGCTCCAGAGTGAAGAAGGGGCAGGTGATCGCCTATATCGGCGCATCGGGCCTCGCCACGGGCAATCACCTTTATTACGAAGTGCTGGTGGACAAGAAGCAGGTCGATCCGTTGCAGAACGTCATGGTTCAGGTGAACCTTGATGGCGGCTCGCTCGCGCGCTTCAAGACCTATGTCGCCCAGTTGAGCCAGGCGGCGGGCCAGCCCTGAGCGCCTGCTTACGCCCGCACCCGGTGACTGACCGGCTCGGCCCGTGCTACCAAAGAGCATGAGCGATTTTCCCGAAAGCGACCGGCTCGACGCCTTTCCGCATCCGCGCGAGACAGCGCGGATGATCGGCCAGGACGAGGCCGAGCGCGCGGTTTTCGATGCCTTCATGAGCGGGCGGATGCATCACGCCTGGCTGCTGACGGGCCCCAAGGGGATCGGCAAGGCGACGCTCGCCTACAGGATCGCGCGCTTCGTTCAGACCTATGGGACGCCCGATTTCGCGAGGGCGGCGGGCGCGCGCGATCTGTCGGTCCCGGAGAGCTCGCCCGCCTTCCGTCAGGTCGCGGCGCTGAGCCACCCGAACCTTCTCGTCATACGCCGCCCCTATGACGAGAAGGCCAAGCGGCTGAAGACCGTCATCACCGTCGAGGAGGTGCGCCGCACGGCGAGCTTCTTCGGCATGAGCGCGGGCGCGGATGGCTGGCGCGTCGCCATCGTCGATGCAGCCGACGACATGAACGTGAACGCGGAAAACGCGCTTCTCAAGATTCTGGAGGAGCCTCCGGCGCGCGGCCTCTTCGTCCTCATCAGCCATCAGCCGGGGCGGCTGCTGCCGACCATCCGCTCGCGCTGCCGCACGCTCGCGATGAAACCGCTTGCCGACGCGGATATTGCAGGCGTTCTCGCCGCCAATGACGTGAAGGCGAATGAGGAGGAGCGGGCGGCCATCGCCAGGCTCGCCGAGGGGAGCGCGGGCAGGGCGCTTTCCATTGCCGAGGGCGGCGGTCTCGATCTCTACAAGGAGCTTGTGGCGCTTCTGAAGCCCCTGCCGAGGCTCGACGTGAAGGGCCTCCACGCCTTTGCCGACAAGGTGGGCAGGCGCGGCGCGGATGACGCTTACGAAACCTTCACCGACCTCCTCGGCGACTGGCTGCAGCGCCTGGTGCGCTGCGGCGCGGGCGTGGGCGCGGGGCCCGATCTCGTCGCCGGAGAGGGCGCCGCCATGGCCCGCCTCGCGGCGGGCGCCGGCCTTGATAGATGGGTCGAGGTGTGGGAAAAGATCAGCCAGACGGTCGCCCGGGCGGAAACGCTCAACACGGATCGCAAGCTCGTGATCCTGAACGTTTTTTCGATGCTTGAAAGCGTCGCCGGCGAACGGACCGGAGCATGATCTGCGCCGTATTCTGGAATTCTCGCATTTTTGGTGGCAACCGGATTTCATATCCTCGGAAGCTGCCGGGCGCCTGACAGGCGCTCATCTCGACAGGTTCGCGAAACGTCATGACGGCGCCAAAGGCCTTCTATATCACCACGGCCATCTCCTATCCCAACGGGCCGCCCCATATCGGGCACGCCTATGAGTTGATCACGACGGACGTCATCGCGCGCTACAAGCGCCTCGACGGCTATGACGTGCGCTTCCTCACGGGCGTCGACGACCACGGCCAGAAGATGGTGCAGACGGCGCGCTCGAAAGGCATCACGGCCCGCGAACTCGCCGACGAGATGGCGCCCAAATTCAAGGCCATGGCCGAGCGGCTCAATGCGTCGAATGACGACTTCATCCGCACGATCGAGGACCGCCAGACGCTGGCCTGCCAGTACATCTGGACGAAGATGGCGGAGAATGGCGACGTCTATCGCGGCTCCTATTCGGGCTGGTATTCGGTTCGCGACGAAGCCTTTTATGGCGAGGACGAACTCACCACGGGCGAGGGCGGGCAGAAGCTCGCGCCCACGGGCACGCCCGTCGAGTGGATGGAGGAAGAGACTTACTTCTTCCGGCTCTCGGCCTATCAGGACAGGCTTCTCGAGCTTTACGAGAAGAATCCCGACTTCATCCAGCCGGCCTCGCGGCGCAACGAGGTGGTCGCCTTCGTCAAGCGCGGCCTCAAGGACCTTTCGATTTCGCGCGCGCGCTCGAAGCTCGACTGGGGCATCGAAGTGCCCGGCGATCCCGATCACGTGATGTATGTGTGGGTCGACGCGCTGACGAACTACATCACCGGCCTCGGTTATCCGGATACGGACAACAAGCTCTTCAAGCGGTATTGGCCGGCGGATGTGCACATCATCGGCAAGGACATCGTGCGCTTTCACGCGGTGATCTGGCCTGCCATGCTGATGGCGGCGGGCGTCGCGCTGCCGAAGCGCGTCTTCGGCCACGGCTTCCTCTATAACCGCGGCGAGAAGATGTCGAAGTCGGTCGGCAATGTGATCGACCCGTTCACGCTCACCGACGCCTATGGCGTCGATCAGATCCGCTATTTCTTCTGCCGTGAGGTGCCTTACGGTCAGGATGGAAGCTACAGCCACGAGACGGTGGTGAACCGCGTTAATGCGGATCTTGCCAACGATCTCGGCAATCTTGCGCAACGCTCGCTCTCCATGATCGCGAAAAATTGCGACGGCAAGGTGCCCGCGCGCGGCGCACTGAGCGACGAGGACATGGCGCTTCTGAGCGCCGCGGCCGGATTGCTGCCGGCGACGCGCGAGCAGATGGAACGGCTCGAAATTCATGCCTATCTCGCTTCCGTGTTCGAAGTGGTGAGCGCTGCGAACCGCTATTTCGCCTCGCAGGAGCCCTGGGCGCTGCGCAAGAGCGATCCCGCACGCATGGCGACCGTTCTCTATGTGACCATCGAGGTGGTGCGGCATGCCGCGCTGCTTCTGCAACCCGTCATGCCGGCTTCGACGGCGCGGCTTCTCGATCTTCTGTCGGTGCCTGAAAACCATCGCCAGTTCGAGCATATCGAGGCGCATCCCCTGAAAGCCGGAGTTCCGCTGCCCGCGCCGCAGGGAGTTTTCCCGCGCCTGGTGGATGAACCGTCAGAAGGCTGACGAATGGCCGTTCTTGTCGATAGCCATTGCCATCTCGACTTCCCGGATTTTTCCTCGGAAGTCGATCAGGTAATCGAGCGCGCGGAACAGGCCGGCGTGCGGCTCATGGTGACGATTTCGACCAAGGTGTCGGAATTCGACCGTATACGCGCGATTGCCGAACGATTTTCGAATGTCTATTGCTCGGTCGGCATTCATCCGCATGAAGCCGCGAGCGAGCCCGAAGTTGATACGGCACGCCTTGTCGAGCTTGCCAAGCACCCCAAGGTGGTCGGCATCGGAGAAACGGGCCTCGACTATTATTATGAACATGCACCGCGCGAAGCGCAGATCAAATCGTTTCGCGCCCACATCGCGGCGGCTCGTGAGACAGCGCTGCCGCTCATCGTGCATACGCGCGATGCGGATGAAGATACGGCGCGAATTCTCGACGAGGAAATGGGGAAGGGTGCTTTCCCGGGCCTTCTCCATTGCTTCACATCGAGCGCCCGGCTCGCCGAGCATGCGCTGTCCCTCGGCTTCTACATCTCGCTTTCGGGCATCGTGACCTTCAAGAGCGCGGCAGAACTTCAGCAGACGGCGCGCGGCATTCCACTGGATCGGCTTCTGGTTGAGACGGATTCGCCTTATCTCGCGCCGATCCCGAAGCGCGGCAAGCGCAACGAGCCGTCTTTCGTCGTGCATACCGCCGCCAGGGTCGCGGAGCTGAAGGATGTCGACGTCGAGACGCTCGGGCGCGCAACGAGCGAGAACTTCCTCAGGCTCTTTTCGCGCGTTCCACGCGAAGCGGTGTTCGGCACATGAAAATGCGCGCCACCATTCTTGGTTGCGGTTCGTCCGGCGGTGTTCCGCGCATCGGTGGTCATTGGGGCGCTTGCGACCCGAAGGAGCCGAAGAACCGCCGCCGCCGCTGCTCGCTTCTGGTCGAGCAATGGGACAAGGACCCGCATCAGAGGACGACCGTGCTCGTCGATACGTCGCCGGACATGCGCGAGCAGCTCATCGACGCGCGCGTGCAATGGATCGACGGCGTTCTCTTCACGCATGATCATGCCGACCAATGCCACGGCATCGACGATCTGCGCATGGTGGCGCATAACGGGCGCCGCCGCGTCGACGTCTGGATGGATGCGGCGACCGCGAGGACGCTCACAGCGCGTTTCCGCTACTGCTTCGAGCAGGAAGAAGGTTCCGGCTATCCGGCGATCCTCAACGCGCATCGCATCGAGGACATGGGCACGCCCATTCGCGTCGAAGGTGCTGGCGGCACCATCGAGGCGATCCCATTCGATCAGGACCACGGTCAGGTCCGTTCTCTGGGCTTCCGCTTCGGGCCGCTCGCATATTCAAGCGACGTCGTCGGCATCCCCGATGAGAGCTTCGCCATCCTTGATGGCATAGAAAGCTGGATCGTCGATGCCTTGCGGTACACGCCGCATCCCACGCATGCGCATGTCGATCTGGCGCTCGAATGGCTGGCCCGCTCGACGGCGTCCCAGGGCGTGCTCACGAACCTTCACATCGATCTCGACTACCGCAAGCTCATGTCCGAGCTGCCGGATCATGTCGTGCCGGCATATGACGGGATGGTTCTGGAATTCGAGCTCT
>NZ_DAOKYX010000047.1:0-10804 GCF_035325945.1 Parvibaculum sp.
TCGGCGAGGCGGCGCATATTGGGGGTCGGATCGAGCATGGCGGTTCTCCTATCGCGAGAAGACGCGGCCGAGAAGAAAGCCGATGGCAAGGGCGATGAGGGCGCTCGGCACGGGATTCCTGTCGATCCTTTGCTGAAGGTCCGCGAGGCCCTCCTGCATGCGCTCGCCGATCTCCTCGGCCGTCTCGAAGGCGGAGCGCGCCTCTTCGCCGGGCGCGGCGGTCTTTTCGGCGAGGGCCGCCTTCGCGTCCTCAAGGGCTTTCGTCAACTCATCCACCTCGGCCTGAAGCTCCTCGGCCGTCCTGTCCGATTTTTCGTTCATCCCGGTCATGCCTTCCGCTCCCGGATTTACCCCGACGCTGCCGCAAAGCTTATCGCTCCCGCGCGCCCGCGCATAGGACGGCGGCGCCGCAGGCAGGGGGCCATCAGAGGTAGGGCGAGGCGAGCCTGACGAAAGCATCGCGGAGCTTCACCGGCAGGGGGCGGCCGGCGATCTCCTGATAGGTCACGGGCCGCGCGGCGGCGATCTTGCCATCGATGATGCGGGCGAGCCGGGCGGCGAAAGCGCCGCCGTAACATTCGAGATTGAGTTCGAAATTGAGGCGCAGGCTGCGGCCGTCCCAGTTAGCCGAGCCGACGGTCGACCACACATTGTCGACCGTCATGAGCTTGGTGTGCTCGAAGGGGCCTTCCGATTTCCAGACGCGACACCCGGCCTCGATGAGCCAGAGAAGCTGAGGCGTCGCGGCCCAGTCCACGAAGGGAAGATTGTTCGTGCCCGGCAGGACGATATCGACCTCGACGCCGCGCATGGCGGCAAGCGAAAGGCTCGCGCCGAGGGTCGCATCGGGGAGAAAATAGGGCGTCACGATGCGAATGCGCTCGCGCGCTTCCGAAAGGGCGCCGAGCAGCGTCCAGCGGATCGGGTTCATGCCCATGTCGGGGCCGGCGGGAAGGGCGCGCGCGATCGTGTCGCCGTCGATGCCGCTTGCGGCCTCGTCGGGGAACCAGTCCGGCCCGTCGAGGATTTCGCCCGTCGTGAACTCCCACTCATGGGCGAAGGTGTGCATGAGCTGGTGCACCACCGGACCTTCGACGTGAAAGTGATAGTCGATGATGGGCTTGCGCGGATTGTTGCGGACGAGATTGCCCTCCGCGATGTTCATGCCGCCGGTGAAACCCGTCCTGCCATCGACCACCAGAATCTTCTGGTGGTTGCGCATGTTGAGATAGGGCATCTGCCAGGGCATGAACGAATGCAGGAACCGCGCATAATTGATGCCACGCTCGCGCAGGAGCGGTATGAGCGAGGGGCGCGAATACCAGGAGCCCACGCCATCGATGAGCACGCGCACGCGCACGCCGCGCTCGACGGCGCGCGTCAGCGCGTCGACGAAGATGCGTCCGGCCCTGTCATTGTTCATGATGTAGGTCGAAAGCGCGATGGAGTGCCTCGCGCCGTCGATGGCGGCGATCATGGCGGGATAGGCTTCGTCGCCGTTCTCGAGAATCCCGATCCTGTTGGCGGGCTCGAAATTCTCGGGCAGGAGCTTCAGCCCGAAGCGGGCGAAGCTCTCGAGCCGGCGAAGCTCCTCGTCGCTTGCGACAGGAAAATGCCCCCGTTGCTGACCGGCCGAGATGACGAGCGGCTTGGCGAGCTTGACGCCGCGCAGCTCGCGCGCGCGCCGCTGGATGCGATTGATGCCGAAAAGGAAATAGATCAGCCAGCCGAAGAACGGCACCAGAACGATGAAGCCGACCCAGCCGACGGCGGAGCGCACATCGCTTTTGGTCAGCATGGCATGGCCAGCCGCGAACGCCATGGCGGCGAACTGGATGACGGCCGCCAGAACCGGCCAGAGATGCGTAATCAGCCACATGGACGGGAGACTAGTCCAAGGCGCGCTACTCTCCCACCCCTAGCTGCCCTGCCGGGCTAGAAGCTGATGGTGGTGCCTACGTAAAGCGCCCTGTCCTCGCCCGGGAAATAGCGCGACTTGCATCCGGTTGGCGCAGGCAGGCAGAAAAGATCGCCGCGATCGGCGTAGCGCTTGTCGAAAACGTTCATCAGACGGCCGAAAATCGTGAAATTTTCCGTGAGCCTGTATTCCGTCCGCAGATTGAAGAGATCGTGGCCCGGATAACGGCTGGAATTGGAGGCATCCATCCAGTAGGCGCCGAGATGAACCCATTCGATCTCGGCCCGGCCGCGATCCTCGTCGAAGGCGTAGCCGAGGCGCACATTCGCCACCGTGCGGGGCGCGGTGTCGATGTCGTTGCCGGGGAGGATCGATTCGGGCGCATATCCCGGCTTGGTGATGATGTCGGTGAAATCATAGGTGTGGTGCGCGTAGGAGGCGGAGGCCGCGATGTCGAAGTTCCAGAGGAGCGGCGCCGCGATCTCGGCCTCGATGCCGGCATGCTTCGTGCGGCCGTCGGTGATGTTGTCGCCGTTCGCATCGCGGAAGGCGAAATTGCGCTTCTTCATGAAATAGGCGGCAAGCTCGTAGCGCACGCGATCGATCTTTCCGCGCGCGCCGATCTCGATGCTGTCGAGAGTTTCCGATCTGATCGCGCTCGGGTTCTGGCCCGTTTGCAGCCGGTAGAGATCGGCGGTCTGGGGCGCGCGCGCGGCGCGTGCGAGATTGGCAAAGCCGATGATCTCCTCGCTGAAGACATGGGTGATGCCGAGCTTGGGCGTCAGATTGCCGAATGTGTCGGTGCGGTTTCCGGGGCGCAGGAAGCGGCCGGTGAGATTGCTCGCCGTGTTGTTGCGATAGTCGTAGCGCGTGATCTCGTAGCGCAGGCCCGCCGTCAGCTCCGTGCGCTCGCCGAGCTGCCAGACCGAATGGAGATAGGGCGCGGCGACGAGCGCTTTCACGTCGTAGTCATAATGCACGCCCGTCACATAGCCGCCCGCGCCGGGGATGGTGGGCGAGGACTGGATTTCGCGCAGATAGCCGTTCGTATATTCGGTGTCGAGGCCGAGAATGAGCCTGTGGCCGCCTTTGAGCGCCAGCGCGTAGCTGCCGAGCAGGCCGCCGGACCAGTGGCCGTTCTCCTCCACGGGCGTTCCGGGCTGGAAGTGCATGAGGAAGTTCATGCCGTTGGTGCGCATATAGGGTGTCAGCGCGATCTTCTGCCCGTTGCCGAGATCGTGCTCGATCCTGACCGCGCCGCGCACGGCCCAGGCATCGCGATAGGCTTCGGGATTGGCGTTGGCCTTGTAGATCGCGGGGTCCTTGTAGCTCGACGCATAACCCGCCGTTTCCTGATTGAGGTTCATCGCGGTGAGCGTCGCGCGGAGCGTCGTGTCCGGCATCGTCAGGTCGTAGCGGAACTGGCCCTTCTGCTGGCCATAGCCGGAATTCGCGCGGAAGCCGCCATCCTCGCCGAGCGCGAAAGTGCCGCGAAAGCCGTGGCCCGTGCCGTCGCTCTCGCGGATGGTCGTCGATGCTGTTCCGTCGAGATTGCGCACGCCATGCGGGCCGATCTCGCCGGTGAGCGATCCTTCCGGCGCCTCGGAAGGGGCGCGGCTCAGAATGTTGATGAGGCCGTGTTCGGCGTTGGAGCCATAGAGCGCGCTTCCGGGGCCGCGCACGATCTCGATGCCGCCCGCCCCTTCGACCATGGCGTCCATGAGTTCGTTGACATTGGCAAATCCCGCCGCGCGCATCGGCACGCCGTCTTCGAGATAGAGGAAGGAGCCCGCGCCCGCCGTGCCGGTGAGGACGGGCGAGCGGATCGCCGTCAGATGCTCGACGCCGCTTCCCTGCTGGATGTCAATGCCGGGCGCGCGGTTCAGAAGCTCGGCCGGCTGGCGCGGTTTCACGAAGTCGGCTTCGTCGCCGGGAATTTTCGTGATGTTGCCGGGATGGGTCGAGCGCGCTTCGCCATATCCGGTTGCGGTGACGACCATTTCGTCGATGGCGGTTGCGTTCTTTTCGGGCGCTTCGTCCGCCTGCGCCGGCAGAGGTGCTGCCGCCGCCAGAAAAGCCGCAAGCAATGCGAGATGCGGGATCGAGCCCCGGGCTGCGCCAGAATGTCTCACTTCAACCTCCCCTTGCGGCCCTCATTCGGGCGGGGCCGTCGTTTTTTGCCGGCTTCGTTGGCCGTTATCGCGGGCTTTAGCGCCCGCTTCCCCGTTCGGTGCAGCATGGCCGGAAATGCCGCAAAACCCAAGAGCCTCGCAGCGAGTTGCGGGGCGCCGCCGAGGGCGGAAAACAGGGCTTGCCGCAGCGTGACGGCCACCCTAGTTTCGGGGCATGTCTTCGCCGCTCCGCTCTAAGAAGCTGCCTTCCGTTGCGCTGTCGCTCGTTCTGCTGGGCATCATGACGGTGGCCGTCTCCTATTCGCCGACGCTCTATCGCTGGTTCTGCGAGGCGACGGGCTATGGCGGCGCGGTCACCGTGCAGCGCTCGCTCGACGGCGAGAGCTACAAGCGCCAGCCGGATGCCATCGGACCCGAAATCACCGTCCGCCTCGACAGCAATGTGGCGCCGGGCCTCGACTGGGAATTCAAGCCGGAGGAGGCGGCGGTCAAGACCCATATCGGCCTGCCGACGACGGTGTTCTACACGGCGAAGAACCTTTCGAACGAAACCATCGTGGCGCGCGCGACCTACAATGTGACGCCCGATCCGGCCGGATATTTCTTCACCAAGACGGAATGCTTCTGCTTCACCGAGGAGAGGCTGAAGCCGGGCGAGAGCGCGCGCATGCCGGTCGTCTTCTATGTCGATCCGGAGATGCTGACGGATACGAGCGCGAAGAACGTCCGCACGATCACGCTGTCCTATACGTTCTTCCGGCAGGATTCGTCGGAGCCTGCCGCTGCGGCGGCACGCCCGCTCGCCGAAGCGTCCGAGGCCCAGACGAAAGCGCTCGAAACGACGCGGGAAGCCGTGTTCGAGCCCGCAGAGGTCCGGCGGCGCTAGCGGCCCGGAGCGGCGTCCGGCATATGCACTCCCGCTGCGAGGTGCTGGATGTTTCCCATTTCCGATGAAAATGCCGAGCCCGGACTGCCGGTCGTCACCATAGGGCTCATCGCTCTCTGCGTGGCGGTGTTCCTCTGGCAGATCACGCTGTCCGACGCGGAAGCCGAACATGCGGCGCGTCTTTACGGCATGGTTCCGGCGAATGTCTTCGGCCTTGCCATCGGCGGCCAGACCGCGGCCATTCCCGCCTGGGCGACGATCTTCACATCCATGTTCATGCATGGCGGGCTCGCCCATATAGGCGGCAACATGCTTTATCTCTGGATTTTCGGCGACAATGTCGAGCATGCGATGGGGCGGGCGAGGTTTCTCCTCTTCTATCTCCTCGCCGGAACGATCGCCGCGCTCGCGCAGGCACTGCAGGTGCCTTCATCCGATGTGCCGATGATCGGGGCAAGCGGCGCCATATCGGGCGTGCTCGGCGCCTATCTCCTTCTTCACCCGTTCGCGCGGATTCGCGTCCTCATCATGCCGCTGCCGTTTTTCATCCGTGTCGTGAACATTCCGGCCGTGGCGGTTCTCGGCTTCTGGTTCCTGATCCAGTTCCTGAGCGGGCTGGCAAGCCCTGCCGATCAGGGCGGCGTCGCCTTCTGGGCGCATATAGGCGGCTTCGTCGCTGGCGTGGTGCTGGTGCCGTTCTTCAAGCGGCGGGGCGTTTCTCTCTTGCAGCAGGAGCGAAGCCGCGTTTTCGATGCCCGCCGCGAGGATGAGCGCGGCCATGACCGGCAAGGCGGCTGGCGGCGCGGCCCGTGGGATCGCTGAACCTTTAGCGCGCGATCACCGCGAAGCGGCATGAAAGGCGCATTTCCGCGCCGGGGGCGAGGGCGACGAGGCCGGTGACATCCGCCCCCTCCGGCCGATTGACGGCGTCGGGCACATGGCTCACCGGCTCGACGCAGAAGAAATCCTCATCCTGCGGCGTATAGATCACGAGGTGATCCGAGCCTTGCCGCTCCAGCCGAAGGGCGAGGGGGCAATCCTCCCATTCAATGAGAACGGGCCCGCCGCCGCCCGAGAAGCAATGGTCGAGCGCAAGCGGCACAAGCGCGCGAGACGTCGAAAAATCCCATGCGGGCGGCACGGCGGCACGCCGCAGCGGCAGGCGATCGGGTGCCGTTTCCCAGACGAAGGGTAGGTGGGCTTCAAGGCCCGCGCGGGCGCGGCCGGGAAAGAAGGGGTGGAGGCCGAGCCCTCCCGGCATCGGCTCGCCGGCGCGGTTCGTGAGTGTGAGCGTGATCGTCAGCGCTTCGTCGTCGAGCGCGAAAGTCTCGCGCGCGGTGAAGGACCAGGGCCATTCGCCCGCGTCATGGCGAAGGGAGAGCGTGGCTTCGCTCTCCGATACCGCCTCCACGGACCATGCGCGGCGCCAGCCAATGCCGTGGATCGCATGGGGCGGGCTGATGGGATCGGGCGTGAGTGCGATGCTGCGGCCATGGAAGGTGAAGCGACCTTGCGCGATCCGGTTGGAGAAGGGCACGAGCGGATAGCAGGCCATGGCAAGCGGGTTCGCCGCTTCCGCGCCCGCCCCGCGCATGTCGAAGGGGCGGAGCATCTGCCGGCCGCCGGCCGAGAAGGCGGCGAGGCTTCCTCCCGCCTCCGGCGCCACGATGGCGCTGAGGTCGCCGTGGCGGAGCGTGAGAAAGGCGCTCCGCATCGCGTTCAGACGGGCGGTATGATGTTTTCGAGCGCCATTGCTTCCGTGCTTCTTCCTCGCGACGCAAGGAGGCTCGAGACGAAGGACGTGCCGGCGAGATCGGGCTTCAGGGCCAGCGCGTCGAGGAGCAGCGCGTCGGCGGCCGCGGGGCGTGACGCCGTGAGCGCCTTCGATAGCATGGCGATGTAGATGGGCCCGAAGCGCTTCTTGTGGAGATCGTAGATCCTGAGCGCAAGGTCCGGGCGCCTTTTTGCCGCGCGCAGCGCGACGGTCGCAGTACGCAAGGGGAGCGGCTTGCGGTGCTTCCTCACGAACCGGTTGATCGCGGCCCGGTCGCCAGCCCGGCAGAGGCCGACGAGATCCAGAAACCCGTCATCCCGTGCGAAGACGCGCGAGACTTCATGGCCGACGGACGGCACATTGACGATGTGGATATTGGGAAGGCGCAAGGACGCATAGGCGTCGAATTGCGGCCGGCCGGAATGCTGAAGATCGCAGAATATGTAGATCTCGCCCGACATCTCGTCCGGCTTCGGATGCATGCCGGTGTGAAGCTCGGGCCGGAAATAGGGGATGGGCTGGCGCGTGTCGTTCGGGATGGCCGCGCGGTCGATGGTGTATTGCGGGGCCGTGACGACGACGGTCGAGGCGCCGAGAAGGCGGCTGTGCTTGATCGCGGCATAGCCGCCCATGCTGTGGCCGACGGTGATGATGCGTCCCTTGAAGCGGTCGAGCAGGTCGCGGTGCCTGGCGGCGAACTCCTCCACATCGGCGCGGGGAAACCAGTTGGGTGAACGCGCCGAAACGCCGATCGCGTTCACACGCCGCCGCTCGACCATCGGCTTGCCCCAGAAGTTCTTGCCGTCGGCGAGATAGGCGATCTCCCCAAAGCTGATGAGGAGGTAATCCGTATCGCCGGAGTGGAAAAGAAATTCCATGTCCCGGCCCGAGTGAATCAGCATCGACCTTCTCCTAAAAATTTTATTCAAAAGCTACAGAAGGCGAATTATTTGGCCAAGCGTTTGGATCAGATAATTCCATGACGAATGAACAGGCCGTGCAGGAAGGAGCCGGGAGGCGGCGTCCTGTTCTTGTCGATGCCGCGGCTCCGCAGCGCCTCGTTCCAGAGGTGGAGGAACCAACTCGGACGGGCAAGCTCCGCCACCCATTCCGTCCGTTCCGGACGCAGGATGGCGAAGGCGTTTTGGACCGGGACCGGATAGGCGAGCCAGGTCGGCGCGATCTCGCGTCCGGAGAGGATCTGCTCGAGGACGGTCGTGAGAAGGGCCGGACCGCTCTGCCCCCAGATCAGGTTCTGGCCCATGCGCCGCGCCTCGGCGAGACAGCGCAGCATGACGGGATGCCAGGGCGGGAAGCAGAGGGCGGCGTTGTTGAACTGGCCGTCATGCTGTTTCGCGTAGAAGGCCCGTACCGGGGGAATGTTGCTCGAGAGGCAGACCATATCGGTATCGACCCACCAGCCGCCGAGGCGGGACAGAAGCTCGTAGCGGAAAAGATTGGCGAAGGCGGCCGGGCTGCCACGGCCAAAACCGTTGCCCCGATAGACGAAGAACTCGGACGGATCGAGGATTTCGGCCGCATCGCGGAGTTCGACGCCTGCGGGCGCCTCGAGCTTCGGGTCGAAGCTGTAGAGTACGAAACGGTGGCCGTGATCGATGAAGGATTTGAGGCAGAGCCTTTCATAGAGGCTGAGCGGCGGGCCGGACCAGAACGACTGAAAGAGGTGGGGCATGGCTTGGGCGCCGATGACAGGCGGGAGATCAGACGGTGAGAGCCGGTGAGGGCGGCGTTGCAACCGTCCGGATGAAGCCGGTGAGTGCGTCGCGCATCGCCGCGCTGTTGAAGCGAGCGGCGGTGGCGCGCCCCTCGGCGATCATGGCGTGGATGAGCGGATCGCCTTGCGCGATACCGGTGACGGCACGATGGAGGTCGTCCACGACTTCCTCGATCTCATCATTATAGTGCCAGAAGCCGTTTCGCGGCGTCGCATATTCGAGCCCGCCATAGCCGTGATAGCCGACGACCGCGCAGCCGGCGGACATCGCCTCGAGAGACATGAGCGGGCAGGATTCGAGATGGCCGAGCGCAAGATAGACATGGGATTCGCCCATGATCTCGGCGGCGCGCGCTTCCGAGACGCCTTCGATCGGCTTCCACGGGATGTGCCGCATATGCGGGAATTTGGTGGCGAAGAGCCTGCGGATGATGTCCGCGTGCCAGCGCAGCTTGCGCGGCGAGAAGGCGATCTGCATCGTCTTCTGGCGTGGGCGGAATATTTCCGCATCGACGGCGATCGGCATGAAGGCAATGTCGTCATAGCCGAAAACGCGCGCCAGCATGTTCCTCGTGGTGTGAGCGACGCAGAGGATTTTCGCGAATCCGAGTTCGCGCGGCGTCTGCCGGGCGAAGAATTCGTTGCCGAAGAGATTGTAGGGGTTCTGGCAGAAGAGGAGCTTCGTCGCAGGCGGCCTCTGCTTCAGCAGATCGAGGAAAGGTTTGCTCAGCGCCTCGGGAAAAACCAGAATGTCTTCGGGCGCGATCCTGACCGTCAGTTCGGCGATCACGGCTGCGGTGGTGTCGAGCCATGTCGGTGGCCCTGCGGGCTGCCAGATCATGGCTTCGTAGCCGCTCTCGCTCAGAATTTCCGCGCAGCGATAGGCGATCTTGATGCCGCCCGTGATCTGGTGAGGCGCGAAAAAATTCGGAAAGATAATTCGCATCCGGGTTTCGCCTTGCCGGTGGCTAAAGCGGGCGTTGAGGCGCCGCGCCGTAAAAGGATCGCAGATGCACGATCATGATGATGGCGATGATGCCGCAGAGGAGGAGAGCGGGCGTTGTCGGAAAGAGGCGCACACGGCCGAACTCCCTCGGGCGCCGCTCGAGCCAGGCGGACCAGATGATGCCGGCAACGCTGAGGGCGAGGATGCCGAGCGTCACATTGAATGACAGAAAGTCGTCCATCCGTTCTTCAGGCCCCCGCCTATCGTGCCTAATTTCGCGCTACACTAACCTTTCGCCGTTCGGCCGAAAAGTGCCGTCGTTGCGGTGGGTCAGGTGACCCGCGGGGACCTCGCGTCGACGATCTGGCGTTCCTGCCCCATGAGTGCCGCAAGCTGCTTCTGGCCGGGTGCAAAGCCGGGCGCGACCTCGACCATGCGCCGCGCGATCTCCTGCGCCTCGCCGGGCATCGTCGCGGCAAGGGCGCGGCTCAGAAGCAGCATATAGGGGGCTGAGAAGCGCTCCCGGTTACCGGTCCAGATGCGATAGGCCGATGCGGGATGGCGGATGGCGCGGTGCGCGGCGACGATCTGCAGGCGCAGGCTCGATGCGTATCGGCATTGGCGGACAAAGGCTTTCAGGGGCGCCTCGTCGCCCGAGCGGGCCAAAGCTATGAGCCTCGGAAATCTTTCGTCCCGGGCAAAGATCTTTATCGTCTCATGATCCGTAAACGGAAGATCGACGAACGACAGGCCGTCATAGCCTATGTCGCGATATTTCTCGAATGAGCGGCGCCAGTTGTGCCAGGGGTCGCGGAGTATGTAGATGCGCCCGCCGAGTTCCTCGCGTCGCGGATGCATGTCCTTGTGGAGCGCTTCCACATAGAAGGGCGGATCGGGCCGATCCGTGCGGCCGCGCATGGCCGGGTTCAGCGAATATATGGGACAGCTTGCGATGACGGTCGTTGCGCCGAACGCCTTGCTGAATTTGATGGCGCCGAAGGCGCCCATGCTGTGGCCCACGAGGACGATGTCGCCCTTGAAGCCGCGGAGGATGTCGCCGTGGCGGGTGAGAAACTCACGGATGTCGTCGCCCGGCATGAACCAGTCCGGCTTGCGGCTGACGACGCCGATGGCGGTGATGTTTTCCCGCTCGATCATCGGTTTGCCCCAATAGCTCTTGCCGTCGGCAAGCAGGGCGATCTCGTTGAAGGTCACGAGCAGATAGTCGCTCCTGCCTTCGTGGAAAAAGAACTCCGTGTTTCTGGCGGAGTGAATGAGCATCGCCGTATGGCCTCTGGGTTCATGTCGCGAACACAAGGCTCGTAGCCGATTTCATGCCGTCATGTCATGCGCGTTTCGTCCGCTCCGGCCAGAACTTCGCCACGGCCGCGTTCGCTTCCTCCTTGTACGCAT
>NZ_DAOKYX010000048.1:0-10641 GCF_035325945.1 Parvibaculum sp.
GGGAAGGTTTGGTGGAGCCAGGCGGAATCGAACCGCCGACCTCTTGAATGCCATTCAAGCGCTCTCCCAACTGAGCTATGGCCCCGCCGATTTCGCGAAGGGTTTGGGGAACCCCGCAGCGGTGGCGGAACTTAGGGCGCGTTTCTTCTTTGATCAAGCAAAACCTTGAACCGGAAGAAAAAAGCGCCCTGGCGCCGCCGGAATTCTACTCGTCGTCCTCGCTGACGCCGCGAATGATTCCCGAGACGTCGTCTTCCTCGTCCTCATCGTCGGGCAGGAAGGCATCGTCATCGGCGCCGCTGTCGTCCTCGATCTCCTCGAGCATATCGTCGCCGAGACCCTCCGCCGCCAGCTCCTCATCGCGAAGCTCGTCGAGCGACACGTCCGCATCCTCGTCGGAGACGATCGACGCACGCGGCGCGACCTTGTCCTTGGGCTTTTCGACGGGCCTGGCGCGACGGGCCTTGACGCCCGTGTCCGGCACGAATTCGTGCTTGCACTTCGGACAGACGGCCGGGCTCTTGTTCAGATCGTAGAACTTCGCGCCACAGCTCGGGCAGTCGCGCTTTGTACCCAACTCCGGTTTCGACAAGCTGAATTCTCCTCGCGGTATTCCGCGTCTCTGGCTCGCTTTTCAAGGGCTTGCCCACCGCTCCCGCGGCAGCGCCCCGAAGGATTTTCCCATTGCCACGATAAGTTGCTCCTGTCAAAACCTATTCGCGAGCGCCAGTGCGCCGCCTCACGGCCCTGCGCTTCGCCGGGACCCTCTTTCCCCGATTTTTGACGGATCCGACCCTTGGCGCATGCACCACAAAACCCGAATTCGAGCCTGATAGCCGAGCCTTCCCACGCGCTTGCCGGACGCCTCAGGGTTCCGGGCGACAAGTCGATTTCTCATCGCGCGCTCATCTTCGGCGCACTGGCCGTCGGCGAGACGCGGATCACCGGCCTCCTCGAGGGCGAGGACGTGCTCGCCACCGCCGAGATCATGCGCCAGCTCGGCGCTGAGGCGACGCGCACGGGCGAGGGCGCCTGGAGTGTCCGGGGTGTGGGCGTCGGCGCGCTGCGGGAGCCCGCAGAGGCACTCGACTTCGGCAATTCGGGAACGGGGGCCCGCCTCATCATGGGGCTCGTCGCCGGCCACCCGATCACCGCCACCTTCATCGGCGATGCATCGCTCTCGCGCCGTCCCATGGGCCGGGTCATCGCCCCGCTGACGCAGATGGGCGCGATCTTCCATGCGCGCGAGGGCGGGCGGATGCCACTCACGCTCACCGGCGCGCGCCACACCATGCCCATCACCTATGAGAGCCCCGTCGCTTCCGCGCAGGTCAAATCCGCGATCCTGCTCGCCGGCCTCAATGCCCCCGGCGTCACCACCGTCATCGAAAAGGTGCCGACCCGCGACCACACGGAGCTGATGCTGCGCGCCTTCGGGGCGAAGGTCGAAACCGAATCACGCGAGGATGGCGCCGTCGCCATTCACCTCACCGGCCAGCCCGAACTCTCGCCCTGCCCCATCGTCGTGCCGGGCGACCCGTCCTCGGCCGCCTTCCCCGTCGTCGCGGCCCTCATCGTGCCGGGCTCGGAGATCACCGTCGAAGGCATCACGCTCAATCCGCATCGCGCGGGCCTCTATACGACGCTCATCGAAATGGGTGGCGACATCGAGATCATGAACCAGCGCGAGGAGGGCGGCGAACCCGTTGCCGATCTCCGCGTCCGCGCGAGCGAGCTTCGCGGCATCGAGGTGCCGCCGGAGCGCGCGGCCTCGATGATCGACGAATATCCGGTGCTCGCCATCGCCGCCGCCTTCGCCAGCGGCAACACAATCATGCGCGGGATCCACGAGCTGCGCGTCAAGGAGAGCGACCGCATCGCGGCCACCGCGGCGGGCCTCAGGGTGAACGGCGTCAAGGTCCACGAAACGGAGGATTCGATGACGGTCGAGGGGCGCTCCGGCCATGTTGAGGGCGGCGGCCTCGTTGCGACGCATATGGACCACCGCATCGCCATGTCCTTCATCGTGCTCGGGCTCGCCGCGCAGAGGCCGGTCACCATCGACGACGCCTCGATGATCGCGACGAGCTTCCCCGATTTCGCCGGGCTCATGCGCGGCCTCGGCGCGACCCTCGCCGGGCAGGGCCAGTGAGCCTCGTCATCGCCATCGACGGCCCGGCCGCATCCGGCAAGGGAACGCTCGCGCGCCGGCTGGCGCAGCATTACGGCCTCGCCTTTCTCGATACGGGTTCCCTCTACCGCGCGGTCGGCGTGGCGGTGATCGCGGCGGGGGGCGATCCGGCCGATGAGCAAGCCGCCCTTGCCGCGGCGCAAGCGCTCGACATGTCGAGGATCGACGAGCGCGCGATCCGCACGCGCGAGGCGGGCGAAGCGGCCTCCCTCGTCGCCGTCATGGCGCCGGTGCGCGCGGCCATCCTCCAGTTCCAGCGCGATTTCGCGGCCAACCCGCCGGGCGGGCACAGGGGCGCGGTGCTCGACGGACGCGACATCGGCACCGTCGTCTGCCCCGATGCCGATGTGAAGATCTTCGTGACCGCGAGCCCCGAGGTTCGCGCCCATCGCCGCTGGCTCGAACTCAAGAATTCGGGTGCGGATGTCTCCGAGGCACAAGTCCTTGAAGATACTAAGGAAAGGGACCGTCGCGACGCCGAAAGGGCAACCAGCCCCATGCGGCCTGCCCCCGACGCGCACTTGCTCGATACCACCGATTTGAGTATAGAAGCCGCGTTCGGCGAGGCCGTCCGGATCATTGACAAGTCAACGAGTTAAGCGCGTTTGCCGCGAATGCGGCACGGGCTTCGCGCGTTGACCTTTCAGTGTTCGGCAACGGTCCCGGCGACGTTCACTTTTATTTTGAAACCTCTAACCGCCTGCTCATGTCCACATGCTCCCGGGCATATTCACGACCCAGGGAGAAGACCGCCGGATACAACCGTCGGCCGGAACAAGCACCGCCAGGAGACTGAACACATTGGCTAGCACAGAAAGCGCGCTCAACCCGAGCCGCGAAGACTTCGCCGCCCTCCTCGAAGAGTCCTTCAGCTACAACGAGATGCAGGAAGGCGCAGTCATCAGGGGCACGATCGTCGGCATTGAAAACGATCTCGCCATCATCGATGTCGGCCTCAAGACCGAAGGCCGCGTCGCCCTCAAGGAATTCGCCACGCCCGGCAAGCCCGCCTCCGTCAAGGTCGGCGACACGGTCGAGGTCTATCTCGAGCGCATCGAGAACTCGGCCGGCGAGGCCGTGCTGTCGCGCGAGAAGGCCAAGCGCGAGGAAAGCTGGATCCGCCTCGAAGCCGCCTTCGAGAAGCAGGAGCGCGTCGAGGGCCAGATCTTCGGCCGCGTGAAGGGTGGTTTCACCGTCGATCTCGACGGCGCCGTCGCCTTCCTCCCCGGCAGCCAGGTCGACATCCGCCCCGTGCGCGACGTCACCCCGCTCATGAACATTCCGCAGCCCTTCCAGATCCTCAAGATGGACAAGCGGCGCGGCAACATCGTCGTTTCCCGCCGCGCGGTGCTCGAGGAGACGCGCGCCGAGCAGCGTCAGGAACTCGTCGAGAACCTCAAGGAAGGCCAGGTGCTCGAAGGCGTGGTCAAGAACATCACCGATTACGGTGCGTTCGTTGATCTCGGCGGCGTCGACGGCCTGCTCCATGTGACCGACATCGCATGGCGCCGCGTCAACCACCCGACCGAAGTTCTCTCGATCGGCCAGACCGTGAAGGTCCAGGTGATCAAGGTGAACCAGGAGACGCAGCGCATCTCGCTCGGCATGAAGCAGCTCGAGGCCGATCCGTGGGAAGGCGTCTCCGCCAAGTATCCGGTCGGCGCCAAGCTCAAGGGCCGCGTGACCAACATCACCGATTACGGCGCGTTCGTCGAACTCGAGCCGGGCGTGGAGGGCCTTGTCCACGTCTCCGAAATGAGCTGGACGAAGAAGAACGTGCACCCCGGCAAGATCGTTTCGACCTCGCAGGAAGTCGAAGTGATGGTGCTCGAGGTCGATCCGGTGAAGCGCCGCATCTCGCTCGGCCTGAAGCAGTGCCTCGACAATCCGTGGACGACCTTCGCGGAGAAGTTCCCGATCGGCACCGTCGTCGAAGGCGAAATCAAGAACATCACCGAGTTCGGCCTCTTCATCGGCCTCGACGCCGATGTGGACGGCATGGTCCACATGTCCGACCTCGACTGGAACCGGTCGGGCGAGGAAGCCATGGCCGACTACCAGAAGGGTCAGGTCGTGAAGGCCGTGGTGCTCGACGTCGATACCGAGAAGGAGCGCATCTCGCTCGGCATCAAGCAGCTCCAGGGCGATCCGATGGAAGCGCTCGGCGACATCCGCAAGGGCGCCGTCGTCACCTGCACGGTGACGGGCGTTCAGGAGAACGGCATCGAGGTGTCGGTCGGCGAGGACGGCCTCTCCGCCTTCATCCGCCGCGCCGAGCTTTCGCGCGACCGTGGCGATCAGCGTCCGGAGCGCTTCGCGGTCGGCGACAAGGTCGATGCCCGCGTGACGCAGTTCGACCGCGCCGCTCGCAAGATCGCACTCTCGATCAAGGCGCTCGAGATCGCGGAAGAAAAGGAAGCCGTCGCGCAGTACGGCTCGTCCGATTCGGGCGCGTCGCTCGGCGACATTCTGGGTGCGGCGCTCAACCGCGCGCAGGACGAGAAGAAGTAAGCGTCTCCGCGTCGCTCATGACGCGAAGGGACAATTGGGCTAGACTCCGGCTCCGTTTCAGACGTCTGGAGATGCCCTCTTGTCCTACGATGCAGATGCACTCACAGACAGGCGGCGCCTCAAGCGCCGCCTGTTCTTTTGGCGCTTCGGCGCCATCGCCGCGGGCGCCGCGGCGCTGATCGCGCTTTTCGGCGGAACCGGCATCCTCCCCCACCGCGCCCAGATCGCGCGCGTCGAGATCAACGGCATCATCACCGACGATCGCGATCTGCAGAAGCTCATGGGCAAGCTCGCGGACGACAGGGCCGTGAAGGCCGTCATCCTCTCCATCGACAGCCCCGGCGGCACGACGACCGGCGCCGAGGCGCTCTATGAAAGCGTGCGCCGCCTCGCCGCGAAGAAGCCCGTCGTCGCCACGCTCGGCACGGTCGCCGCTTCCGGAGGCTATATCGCCGCTATTTCGGCCGACCACATCGTCGCGCGGGGCAACACGCTCACCGGCTCGATCGGCGTTCTCTTCGAGTGGGCGCAATTCTCAACCCTGCTCGACAAGATCGGCGTCGAGATGCGGGAGGTGAAGTCCGCGCCGCTCAAGGCCGAGCCCAACCCCTTCCACAAGCCGAGCCCCGAGGCCCTCGCGGTCACGCAGGGGCTCATCTCCTCCTCTTATGACTGGTTCCTCGGCCTTGTCGCCGAGCGGCGCAAACTCGACGCCGCCACCGCCAGGAAGCTCGGCGACGGGCGCGTCTTCACCGGCTGGCAGGCGGTCGAAAACCGGCTCGCCGACGAGATCGGCGGCGAGGAGCAGGCGCTCAAATGGCTTACCAGGACAAGGAACATTCCGGCCGGCCTTCCGGTCGAGGACTGGGCGCCGGAGCGCCCTGGCGAAGGCCTCACCCCGCTGGGGGCGCGGGCGCTCGGGCAGGCGCTCGCAGCGGGCGTCGAGGCACTGGCCGGAAAAACGCTGCAAACAAAAAGACTTACCCTTGACGGGCTTACAAGCGTTTGGCACCCTGAGCCGCGTTGACCGATGAGTTTCACACTGCCCTGGGGGGCGGGGTACGGGGAAGCGGGGTTGGACGTAACCTTGGACCATGCCTGCTCCCGGCAGTCCAAGCCCCGGACGCGCCAGACATGATCAAATCCGAACTCGTCGCCCGCCTCGCACAGGCCAATCCGCATCTCTATCAGCGGGATGTGGAGCGCATCGTCTCCACCATCTTCGATGAAATCAGCGCGGCACTGGCACGCGGCGACCGGGTGGAACTCAGAGGCTTCGGCGCCTTTTCCGTGAAAAGCCGACCCGCACGCACGGGCCGCAATCCCCGCACCGGGGCGCCCGTCCATGTGGAGGAGAAGTTCGTGCCCTTCTTCAAGACAGGCAAGGAACTGCGCGAACGGCTCAACAACGCCGATATTCCGGAGCACAAGCTCCTCGCCGTCGAAGGAGACGAGGGCGACGAAGGGGACGATCACGAGTGATCCCCCGCCCCTCCCGCTTTTCGGGAGAGGCCATGGAGGAGCAAGACCTTGAAACTTCTGCGCTGGATCGTCCTGCCGCCGCTCGCGCTCATCGTCATGGCGCTGGCCGTCGCCAACAGGCAGCGGGTGACGTTCAGCCTCGACCCGTTCAACCCGGCCGAACCCGCGCTCGGCCTCGACATGCCGCTGGCGGCGATCGTGCTCGCCGCGCTTTTCATCGGCATCCTGATCGGCGGCTTCGCGGCCTGGAGCCAGGCGAAGATCAAGGCGGCACGGCGGGCAGCGCCCCCGCTGCCGCCCCGGCCCCCGGCGCCCCTCTAGCGCAGCATTTCGTGGACGGCGCGGCGGTGCTATAACGCGGCGACTTCAACGAGGGACCCCGGATGAGCCCCAAAGGCCTGAGCATGAACCCGATTTTCTGCGCGCTCGACACGATCGACGAGGCGCGCGCGACCTCGCTTGCGCGCGGGCTCAGGGGCTCGGTCGGCGGGGTGAAGCTCGGCATGGAGTTCTTCTATGCGCGCGGGCCCCAGGGTTACCGCGCGGTGGCGGAAGCGGGCCTGCCGGTCTTTCTCGACCTCAAGCTCCACGACATCCCGAACACGGTCGCGGGCGGCATCCGCGCCGTGCTGCCGCTCAGGCCCGCCATCGTCAACGTCCATGCGGCGGGCGGGCTCGCCATGATGCGGGCGGCGGCCGAGGCGGCGCAGGAGGCGGGCCGTGAGCGGCCGCTCGTCATCGCCGTCACCGTGCTGACGAGCCTCGATGAGACGGACCTCGCGGCAACGGGCGTCACGGGCGCGCCCGCCGACCATGTTCTCCGCCTCGCCCATCTCGCCGCCAAGGCCGGCCTCGACGGCGTCGTCTGCTCGGCGCATGAGATCGAAGGGCTCCGGCGCGAACTCGGCCCCGATTTCAAGCTCATCGTGCCGGGCATCCGGCCTGCCGGTAGCGACATCGGCGACCAGAAGCGTATCATGACGCCCGCCGAGGCGCTGGCGCGCGGCGCCGATGTGCTCGTCATCGGGCGGCCCATCACGGGCGCCGCCGATCCCCGCGAGGCGGCAGAAGCGATCAGCGCTTCGCTGGCTGCATGATGTCCACGCAGAAAACGCCCGTCCGGGTGAAGATTTGCGGGCTTTCGACGCCCGAAACCGTTGCGGCCGCGGTCGAGGCGGGCGCCGATTATCTCGGCTTCAATTTCTACCCCCGCAGCCCGCGCTATGTGACGCCGGAAGAGGCGGCGGCTCTTGCCGAGCGCGTGCCCCCTTCGGTTCTCAAGGTGGCGCTCACGGTCGATGCGGATGACGCCACGCTCGAGCGCATCGTCGCCGCGCTCAAGCCCGATATTCTCCAGCTCCATGGCAACGAAACGCCGGAGCGCCTGCGCGAAATCAAGGGCCGTTTCGGCATCACACTGATGAAGGCGATCGCCGTCGCTGCGCCGGAAGACCTCGAGCGCATCGAGATTTACCGTGATTGCGCCGATTTGTTGCTGTTCGATGCCAAACCGCCTACATCTATGGCGAATGCGCTGCCCGGCGGAAACGGGCTCGTCTTCGACTGGTCGCTCATCGCCGGACAGAAACCGGACCTGCCCTGGATGCTTTCAGGCGGGCTCACCGCGGAAAATGTCGGCGAGGCGATCCGGACGACCGGCGCGGAGGCGGTCGACGTCGCCTCCGGCGTCGAGGACGAGCCGGGCCGAAAGAATCCGGAGCTGATCAGGAAGTTCGTACGGGCGGCCAGAACCCTGTGAGGGTGCCCCATCGTACAAGCTTCGCCATGGGCCTCCCGGCCCGGCGAGGAATGACGGGAAAGAGATAAACGTGAGCGCGAGTTCCAAAGTGAATTCCTACAGATCGGGCCCCGACGAGCGCGGGCGCTTCGGCATTTTTGGCGGCCGTTTCGTCGCCGAGACGCTGATGCCCCTCATCCTCGATCTCGAAAAAGCCTATGACGAGGCGAAGAACGACCCCGCCTTCATTGCCGAACTCGAGAAGCTCAACACGCATTATGCCGGCCGGCCGAGCCCGCTCTATTTCGCAGAGCGGCTGACCGAGCAGCTCGGCGGCGCCAAGATCTATTTCAAGCGCGAGGAGCTCAATCACACGGGCTCGCACAAGATCAACAACTGCCTCGGGCAGATCCAGCTCGCCCGCCGCATGGGCAAGACGCGCATCATCGCCGAAACGGGCGCGGGCCAGCATGGCGTCGCCTCGGCGACGGTCGCCGCGCGCTTCGGCCTTCCCTGCGTCGTCTATATGGGCGCGACGGACGTGGAGCGGCAGAAGCCCAACGTCTTCCGCATGAAGCTTCTCGGCGCCGAGGTCGTGCCGGTGACGTCGGGCTCGGGCACGCTCAAGGATGCGATGAACGAGGCGCTGCGCGACTGGGTGACGAATGTCGAGGACACCTATTACCTGATCGGCACGGTCGCGGGCCCCCATCCCTATCCGGCGATGGTGCGCGACTTTCAGTCGGTAATCGGCAACGAGGCAAAACAGCAGCTCCTCGAAATGGAGGGCCGCCTTCCCGATACGCTCGTCGCCTGTGTCGGCGGCGGCTCGAATGCGATGGGCCTCTTCCACCCCTTCCTCGACGATGACGGCGTCGAGATCATCGGCGTCGAAGCGGGCGGCCACGGCATCGAGACGGGCGCGCATTCGGCCTCGATCCTCGGCGGCACGCCCGGCGTGCTGCATGGAAACCGCACCTATCTGCTGCAGGACGATGACGGGCAGATTCTCGAAGGCCATTCGATCTCGGCCGGCCTCGACTATCCGGGCATCGGGCCTGAACATTCTTGGCTGAGCGACATCGGCCGCGTGAAATACGTCGCCGCGACCGACAAGGAAGCGCTCAACGCCTTCCAGCTCTGCTCAAGGGTCGAGGGGATCATTCCCGCGCTCGAGCCTTCGCATGCGCTCGCCCATGTCATCAAGATCGCGCCGACGCTGCCCAGGGAGCACATCATCGTCATGTGCCTCTCCGGCCGGGGCGACAAGGACGTTTTCTCGGTCGCCGAGCACCTCGGAGTGAAGCTGTGAGCACGACACGCCTCGACAGACGCTTTGCAAAGCTCAAGGCCGAGGGCCGCCCGGCTTTCGTCACCTTCACGACGGCGGGCGATCCCGATTTCGATGGCTCGCTCGAAATCCTGAAGGGCCTGCCCGCCGCGGGCGCCGACGTGATCGAACTCGGCATGCCCTTCACCGACCCGATGGCGGACGGGCCCGTCATTCAGGCATCCTCGCAGCGCGCGCTGAAGGCCGGCGCGACGACGAAGCGGACGCTCGAACTCGTGCGCCAGTTCCGCGCTGGCGACGACGAGACGCCCATCGTGCTCATGGGCTACTACAACCCGATCTACCATATGGGCGTCGAGAAATTCCTTGCCGCGGCGCGCGCGGCCGGCGTCGACGGGCTCATCGTCGTCGATCTTCCGCCCGAAGAGGATGACGAGCTTTGCGTGCCCGCGCTCAATGCCGGGCTCAACTTCATCCGCCTCGCAACGCCTACGACGGATGACAAGCGCCTGCCTGCCGTCCTCGCGAATACGTCCGGCTTCGTCTATTACGTGTCGATCACCGGCATCACCGGCACGGCCACGCCGGAAAGCACGAAGGTTGCAGGCGCCGTGCAGCGCATCAAGCGGCACACCTCGCTTCCCGTCGCCGTCGGCTTCGGCATCAGGACGCCCGAACAGGCCGCCGCGATCGCCAGGGCGGCGGACGGCGCCGTCATCGGCTCAGCCATCGTCGGCGCCATCGCCACCGAACTCGACGCCGGTCGCAAGCTCAAGGCGGGCGGCGCCGGGCGCGTGCTCGCCTTCGTGCGCCAGCTCGCCGAGGGCGTTCACAACGCACGCCAAGCCGCCGCGGAATAATCGGAGGAACGAGAGCCATGAACTGGATCAGCAATGTCGTCCGCCCGAGAATCCAGCGCGTCTTCAAAAAGAAGAAGACGGACACGCCCGACAATCTCTGGCGCAAATGTCCCGCCTGCAACGAGATGATCTTTCACCGCGATCTCGATACGGCGCTCGGCGTCTGCCCGCATTGCGATCACCACATGCGGCTCGGCACGAAGGAGCGCTTCGCTGCGATCTTCGATGAGGGGCAGTATCAGCTCGTGCCGGTCAACGGCGTGCCGCTCGACCCGCTGAAATTCCGCGACCAGAAGAAATATCCCGACCGGCTGAAGGAAGCGCGCAGCAAGACCGGCCTCGAAGACGCGATCACGGTCGCGCATGGCCCGCTCGACGGCATCGAGGTCGTCGCCTCCATACAGGACTTCGCCTTCATGGGCGGCTCGCTCGGCATGGCGGCGGGCGAGGCGATCATCAAGGCCGCCGAAACCGCGCTCGAAAAGCGCGCGCCTCTCATTCTCTTCACGGCCGCGGGCGGCGCGCGCATGCAGGAGGGCATCCTCTCGCTCATGCAGATGCCGCGCAC
>NZ_DAOKYX010000049.1:0-4883 GCF_035325945.1 Parvibaculum sp.
CGCCGAGCTGGAAGCCGGCGAGACGCGGCGTGAAGTAGCTGACCTTGTTCGCGTCGGTCGCCATGAGCGAGAAGGTCGAGGTGCGGACTTCCGCAACGCCCGTCGCACCGAACGCGCGCGACACGCCGTTGTAGATGTTCGGCGAGTCGACGCCGTTGCCCGGCACGAACCAGGGCGACGTGTAGTGCATCTTGTAGGCGGCGCCATCCGTGCCGCCGATTTCGAAGCGGCCGAAACCACCCTCGAGATAGGCGAAGAGCTGACGGAAGGACGACCAGGACTGGTTCGTGTTGTTCCAGTCGTTGCCGAGCTGGAGCTTCGCATCGACGCCGGCGACGAGGCCGTTGTCCAGCGTGCCTTCGGCCTTGATGTCGATGTTGCGGGCGACGACAGCGACCTTCGTGCTGTTGAAGGTAGTCGTGCCGACGTTGTCGGCGTCGATGACGTAGAAGCCCGTGACGACGTTGCCGCCGACCGTGACCTTCAGCGGGTCGCTCGCAAGCGCCGGGCCGGCGAGAAGGCCAGCGGTGACCAGAGCGGTCGTCCCAAGGAGTATCTTTTTCATGTGTTCCTCGCAGTGTCAGCGTTTAGCTGTTCAGTTTTACGAGCCAGCGGAAAGCGCTTTAGGATCCGTGGTCGCATTCATCGCCGGGCCGACTGAAACTGCCCCCCGAGCGCATGGGCTGATTAATCCCGGGGTAAGCCTTTCCGTCAAGCCGAGGCGCCCCCTTCCGAGTTTGAATGTCGGCGCATGTTGCGGAAAGGGCACAAGTCATTAAATGAGAGGGCGCAAGGCTTTACCGGCGATGCCCGAAGCCACATGAGAAGAAGGGGGGCCGGGAAAGCCCCTTTTTCGGCGCCTCGGCGAAAGGTCTCTGGCGATTTGTGCTTTTGATGTCACAGATCCCGAAACTCGATTCCGGCGTGGCCTCCGGCGCCGCCATTGCGCGGGCCGGGCCTTGCTCGCTATAAGCGTGGGCGGCCGCTTTTGTCCGTCCCGGGCCTGGAATTTACTTGCTCCGCCGAATGGAGTTGGGCAAGAACGAACGGATGGCATGATCGGCCGGCGCAGGGATCGAAACGGGCTCGAAAAGCCCATGCGCAGCCGGTCCCGGCGGGGTTGAGGGGGCCGCTTCTGGCGGAACCATCCGCCGAAGGCGGGGAAATCGGGTCGTAACGCGAGAGGCTTGCCGTAAATCGATGACCAATGATTCAAATGTGCGCGTGGCACGCGAAGTCGGTGCGTCCGCCAGGACCTTGCCGGCCGGAGCGGGCAGGAGCATGCGGAACCTTGCGACCGCTTTCGCCATGGCCGGGCTGATCGGGCTTGGCGGCTGCGGCGCCTTCAAGGGCGGGGAGTCGCGCTATCCGAGCACGGAAGGCACGGGGCCGACCAATCCCAACCCGACCGGCGAACGCCAGACCATTTTCGGCTCGGACGGCATCACCCTTTTCGGCGGCGACAGCAAGGCCGATCAGGGCACCGGCATCGGCATCAACAGCTTCCTCTGGCGGGCCTCGCTCGACACGATCTCGTTCATGCCGCTGACCTCGGCGGACCCCTTCGGCGGCGTCATCATCACCGACTGGTATCAGGACCCGAAGACGCCGGGCGAGCGCTTCAAGCTCACCATCTACATCATGGATCGCCGCCTGCGCGCCGATGGCGTGAAAGTCGCGGTGTTCCGCCAGACGAAGGACGCCAAGGGCGGCTGGGTCGATGCGGCCACCGATCCGGCGACCGGAACGCGCATCGAGAACGCGATCCTCGTGCGCGCCCGCCAGCTTCGCATGCAGAACATCGAAGCCGGCCAGAAGTAACTCACGGGGCCCGGCTCCGGGCCCTCCCAGCATCCGGGGAGCCGTGATCGCCGCTCGAGAAACGGCGATGGCGGCTCGTTTCCGGATATTCAGACAGTGCCCAGCAGACGATGTCGACACGCTACAACGCCCGTGCCAGCGAACCGAAATGGCAGAAGATCTGGGAAGATCGACAGAGCTTCCGTACACGGAACGATGATCCGCGTCCGAAATACTATGTGCTCGAGATGTTTCCCTACCCTTCGGGCCGCATCCATATCGGCCACGGCCGCAACTATGTGATGGGCGACGTCGTCGCGCGTTTCAAGCGCATGAAGGGCTTCAACGTCCTGCACCCGATGGGCTGGGACGCCTTCGGCCTGCCGGCGGAAAACGCCGCCATGGAGCGCAAGGTCCATCCGAAGGAATGGACCTATGAAAACATCGAGGCGATGAAGGCGCAGCTCAAGCTGCTCGGCCTCTCGCTCGACTGGAGCCGCGAGATCGCGACCTGCGACCCCTCCTATTATGCCGAACAGCAGAAGATCTTCATCGAGTTCCTGAAGCACGGCCTCGTCTATCGCAAGGAGAGCGAGGTCAACTGGGACCCCGTGGACAATACCGTGCTTGCCAACGAGCAGGTGATCGACGGGCGCGGCTGGCGCTCCGGCGCGCTGGTCGAGCGGCGGCGCCTCGCGCAATGGTTCTTCCGCATCACCGCCTTCGCCGACGAGCTTCTCGCCGCGCTCGACGACCTGCCGCGCTGGCCGGAAAAAGTCCGCACCATGCAGAAGAACTGGATCGGCCGTTCGGAAGGCGCGCGCGTCTTCTGGCCGCTGGAAGGCGTGCCCGGCGATCCCGCATACCGGCTCGAGATCTACACCACCCGGCCCGACACGCTCTATGGCGCTTCCTTCTGCGCGCTGTCGCCCGATCACCCGCTGACGCGCAAACTCGCCGAAAACGATGCCGGGCTTCAGGCCTTCATCGCCGACTGCAAGCATGTCGGCACGAGCGCCGAAGCGATCGAGACGGCGGAGAAGAAGGGCTACAGAACCGCGCTGCGCGCCCGCCATCCCTTCATCGAGGGCGCGACGGTGCCCGTCTATGTCGCCAATTTCGTGCTCATGGACTATGGCACGGGCGCGATCTTCGCCTGCCCCGCTCATGACCAGCGCGACTTCGACTTCGCGAAGAAATACGGCCTGCCGATCCTGCCCGTCGTCGCGCCGAAGGATGTGGCCGCCGATGCCGGGAAGCGCGCCGCCTGGGCCGCCGCTCTGCCCGCGGGCGACGAGGCCTATACGGATGACGGCGTCGCCATCAATTCAGGCTTCCTCGACGGGCTCGATGTCGAGGCCGCCAAGCGTGCGGCCATCGAACGGCTGAAAGCAGATGGCGCGGGCGAAGGCACGGTCAATTTCCGCCTGCGCGACTGGGGCGTGTCGCGCCAGCGCTACTGGGGCTGCCCGATCCCGATCGTTCATTGCGAGGCCTGCGGCCCCGTGCCGGTGCCGGAGAAGGACCTTCCGGTCGAGCTGCCGGAAGATGTGAGCTTCGACGTGCCGGGCAATCCGCTCGACCGCCATCCGACCTGGAAGCATGTCGATTGCCCGCAATGCGGCAAGCCCGCGCGGCGCGAAACCGACACGATGGACACTTTCGTCGATTCCTCCTGGTATTTCGCGCGCTTTGCGAGCGAGCCGGGATCGGCGCCGCTCGGCAGGGAGGCGGCCGACCACTGGCTGCCGGTCGATCAATATATCGGCGGCATCGAGCACGCGATCCTGCATCTGCTCTATGCGCGCTTCTTCACGCGCGGGCTGGAGAAATGCGGGCGGCTTTCGGTGAAGGAGCCCTTTGGCGGCCTCTTCACGCAGGGCATGATCATCCACGAAACCTACAAGGACACGGAAGGCCGCTGGCTCTTCCCCGAGGATGTGGAGCGCGGCGAGGACGGCAAGGTCCGCAAGATCGCGGACGGAACGCCCGTGACGGTCGGCGCGCCCGAGAAAATGTCGAAGTCGAAGAAGAACGTGGTCCCGCCGGAGGTCGTCGCCGACAGCTATGGCGTCGATTGCGCGCGCTGGTTCATGCTTTCCGACACGCCCCCCGAGCGCGACAGCGAGTGGACGCAGGGCGGCGTCGAGGGCGCCTGGCGGCTCGTCCAGCGCATCTGGCGCCTCGTGGGCGAGGCGGGCGAACGCGCCCGGCTGATCCCCCCGGCCGGCACGCCGAAGCCGGAAAGCTTCTCGGCCGAGGCCGAGGCGCTGCGCCGGGCGGTCCATCAGGCGATCGCCGCGATCGACGAGAATATCGAGGCGCTGCGCTTCAACGTGGCCGTGGCGAACGTCTATGAACTGGTGAACGCGGTCGCATCGGCGGCGGGCACGGCCTCATGGAAGGCCGAAACCTTTGACCGCTCGCTGGGCTGGGCTTTCCGGGAGGCGCTCGAAACGCTGGTGCTCCTCATCGGGCCCATGATGCCCCACCTTGCCGAGGAGGCCTGGCAGACGCTTGGCCATGACGCGCTTCTCGTCGACAGCGCATGGCCGGTTGCCGACCCTGCCCTCCTCGTGGAAGACTCCATCACCATCGCGGTTCAGGTGAACGGCAAGCGCCGGGACGAACTCACCATTGCCCGCGACGCCGATCAAGCGACGGTCGAGCGCGCCGCGCTCGCCCTCGAGAAAGTGGAGAAGGCCATCGATGGGAAAGCCGTCCGCAAGGTCATCGTCGTACCGGGCAAGATCGTCAACATCGTCGTCTGAGCGCCGAGCCGCGCGCCTTGCCGCCGTCATCCTGCTGGCGGCGCTGACCCCGCTTGCGGGCTGCGGCTTCGCGCCGCTTTATGGCGAGCGCGCCGGGACAGAGGCCACTGTCTCGAAGCTCGCCAGCGTCGATGTCTCCGTCGCCGAGACGGCGCTCGGCCGGACGCTCAAATACAGCCTCCTCGACCGGTTGTCGGAGAGCGGCGCCGCACCGGCCGGGGCCGCCTACCAGCTCGAGCTCGCCCCGACGAGCTATTCGCAGGACGTCGCCATCCAGCAGAACGCCGCCGTCACCCGCGCGAATTTCGTGCT
>NZ_DAOKYX010000049.1:4983-10637 GCF_035325945.1 Parvibaculum sp.
GACGATCCCTCGGGCGACGCGCTCGTAATCGTCGAGGCGGGCGATCTCGGACCGCGTTCGAGCCTGCGCAAGCTCTTCGAGGATCGCGGCAATGCCGCCGCCCTTCCCTGCTATGCCGACGATGCCGGCGCGCTTGAGAATGTGATCCGGCAACGGCTGGCGAAGGACGGCCTCGGCATCGAGCCCGACGCGCTCGAATATCTGATCGCCAATCTCGGCAGCGATCGTGGCGTGACGATGAACGAGCTCGACAAGCTTTGTCTCTACATGGGTCCGGCCGAAGCGGGCGCAAAGCGCAATGTCGCCCTTGCCGATGTGCGTGTCTCGGTGGGCGACAATTCGGAATCGAATCTCGACGATGCCGTGGACGCGGCGCTGGGCGGCGATCTGCCCGCGCTCGACCTCGCGCTTCTGCGCGCGCGCGGCGCGGATACGAGCCCGGTCGCCCTCGTCAATGCGCTGTCGCGGCGCCTGCAACAGCTTCACCTTGTGCTGGCCGAAATGGAGACGGGCACACCCGCCGATGTGGCGATCCGTGCGATGCGCCCGCCCGTTCACTTCAGCCGCGCGGCCCTTTTGCGCCGCCAGCTTGGATTATGGAACAGACGCAAGCTCGGCAAGGCGATGGAACTCGCCATGGAGGCTGAATTTCAGTGCAAGACCACGGGCCTGCCCGAAGATGCGATCTGCGGACAGGTGCTCATGCGCATCGCCCAGGCCGCGCGGGCGGGCGGGCGGCGCTGATCGGCGGCGCTCAGTCGGCGCCGTTGATGCGGGGATTGCCTCGGCCGGCGAGACGGCGGCAGATTTCGTCGAGCTGCTCGAGTGATTTGTAGTGAATGCGCACGTCGCCGCCCTTCTCACCCGCGAAGCTGATCTCGACCTTGAGCCCGAGCTGATCCGAGATGTTGCGTTCGAGCGCCAGCGTGTCGGCGTCCTTCTCCGACGAGGCGGAGGCGCTGCGGCGCGGCGCTTCGGAGCCGGTCGTCGCCTTGCGCGTCAGCGTTTCCGCATCGCGCACGCTCAGGCCCTTGGCGACGATTTCGCGGGCAAGCTCTTCGGCATTGGGCACGCCGATCAGCGTGCGCGCATGGCCGGCGGAGAGCTTGCCATCCTCGACGAGGTTCCGCACCGCTTGCGGCAGGCCGAGGAGGCGCAGAGTATTGGCGACATGGCTGCGGCTCTTGCCGATCAGCTTCGAAAGCTGTTCCTGCGTATACTGGAACTGCTGCATCAGCCGGTCATAGCCCAGCCCTTCCTCGATCGCGTTGAGATCGGCGCGCTGCACGTTCTCGATGATGGCGATCTCGAGGGATTCGGCGTCGGTCAGTTCCTTGACGATGACCGGAACCTGATGAAGCTGAGCCTTCTGCGCCGCCCGCCAGCGCCTTTCGCCCGCGACGATCTCATAGGCATCGCTGGCCCCCTGCACCGGCCGCACGACGATCGGTTGCAGAATGCCCTTCTCGCGGATGGAATTGGCGAGATCGACCAGTTCCTCCTCGCGAAACACATGGCGCGGCTGGAACGGATTGGCGCGAAGGAACTCGATCGGCACTTCGCGGACGCCGCGCGGAGCGGGCGCGCCCGCATCGCCAAGCGCGAAGGCGGCATCGTCGCCGATAAGTGCCGCGAGGCCGCGCCCAAGCCGGCTCGGAGATTCCTCTGCCATCATCATGTCCCTCTCGTCTTTCGACGGCATTCCTGCCGGTATGGCCGGATTCCCCTTCACCAGCCGCCGACTTCCCTAATCTTGTCCGGCACCCGTTTCAGGTGATGACGGGTTCGGCACTACCGCGTATGACCGGGTTTTCAAACCCTTTCAGCGCATTAACGAATTTTCTTAATGTAGCCGCCTTCGCCCGCTTCAGGCCGCATTCCGCCGCAGGGCCCGCTCGCGCTGGATCAGCTCCGAGGCGAGCTTCATATACGCCTTGCTGCCGGCGCAGCGATGATCGTAGACCAGCGCCGGCTTGCCATAGGACGGTGCCTCGGAAATGCGGACATTGCGCGGAATGACCGTCCGATAGACCTTGTCCCCGAGATGCTGGCGCACATCCGACGCCACCTGATCGGAGAGCTTGTTCCGCTGGTCGAACATGGTCAGCACGATCCCCTGAATATCGAGACGGGGATTGAGGCTCGACTTCACGCGCTCCACCGTCCGCAGAAGCTGGCTCAGACCTTCCAGGGCGAAGAATTCGCATTGCAGCGGCACGAGGATCGCGTCTGCGGCCGTCATTGCATTGATCGTCAGGAGATTGAGCGAAGGCGGGCAGTCGATGAGAATATAAGTATAGGGCCGCGCCGTCATGGCGGCTTCCTTCTCGCTGCCGTCCCGGGCCTTGCCGTTTCGCGGCATCCGGGCGAGCGCGTCGCGCAGGCGGTGCGAGCGGCGCGGCACACTGGCAAGTTCCAGCTCCGCGCCCAGCAGGTCCATGGTGGACGGAACGATATCGAGGCCCGGCACCTTGGTCGGCACGACCGCATCCTCGATCAGCGCCGATCCGATCAGCACGTCATAGGCCGAGACCTTGCGCTCCGCCCTGCCGATGCCGAGGCCGGTGCTGGCATTGCCCTGCGGGTCGAGATCGACGATCAGCACCCGTTCGCCGACTGCAGCCAGCGCCGTGCCCAGATTGATGGCCGTCGTCGTCTTGCCGACGCCGCCCTTCTGATTGGCGAGCACCAGGATACGCGGCCGCATTTCCGTCGGTTGTGGCTGGAGGATGCGCGCGGTCGCGTCAGTTTCCGGGATCTGCATGGTGGAGCCCCCAAAGCTTCAGCACCGTTCCGGATGGATCGGATTGGCTGGCGATAGCTTCGTGGTCAAATATCCATTTTTTTGCCGCCTGCGTCAATTCATCCGGGGCGCCCTGCCCCTTGAGAAACAGCCCGATCGTGGCTTTTCCCCAGAAAGGTGACGCCCATTGAAGCAGTTTCTCGAGCGGCGCCAGGGCGCGGGCGCTGATGACGTCGGGCTGCAAGCCCTCCGCTGGCCGAAAATCCTCGATCCGGCAGGCATGCACCGTCACCGGCGCGCCGGTCAGCCGGGCAACCTCCCGAAGAAAAACGCACTTCCTCTGATCGCTTTCGACGAGATGCATCGAGAAGCCGGGCCTGTCGCGGAGAAGAATGGCCACGACAAGGCCGGGAAAGCCCCCGCCGCTTCCAAGATCGAGCCATCGGGTCGCGGTTTCCGGCGCCATGGCGACAAGCTGGGCGGAATCCTGAAAATGCCGCCGCCAGACATCGCCAAGAGTGGAGTTGGCGACGAGATTGATGGAGTTCTGCCACTTCCGCAGAAGGGATTCATAGGTCTGCAATCGCGACATTGTTTCACGTGAAACAGCGAATGCAGCCGAAAAGGATTCCGCATCAATGACTTGCACTACATCTTGGGTCATGCCAAGCCCTACTGCTCAAGCTGTATGCCGAGCGGCGTGTTTGACATGGAGAAGCAGCGTCGTCACCGCGGCCGCCGTGACGCCATCGACCCGAGCCGCCTGCCCCAAGGTGGCGGGCTTTGCCAGGGCGAGCCTCTGGCGAACCTCGATCGAAAGTCCGGGGATTGCCGCATAATCGAGATCGGCGGGCAGCGCCAACCCCTCATCCTTGCGGAAGGCGCGGATGTCCCCCTCCTGCCGATCGAGATAGCCGGCATATTGTGCGTCGATTTCGAGCTGTTCGGCGACATCCGGCGCCAGTTCCGCGAGTTCCGGCCACAGTCCCTGAACATCTGCGAGAGCAATGTCCGGATAGGCCAGCAGGTCCGCCGCGCTCCGCGGCACCCCGTCCTGATTGATCCGAAAGCCACGTCGCGCGAGTTCTGTCGGCGTCAGCCGAAGCGTCCGCGCAAGGGAACGCGCCGCGCCGAGCGCTTCCATCTTCGCGGCGAAATGCGCCGCCCTCTCCTCGCCCACGAGCCCCTTCTCAATCCCGATCCCCGTCAGCCGCTGATCGGCATTGTCGGCCCGGAGCGTGAGCCGGTATTCCGCCCGCGAAGTGAACATCCGATAAGGCTCGCTGACGCCCCGCGTGATGAGATCGTCGATCAGCACGCCGAGATAGGCCTGAGCCCGGTCGAAGACGAGCGGTCCCCCGCCCTTTTCGGCCAGGGCCGCATTGGCTCCGGCGATCAGCCCCTGCGCTGCCGCCTCCTCATAGCCGGTGGTTCCATTGATCTGCCCGGCTAGATAGAGGCCCTCGACCTTCTTCGTCTCGAGCGTCGGCCGCAATTCGCGCGGGTCGATATAGTCGTATTCGATGGCATAGCCCGGCCTGAAAATCCGTACCTCTTCAAGGCCCGGAATGGTCCGCATGAAGGCGAGTTGGACTTCCTCCGGCAAAGCGGTCGAAATGCCGTTCGGATAGATCGTGTCGTCGTCCAGACCCTCGGGCTCAAGGAAGATCTGGTGGCTCTGCCGCTCGCGAAAGCGCACCACCTTGTCCTCGATGGAGGGGCAATACCGCGGGCCGATGCCTTCGATCTGGCCGGAATAGACCGGCGAATATTTGAGGTTCTCCTCAATGATCCGGTGGGCCGCCTCGCTGGTCCGAGTGATGTGGCAATCGACCTGCGGCGTCGTGATCTCCCGCGTCAGGAAGGAGAATGGCACTGGCGGCGTGTCGCCGGGCTGGATTTCGAGACCATCCCAGGCAATCGAATTTCGGTCGAGCCGAGCCGGGGTACCGGTCTTGAGCCGCCCCAGCCGAAAGCCGAGACCGTAAAGCCGGTCGGACAGGCCGAGCGCCGGCGCCTCCCCGACCCGCCCGGCCGGAATGCGCTTCGTCCCAATATGAATCATTCCGCGCAGAAAGGTGCCCGTGGTCAGAACCACGCGCCTCGTCCGGAACTCGCGCCCATCCTCCGTGACCACCCCGGCGACCGAGGTTCCATCCATCAGGAGGTCGTTGACGCCGCCTTCCACGGTTTCGAGATTGGGGTGCCCGAGGATCGCCGCCTGCATGGCGCGGCGATAGAGTTTGCGGTCGGCCTGGGCTCGCGGGCCTCGGACGGCCGGGCCCTTTCGCCGGTTGAGAAGCCGGAACTGGATACCGGCTTCATCCGTGACCCGGCCCATGAGCCCATCCAGCGCGTCGATTTCCCGAACGAGATGCCCCTTGCCGAGGCCACCAATGGCCGGATTGCAGGACATCTCGCCGATCGTGTCGATGCGATGGGTGAGCAGCAGCGTGCGCGCACCCGTCCGCGCCGCGGCCGACGCCGCCTCGCAGCCCGCATGGCCGCCGCCAATCACAATGACATCGTAATACGAAATGCCCATTTCACCGCCTCTTACGGACCATGGCGCAAGAGCTTTACCGTCAGCCCGTCCTGCCGGTCAAAGCCTTTCGCTAATTCCCTTCTGGCGGATGGCGGTTCGGCCTGCATGAGCCTGGACTCTGTTTCACGTGAAACATTATTTGCCGATGCAGAAGTCCCGAAACACCACATCTAGAAGATCCTCGACATCGACGCGGCCCGTGATCCGGCCGAGAGAACGGGCGGCGAGCCGCAGATCCTCCGCCACAAGTTCCGTCGCCCTGCCCGCCCGAAGCGCGTCAAGCGCCCGGTCCAGCGCCTCGACGCAAGCCCTGAGCCCCTCCCTGTGCCGCGAACGGGTAATGACCGGATGCTCGCTCGCCTCGAA
>NZ_DAOKYX010000050.1:0-9886 GCF_035325945.1 Parvibaculum sp.
CCCTCACCGCTTGCCCTCCTCGATGAGTTTCACGAAGCGGTCGAAGAGGTAGTGGCTGTCCTGCGGGCCCGGCGAGGCTTCGGGGTGGTACTGCACCGAGAAGACCGGCTTGCCCTTGACGCGCAGGCCGCAATTCGTGCCGTCGAAGAGCGAGACATGCGTTTCCTCGACGGTGGCGGGCAGGCTTTCGCGCGCGACCGTGAAGCCGTGGTTCATCGAGGTGATCTCGACCTTGCCGGTGGTGCGGTCCTTGACCGGGTGGTTCGCGCCGTGATGGCCCTGATGCATCTTCTCCGTCTTCGCGCCGAGCGCGAGTGCGAGCATCTGGTGGCCGAGGCAGATGCCGAAGACGGGCTTGCCGCTGTCGATGAGCTTCCTGATTTCGGGGACCGCATATTCGCCGGTGGCGGCCGGATCGCCGGGGCCGTTCGAGAGGAAGATGCCGTCCGGGTTCATGGCGAGGATGGTTTCCGCCTTCGTGCTCGCGGGCACAACGGTCACATGGCAGCCGACGCCCGCAAGGCCGCGCAGAATGTTGCGCTTGATGCCGTAGTCGACGGCGACGACGCGATATTTGGGTTCGGTCAGGCGGCCATAGCCCTTGTTCCAGGCCCAGCCGGTCTCGTCCCATTCATAGCTCTGGCCGCAAGTCACTTCCCTGGCGAGATCGAGGCCGATCTGGCTCGGGCAGGCGCGCGCCTTCTCGAGGAGCGCGGGCATGTCGAACTCGCCATCGGGGTGATGCGCGATCACGCCGTCCGGCATGCCGTTCTTGCGGATGAAGCGGGTCAGCGCGCGCGTATCGATGCCGGCAAGGCCGATGATGCCGCGGGCCCTGAGCCAGCGGTCGAAATGCCGCGCGGCGCGATAGTTGGACGGGTTGGTGATGTCGGCCTTGAGAATGCAGCCGCGCACGCCCGAATGGCTGGCGAGGTTCGAGGTTTCGATATCCTCGTCATTCGCGCCGACATTGCCGATATGCGGGAAGGTGAAGGTGACGATCTGGCCGGCATAGGAGGGATCGGTGAGGATCTCCTGATAGCCCGTGATCGCCGTGTTGAAGCAGACCTCTCCGACAGCCTCGCCGGTGGCGCCGACGCCATGCCCCTCGAGAACGGTGCCATCCTTCAGCACCAGAATGGCCGTCGGTTTGCCGCTCTCGGTCATGCTTTTGCTCCCGTGAGGCCGCGCGCCGATTCCTCCCCGGAACGCTGCGCTGCCCTAGGCACGCGCCGTTCCGTGGCGGCTTTCGTCGACACCCTCATATTGATACTCCTGGGGAGGAAGCGCCCGCCACATCGCGCCGGGTGCGCGGCACCCGTCTGGCAGACTCAGTTTCCCATCGAATTTCGCGGAAACTAAAGGAAGCGCCTTTCCGCGTCAAGCGATGGCCGGAAGAAAATAAATGAGTAAATACAACACGCTAGGCGAAGCGTCGTCGATAGGCGCGAATTTGCGCGCATGCCGTGCGTGGTTTAGCGTGGGGCGAGAAAAGAAGGAGCGAGAAGATGAGCCAATCCTTGCGCGAAAGCATCATGCAGCAGGTCAAAGACGCCATGAAGGCGGGGGACAAGGCGCGCCTTTCCGCGCTTCGGCTCATGCAGGCGGCGATCAAGGACAGGGACATCGCCTCGCGCACCGACGGGCGGAACGAGGGCGTTTCCGACGCCGATCTCGTCGACCTCTTCTCCAAGATGGTGAAGCAGCGCCGGGAATCGGCCGACCTTTACGAGAAGGGTGGGCGTCCGGAACTCGCCGATCAGGAGCGGGCCGAGATCGCCGTCATCGAAAGTTTCATGCCGAAGCAGCTTTCGGACGACGAGGCGCGCGCCGCCATCGAAGCGGTGGTGAAGGAGCTTGGCGCGACCACGATCAAGGATATGGGCCGCGTCATGGGCGAACTCAAAAAGCGCCACGCCGGGCAGATGGATTTCGCCAGGGCGGGCGCTGCCATCAAGGCGCTGCTCGGCTGAACGGGCGTCCGCTCGCCTTTGGGGCGGCGAAGTGCGATAATCCGGCCTCAACGCGATCATCCGGACCGGCGGCCCATGAGTTTCCCGAAGAGCTTTCTCGACGAGTTGAAGGCGCGTATCCGCGTCTCGGAGGTCGTCGGCCGCAAGGTGAAGCTCACCCGGCGCGGGCGCGAATTCGTTGGTCTTTCGCCCTTCACCAACGAGAAGACGCCGTCCTTCACCGTCAATGACGACAAGCAGTTCTTCCATTGCTTCTCGTCGGGCGAGCATGGCGACATCATCAAGTTTCTCGAGAAGACCGAGAATCTCTCCTTCATCGAAGCGGTGGAGCGGCTCGCCGCGGAAGCAGGCATGGAGATGCCGCAGCGCGACCAGCGTTCCGTCGAGCGCGCGAAGGAAGAGGCGAGCCTCATCGACATCATGGAGATGGCGGCGGCCTATTTCCGCGACAAGCTCGCGGCAGGCGCGGGCGCCGAGGCGCGGTCCTATCTCGACCGGCGCGGGCTGAAGCGCGAGACGATCGAGCGCTTCGGCATCGGCTATGCGCCCGACGACCGCCATGGGCTCATCGGCTATCTGACAGCGAAGGGCGTGAGGCTCGCGCAGATGGCCGAAGCAGGGCTCATCATTGCGGGCGCCGACATTCCCGAGCCCTATGACCGCTTCCGCAATCGCGTCATGTTCCCGATCGGCGATGCGCGGGGCCGCACCATCGCCTTTGGCGGGCGCGCGCTCGATCCCAATGCGAAAGCGAAATATCTCAACTCGCCGGAGACGCCGCTCTTTCACAAGGGGCGCGGGCTTTACAATCTCCATCGCGCGCGCAAGCCCGCCTATGACGCAGGCACCGTCATCGCCGTCGAAGGCTACATGGATGTGATCGGCCTTGCGCAGGCCGGTTTTGAGAATGTCGTCGCGCCGCTCGGCACCGCGCTCACCGAAGACCAGATCGGCCTCATGTGGCGGCTGGCGCCCGAGCCCATCCTCTGTTTTGACGGAGATAAGGCGGGCCTAGGTGCGGCCTTTAGGGCTATGCAACGCGCCCGCCCGCTGCTTAAGGCGGGCCACAGTTTCCGATTTGCTCTTATGGCTGCAGGAAAAGATCCAGATGACTTGGTTCGGGAGGAGGGGGCGAGCTCGTTTCGAGAGATACTTGCCGAAGCAAAATCGCTTCCTGAGATGGTGTTTTCAGAGTTGCTGCTTGGGGAGCGGCTACAGGGGCCGGATGATCGCGCCAGGCTAGAGAAGAAGTTGGCGGCGCTCATTGCCGAAATTTCAGATGAAACAGTGCGAAAGCACTATCAGCGCACACTCAATGATTGGCTCTGGAACCACTTTGCGGATGTTTTCGGATGGCGGCGTAAGTCGGAGCGGTCTCGAAATTCGAAACCTGATTTGGTTAGTGCTGAGTCGGCACGGAACAGACGCCTCTATCTGCTTGAGTATCGATTGGAAGCCGAAATTTTGGCTTACTTGTTCGCGGCTCCCTCTCTTGTCAGCATTTATTTTGACCCGTTGAATTGCCTCGACCTGGAATATCGCCAACATCAATCTATCTTGGCAGAAATAGTCCAATTCTGTGGCCAGCATGAGCAGGCTGATGCTGACGACTTGATAAAGGCAATCAGCGGACGCGGACTGGATGCCAGAATCGAAGAAATATTGAACTCCACGGCTCACCGTGTTGCGTGCGGATTAGATGTAACTGAGATCGAGGCAAAATTTCTGGCGACTCTGGCGCTGTTTGTCTTGCGTGGCCAATACAGCGAGATCAATCGAGATGCTTTGGCTCTGAACGGCGATAGCGACGCGATGCAGGATTACTTTGATCGAATTCTGTGGCTGGCCAAAGAGTTGCAGCTAAGCGCTATGGCCGGTGATGACAGCGCCTTCTTCAAGATTGCTGAAGGCTATCGGTCGCGGATAGCTAAGCCGGAGGAGTTCCGGCCAAAAATGGTCGTAAATGGACGATGATCTCCTCTTGCTTGACAGATTACGCAATGAAATCATAGATATAGCGGCTCTTAATGCGCCTCTTGAAAGGGAAGCGCTCAGGAACCATTTGGTCTCTAGGGATTTGGCGGATATAGCACGGCGTCTGGAAAGTGGAACGGCGCAACGGAGCGAGCGTTTCGCGTGGCCGGACGCCTCGCGCGAGGAAGCCGAGACAGGCTTCCTGGCCATGCTGGCCCGGCATCGCCGGATCATCACTCTGGAGGCTGAACTCAGGGCGGCGGAACGCGCTCTGGCGGAAGATATGAGTGAGGAGAACTGGGCGCGGCTGCAGGCGATCCACGCGCAGCTCGAACGTTCGGAACGCCTCGAAGGCGCGGTGGACGAATTGAACGGACAAGAAGGATCGGGGCGAGCCGCAAGATGAGCGGGCGGCCGGGTGACTGCAGGCTTTCGGGGGAAACCAACGTCACGGTCATCAGACGGATGAGTTGAGTGCGAGACTGCGGGGTGTGCAAGCAGCCGGATGTGCCGGCGCTTCCCCGGGCGGTCTTGTTTCGTTTTAACAACGGTGCTTCCACATCCCCTTCAGGGGGCGGAAGCCCTTGAACCAGGACTTGAACGGGCGGCCTCAGGGACGCCGTGGAAGTTTTCAGGCGGAGAGTTGCTGAATGGCGAGCAAAACGGCAGAGCAGACGGAAGCCCCCGAGGCGGCACCCGAGGTCGTGCAGGACAGCCCCCTTCTCGACATGTCCGATGCTGCGGTCAAGAAGATGATCAAGGCCGCGAAGGCGCGGGGATTCGTCACCTATGATGAGCTGAACAAGGTTCTGCCCTCCGAGGAATTTTCGTCCGAGCAGATCGAGGACACGCTGTCGATGCTCTCCGAAATGGGCATCACGGTGATCGAGAACGAGGAAGCCGAGGACGCGGCCGAGGGCGGCGAAGGCGAGGGCGACAGCGAGGCGGAAGCCGACGAGGACGAGCCCTCGACGGGCAAGGCGCTTGCCACCACCTCGACGACCACCTCGTCGCTCGACCGGACGGACGATCCCGTCCGAATGTATCTGCGCGAGATGGGCTCGGTGGAGCTTCTGTCGCGCGAGGGCGAAATCGCCATCGCAAAGCGCATCGAGGCCGGCCGGGAGACGATGATCGCGGGCCTTTGCGAGAGCCCGCTGACCTTCCAGGCCATCATCATCTGGCGCGACGAGTTGAACGAGGGGAAGATTCTCCTCCGCGACATCATCGATCTCGACGCGACCTATGCGGGCCCCGACGCCAAGAAGATCGACCACAGCCAGGCCGCGCTCAATGGCGAGGCGCCGCCCCGCGTCGAGCCGGAGGAAGAGGAAGTCGACGACGAGGAGGACAGCGAGAATTCGATGTCGCTGGCGGCGATGGAAGCCGAGCTGAAACCCAAGGTGCTCGAAATCTTCGACCGCATCGCCAACGACTACAAGAAGCTCCGCAAGCTTCAGGACCAGAAGGTCGAGGCCGCGCTCAAGGGCGAGGAATTCGCCGTCGCGTCGGACAAGAAGTATCAGAAGCTCACCGCCGATCTCATCGAGGAAGTGAAGAGCCTTTCGCTCAACAACAACCGCATCGAGAGCCTGGTCGAGCAGCTTTACGCGATCAACAAGCGCCTGATGGCGCTCGAAGGCCGGCTCCTGCGCTTTGCGGAGAGCCACGGCATCGCGCGCGAGGAGTTCCTGAAGCAGTATTACGGCGAGGAGCTTGATCCGAACTGGTTGCGCCGCGTCAGCCGCCTCAAGGGCAAGGGCTGGACGAGCTTCGCCAAGGATGAGCGCGATCAGGTGAAGGACATTCGCAGCCAGATCCAGAACCTCGCTTCCGAAACCGGTCTCGACATCGGCGAATATCGCCGCATCGTCTCGACGGTGCAGAAGGGCGAGCGCGAGGCGCGCATCGCGAAGAAGGAAATGGTGGAGGCGAACCTGCGTCTCGTCATCTCCATCGCGAAGAAATACACCAATCGCGGCCTCCAGTTCCTCGACCTCATTCAGGAAGGCAATATCGGCCTGATGAAGGCGGTCGATAAGTTCGAATATCGCCGCGGCTACAAGTTCTCGACCTATGCGACGTGGTGGATCCGTCAGGCGATCACGCGCTCGATCGCCGATCAGGCGCGCACGATCCGTATCCCCGTGCACATGATCGAGACGATCAACAAGCTCGTGCGCACCTCGCGCCAGATGCTGCACGAGATCGGCCGCGAGCCGACGCCGGAAGAGCTTGCCGAGAAGCTCGGCATGCCGCTCGAGAAGGTCCGCAAGGTGCTCAAGATTGCCAAGGAGCCGATCAGCCTCGAAACGCCCATCGGCGACGAGGAGGACAGCCATCTCGGCGACTTCATCGAGGACAAGAACGCGATCCTGCCGATCGACGCGGCGATCCAGTCGAACCTGCGCGAGACGACGACGCGCGTTCTCGCCTCGCTCACGCCGCGCGAGGAGCGCGTGCTGCGCATGCGCTTCGGCATCGGCATGAACACCGACCACACGCTGGAGGAAGTCGGCCAGCAATTCTCGGTGACGCGCGAGCGCATCCGTCAGATCGAGGCGAAGGCGCTCCGCAAGCTGAAGCACCCCTCGCGTTCGCGCAAGCTCAGGAGCTTCCTCGACAACTGATCGTCCTCACGCTGAGGAAACGGAACAAGGCCCGGACCGGATGGTCCGGGTCTTTTCGTTCGTGTGCGCCGTGCCTTGGCGGCGCGAGCGGAATGCGCCCGGGGGAGTGGAGCCGATCACCCACTTGTTCTAGGATCGGGCGCCGGGGCCGGGCATCGTGCCCGAAGCCTTGAGCCCGAATGGAGGGCGACGCATGGATGTTCAGCGTGGTGGCCGGCAGATATTGATACATGGAATGGCGCTCATCTTCGTGGGGCTGGTGTGGGGCCTCATCGTTCCGCAGACGCCGTTTCCGAGACTTGCGCTCACGGCCCATATCCAGTTCCTGACCAACGGCTTGCTGCTCATCGTGCTGGCAAGCCTGCTTCTGAAATTTCAGCACCGGGTCGGCTCGCGGTCGGTCGCGGTGATGGTGCTTGCCGCATGGCTGACATGGGCGATGGCGCTTTCGGAAGTCGCCAATTCGTGGTGGGGGACGGCCGGGATTCTGCCGATCGCGGCCGCGCAGGCGGGCGCGACGGGCGGCGCGCCCTGGCAGGAACTGATCGTCACGCTCGCCCATATCGCCGCCGGGCTTGCGCTCATCGCGGCCTGGGGGCTTTTGCTTGCGGGCTTCGCGCGGGGTGCGGAAAAGCCGGTCTGACGAGACAGGCGGCCTTGCAGCGGAGCGTCAGGCCCTGGGCTTTCGTGCCGCATCGACAAGCGCGCGAATGGCCCAGCGCTTCACCTTGCGCGCCTCGGCGTCGTCGATCTGAAGCACGTCCTTGCAGACGATCATCGCCTCGGAGCCGATGATGAGGGCGAGCGCCTTTTCCAGCATGTCGAGCGACGCGGGCCTCATCGCGCCGCGGGCGGGCGCGAGCGCAGCTTCGATCAGGGGCGAGCGCCGGTTCTGCCGGCCGGGCAGGTCGTCCTCATCCGAAGCTGCGCCGCGTTCGAGCGCCTTTGCGAGCATCAGCCGCAGCGGCTTTTCGTTTTCGAGGATCATGTCGTGGAAAGCGGTATCGACGAGTTCGAGCCGCGCCACCGGGTCCTTCGCCGGTCCGTCGCGGAAGATTTCTTCCGCGTCGGGAATGGCGAGGTCGAGAGGCGCCTCGAGAAGAAGCGCCTCGACATTGGGGAAATAGCGATAGGCCGTCGCGCGTGAGACGAGCGCCTCCTCGGCGATCTCCTCGAGGCTCGGCTTGCGGCCCTGCTTCATCAGCCGCGCCGCCGCCTGCAGCAGATCCTTGCGCGTGCGCCGCTTCTGGTTGGGGCGCCCGGTCTTGTCTCCGGCCTTGCCCCCAGCCTTGTCCATGTCGATCATGCGCGATGTCCGGCTCAATCCTGCGGCAGTTGCCGGATCACGGCGGCGAGGTCGACCCAGACATTCTCGCGGCCGATCTCGCCCTCGCTGGTGAATTCGAGGACATGCAGCAGGCGAAATTCGAGCGGGCGACCGCGGCCTTCGATGCCGAAGGGGCGTCCCGTCGCCTTGCCGCGCCAGAGCGACTCGTCGATCAGAAAGCCGTCGCCGTAATAGCGCCGCAGACATTCCGCATGCCCGTCGGAAAGATCGGCGAACAGAGCCTCGTAAAAACTCCGCGCGCCCTCGCGGCCCCGCGCCGGACCTGTCGGCCAGCCGACGATATCGTGGTCGACATCGGGTGCAAGCGTCGCCAGCACTCCCTCAATATCGTCGCGCGCTTCATAGCCGAAATGCTCGTCGATCTTCCGGTCCATCTCCGCGCGCGTGATCTTCGCAGAAACCGCTGCCATGGTCCGCTCCTGTGGTTGGTGTAGCGAGACTTTTGGATATTAGTGAGATAATTGTCTCATTGAAATCAAAAAATCCAGCATCATCCTTTCGAGGTGCTGCCGCGGCGCGTTAGATATTTGCAAGCGGTGGGAAAAGCTCTAGAAGGCCGGTCATGTGCGGGCCCGTTCGGAGGCCCATCAAGTGCCGGGAGTGGCGTTCATGATCCTCACCATGATGAAAGCGAAGATCCACAGGGCAAAGGTGACGCAGTGCGACCTCAACTATGAGGGCTCGATCACCATCGACCGCGAATTGCTGGAAGCATCCGGGATTCTCGTCAACGAGCAGGTCGATGTCCTGAACATCAACACGGGCGCGCGCTTCACCACCTATGCGATCGAGGGGGAGGCGGGCTCCGGCATCATCGGCATCAACGGCGCCGCCGCGCGCCTCGCGCAGAAGGACGATCTCGTCATCATCATCTCCTACGCGCAAATGGAAGAGGCGGCGGCCAGAAGCCACCGCCCCAGAGTCGTGTTCGTGGACGATCGCAATCGCATGAAGCCCTGAGCTTCAGGCGCGAGCGGCCTTACTTGATCTCGATGATGAGCGAGACATTGGCGGCGAGCTTCTGCGTGCCGGCCGCGACCGGGACGGATGCCATCTCCGCCATCATCGCCTTGGCGTAAACGGGCTGGGGCGAGTAGCTGCCGCTTTCCGAAAGGCTGACGACCTGGCCGAGCTGAAGACCGGCCGCCTCGGCATAGAGCTTCGCCTTGCGCATCGCATCCCTGACCGCGTCGGCGCGCGCCTTGTCGAACAGGGGTTCGGGCTTCTCGATGGCGAAGCGGATGCCGTTCAGCCTGTTCGAGCCGAGATTGACGAGCTTGTCGAGCACCGCGCCCGTGGAATCGAGATTGCGGATGGTCACGCTCACCTGATTGGCGACCTGATAGCCGCGAATGGTGGGCGCCTCATGCGTCCCGTCCGGGCGGATGGGGGGATTGTTGTAGACCGGGTTCACCGAGAATTCGGAGGTCTGGATGTCATCGCGGGCAATCTTCATGGCCTCGAGGCCCTTGAAAACCGCATTCATCGCCTTCGTGTTGGCGGCGAGCGCCTCGGCTGCCGTCTTCGCCTCGGTGACGACGCCCGTTTCGATATAGGCGATGTCGGGCCGCGCGCTCGCCTCGCCCGAGCCCGCGACCGACAGGGTGCGGCGCTGGGGCTCATCGGCCCGTGCCGGCGTGGCGACGGCAGCAACGCTCATTGCCAGAGCCAGCGCAACGGCCGAGAGCGAGAGGGGGGTAAGGCGAAAAGACATGGGGTCCTCCGTGTAAGTGAGCCAGCCGCAGCGTCCGGGGCAAAGCGGGCGGAATTGCGGCATGAAGGCACGTTTCGCTACCCCCATATTCCATGATTCTTCCGGCCGGTTTTATCTGCTATATGGCACGGGTCGGACGGCGCTTCGCGCCGCGGCGCCTTGGGGGCCTGTAGCTCAGTTGGTTAGAGCGGACCGCTCATAACGGTTTGGTCGCAGGTTCGAGTCCTGCCGGGCCCACCAAAATTTC
>NZ_DAOKYX010000051.1:0-9466 GCF_035325945.1 Parvibaculum sp.
GCCCAGGTAGCTCAGTTGGTAGAGCATGCGACTGAAAATCGCAGTGTCGGTGGTTCGATTCCGCCCCTGGGCACCATTCCCACTTTCATAGTCGTCCGCTGAAAGCCGAGCCGCATTCTTGCGCTGCTCCCCGCCTGTCCCGGCTTCTGGCATCATGATGGGCCGGCGGGCCTGTGCCGGAGCCGCCGCGCCAGATCATGCAGCATCCCGGCAAAGGTGAGGGCCCAGGCCAGAAGGGCGATGTAGAAGAAAGCCCGGGTCAGCCCGGCCAGGAAACCGAGCCCAATGGCCTGATCGAGTTGCCAGGTGCAGGCGGCATACATGCCGAGCGGAAAGACCGCTCCCCAATAGAGTGGATCGTAGCGCAGGGGAAAGCGCTGATGCCCGTGACGCCAGACCCCGAGCAGCAGCAGCATGGGGATCCACCAGCTGCCGGCCGCCCAGTAGAAGATGGTGAAGCCCTTGAGGAAGGGCGCCAGCGAGGCAAGGAGCGGCGCCTGTGGTGCGTTGAGGATCAGCAGCGATCCGGCGAGCGTCGAGATCGCCATGGCGCCCATATTGATCCAGTAGGGCGGTGTCAGCTCGTCGGGCGAGAGCCGGAAGAAATTATGGCGATAGAAGATCAGCGCCATCATCCAGATGTAGAGCATGCCGCCCCACAGCCATGTGGCGAGCGCGAGAAAATTGAGTTCCAGACGATAGGGCACGCCATTTCGCGCCGCCAGCAGAGCGCTTGTCACCGACAGGGCTTGCGTGGCCACCACCGCCAGCAGCCAGCCGCCATTGATGCCCTTGTCGAGTGTTGGCTTCTCGCGTCTGACGGTGAAGGCCACGAAGATGGTGTAGGTGAGGGCAAGCCACAGCACGGCGGTGAGAAGCCACAGGACTTTGCCCATGGCGGTGTCGCCTTGCAGAATCATGAACTGGCTGGCGAGGATGCCGGTGCCTGCGACGGCGGTGAAATAGCCGGGGCCGGTCGCATGGGCGAGCATGTCGCCGAAGAATTGCCGCGGATGACGCCAGGCGCGCAGCGCGTAAAGCGCGCATAAGAGGGCGTATTGCACGGTATTGAGGTGGAAAAGGGCCATGGCCAGCGGCCTGTGCCCCAGCATGAAGGCGGCTAGAGAGACGATGCCGGTGGCCATCACCAGCCCGAAATAGGCAGACGACATGCCCGCGAGGCCGGAACTCTCCTGCGTTGGATCCGGCCGGCTTCCAGAAGCCATTTCGTCACCCGATGCACTCATCACGAAGCCGTCTTTATGCAATCGGGGCCGTTCCGCCGCAACAGGCAGCCCGGCCCGCCGCGGTTTCGCGCCAGCGAGGCGGATCACGAAAGTGCGTATGCGAACCAAATGATCACCGCGATCAGGCCCGCCCACAGGACGAGCCCGACGATGATCGCCATCCACCAATAGATCGTGATGCCCTGATCGGAAGTGTGATTCTCCAGCCCGTCGCCCTTCTCGAGCGCATCTTCTGCCTTGTCGCTTTTTGCGCAGGCGATGCGCTTCAGCATTTCGCGTCCGTCTGGCCCGTTTCAAGGGACGATCGGCCCTGACATTAGGATGGGCGGCACAAACAGGCAATCGAAATGCCAGTTTTTGACAGGGCGCTGGTCTTGCGGACGGCTTCGAGGATGAGCACCTCGAAGAAAACCGTGCCGACAAACATGATGGCGACAAAGAGATGCAGGATGACAAGCGCGGAACAGGTCATGTTGGCGATGCCGTCTCCTTCCATTCCTCTTCGCGGACCCGTCCGCACATATATTCCGCAGACCGAATCCATGTGCTCAGTTCGTGGCTTGCCATTCGCTGAGCCGGACGAGATGGGGATCGTCGGCATGCCCGGTCAGCATGCGTGCCACGCGCGCCTGCCAGAGCGTGGCGAAGCGAAGCGCCTCGTCTTCATCAGCCTGTCCCGCCGCGACCCGGGGAAAGAGGCTCCCCATTTCGGGCGCCGCCGGCACGGGGCCCATGTCGAGATCGAGAAGGACGCCGCGGCCATTGTCGCGCCGCCGAAGCGCCAGAAGGCCGTCGATCGGCGCGGAGAAATGCAGGAGATCGCGGCGCGAGAAACGACGTGATGCGCCGATCCCGCCAAAGCCCGTTTCCGCCGCCGCGCCGGTCAGAAGCGTGGCGATGGCGGCAATGACGCCCGTCGTGCCCTGGTCGCGCGGGGCGCCCAGATAGACCTCGATGCCGCCGCGTTCGGGCATCTCTTCGCCATAGAGATGATGAAGGCCGCGGCGCACCATGAGATAGGCGCCGGCCACAGTGGGGCATGAATGGCCCGCCAGCTTCACGGCATCGGCATAGGTGTATGTGATCACGCCGCTCTTCGAGGCGCCGAGAAAGACGGCGAGCGGATCGCGCAGCGTGATGGTGGGCGTTTCGGCAAAGAAGGCGGGAAAGTCCATCCTGTCCTCCGGCATATGGGCGGGTGGCGCGCGCCACAATGCGGGCGGTCGGCGCCATAACAAGCATTTTTAATGCATATTTGTTTGACCGGCAATCCGGGGCGGCGCAGCATGGCCCGGCGCGACGATTTTTCTGTCTTCACCCCATCCGCGATCGAAACGACAGGAGCCGATCCATGAGCGACACTCTTTATCCGAATCCGACAAAGGCGCTTGCCGACAAGCGCCGCAGCCTGGCGCCCGATGCGGAAGCGGCCTTCCGGGCCTTCAGCGAGGTTGTTTTCAGGGATGGCGCCTTGCCGGGCAAGACCAAGCAGCTGATCGCGGTCGCCGTCGCCCATGTCACGCAGTGCCCCTACTGCATAAAAGGCCACACCAAGGCGGCAAAGCGCGCCGGAGCGAGCCCGGAGGAGATCATGGAAGCGATCTGGGTTGCGGCGGAAATGCGCGCCGGTGGCGCCTATGCCCATTCCAGTCTGGCGCTGGCGACGCTTGAGGAGCTTGAAGCCGCTCATTTGCATAAGGGGTCCGCGGGCGCATAAGGGGCCCGCAGGCTGAACCCCGTTGCCGGTCCTCCCGCTGCCTTCGCTATCGGGCTCTGCGCGTCACCGGCCGGCGGCGGCGAAAATCTCATCCCGTCGAGGCGCGATATTGAGCGCGACCTGCGGCTCGTCGGCCATCCACCAGCCCTTCTCGTTGAGGGAGTAGAAGGGCCGGTAATGGCTCATGAGCGCCATGGGCACGACTTGCGGCATCTGATTGTCGAGAAGGACGGTCGGCGCGCCTTGCTTGCGGACGGCGAGCACGGCGTGAAACATTTCGAGGTTGGTATCGTTAACGACGACGATGCGAAGATCGTCCGGCGAAAAGCCGAGCCGGACCAGCATGTAATATTTCGCGATCGCATAATCCTCGCAGTCGCCGCCGCGCGTCAGAAATTCCTTCGGCGTTTCCCAGTAGTCGGGCAGTCCCCAGTTCGCCCAGTCTTCGGCATAGGGGCGGGCGTTCGCCCATTTGTTGACGGCCTCGAGCTGCTGATCCTTCGGCAGTTTGCGCGTTTCCTCGATGAAGGCGTTCCAGCGCTCGATGGGGCAGTCCTGCCCGGCGGTGCATGCTGCTTTCGCGGGCTCGGACGCGGGCTTCGCGGCGGCAATGTCTTTCGCCGTTTGCGTCATGACCCGCTGCCAGCCGGGAAATATGGCGAAATCGGACGAGCCCGGCCCTTCGGCGAACAGTTCCGCAGCGCGCAGATCGCCCGTAAAGGCGCCAAGCGCCATGCCGGTGGCAAGAATGAAACCTGCGAGCCGCATGAGGGAATGAATCCGATTTGCCTCATGCGATTTTGCTGCTGGTGATATTAAGGCCGGGTTGCGTAAATCGTTCTGATTCTAATCATCCGCCGGAATCGGACGCTGCGTGTTGCGCGCGGCCGGCAGAAAGGACGAGCGAGTGCGAATTCGCGGGCTTTCCGGGATGCGGCGCGGCAAGGGGGCGCTCTGGGCGGGCGTGGCGATCGTTCTGGCCGCCCTGCTCGCCATCTGGTGGATCTTCTGGCTGGTGGGAAACCAGCGGGATTTCGAGCTTCAGCGCTGGAAAGACCGCCTCTCCGCCTCGGCTTCGGGCGTCAGCGGCGCGGCCGGAGAGTGGATGGCCGAACGCCAGCGCGCGTTGCGGAGCGCGGCCTCGAACCCGTCCGTGCAGATATACATGTCGGAGCTTGCGCTTGCCGGGGGCGATGGCAGCCGCGTGGCCGAGGGCGAGGCGAAGCGGGCCATCGTCGGCAGCTATGTCGCCTCGCTCGGGCTGCGTGCGCCCTTCGGTCCCGCAGGCGCTTCCCCTGCAAACCAGTCGGCAAGATCAGGCGGCGTGGCGCTTTTTGCCGCCGACGGATCGCTCGTCGCATCGAGCCCCGGCTATTCGCCTTCCTTCGAGGCGATCAAGGCGCGGCTCGCGGAAGTGAAGGCCGCGGGCGGGGCCCTGCCCGTTTTCGGGGACGGCGGCGCGGCGATGGCTTTCGTCGCTCCGGTCCCGGCAATGCAGGCCCAATCGCCGGATGCCACGCCGGTCGGCTACTTCGTCGCCGCCTCGCCTCTCGGCGAGGAGTTCTTCCGGGTGCTGGAGGCCAGAAGCGGTTTCGATGTGGGCGTCACGCTTCTCGACCGCAGAGCCGAGGGCACGTTCCGGCTCGACGGGCGCAATGGCGGGGAGGCGGCTCGCCTGCTCCGGCAGGACGCTAAGGGCGATGCCGGACTGCTGGAGGCGGCGGGCGCCCCGGGCACGCTGCAGGCCGGTCCAGGCCCTGACGGGCGGATGGCCTTGCTGGTCGCAAGTCCCGTCGCCGGTTCATCCCTTGTCGCCGTCTCCCATGTGGATGGCGAGCTTGCGCTTGGCGGCGTCACGGAGCGCCTCCGCACGCTTCTCGTGAGCCTTCTCTTCTGCCTTCTCGCGGTCATTGCCGGCGTTTTCGCGCTGTGGCGGCATGGCGTGAGCGTGAACGCCGTCGAGGCCGCGATTGTCGCTCGCGCGCATGCAGCCGCGCTTCAGCGCCGCGAGCGCATGTTGCAGATGGTCGCCGACACCTATCCGGGCGGCCTCGTCCTTGCCGACCGCGACAAGCGCATCGTCTTCGCCAATGCCCGCTTTGCCGGGGAGGCAGGGGCCGAACCGGCGCTGCTGGCAGGCAGGCCGCTCCGCGCGGCGCTGCCGGCGGAGATGGCGGACGCCGCCCTCCGCGCCGCCGAGCAGAGCGACCGGCAGGGGCGCATCGTGAATGTCGGCGAAATCCGCGACGCGGGCGGGCGCGCCCTCTCGGTGACGGCCGCTCCCTTCAGAGGCGGAGATGAACAGGGCGGCGCGCTTCTGAGCATCGACGATATTACGGATGCCGTGGAACAGAGGGAGAAGAAGGCGCGGTTCTACTGGGCGCTTACTGATCTTCTTCTCGATGCCATCGACCAGCGCGATCCGGGCGCGGCCGCTCATTCGCGTCGGGTGGCGGCGCTCGCTGCCGATCTTGCCCGCGCGTCTGGCGCGGGGCCCGAAGAAATCGAAACCGCGGAAATCGCGGGCGCCCTCCTCAATGTCGGCAAGCTCTTCGTCTCGGACGAATTGCTGACGAGGGCGGGCGCACTGGCGCCGGACGAAAGGCAGAAATTTTCCACAGGCGGCAGGAAGTGGTTGAATTTGCTGGCGCAAGTTCCCTTCGATCTGCCGATCGGCGCCGTTCTGAGCGAGGCGCATGAGCTGATGAACGGCATGCGCACTCTCGACGATCCGGAGCGGCCGGTCCGGCGCGAGGCGCGCATTATCGTTGTCGCTAATGGTTTTGTCGCGCTCGTCAGTCCGCGTACCTATAGAACGCAAAATTCGCCGGCCGCAGCCATCGCTGAACTGACATCTTCCGTGCTCATGGATCGTGAGACGGTGGAGGCGCTGCGCGAACTTGTCGCGGCCGGGCGGGATTCGGGCGCCGCGCCGTTAACCATGCGAAATTTTTAATCGAGTGTGGCCGTCTGGCCGCGAGCCTGTTGCGTTGCGATGACTCTGCTCCGGATTCATCCGCTAACTGCCTGATTCAAAAAAGATCGGTTGATTCGTCCACAGATGTTTTTCAGGCGACGCAAGTTCATGTCCGCCGGAAAGCAGGTCCGAGGTGCGACGATTCATTCGTCTACCCCCCTTGATCGTCAGCAATTCGCCGGGTTATCTGTTGAAACGTTAAATTTTTCTTAAATATTTCTCGAGGGGTCGCAAATTCTGTGGCCCGGACTTTCGGGGCTTGAGGGGCGGGGGAATGAAACTTCATCGCGTAGGCTGCGCCACCATCTTTGCTGTCGCGGGTCTTCTGTTCTCGGCCGGCGGCGTTTATGCGGTCGACATCAACAGCGCTGTCAATCCGAGCCGCGAAGGCGAAAGGTTGCGCCCGCAGCAGGAAGCGCCGTCCGTCGGCGTTCCGATCGAAATTCCCGCAAGCCCCGAACAGAAAGCGCCCGAAGGGGCCGCCGCGCATCGTTTCACGCTGACGAGCGTTTCCTTCGAGGGCAACGCGACGCTGCCTGACGCGACGCTCCAGGGCCTCGCCAAGGATTATATCGGCAAGGAGATCTCGCTCGCGCAGGTCTTCGAACTGGCGAGCCGCGTGACCGCCACCTATCGCGCGCAGGGCTACATTCTCGCCCGCGCCATCGTTCCGACCCAGCGCATCAATGACGGCCAGCTCCAGATCAAGATCGTCGAAGGCTTCATCGACAAGGTGACGATCGAAGGCGATGCGGGCGGCGCCCGCTCGCTCCTCGAGGAGCATGGCCGGCGCATCGCCGCGATCAGGCCGCTCACGGCGGAAGTGCTCGAGCGCGAATTGCTGCTCGCGCAGGATCTCGCCGGTTTCAGGATTCGCAGCGTTCTGACCCCCTCGGCGACGACGCCGGGCGCGGCCGATCTCACGCTGCTCGCCGAGCGCCATCCGTTCAACGCCTATATCGGCGTCGACAATCGCGGTTCCAAATATCTCGGCCCGATCGAGATCACCGGCGCGGTTTTCGCCAATGACGTGTTCGGCACGGCCGGCCAGCTCGGGCTGACGGCGGTGGTCGCGCCCCAGGGTGGCCCTGAGGTCGCATTCGGCGCGATCAGCTTCGACCAGCCGCTCAATGCTTCGGGCCTGCGCCTCTACACGATGCTCAGCCACACACGCACCGAGCCCGGCTCCACGCTGGCGCTGCTCGATACGCGCGGCCGCGCCACAACCTTCGAGGCGTCGCTCTCCTATCCCTTCATCCGCTCGCGTGACCTCAACGTCATCGTGCAGGGCGGGGTGACGAGCCGCGATTCCAAATCCGACGACGCTCTCGTGAAGCCGCTCTTCAACGACCATGTGCGGTCGGTCAATGCGGGTGTCTATGTGAACGCCCTCGACACACTGGGCGGCTACTCCACGCTGTCGGCGAGCTTCACGCAGGGTCTCGACGTGTTCGGCGCCTCCACCATGTCGGACGCCAATCGCTCGCGTCTCAATGCCGATGGCAAGTTCCATCGCGTCAATTTCGAGGTGACGCGCCTGCAGCCGCTCATCCCCGACGTCAATCTGCTCGTCGGCGCGATCGGCCAGACGTCGTTCGGGGACAGTCTTCTCTCTTCGGAACAGTTCGGCCTCGGCGGTCTCGTTTATGGCCGCGGCTACGACCCGTCGGAGCTGACGGGCGACAAGGGGCTCGGCGGCAAGGCCGAGCTGCAATGGAACGCGATCGAGCGGGCGGCTTTCGTGTCGGGCGTGCAGTTCTACGGCTTTTACGAAGGCGGCGCGGTCTGGCGGGTGCAGCCTCTGCCCGGCGAGAAGCAGCGTGAATCTCTCGCCTCAACCGGCATTGGCGTGCGTCTTGCAGCCTGGGACCGGGCAAAGCTCTCGCTGGAAGTGGCGAAGCCTCTGACGCGCAAGGTCGCGGCCGAGGGAGATCGTGATCCGCGTGTCTATTTCTCGATGGGTATGTCGTTCTGAGTTCTGCGTTCCGGTGTTGTGAAAGCAGATTGAAAACTCAAGCATTTATGAGGGGGTGGGCCGCGAGGCCCTGGCGTGAAATGGGAAACGATATCTTCAATCGTCGTAAGTTCAGCCTGCTGACTTCCACCGCATTGACGCGGCAGGCAGCCACGTTCAGCGCTCTCGGCCTCGCTTTCAGCGCCGGGTCCGCCTTCGCCCTCGATCCCAACGCCCTTCCTGTCGATCCGAACGTCGTCGGCGGCGCCGCCACCTTCAATCAGTCCGGCGCGACGCTGACAGTCAATCAGTCCACGAACCGAACGGTCATCGACTGGCGCAGCTTCGACATCGGCTCGAATGCGACAACGAATTTCGTTCAGCCCAATTCGTCCTCGATCGCCGTCAACCGCGTCAACGGCTCGGCCAATCCGACCGAGATCCAGGGCACGCTCAACGCGAACGGCCAGGTCTGGATCCTCAATCCGAACGGCGTGCTCTTCGGCAAGAACGCGCAGATCGACGTCGCCGGCATCGTCGCCTCGACCGGCAACATCAGCGTCCAGTCCTTCATGAGCGGCGACACGCGCCTCCAGCTTTCCGGCGCGGATGGCGGCTCGGTCACCAATGAAGGCGCGATCACCATTGCCGATGGCGGCCTTGCGGCCTTCGTGGCGCCGGCCGTCCGCAACAGCGGCGTCATTCACGCGCGCGTCGGCAAGGTCACGCTGGCGGCTGGCACGACCTTCACGCTCGATCTCGCGGGCGACCAGCTCGTCGAAATTGGCCTCGGGGCAAACAATGCGCTTGTCGACCAGTCCGGCCAGCTCATCGCCGAAGGCAGCACGGTCAATCTGACCGCGAAGTCGGCGAGCGCCGTCGTCGATTCCGTCGTCAACGTTTCCGGCACCGTTCTCGCTTCGGGCGTGCATGAGGATGGCGGCGCGATCGTCCTCACCGCCGACAACGTCACCACCACGGGCGACGCCGTGCTCCGCGCCGATGGCGGCACGAATGGCAATGGCGGCACGATCACGGCTTATGCCAACAAGTCCGGCAGCTATGACGGCACCTTCTCCGCGAAGGGTGGCGCGGAAGGAGGCAATGGCGGCGCCATCGAAACCTCCGGCAAGAAGGTCGAGATCGCCAGCACCATCTCGGTCAACACACTCGCGCCCAGGGGCGAGACGGGCAACTGGACAATCGACCCGGACGATCTGACCGTTACCGATGGCGCGAATGCGGGAGCGGTCGACCCCGATGCCTCGACCATCACCAATGGCACGGTGGTCAATCAGCTCCTGACCACGAGCGTCACGCTCGCCGCCAATAATTCGATCACGGTCGATGGCGCGATCAACAGCTCCGGTGCGGGCAATCTCGCCCTCAACGACCAGAACCCCGATGGCGATCTGACGATCAACCTCAACGCCACGATCAAGCTCGGCTCGGGCAAGACGCTGTCGGGCCAGGGCTCTGTGGTGAATGTCGCCAATTCCGGCTCGATCCAGAACGGCGTCGATGTGGCGAAGGCGGGCGGCGCGACCGTCAATGTCGCGGCGGGCACCTAT
>NZ_DAOKYX010000052.1:0-9404 GCF_035325945.1 Parvibaculum sp.
GCATCGAGGGTTCGGGCGGATAGATATAGGTGTTGCGGACCATGAACTCCTTGAGAATGTCGTTCTGGATCGTGCCGGAGAGCTTGTCCTGGGCGACGCCCTGCTCCTCGGCGGCGACGATGTAATTGGCGAGGATCGGGATCACCGCGCCGTTCATCGTCATCGACACCGACATTTCATCGAGCGGAATCTGGTCGAAGAGAACCTTCATGTCCTCGACCGAGTCGATCGCGACGCCCGCCTTGCCGACATCGCCGACGACGCGGGGATGATCGCTGTCATAGCCGCGATGGGTCGCAAGGTCGAAGGCGACGGAAAGACCCTTCTGGCCAGCCGCGAGATTGCGGCGATAGAAGGCGTTCGACTCTTCGGCCGTCGAGAAGCCCGCATATTGGCGGATGGTCCAGGGGCGGCCCGCATACATGGTCGCCTGCGGCCCTCGCGTGAAGGGCGCGAAACCCGGAAGCGTGTTCGCGTCAAAGCCCTCGGCCGCGATCCGCTCGAGATCCTCGGCCGTGTAGAGCGGCTTCACGTCGATCCCTTCGGGCGTGTGCCAGACAAGGGAGGACAGGCCCTTGCCCTTGAGCTGCTTTTCGACCGAGGCTTCCCACTCCCTTATGGTCTTCTTTCCGGCCATCGACTTAACTCTCTCCCGAATTTCCGCTGGCGACACTCTACCATGGGCGACTATCGCCCCAAAAAGAGGCTCACCGGCCCCAAAAATCGCGCGGAGTATCGAAGAAGCGCGCATATGGGTCAAACGGAACGCCGCATGCGCGCAAATGCCGGGAATACCGCTGCGTCAAGAATGATGCCGGCAGGGGGCAAGATCGCTTGCGATCCGGCCGAAACCGAAACACCATGCACCCCACCCGGTTGCGGCCCGGCTCCAAGGGCTCGTGTGGCGGCGTCGGGCCAAGCGACGGACATTGACCGTCTTCACCGTTCTACCGGCACGCGCCCCGGAAGGCGTGTCCGCATACCGAGGGGGAATCTCGTCAATGATCAGCCATCGTCCGGCAAGACTTGCGGCACTCGTTTCGGCCTGCCTCGCCATGCTGGTGCTCGCCGCCTGCGGCGGGGGAGAAGCCCGCAAGCGCGATGCGAATGGCAACCTCGTGCCGACGGCAAGAGAACTCGATCCCGCAGGCACGCTCTATGCGGAAACCGTCGCGGAGGCCGAAAGCGGAAATTGCGATGCGGACACAATCAATGTGCTGACCTGCTTTTCCTATCGCGGACATGGCTATGAAGGCGCCCAGACCGCGCTCGGCCAGTGCCTTCTGCGCACGGGCCGCACGCAGGACGGCCTGACATGGCTGCGGCGCGCCGCCGAGGCGGGCGGCGCCGACGCCCAGAAGCGCCTGGCCCAAGTCTACGCGAACGGCAAGTTCGTGGCCGCGGACAATGTCGAGGCGGCGACCTGGAACAAGCTCTATCTTCGCAATCCTGCGCTGCTCTCGCTCGGCGTGCAGCCTGACCGCTCGGTGGCCGAAACGCTTAACGGCAGGCTCACCGCGCAGGAAAACGCGGCCGCCGACACCCGCGTCAATGCCTTCACGCCCAAATACTGGCAGCCGACAGACGCTCTTAATGCCGAGACCGCAGCAACCTGCCGCGTCCGCGCAAGGAGGATGCGCCCCAATGTCGATCCCTATCTGCCGAAAAGCCCCGACGGGGTAGGCGCGGGCGGTTACTGACAGGGCGCGCGCCCGGCACGGGCGCCGCCTTTCCGGTTCAAGAAAATTTTACCCTCTCTGACCCAAACTGGTCATTCGGATGCAGGTTTGGGACGGTCGGGCCTGAAACGGGCCCCGCCGTACCGCCATGTCTCCGGCAGGGCTTCGCGGCATCCCCATGCCCGCCCTGATGCGCCAGGCCGGGGAAGAGGGCCCGATGAGCGTCACCGATGCGCGCCTGAATGAAATCGGCCTCGAGCTTCTTCGCGGCCCGATGCGGAGCTATCGCTCCATTCCCCTTTTCTATCCGGCCATTTCCGGCGCCTTCTCCTTCTTCCTTCAAAGCGAATATGACGCCCGCCTGATCTTCGTCTGGTGGCTCGTCCTGTCGCTGCTCGGGCTCGAATACGCCTTCTTCCAGCGCCGCTTCTTCGCGACGAAGGGATATATCGATGCCCTTGCGGCAACCCGCCAATGCGCCTTGCGCTACTGGGCGATCAATGGCGTCTGGATCGCTTCCGTGCCGCTCTTCTGGCAGCCGGGCAACGAGATGCAGAATCTGAGTCTCGTTCTGGTGCAGGTGATCCATGTCGTCGTGACGACATTTACAGGCGCCTCGCGCCGCACGATCTTTTATGCCGTGTCCGGGCCGAGCGCGATTGCCGCGACGCTAGGCTGCTTCGTCGCGGGTACGCCGCTCTTCGAGGCGCTCGGCCTCGGCTTCGTGCTGACCTACGCCTATCTCGGCCGCATGGCCAGAATACAGCGCCTTCAGGCGGAAGATGCGCTGAAACTGCGCTATGACAATTCGGATCTCATCCGCGACCTCGCCGCGGCGCGCGATGCGTCCGATGCGGCGCGCCGCCGGGCCGAGGAGGCCAATGCCGAACTCAGCCGACGCGAGGAGCGCTTCCGCGCGCTGGTCGAAAACGCCTTCGATGCCATCATCGTGACCGATGCCGATGACACCATCACCTATGTGTCGCCTTCTGTCCGTTCGATCGGCCTGCAACCGGGATACATGATCGGGCGCGTGGCGTCTTCCCTGCTGCCGGCGGGAGAAGCCGCGAGACTCAGGCAGCTGTTCGCGACAAGCCTTCAACAGAAGGACGCCGTCCAGCGCGTCGAGTTTTTTGCCGAAGCCGCCGACGGTCGGCAGCAATGGTTTGAATCCTCCGTCACCGACCTGCGCTCCGACCCGAGCGTGGACGGCTATGTCATCAACGTGCGCGACATCACCGAGCGCAAGCGCAGCGAGCGCGAAATGGCCGGTCATTTCGCTGTGCTCGAGGCGCTCGCCGCCGGAATGCCGCTCGACGAGGTGATGACGCTCGTGGCCAAGGGCGTCGAGGAAGCGAACCCCGGCGCAGATGCCGCCGTCTATCTGATCGACAGGGAGCGCAATCTCACCATCTGCGCCACGCAGAGCTTTCCGCCACAGTTCCGCGCCGCCATCGAGAAATTCTGGGACGACAACAGGACCGGCAATTTCGGGGCAGCCGTGGTCGCCGCGCGCGAGCGCCTCGTGATCCCTGATCTTCTGGCCATGGAAGGCGATCCCGCGCTCGTGGAGTTCGCCCGCGCTCATGGCACGCGCGGCTTCTGGCTGCAGAACATCCTGTCACGCGAAGGGAAAGGCGGCATCGGCGGCATCGCGGTACACCTCAAGGAGCCGCGCGAACCCAATGCGTGGGAATCGGCCTATCTCCTCAGCACCGCGCACCTCGCAGGCATCGCCATCGACCGCCGCCGCGCCGAGGAGGAACTGCGCAGGGCGATGGAAACGGCGGAGCTTGCGAACCGCGCCAAGTCGAAATTCCTCGCCAATATGAGCCACGAACTGAGAACGCCGCTGAACGCGATCATCGGCTTCTCCGAGATCATGCACAAAGGGATGTTCGGCGCGCTGGGCTCGCCGCGCTATGTCGAATATGCCAGAGACATCCGCGACAGCGGCGCGCACCTCCTGAGCGTCATCGACGACATCCTCGACATCTCCAAGATCGAGGCGGGCCGCTATCCGCTGGAGGAAGGGGATATCGACATCGGCGAGGTACTGCGCTGGTCGATCGAGATCATCAGGCCCCGCGCGAATGAGAAGGGCCAGACCGTGCATCTCTCGATCGCGAACGAACTGCCTCCGCTCCGCGCCGATCTGCGCGCCATGCGCCAGATCATGCTCAACCTCCTGTCCAATGCCGGAAAGTTCACGCCGGAATACGGCCATATCCATGTCGGCGCGGTCATCGCCAGGCATGGCGATCTCGAAATTTCGGTCAGCGACACGGGCATCGGCATACCTGAGGACAAACTCGAGCAGGTTCTCGAGCCCTTCGCCCAGGTCGACGATTCCACCGCGCGTCACTATGGCGGCACCGGCCTCGGCCTGCCGATCACGAAATCATTGGTGGAAATGCACGGCGGAACCTTCCGCCTCGAAAGCGTGCTGGGCAAGGGCACCACGGCACGGCTGACGCTGCCCGCTACCCGGCTTTGCCCCGCCGGCAGAGCCGAGGCCGCCAGCGCGTGAGCCGGCGGATGCGGCGATGGCGCCGCACCCGCCGAAGCCCGTGATTATTCGGCCGCCTGCTTCTTGCTTCCGGCGCCGATCATGCCGAAGAGATGGCCGCCCACCTTGCGCATCTGGATTTCTTCCGAACCCTCGGTGATGCGATAGCGGCGGTGGTGGCGGTAGATGTGCTCGAAGGGCTTGTGGCGCGAATAGCCGATGCCGCCATGCACCTGAATGGCGAGATCGGCCGCCTGACACACAAGCCGGTTCGCGCGGTAATTGCACATCGAAACCTTGTCCGACAGATAGCGCGCGACATCGGGCTTCGGCATCTGGTCCATCTGCCAGGCCGTCTTGTGAATCAGCGTACGGATCATCTCGGCTTCCGTGTGGGCCTCGACGAGCGGAAACTGGATCGCCTGATTGGCCGAGAGCGGTTTGCCGAAGGGCTTTCTCTGCTTGGCGTATTTGACGCTCTCGTCGATGCAGAACTGCGCCGCGCCGACGCTCGACGCCGCCTGGCGGATGCGGTTTTCATGCACGAAATGCTGCGCCAGCTCGAGCCCGCGCTCCGGATCGCCGAGGATTTCGCTTTCCGGCACCCAGACATTGGTGAAGGACACGCGCGGATGATCCGTCGGCATGTTGAAGGTCCAGAGATATTCCTCGACCTTCACACCCGGCGCATCCGTCGGCACGATGAAGCAGGTGATGCCGAGCGCATCGCCATCCTTGCCGCTCGTGCGCGCGAAGACGAAGTCATGCGTGGCGACATGCATGCCGGTGTTCCACATCTTCTGGCCGTTGATGAGCCAGCCCGCCACGCCGTCGCGCGTTTCGCGCCGCGCGCGCGTCTCCATCCAGGTCGCGTCCGAGCCATGCTCCGGCTCCGTGAGGCCGAAGGCGACGCGGATCGATCCGTCGAGCGATCCGGGGATGAACTTCGCTTTCTGCGCCGCCGTGCCGAAATCGCGGAACATGAGCACGGTCGGGAAATTGCCGACGATCGAGCTTTCGTTCTGAAGGTCGTTGTGAAGGCCGAGCCCCTTTGCCGCCAGATGCTCGCGGATCACGGCCATGCCGAGATTGGTGCCGTCCTTGCCGCCATATTCCTTCGGCAGCGCATAGCGCAGATGCCCCGCCTTGTCGGCGCGGCGGCGCATTTCGCCGAGCAGCGCCTCCCATTCATGGCGCGGCAGGCCCTGATTGTCCCAATCGGTCCGGGCGTGCTCGCGGCGATGGTCGAAAAAGCGCTCATTGTCGTCCTGCGCCTGAAGCGGCTTGATCTCCGCTTCGATGAAGGCGTCGAGCACCTTCAGATAATCGGTGATCTCCCTCGGGATCGTGAAATCCATGTGGCGGTCCTCCCTGCCGGTTGCCTCGTTTGCGAGATTGCGAATGCGATCACTATAGACTGCGGTACAGCCCGCGAAAGCCCGCCGACACTTGCCCCTGCGTTAACGGAAAATGCGCTTAACCCATTGCCGTACCACAAGACTTAGCCGTGAACGAATGCCGAAAACGGCGCGGTCAGCGATTCGGACATGGTTCGTTCGCCCAATATTCCAAACCTTGCCGGAAGCCTGATTAAGCCCCGGATGGGCGCCAACACGCTTGCGCTGACCGCGCTTTGCGGGGAAGGTGCCCGCCTTGAGGCAAGATCACGAGATGAGCACCCGCCCCCCGCAGAACCTGCCCCACGCCGCCGGCCGCCCCGGCCGGATCACGGCCGTGCTCGGCCCCACCAATACGGGCAAGACCCACCTCGCCATCGAGCGCATGATCGCGCACCAGACGGGCATGATCGGCCTTCCGCTCCGGCTTCTCGCGCGCGAGGTCTATGACCGTGTCGTCCGCGTGAAGGGCCCGGCCGCCGTCGCACTCATCACCGGCGAGGAGAAGATCCTCCCTCCCACCGCGCGCTATTTCATCTGCACCGTCGAGGCAATGCCGCTCGACCGGCCGGTCGAATTCCTCGCCGTCGATGAAATCCAGCTCGCCGCCGACCGCGAGCGCGGCCACACCTTCACCGACAGGCTGCTCAATGCGCGCGGCCTTTCCGAGACGATGATGCTCGGCTCCGAAACCGTGCGCGGCCTCATCCAGAAGCTTCTGCCCGATACGATCTTCGTCAGCCGGCCGCGATTTTCGGAACTCGCCTGGACCGGCTCGAAAAAGCTCACCAGGCTGCCGCGCCGCTCCGCCGTCGTCGCCTTCTCCGCCGATCAGGTCTACGCCATCGCCGAACTCATGCGTCGCCAGCGCGGCGGCGCCGCCGTCGTCATGGGCGCGCTCTCGCCCCGCACGCGCAATGCGCAGGTGGCGCTCTACCAGTCGGGCGATGTCGATTTTCTCGTCGCCACCGATGCGATCGGCATGGGCCTCAACATGGATGTGGACCATGTAGCCTTCGCCTCGACCTCCAAATTCGACGGCCGCGCCCATCGCCCGCTCAGGGTTTCCGAACTCGCCCAGATCGCCGGACGCGCCGGGCGGCACATGAACAACGGCACTTTCGGCGTGACCGGCGATGCCGTTCCCCTCTCCGAAGAGACGATCGAACGCATCGAAAACCACCATTTCGATGCCGAGCATGTGTTGCAATGGCGCAACCCGGAGCTTGAATTCTCGAGCGTCGCGGCGCTGATCCGCAGCCTCGAACGCGCGCCCGAAAGGCCCGGCCTCACCCGCGCGCCCGCCGCCGAAGACCTGGAAGCCCTGACACGAATGGCCGCCGACGAGGAGGTGGCGCGCATCGCCCGCGCGCCGGCCGCCATCCGCAGGCTCTGGGACGTGGCGCAGGTTCCCGACTTCAGAAAGACGATGGCAAGCGAACATGCGGGCCTTCTGACGCGCATCTACCTCTTTCTCATGGGGGATTCCGGAAAGATTCCGGAAGACTGGCTTTCCGGCCAGCTTCAGCGCGTGGACCGCACGGATGGCGACATCGACACGCTCGCCACCCGCATTGCCCATGTGCGGACCTGGACCTATGTGTCGAACCGCGCGGACTGGCTCCGGAATCCTGTGCATTGGCAGGAGCGCGCGCGTGCGATAGAGGATAGACTTTCCGACGCTTTGCATGAGCGCCTGACACAGCGGTTCATAGACCGCCGGACCAGCCTCCTGATGAAGCGTCTGCGCCAGAACGAGGATCTTATGGCGGCGGTAACGAGCGACGGTGAAGTTCTGGTGGAGGGTGAGTATGTCGGCCGCCTCCAGGGATTTGTATTCGTGCCCGATCTGAAGGCGGAGGGCGTGCATGGCACGGTCTTGCGCGCGGCCTCCGAGCCGGTGATCGCGCTCGAGATCGCTGCGCGCGCCGCGAGGCTCGCCGCGGCGCCGGATGGGGAGATCCATCTGTCCGAACACGGACGGCTGATCTGGGACGGCGCGCCCGTCGCCGAGATCAAGGCGAGCGACAAGCCGCTCGAGCCGCGCATCGAACTCATCGCCGGTGACGAACTGCACGGCGCCTCGCGCGAAAGCGTGGCGGCGCGGCTCGAAGCCTGGCTGAAATCCCATGTCGAAAGCGTGCTCACGCCGCTTGTCGCGCTGCGCGATGCGGAAGATGTGGCGGGCCTCGCGCGTGGCATCGCCTTCCGTCTCGTCGAGAGTTTCGGCTCGCTCCGCCGCGAGAAGGTCGCCGACGACATTCGCTCGCTCGATCAGGACGCGCGCGGCCAGTTGCGCAAATATGGCGTGCGCTTCGGCGCCTATTCGATTTTCATGCCCGCCCTGCTCAAGCCCGCGCCCGCGCGGCTGCTGCTGACGCTCTGGGCGCTGACGCGCAAGGACGCTGCCGACCCCTTCGCCGAACTGCCGCAGCCGCCCGCGCCCGGCCTCACATCCGTGCCCGGCGATGCGGCGGCGCCGCAAGGCTTCTACGAGGCGCTCGGCTTCCGCCTGTGCGGCGGGCGCGCGGTGCGGCTCGACATGCTGGAGCGCATCGCCGACCTCATCCGCCCGATCATCGCGGCGCGCAGCTATAATGGCGGCTTCATCGTGACGCCTGCGATGATGTCGCTCGTCGGCTGCTCCGGCGAGGAGTTCGCGAATCTCCTGAAGGGCCTCGGCTATCGCCCGCGGCTCGAGAAGGTGAAGCCGCCGAAGCCCGAAGCAGAAAAGCCGATCGCGCCGACCTCGCCGATCAGCGCGCAGGCTGCCGCCTCGGAAGCGACAGAGGCGAGCGAAGAAGCGGCATCGCCGGAAGCGACGCCTGAAGAGCCTGCCGCGCCTGCGACCGTGGAAACGGCCGCGGCCGAGATGGAAACTGCGCCCGAGGCCGAATCCGAGGCAGGCCCGGCTGAAACCGCTTCAACGGAAGTCGCTTCGGCAGAAGCCGCTTCGGCAGAAGCCGCAACGACCGACAATGAGGCGGGCGCGGCCGAAGCCGGGGAAGAACTCGTCGAGCTTGAGATCTGGCGCCCCGTGCGGCGGAACAAGCCCGCGGCGCGCGAGCGCCACCCCCGCAGGGCCGAAGGCGCGGAAGCAGGCGAGGCGCAGGAGCGCCGCGGCCGCCATCGCGGCGACAAATCGCGCGAGGCAAAAGCGGGCGGCGACAGGAAACCCGCCGAAGGACGCGGCCAGCCGCGCGACAAGAACCGGGACAAGGACAGATCCGACAGGGACCGGCGCGGCAAGGATCGCCGCGATGAGCGCCACGGCAAGCCCGGCAAGGGGCCCGAGCGGCGCGAATATTCGGCCAAGCCCCCGCGCCGCGAACGCGAGATCGATCCCGATTCGCCCTTCGCGGCCCTCGCCGTGCTCAAAGAGCGCGTGCGCGGCGACTGAAGGCGCGGATGAGCGGTTCCGGCGAGCCCGTCGGCGGACAGCGCATCGATCGCTGGCTCTGGTTTGCGCGCTTCTTGAAGAGCCGCACGCTTGCCGCCGCGCTGGTCGCCTCGGGCAAAATGCGTGTCAATGGCGAGCGCGTCGTCAAGGCGAGCAGGCTTGTGCGGCCCGGCGATGTGCTGACCTTCCCGCTCGGCCCGCATATCCGCGTGATCGAAGTCGTCTCGTCCGGCACAAGGCGCGGGCCTGCCGCCGAGGCGCGCGGGCTCTATGCCGATCTCGCGCCGCCTGCGCCCCTCGCCGCGACGGAAACATCGACCGCCGCGCGTGAACCGGGAAGCGGCAGGCCGACGAAGAAGGATCGCCGCCGCACCGACGCGCTGAAGGACGGACCCTGATGCGCGCCCGCTTGTCGTAAG
>NZ_DAOKYX010000053.1:0-7610 GCF_035325945.1 Parvibaculum sp.
CGTCCGACGCCTTCTCGCCGAAGATGGCGCGCAGCAGCTTCTCTTCCGGCGTCATCGGGCTCTCGCCCTTCGGCGTGATCTTGCCGACGAGAATGTCGCCCGGATTGACCTCGGCGCCGATATAGACGATGCCGGCTTCGTCGAGGTTCTTCAGAGCCTCTTCACCGACGTTCGGGATATCGCGCGTGATTTCCTCCGGCCCGAGCTTCGTGTCGCGCGCCATCACCTCGAATTCCTCGATGTGGATGGAGGTGAACACGTCGTCGCGCACGATCCGTTCGGAAATCAGGATCGAGTCTTCGAAGTTGTAGCCGTTCCAGGGCATGAACGCGACGAGCACGTTGCGGCCCAGAGCGAGATCGCCAAGCTCCGTGGACGGACCGTCGGCGATGATGTCGCCCTTCTTCACCTGATCGCCCACGCGCACGAGAGGACGCTGGTTGATGCAGGTGTTCTGGTTCGAACGCTGGAACTTCCGCAGGTTGTAGATGTCGACGCCCGACTTCGCGGGGTCGAGCTCTTCCGTCGCGCGGATGACGATACGGGTCGCGTCGACCTGATCGATCACGCCGGTGCGACGCGCCGCGATGGCAGCGCCGGAGTCGCGCGCCACGACCGCTTCCATGCCGGTGCCGACGAGCGGCGCCTCGGAGCGGATGAGCGGCACGGCTTGACGCTGCATGTTCGAGCCCATGAGGGCGCGGTTGGCGTCGTCATTCTCGAGGAAGGGAATGAGCGCCGCAGCCACCGAGACGATCTGCTTCGGCGACACGTCGATGAAATCGACCTGCTCCGGCGGCACCATCTCGAAGTCGCCGTCGATGCGGCAGTTGACGAGTTCGCCTTCGATCTCGCCCTTCTTGCCGATCTGGATATTCGCCTGGGCGATGCGATAGCGCGCCTCTTCCATGGCGGAGAGATAGACGACTTCGTCCGTCACCTTGCCGCCCTTGACGCGCCGGTACGGGCTTTCGATGAAGCCGTACTTGTTGACGCGCGCGAAAGTGGCGAGCGAGTTGATGAGACCGATATTCGGGCCTTCCGGCGTTTCGATCGGGCAGATACGGCCGTAATGCGTCGGGTGAACGTCGCGAACCTCGAAGCCCGCGCGCTCGCGCGTGAGACCGCCCGGCCCGAGAGCCGAGAGGCGACGCTTGTGCGTGATCTCGGAGAGCGGGTTCGTCTGGTCCATGAACTGCGAGAGCTGCGAGGAGCCGAAGAACTCGCGCACCGCGGCCGCAGCCGGCTTCGCGTTGATCAGGTCATGCGGCATCACCGTGTCGATATCGACCGACGACATGCGTTCCTTGATCGCGCGCTCCATGCGGAGCAGACCGACGCGATACTGGTTCTCCATGAGCTCGCCGACCGAACGCACGCGGCGATTGCCGAGATTGTCGATGTCGTCGATCTCGCCCTTGCCGTCGCGCAGGTCCACCAGCGTCCTGATGACGGCGATGATGTCTTCCTTGCGCAGCACGCGCACCGTGTCCTCGGCGTCGAGGTTGAGGCGCATGTTCATCTTCACGCGGCCGACGGCCGAGAGGTCGTAGCGCTCGGGATCGAAGAAGAGGCTCTGGAAGAGCGCCTCGCCCGTCTCCGGCGTCGGCGGCTCGCCCGGGCGCATCACGCGGTAGATGTCGATGAGCGCCTGATCGCGGTTCGTGCACTTGTCGACCGCAAGCGTATTGCGGATGAAGGCGCCCGTATTGACATGGTCGATGTCGAGCGTCGCAAGCTCGTCATAGCCCGCCTCGACCAGCGTCTGAAGCAGCTTCGGCGTGATCTCCTCGCCCGCCTCGGCGAAGATCTCACCTGTCTCCATGTTGACGATTTCGTCGGCGAGATAGCGGCCGAAGAGATCCTCGTCCTGAACGCGAAGCTCCTTGAGCCCGTCTTCGGCGAGCTTGCGCGCGAGGCGCGGCGTCATCTTCTTGCCGGCTTCCACCACGACCTTGCCGGTCTTGGCATCGACGAGATCGTGCTCCGGCTTCACGCCGCGGAAGCGCTCCGCATCGAACGGCACGCGCCAGCCTTCCTTCGCCTTGGTGAAGGTGACCCGGTTGTAGAAGGTGCTGAGAATGCCCTCGGAATCGAGACCGAGCGCATAGAGAAGCGTCGTCACCGGCAGCTTGCGGCGACGGTCGATGCGCACATAGACGATGTCCTTCGCGTCGAACTCGAAATCGAGCCACGAGCCGCGATAGGGGATCACGCGCGCCGCGAAGAGAAGCTTGCCCGAGGAATGGGTCTTGCCCTTGTCGTGATCGAAGAAGACGCCCGGCGAGCGGTGCATCTGCGAAACGATGACGCGCTCGGTGCCGTTGACGACGAAAGTGCCGTTCTCGGTCATGAGCGGCATGTCGCCCATATAGACATCCTGCTCCTTGATGTCCTTGACGGACTTCGCGCCCGTGTCCTCGTCAACCTCGAACACGATGAGGCGCAGCGTCACCTTGAGCGGCGCGGCAAAGGTCATGCCGCGCTGCTGGCACTCATCGACATCGTATTTCGGCTGCTCGAATTCGTAACGAACGAACTCAAGAGTGGCCGTATCGGAAAAATCGCTGATCGGGAAGACCGACTTGAAGACGGACTGAAGGCCCTGGTCGAGGCGTCCGCCGGCCAGCTCTTCAACCTGCAGGAACTGGTCGTATGAATATTTCTGGACTTCAATGAGGTTCGGCATTTCGGCGATCTGCGGAATGCGACCGAAGGACTTGCGAACCCGCTTACGACCAGTGAAGGACTGCGTCATCTGTGCTCCTCGCAACGCTCTGATAAGAACGGCGGCCGGGCCTGTAGTCTTGAAGGCTGAGCCGCCCGGTCAGTATGCCCAGCCATTTCTCTCTTCGCCTCCACCCCCTGGGGGAGAGAGGCCGGGACGAGGAACACCGCCCTCGTCCCGTCTCACATACGCAGGTCGACTTACTTGAGTTCGACCTTGGCGCCAGCCTTCTCAAGCTGGGCCTTGATCTTGTCGGCTTCTTCCTTCGAAGCGCCTTCCTTGACGGTCTTCGGCGCGCCTTCGACGAGATCCTTCGCTTCCTTGAGGCCAAGACCGGTGATCGCGCGAACTTCCTTGATCACTTCGATCTTCTTGTCGCCGGCAGAGGCGAGGACGACCGTGAACTCGGTCTGGGCTTCAGCAGCCGGAGCGGCAGCGCCGCCAGCGGCAACAGCGGCGACCGCGACCGGAGCCGCAGCCGAAACGCCCCACTTCTCTTCGAGAAGCTTCGAAAGCTCGGCGGCCTCGAGAACCGTAAGGCTCGAAAGCTCGTCGACGATTTTTGCAAGATCAGCCATTTTTCACATCTCTCTTGGTTCGGTTGGTATCGGTAATCACGACAGCAGCCCCGTTCGGGGATCAGGCTGCTTCGCCCTTGGTGGCATAGGCATTCAGCACGCGTGCGAGCTGACCCGCCGGCGCCTGCACCACACCCGCAATGCGGGTCGCAGGCGTCTGGATCATGCCCACCAGCTTTGCACGCAGTTCGTCGAGCGACGGCAGTTCTGCAAGCTGCTTCACCGCATTCGCATCGAGGAACGTCTCGCCCATCGCGCCGCCCAGGACCACCAGCTTCTGGTTTGCCTTGGCGAACTCGACCGCGACCTTGGGGGCCGCAACCGGGTCTTGCGAATAAGCGATAGCCGTCGGCCCGGCGAACAGATCAGCGATCTGTGCGTTCGCCTTTGTGCCTTCCAGAGCGAGCTTGGCGATCCGGTTTTTCGTTACCTTCAACTCGGCGCCAGCCTTGGCCATCCGTACACGGAGATCTGTCATCTCCGTCACGGTGAGGCCGCTGTAGTGGGCGACGACGACCACATTGGCGCTATCGAAAACGCCGTTGAGGTGCGTCAAGAGCTCTGCCTTTCCAGCTCTATCCACTTGCTCTCTCCGTGCGCATGAAACCCTCATGCGCCTGGGGGCGGCTTTATCTCCCCTACAGGGAGCCTCGACCGCCATTGGCATTTGCCGCCCGTCTTGTCCCTTGAAGGCCAGCTTCGCGGGGCTCCGATGAGCGGCGCTCACTTGCCTGTCCCGGGTTCCAACCGATCCCACCGGCCCGAAGGCCCATGAAACCGTTCAAACTCCCGTCTATTGCCGGCCGCCCTATCTGGCGATTAAGCCTCGGCTCGCGCCTCAGCACCCGCAGTCTCGGACAGGTAAACGGACGATGGCGTGGACACTCCGGCTCATGAGCCGAAGCGACCACGCTTCCCGTCCGTCTGACCGTCTCGCACCTTGCGATGCGAAACGGAAACTCTCAACGCGCGAACCGTCAGGCCGCGTGAACGCTCTGCGGCTCGACCTTGACGCCAGGCCCCATCGTCGAGCTGATGGCGATCTTCTTGATGTAGGTGCCCTTGGCGCCTGCCGGCTTCGCCTTCTGCACGGCATCGATCAGCGCACGGACATTGCCGAGGATCTGATCTTCCGTGAAGCTCGCCTTGCCCACGCCAGCCTGCACGATGCCCGCCTTCTCGACGCGGAACTCCACCGCACCGCCCTTGGCCGCCTTCACGGCCTCGGCGACGTCGGGCGTCACCGTGCCGACCTTCGGGTTCGGCATCAGGCCGCGCGGGCCCAGCACCTTACCGAGACGGCCGACGAGCGGCATCATGTCCGGCGTGGCGATGCAGCGATCGAATTCGATCTTGCCCGAAAGGATCGTCTCGGCCAGATCTTCGGCACCGACGATATCGGCGCCTGCCTTCTGCGCGGCGTCGGCCTTGTCGCCCTTCGCGAAGACCGCGACGCGGACCGTGCGGCCCGAACCGTTGGGCAGCGCGACAACACCGCGAACCATCTGGTCGGCATGGCGCGGATCGACGCCGAGAGCGATCGCCACTTCGATCGTCTCGTCGAACTTCGCCGTTGCGTGCGCCTTCACCAGCTTGATCGCCTCGTCGAGCGAGTAGATCTTCTTGTTGTCGACGCCTTCACGGGCCTTCCTGATACGCTTTCCGTCTTTGCTCATCGCCCTTACTCCACAACCTGCAGGCCCATGGAACGGGCGGAACCGACAATGATCTTCGTCGCCTGATCGAGATCCTTCGCGTTGAGGTCCGCGAGCTTGGCTTCCGCGATCTCGCGGCACTGCGCCATCGTCACCGAGGCAGCAGGCGCGCCGCGACCCGGGGTCTTGGAAGCCGTCTCGATCTTCGCAGCCTTCTTGAGGAAGTAGGTCGCCGGCGGCGTCTTCATCACGAAGGTGAAGGAACGGTCGGAATAAGCCGTGATCACGACCGGAATCGGCATGCCCGGTTCCATCTTCTGCGTCTGCGCGTTGAACGCCTTGCAGAATTCCATGATGTTCAGACCGCGCTGACCGAGCGCGGGGCCGATGGGCGGCGACGGGTTAGCTTGGCCCGCCTTCACCTGCAGCTTGATATAGCCTTCGATTTTCTTCGCCATTTCAATCCCCTTCCGGAAAATCCGGAGATACTGGGTTAGTGGTCAGCGACGCAGCGGATCGAACGAAACCGCAGCGCCTCCCACAACAAGGACGGGTCAGAGCTTCTCGACCTGTCCGTACTCGAGTTCGACCGGCGTGGCGCGGCCGAAAATCGACACGGCCACCTTGAGCCGCGCCTTCTCTTCGTCGACTTCCTCGACGAAACCGTTGAACGACGCGAACGGCCCGTCCGCAACGCGGACCTGCTCGCCGATCTCGAACGTGACCGAAGGCTTCGGACGTTCGACGCCCTCCTGCACCTGGTGCAGAATATGGTCGATCTCGCGCTGGCTGATCGGCTGCGGTTTGTTGTCCGCGCCGAGAAAGCCCGTGACCTTCGGCGTGTTCTTGATCAGATGATAGGTCTGATCGGTCAGTTCCATCTTCACCAGCACGTAACCGGGATAGAACTTTCGCTCGGTGCTGACCTTGCGACCGCGCCGAACCTCGACGACCTCCTCGGTCGGAACGAGGATTTCCTCGAACAGCTCCTCAAGACCCTGCTGTCCCGCCTGCTCGCGGATCGACTCCGCGACCTTCTTTTCGAAGTTCGAATAGGCGTGAACGATATACCAGCGTTTGGTCATAATCTTCTGTCTTTCGAGGGGCGCGCCCCTGGCCTTAGCTTCCCAGACCGAGAATGAGCGAGACCCCGTAGCTCAAGGTCATGTCCGCCGCGAAGAAAAATACCGTCGTGAAGGCGACCATGACGAAGACCATGATCGTTGTCACCACCGTCTCGCGGCGCGTCGGCCACGTGACCTTCGCGGTCTCGGACCTCACCTGCTGCAAGAACTCAAGCGGATTGGTTTTCGCCATGATCTCTACGAGAGTCCCTTCAAATTCCTCGAGTCCGCGGTGGCAGGAGTGGAGGGGCTCGAACCCCCAACCCCCGGTTTTGGAGACCGGTGCTCTACCAGTTGAGCTACACTCCTAATCCCGCCGAGAACGCGGACGGATTACTTCAACACCTTGGAGACGACGCCGGCGCCGACGGTGCGGCCGCCTTCACGGATGGCGAAGCGGAGCTTCTCTTCCATCGCGATCGGCGCGATCAGCGTCACGCTCATCTTCACGTTGTCGCCCGGCATCACCATCTCGGTGCCTTCCGGAAGCGTCACCACGCCCGTCACGTCCGTCGTCCGGAAGTAGAACTGCGGACGGTAGTTCGTGAAGAACGGCGTATGACGACCGCCCTCTTCCTTCGTCAGAATGTAGGCCTCGGCCTCGAACTCCGTGTGCGGCGTGATCGAGCCCGGCGCGCAAAGAACCTGACCGCGCTCCACATCCTCGCGCTTCGTGCCGCGCAGCAGAACGCCCACATTGTCGCCCGCCTCGCCCTGATCGAGCAGCTTGCGGAACATCTCCACGCCCGTGCAGGTCGTCTTCACCGTCGGCTTGATGCCCACGATCTCGATTTCCTCGCCGACCTTCACCACGCCACGCTCGACGCGGCCCGTCACCACCGTGCCGCGGCCCGAGATCGAGAACACGTCTTCGATCGGCATCAGGAACGGCTGGTCCTTCGGACGCTCCGGCTGCGGGATGTAGGCGTCAACCGCCTGCATCAGCGACAGGATCGCATTCTTGCCGATCTCGTCGTCACGGCCCTCGAGCGCCGCCAGCGCCGAGCCCTTCACGATCGGAATCTCGTCGCCCGGGAAGTTGTAGACCGACAGAAGCTCGCGAACTTCCATCTCCACGAGCTCCAGAAGCTCCGGATCGTCCACCTGGTCGACCTTGTTCATGAACACCACAAGCGCCGGAACGCCAACCTGGCGGGCCAGAAGAATGTGCTCGCGCGTCTGCGGCATCGGGCCGTCCGCCGCCGAAACCACCAGGATCGCGCCGTCCATCTGCGCCGCGCCCGTGATCATGTTCTTCACATAGTCGGCGTGACCGGGGCAGTCCACATGCGCGTAGTGACGGTTCTCCGTCTGATACTCCACATGGCTCGTCGAGATCGTGATCCCGCGCGCCTTCTCTTCAGGCGCCTTGTCAATCTGGTCGTACGCCGAAAACGTCGCCCCGCCAGCTTCCGCAAGAACCTTCGTGATCGCCGCCGTCAGCGTCGTCTTGCCATGATCAACGTGACCAATCGTCCCGATGTTGCAGTGCGGCTTATTGCGCTCAAATTTCTCTTTGGCCATC
>NZ_DAOKYX010000054.1:0-7182 GCF_035325945.1 Parvibaculum sp.
CCGACGAGATGAACATATCCATCCGCGTCGATCATCGCGACATCGCCGGTCCTGAACCAGCCTCCCTCGGCAAATTCCTCGGCCGTCTTTTCCGGCATGCGCCAATAGCCGCTGAAGACATTCGGCCCGCGCACTTCAAGGCCGCCGATCTCGCCTCGCGGCAATTCGCGGCCGTCCTCGCCCATGACGCGGACCTCGACGCCCGGAAGCGGAAAGCCGACCGTGCCGGCGCGGCGCTCGCCATCATAGGGGTTCGACGTGTTCATGCCGGTTTCGGTCATGCCGTAGCGTTCGAGAATGGCAAGCCCGGTGCGCGACCTGAATTCCTCGAAGGTCTCGGCGAGCAGCGGCGCCGAACCGCTGGTGAAAAGCCGCATATGCGCGACGAGCCTTGCGTTGAAATCGTCGCCCGCAAGGAGCCGGGTGTAGAAGGTCGGCACGCCCATGAAGGTGGTCGCGCGCGGTAGCTGTCGCAGCACCTCGGCACGGTCGAATTTCGAAAGCCAGATCATGCGCGCGCCGGAGAGGAGCGCACAATGGCAGGCGACGAAGAGCCCATGCGCATGGAAGATCGGCAGCGCGTGGAGCAACACGTCATCTTCAGTGAAGCGCCAGGAATCGCGCAGCGCGATGCCGTTCGCGGCGAGATTGCCGTGGCTCAGCATCGCTCCCTTGGGCTTGCCCGTCGTGCCGGAGGTATAGAGGATCGCTGCGAGATCCGACGAAGCGCAGTCGGCGACGGGCGCGGCATCGCGCACTTTCGCCGCCGCCTCGCTGAAGCTGCCGAAGCCCTCAGCATCGAGCGTGAGGACATGCGCCGTCCCGTGGCGTCCGGCGATCTCGCGCGTATCTGCCTCGCGCGCCGGATCGCAGATGATGAGAGCGGGCTCGGCATTGCCCACGAGATAATCGACCTCGTCCGTCCGGTAGGCCGTGTTCATCGGCAGGAAAACGAAGCCGCCGCGCAAACAGGCGAGATAGGCGATCAGCGCCTCGGGCGATTTCTCGGCCTGCACGGCCACACGGTCGCCATGCTTGAGCCCGAGGCCCGCGAAAAGCGAGGCGGCCCGCGCGGTCGCGCCCGCAAGCTCCGCGAAGGTCCAGCTCACGCGGCCGCGCGCACGGTCCGGCACCTCGATCGCCACCTTGCTGCGATCTGCGGGAAACGACATCTCGATGAGGGAATAAAGGGAAGTTGGCATCGCTCGCTCACATCATCGTCAAAAGTGCATGTCCACTTATAGCGCATGCACCTTCTCGATGGACAATGCGGAGAGCGGACGAGGGGCATCGAGCCCCTCGCCCCGCCGTCAGGCCCGTTTGCGCCCGGTGAACATGGCGCGGACGAGATTTTCGCGGTGCTCCACGCTGGAGAAGGCGACGCCCGCCAGATGGAGGCCGACGAGGACGAGCATCAGATTGGCCAGCGCCTCATGCACTTCCTCGACCCATTCGACGCCCCAGAAAGCGTCCGTCGTCATCATGTAGCCCGTCGCGCTGAGCGCCGAGAGCATCAGCAACAGGGCCGCCACCATGGCTCCCCCGGCCGGGTTGTGGCCGAGATAGCGCTTCGCCCGGAAGCGCAGCATGTCGCGCATATAGGCGATGACGGTTCGCGGCGAGCGGATGAAATCGGTGAAGCGGGCATGCTTCGTACCGATCAGACCCCAGACGAGCCGGAAGCCGACCAGCCCAATGATGACGTAGCCGGTGGCGATGTGAACGCTCTCGACCTCATCGCCCGTCGCCCAGGCAATGATGAAGGCGAGGACCAGCGACCAGTGGAAGATGCGCACCAGCGGATCCCAGACCTTGACCGTGGCCGGCCGCGTCGCGCGGCCGGCATTGTCGGTCGTGAGTTCGGCCGTCATCAGTCGTCATCCTTGCGGTTGACGAGTTCGCCGCTCACCGGGTTCATGAAGATCTCGACCTTCGCCTTGTTCTTGTCGAAGGCGTAGATCTCATAGCAGCCATCCTCGATCTTCACGCGGCGCACCTCGTAGCCGAGCGCGGCCGCCTTTGCCTGGGCGGCGTCCTTGCTCATCCATTGCTCACGGGGCTGATCGGTGCAGCGGGCACCCTTGTCCCCGGCCATCGCGGCCGGACTAAAGGCGGCCGAGGTCAAGGCGAGAGTGGCAAGAGCGCCTGTGGCCAGTATCGTCTTCACGCGCATCGTTCGATCTCCTTCAATGGGGAGGCGGCATCGCCTCGATGGAGACGACCCTAGGCGCGGGCGGCTGACCGATCGCTGAGACGCTTTGTCAGCATTTTGTCAGGCTGGATCGTGCCATGATGCGCCGATGAAAAGACACAAGCCTTCGCCAGTAAAAACCGCAGCGGCGCTCGCGCTCGTCGCCCTGCTTTGGCCGCTGGGCGCCGGGGCGGGCGATCACGACCGCGCGCGCGCGGCGCGGGAAAGGGGCGACATAAAGCCGCTGGAGGACATACTTCCCGGCATCAGCCGCAGCCATCCCGGCGACATCGTGAAGGTCGAACTCGAACGCGAGAAGGGACGCTGGATCTACGAAATCAAACTCATCGACAAGGACGGCCGCCTCGTCAAACTCGAGGTCGATGCGCGCACGGCCGAAATCGTCGAGGCGGAGGGCCGCTGATGCGCCTTCTCGTGGTCGAGGATGACGACCGGATCGCGAACGACATCATGACGGCGCTCGCCGCCGCCGGCTATGCGGCCGAGCGCGAGAAGGATGGCGAGGAAGCCTGGTTCCGTGGCGACACGGAAGATTTCGACGCCATCGTCCTCGATCTCGGCCTGCCATCCATGGACGGGCTTTCGGTGCTCAAGCGCTGGCGGGCGGCGGGGCGGCGCGTGCCCGTGCTGGTGCTGACGGCGCGCGGCTCTTGGGTCGAGCGCGTCGAGGGGATCGACGCGGGCGCCGACGACTATCTCGCCAAGCCGTTCCAGATGGAGGAGCTTCTGGCGCGGCTGCGCGCGATCATCAGGCGCTCCGCCGGGCAGGCGGCGCCCGTCCTCGTCAACGGGCCGGTGACGCTCGATCCGCGGCAGATGAAGGTGACGGTGAACGGGGTTCCCGTGCATCTTTCGCCGCAGGAATACAGGCTCCTCTCCTATCTTCTCCATCATGCGGGCCGCGTCGTGCCCCAGCTCGAACTGACCGAGCATCTCTATGCGCAGGACTACGAACGCGAGTCGAACGCCGTCGAAGTGCTGGTCGGGCGCCTGCGCCGGAAGCTCGGCGTCGATCTCATCGAAACGAGGCGCGGCTTCGGCTATTTCATCGCGGAGCCGGAGCCATGACGCGGCGCTCGCTTCGATTGCGGCTGCTCGCCGGCTCCGCGCTCTCGATCGCGGCGGCGCTCGTGCTGGCGGGGCTCGGTCTCGTCTTCCTGTTCGAGCGCCATGTCGAGAGGCGGGTGGATGGCGAGCTTGAAACCTATCTGCGCCAGATCGCCGGCAATATCGCCTTCAATCCCGACGGCACGATCAGCCTTTCGCCGCAACCGGCCGACCCGCGTTTCGACCAGCCGCTGAGCGGGCTCTACTGGCAGATCGAGGACGAGAAGAGCGGGCAAAGGCTTCGCTCGCGCTCGCTCTGGGACACGGCGCTCGCACTTCCCGCCGACAGGCTCGGCCGCCTCGTCATTCACCGGCATGAACTGCCGGGCCCCGCCGGCACGGAACTCGTGGTGCGGGAGCGTGAGGTGCTCTTCCCCGATCGCGGCGCGGAGCGCCCGCTGCGGCTTGCCGTCGCCATCGATCGCGCGGAGATCGCGCGGGCGACGCGCGACTTCGGCGCGGATATGGCGCCCTCGCTCCTGCTCCTCGGGCTCGTGCTTCTGGCGGCGGGCTGGTTGCAGGTGCGGGTGGGGCTCCAGCCGCTCGAAGCCGTGCGGCGCGGCGTCGAGGCCATTCACGCGGGCACGCTGAAGCGGCTTGCCTCCGACTATCCGGACGAGGTGCTGCCGCTGGCGGAGGAAATCAACGATCTTCTCGATGCGCAGGAAAAGGCCATCGAACGCTCGCGCGGCCGGGCGGCCGATCTTGCGCATGGCCTCCGAACGCCGCTCTCCGTACTTGCGGCCGATGCGCGGCTCTTGCGCGCAAGAGGCGAAGGGGAGATCGCCGACGACATAGACGAACTCGCCGAAACCATGCGCCGCCATGCCGAGCGCGCCATTGCCCAGACGCGGCTGAGGCCGAGGCGCGGCCTCTCGACAGCGCTCACGCCCGCCATCGCGCGGCTCGTCACGACCATACGCAAGACGCCGAGGGGAGAGGCGCTCGAATGGACAATCGACATCGCGCCTGATGCGCGCGCCGCCATCGACGAGGACGATCTCATCGAGCTTGCCGGAAACCTGATCGAGAATGCGTCGAAATGGGCGCGCGGGCGCGTTCACATTTCCGGCGGAACAGCGACGGACGGCGCCTTCCTTCGGATCGAGGATGACGGGCCAGGCATTCCCGAAGCCAAGCGCGAAGCGGCGCTGAGGCGCGGCGGACGGCTCGATGCCGGTGCACCCGGCAGCGGGCTCGGCCTCGCCATTGTCGGCGACATAGTGGAGAGCTATGGAGGCGCGCTTCATCTGGAGGAAAGCGCGCTGGGCGGCCTCTGCGCCCGCATCGTCCTGCCGGCGGCGGCGGGCCGGCCCGCCTGAGCGCGGGCGGACGAAAAAACCATTCCAGAGGCTTTTCCGCCGCGATCCCCAAGCCTATGATTTCTGGCGGGCGGCCGGGGGACGTCCGGGTGGGGGGCTATCGTTCATTTTCCAGCAAGGGAGGCCCCGCATGTCATTGCGCAAGTTCATCATCGAACGCGATATCCCCTCCGTCGGCAGTTTCGAGCGCGAGCAACTGCGCGAGGCCGCGGCCAAGTCGAACGACGTCCTAAAGAAGCTCGCCCCGGACATTCAGTGGCAGGAGAGCTATGTCGCGGACAACAAGACCTTCTGCGTCTATCTCGCCAAGGATGAATCGCTGATCCGCAAACATGCGGAGATGAGCGGGTTTCCGGCCACGAAGATCACCGAGATCAAGGGCATGATCGACCCGACGACCGAACGCAAGGCGTGATGCCGGCAGGGGCGCCTGCGATCGCGGTTGAAACGGCCGGGAGGATTTGGAGCGGGTGAAGGGAATCGAACCCTCGTCGTAAGCTTGGGAATTCACTTTTGGCGCCTCTCCCAACTCCACAAAGTCAAGATATACTTATTTTTCAATACATTGATGGTTCCGAGACGCACAGAGATGTGAATACACTGTCCCAAATTGTCCCGCGGCCGTGGGAAAGTTGAAGTAAGCAGTGTTCGGGCCTCACCTCGCATGCGATCTTCGCTTGGCATAAGACGATGCCGTCGACTGGCACTAACACCGTACCCGCCAAGCCCATGCAGAACGGCTTCATGGAGAGCTTCATCGGGCGGAGCCGGGACGAACTGCTGAGCGACACGCTGTTCTTTGGCCTTGATGACGCCCGGCAGGCCGTCGCCGAATGGACGGGAGACTGCAACACTGGCTGCCCTCATTCGGCGTCGACTATCAGACTCCAACGGACTTCGCCGTCAAGCTCATCGCAACAGGCCCGAGAGAGCATACTCATGCCGCGGCTCTAATCCACTGTGGAGAAAACTTCAGTGGCAGGTCATGGCCGGCCCGAAAATGTGTTATAAAAAATTTAGAGCCATATCGGGGCGTCGACGGGCGGCCTTAATTCCAATGGGGCCGCCCTTTGACCAGACCCGGACAACCTATGACTCTTCCGTGCGACGCCCGCTGGGGAGAACAAACTTGAACAGGACGCGAATCAACGTTCTAGGGATGACAGCAATATTGTATTTTTGCGGGCAACTTAATACTCATGCAGCGGTTTTCCTTAATTTGCCAGGTGAACTTCACCCTAACAGCCTTCCTCCAACTGTATCTAAAGGAATTGATTGGCTTGAGATATTCAATGCCGGCTTTGGAAAGGGATTGGCTGGCGGAGTTGCTGTCGGTTTACTGGTCGTCGTGCTGCGGCTTTGGAGGTTGCGCAAGGTGATTAGACGACGAAGCACTGAGATAGGCCTTCAAGTAGTTGACCAGATTAGTCAGAAGCTCACGGGGGTTCCGGATCAGCGGGGCGTCCTTGATACGTTTTACAAAACAGCATTTGAAGAAATTCAGAGCAACAAAGTAGATCAAGCCTGTTGGGCGAAGGCATTTGCTAGTGCCAATGGACATCCTGAGGAAACGAAAGCTCTTTATTTAAAATACCGCGTCTCGCGGCTCAAATCGGAAGAACAATCCTAAAGGCGCGATTCTATCTGGGTGTCGACAAGCGCTAGAAAGTATTGTTTAGAGAGGTTTGGGCGGCATCGAGGCGACGGAGGGCATAAGCGCAAGTGACGCCAGGCTGGGCGTGCAAATGTTCGCACCAGCGTCGTACGATGCGCTCGCGCGCGGCGCCGCCAAGCTATCAGATCGGATAGCCGAAGGCTGACAAGAGACCATGTGGCAAATTCTGCACAGCGCCAATAGCGTAGCTTAGAACGAGTATTTTTGCGTTCGGCTTTGAGGCATCGAATCCCTTGCGCTCGTATAAGTCAATTGCAGCGGCAAGAGCCGTCTTTTTAGAAACGCTTCGATCAACATACTCGTCACCCGCAACGCGCCCCTCTTCAATATGCGCCCATTGCTGCGCCTCGCTATTGCTCTCAAAAGTGCGAGTCACACTCCGTCCGCGCCGCCGAATCTTAACTCGAAATTGGTATAGGCCTCGCCCGTCGTTAGTTGCTAACGCAAATCGCCCTAGCCTTTGCGCTTACGCGGCTTGAGTGCCGAAAATTCCCCGACCCACACCCAATCACCTGACCCTGCCCAATCCCACAAAGTAAAGAACTTAAATCTTCCGGCCTTAATGGCCCTTTGAATCCAAGCATTAGCTTCATCAATGTCATTGAAGAATTGCGACGCATCACCGTAGCCCTCGGGGTCTTCGGGATTTGGATCGGTAAAGCAGGCGATGCCAAAACGCTTTGCGTTAGGGTTATCCCAATCCATGTCTGCCAAACCTTTCATCTTCAAGAACGAAAAGCCAAAACGCAAAGGCGCGACATTGCCTTCAGATTGGCATCGTCCCAAATCGTCCCAAAAAATGCTAGAAAATTGGAGCGGGTGAAGGGAATCGAACCCTCGTCGTAAGCTTGGGAAGCTTCTGCTCT
>NZ_DAOKYX010000055.1:0-7160 GCF_035325945.1 Parvibaculum sp.
TCATGACCAGCGGTTTGTCGGGAAATATCTGAGGTCGTCTTCCCAGCGATAGAGATAGGCGAGGTAGCGCTCGGCGGGAACCTCGCGGGCGAAGAGGCTTTCCGCAAGCTCCTCTTCGCCGATGGGAAAGGGAAGAAAGCCGATATAGGCCGCGCCGAAGGGCACGGCGGCATCGACATGGGCGCCGAGTTCCGCCAGCCAGTTTTCGAGCCGCTCGCGCCAGGCCGTGTCGAGCCCGCCCGATGTCGCATGGGCCGCATGGGCCGCATTGGCCGCCACGGGCCGATCGGCCGCGCAGGCGCGCTCCAGCGCCGCCATGGGCAGGGCGAAGACGACATAGGCTTTCTCGCCGCTCGGCCCTGCGATCACCTCGGCAAAGCTGCGGCAGGGGATGCGCGCGCCATTGGGCAGCCTTGCCACGCCGTGGCGCCAGGCCGGATGCCTCGCCGCGCCTTCGGCGGCGAGGTTCTCGTTCGCCGCCACGCCCTCGGCCGTGGCGAGATCGGCATGGCTCCAGAGCGCGTCGACCGCGCGGGTGAGGCGCTCGTCATGCGAGCCCAGATCGATCACGAGTTCGTAATAGCCGCCAGTGCCGAACTCGGTTGCGCCGCGCATCGTCTTCAAGCCGGTCTCCGCATGTCCTTCGGACCGCTCCCCGGCCCGTCGGGTCTGTGGCATGTGCCTTCCGTCTTCATGCAGGCGCAGCCGGAAAGCTCGTTCTCGGCCAGCGCCGCCAGATGATTGTCGAGCGCCGCGATGAGAAGATGCTGCATCGGCATTTGCAGTTGCGCCGCCGCGATGGAGAGACGGCGATAGCGATCGGCATCGACCCTGAGGGTGAGGCGGTGGGCGAACCCCGCGCCCATGTCGTGAGCCTGGGGGGCGAGCGGCGCAAGCGGCTCCGGCTCGGCCCAGCTATCGGCGAGGATTTCTCGCGGGGCGGTTCTCTGCGGCGCGGGCGAGGGGCCGGCATCTCCCTTGCGGACGAGCAGGCTTCCCGTGATGGAGGCGAATTTACGCTGGCTCATCTGAATTTCTCGAAATTGCCGGGCATGAGCGATGAAGGCTGGGCGCCGGGCTTGGGCATGCGGTCGGCATTGCGGCGGCCGAACACGCTCACCCGGCGTTCGGGCATGCCCGCGGGCGGGCGACCTTCGGGGTTCTTGCGCCGCTCCTCGCCGCTTCTGCGCTCGATGCCGTTCGGGCCCGAGGGCACGGCGAGGAGGCCGGAATCATGGTCCGCGGGAATGGGCGGCGGCTCGACGGCGAAATGCGGCATGGGCGCCTCGCGCATGGGCGGGGCGGGCTCGTCCGCCTCATCCATATCGGCATTGCCTGCGGGCGAGAGAGCGGTGAGCGTTCTGAGGCTCGCATCGGCGTGATGGGCTGCGGCGAAGTCAGGGGCGCCGGTGACGCGGGCAAGCCTGCCGCCGATATAGGACCAGAGTTCCGCGATCTCGCGGGCGGAGCGGCTTTTCGGGTCGATCTCGCCGATGGTCTTGCCGTCGATCATGCTGGCGGCGAAATCGACGCGGTGGTGGAGCGTCACCGGCGCGACGGTGCCGTGCTGGGACAGCGCCACGGCGGATTCGCCCGTGATGCGCGCGCGCGCCGTCGCGGCGTTCATCACGAAGACGAGCGGCTTGCCGTGCCGCTCGGCAATGTCGATCGTCGCGCCCACGGCCCGCAGATCGTGCGGGCTCGGGCGCGCCGGGATGACGACGAGATCGGCATGGGAGACGACTTCCGAAATCGAATGGGTGATCGCGGGCGGTGTGTCGATGATGGCGAGGCGAAAGCCGTCCATGCGCAGATCCTCGAGGCCCTCTTCCAGTTCCTCGACGGCGATGCGGGCGAAGGCGGGGGCGGCGGCGGCGCGCGCGTTCCACCAGTGGGAGAGCGAGCCTTGCGGGTCGGTGTCGATCAGCACCACCGGGCCGGCGCCGTTCTTTTCCGCCTCGACGGCCAGATGGCCGGAGAGCGTGGTTTTTCCGGAACCTCCCTTCTGGGAGGCGAGAACGATGATGTGCATTTGAGGGCGGCGCTCCAGTCAGTACGAGCCTGCGTCGCCTCCATCAAAAGACAGCTCCTTTTAAGCTTCCGATAAGAAAAATGTTCAAATTGCTAACCACAATTATCTCAAAATCTATCTATCCGCTGGGGCTGCCGGGGGGCGGCGGCCCGCTAGTTCCGTACCCGGAATATCGACGATACGACCGAAACCGGCGATGAGATGCGCGCGTTCGACCGTCATGGCGTAAAGGCTGAAATCGGCAAAACCGGCATAGGCCGCGGCTTCCGGGTGCGCGGCGAGAAAGCGCTCGCGGTCGCCCGGCTCGTCCGCGCTTGCCGCGATGCGCCCGATAAGGCTCACCCGCGTTCCGGCGAGCGCGTCCTCGCCCGGCCCGGCCTCGCTTCGCAAGAGGAGCGAGGCGCGCGGGTCCCGCGCCAGATTGCGGGTGTGGAGCGCGAGGCGCGAGAGGAGGAAAAGCGGTGCGCCGTCCGCCCCCGCCGCGAGCGTCACCAGCGAGGCATAGGGCGCGCCGCCGGGCAGCAGGGTCGCGAGCGTTCCCGTTCTCGCGGCGCGGAGCAGTTCGCGCGCTTCGTCGGCGTCGGCAGACATGGGGCCCAATCTCCTCGCGATCGCTCAGCTCGCGCCCGGATGCTTCCGGGCGCCGCATTTGAGCCGTTTTCACCGGGTGTTATTATGCGCCGCAGGCATCGGTTTGGATGAATGGCGTTTTGAAGATGCGGGAGTGAAACGGGAATGAGCAGGAAACTTGCGGTGATTTTGGTGCTGATGAGCTGCCTCGTGGCCGCGTGCAGCACGGTCGAGGGCGCTGGCCGCGACATCTCCGATACGGCCGGCTGGATCAAGAACCGGCTCTGAGCCGCCGATTCGCCGGACACCGATCCGGCCCGGCCGCTGAATATCCCCGATTTTCCGGATCAGGCTCGGGGCCCGATCCTTTTTTGAAGGAGCTTTCCATGCCCTCTCCCTTGATCCACTTCCGCGCCGCGGCGTGGCCTGTTTTCGCCCTTGTCGCGCTTCTTGCGGCCTCGCTTCTGCCGGTCGAGCCCGTATATGCGCAGGATTACAAGCTCGGCGCGCTCGAGATCGGGCATCCCTGGGCACGGCCCAGCACGGCGCGCACGGGCGCGGCCTATCTGACGGTCAGGAATGGCGGCACGGGGGAGGACGCGCTCCTCCGCGTCGAGACGAGCGCGGCGGAGAAGGCCGAAATCCATGAGATGAAGATGGAAGGCACCATCATGCGCATGCGCGCGGTGGAGCGGCTGGCGCTGCCGGCAGGCGAGACCGTCTCCCTCGCGCCGGGCGGGCTCCACATCATGCTGATCGGCCTCAAGGGCCCGCTCAAGGATGGCGAGAGCCTGCCGCTGCGTCTCGTCTTTGAAAAGGCCGGCACGATCGAGGTTTCCGCCGCGATCCAGATGCCGGGCGCCAGAGCGACCGACACGGCGAAGCCCGCGGGCGGCATGGACCACATGCCCGGAATGGACATGCACTGATTCGGTGAGGTGGCCGGGGTGACAGGGGAAGTGGGGCGAGGACTTTGCCTGACATGTCATCCCGGACTTGATCCGGGATCCAGGGCCGCCCGCTCCGTGCCATCTTCTGTCCACCCGACCCGCTTTTGTCAGCCCACGGAATTGCCGGCAGATCGCCGTCAAACCTTTCTGCGATGCAGCATGAATCGCGCTGCGATGCGGCGCAAAATGCTGCGCCTGCGCGTGGCGCCGTCTTCACATAAGAGCGTGTCATAAATGCAATAGAAGCCCTCAATGTGAGGGCATCCCGCTTCGATACGCCAATGAGCGCCTTGACTTACCAAGGGTTTAACTATGGGCTAGCGATCGAGGGATGCTGACTGGCCGGGGGGCAGTCGCATGGGGGAGCGTCCCATCGATTCAACCTCCCGATCCAGCCGCGATTTGTAGCCATCGAGGAGGAACGAATGATCATAAGAAAATCCGGCGCGTTGCTGCTGGCCGTGTTGGCGGCGGCTTTTTTCCGGGGCGGGGGCGCCCAGGCCGAGGGGTTCAAGATCGGCGAAGTCGATCTCAGCGTCGACACCACCGTGTCGGCGGGTGTGGGTGTCCGCACGTCGGGCCAAAGCTGCAATAAAATCTCCGCGGGCAATGGCGGGTGTCCGTCATCGAACGGCGCTTTTCACGCGCCGAATGAAGACGACGGCAATGTGAACGTCGGCCGGTGGGACCCGTACTCCACGGTGGCCAAGATCACCAGCGACGTCGAGGCCAAATATCAGAATTTCGGCGCCTTCATGCGCTTCAACGCGTTTTACGACTATTGGGGCATGAACAAGATCGGCCAGGACAGCACCGACTACGGCCGCCGTCCGCTGGTCGATGGCTACAGGGGCCATGACGCGCGCAATTTCGCCGGCCGCGGCGTGAAGGTCCTCGACGCGTTCGTCTACACGAATTTCGACGTGGGCTCGAGCCCGGTTTCGCTGCGCGTCGGCAAGCAGGTCGTCAACTGGGGCGAAAGCCTCTTCATCCAGGGCGGCATCAGCTCCTATCTGCCTTTCGATGTGAGCGCGGTGCGGACCCCGGGCGCCGAGCTGAAGGAGGCCTACAGGCCCGAGCCCTCGGTCTATCTCTCGGTCGGCCTGCCGGCCAATTTCTCGGTGGAGGCCTTCTATACCTTCGGCTGGGAGCGCACCAAGCTCGATGCCTGCGGCACCTATTTCTCCGGCAGCGATGCCGTCTGCGAAGGCGGCCGCTACGTCGTGTTCAAGGGCGAATATCCCAACTCCGCCGCGCTGATTCCGCGCTATGACGATCAGGAGCCGGGCGACCAGGGGCAGTTCGGCCTGGCGCTGAAATATTATGCCGACTGGCTGGGTAACGGCACCGACCTCGGCGCCTATTTCGTGCGCTATCATTCGAAGCTGCCGATCGGCACGTTCACGGCCGCGACGTCGGCGAATGGCGGTCCGGCCTATATCTACGGCCTGGCCAACGCGGCCGACGGCACCCCGATCGGCATCCCGATCGGCAACAACTCCACCGGGACGGCCTATGGTTTCTGCAACATGCCGGCCTTCAACGGAGGCGCTTACAACGCGGATACGATTACGCCGGACGGTTTCGTGGACTTCGCCGAGTGCAATCAGAACGTCATCGGCGGCGTCGTGTCGCCCTTCGCCGAGGCTATCCTGAATGCGGCGAACTCCAAGCACTCCGTCGTCACCTATCCGAAAGACATCCAGGAGATCGGCGCGAGCTTCAACACCACGGTCGATCTTCTGGGCGGGACGGCGCTTTCGGGCGAACTGCTCTTCACCCGCGACATGCCCTTCCAGATTTCGGACGTCGAGGAAAATGCCAACGACATCCATAACACCGCGTCGGGCTACTATATCGCCTGCTCCACGGCGGGCATCTGCAATGCGCCCGGTCTCGGCAATCTGACGGCGGCCCAGGTGGCGGCCCTCACGGGGCCCTATGCGGGACTCGCCGCCGCCAACGACACGATCCGCGCCAACGGCACCTATGTCGCGCCCGGCGGAATCATCAGGGGGTACGACGAGTACAATACCTGGACCGGCCAGCTCGGCACGATCAGCACCCTGACGGGCTCCTCGCCGGTCGTCAGCGCCATCGGCTCGGACGTGATGTTCCTCGTCGGCAATGTCGGCTTCCAGTACATCAGGGGGCTCAACGACAACAACCGGCTGGCCATTCCGCATGCCGCCGACGGCAATCCGAACCCGATCGTGGCGCAGATTCTCGGCAACGACTGCGTCGGTCTCCATACCTGCGCCGTTCCTCCCCAAGCCAAATATGCGTCGAGCTTCTCCTGGGGCTACAGGTTCGCGCTTTCGACGGACTACAACAATGCCTTCGGCACGTCCTGGACGGTCTCGCCCTTCGTGCAGTGGGGGCATGACGTGAGCGGATATTCCGCCGGTCCCATCGGTCCGGGCTTCATCGAGGGGCGCAAGACGGTTTCGCTCGGGGTCAACGCCAAGCTGAGGGACATTCGCGCCGCCCTTCAGTACACCAACAGTTTCGGCAATTACTACCGGAACGCCATGGCCGACAAGGACTTCGCGACGGCGACCATTTCCTACTCGTTCTAGGAAGCGGGAAGTCGAGATATAGGAGCCCGGCGGCGGCAACGCCGCCGGGTTTTTTCGTTTTTTCCCGTCATGCCGCGCCGTTCAGATGGACCCCGGATCGGGTCCGGGGTGGCGGTCTGTCGCGGGGCAAGGTGGAATCCCGAAACGTCTTGCCGGACCCTCCTTTGATTTCAAGGCGGCCGGCATCCATCCTCTCCGACAGTGCCACTAAACCGATCCGTGGCCGGATGAAACTGAAACTGGCGTGACGGCGATCCGCTTCGGCAAGTTCCGCGGCTCAATCACATTAAAAATATTTAATGTGATTGAGCCATCGAATGCCGGGATTCGAGGGGGCCAGATGCTGCGGGGACACAGATTCTCTTCCGTGATTATTTGCGCCCGGTTGCCGTTTTGCTATTATCCCCGTCGAGTGGCGGGAAAACCGGTCTTCGCGAGAAGTCGGGGCCATAAAAGAAATCAAGTGGAGGGAACGTACATGAAAAGGACGACCATGCTGGTCTCCGCCTTTGTGTTCGGTGCGCTCAGCACGAGCGCGCTGGCCAAGGTGCCGGATGCCCAAGTCAACCGACTTGGGGCCGATCTTACGCCGATCGGCGCCGAGAAGGCGGGCGAGGGTGACATTCCGGCCTGGACCGGCGGCCTGCCGACCGTGCCGAGCAACGTCACCTACAAGCCGGGCGATCATCTCGCCGATCCGTTCGCAAGCGATCCGATCAAGTACACGATCACGCCGGCGAATATGGGCCAGTACGACGCGGTGCTGTCGGACGGCTACAAGGCCCTGCTCAAGGCCTATCCCGACTACAAGATGAACGTCTACCAGACGCGCCGCTCCTGCGCCTATCCGGACCGCGTCTATGAAGCGACCAAGAACAACGCCAGGGTCGGCGTGCTCACGGGTGGCGGTTCGGGCGTCAGCGAAGCCATCATGGGCTTCCCGTTCCCGATCCCGAACAACGCGTTCGAGATCATGTGGAACCACACGCTGCGCTATCGCGCCTTCAAGGTGACGCGCCAGTTCGCGGC
>NZ_DAOKYX010000056.1:0-6031 GCF_035325945.1 Parvibaculum sp.
CCGGTTTCAGGGACAGGGATTGGGCTGGGCGGCGTGAGCCTCGTTCACGTCCTTCTCGAGTTCATCGGTCCATTTCACGTCGCGCGAACCGATGGCGAGTTTCAGCTGTTCCATCGAGGTCGCGCCGATGATGTTCGAAGTGACGAAGGAGCGCGTCGTCACGAACTGGTTTGCGAGCTGCGAGGGATCGAGACCATGCTTCTTCGCGATGGCAAGGTAGCGCTCGATGGCGGCATCGGCCTGCGGGCTCTCATAGCGCTGGAGGCGATTGAAGAGCTGCTTGCGCGAGCCTTGCGGCAGCGCGCCGTTCTGATACTTGCCGGTGAGGTAGCCCTGCGCCAGCGGCGAATAGGCGAGAAGGCCGACGCCATCGCGATGCGCGATTTCGGCGCCGCCAAGCTCGAAGGTGCGGTTGATGAGGTTGTAGGCGTTCTGGATCGACTGCACGCGCGGAAGGTTCTTCGCCTCGGCATGGCGCAGAAAGGTCATCGTGCCCCAGGGCGTTTCGTTGGAAAGGCCGATATGGCGGACCTTGCCGGACTTCACCACCTCGGCGAGGGTGGCGAGGATTTCCTCGATCGGATGGGTCGGCGCCTCGACATGCCTGTAGGTGAGGCCGTGGCCGCCGAAAAGCGACACGGGCCTGTCCGGCCAGTGGAGCTGGTAGAGGTCGATATAATCCGTCTGCAGACGTTTCAGGCTCTTGTCCACGGCCTCGAAAATCTGCTTGCGGCTGTGCTCGGTCGGCGACTTGTCGTCGCGCAGCCAGTTCATCGGCGAGCGGCCCGCGACCTTGGTCGCAAGGATGATCTTGTCGCGGTTCTTGCGCGCCTTGAACCAGCTGCCGATGATCTTTTCGGTCGAGCCCTGCGTCTCCGGCCGGGGCGGCACGGAATACATCTCCGACGTATCGAAGAAGTTGATGCCGTTGTCGATGGCATAGTCCATCTGGGCGTGACCGTCGGCCTCGGTGTTCTGCTCGCCCCAGGTCATGGTGCCGAGACAGATCGAGCTGACCTTGAGGCCCGTCCGGCCCAGTTCGCGATACTCCATGAAATGCTCCTGACTGGCGCCCGAGGGCGCGCGCGTTTCTTGATTTGATGATCGTCCGGGAGAGCCCCGGACGGAAGGAAAAGCACTACCTGTTCGCCCCGGCGGTTCCTCTCCGCGCCGCGCGGCCGATCAGTTCCTCGACCTTGGGCAGAATGCGCGTCACGATGACGGAGACGCCCTCGGGCGTCGGATGGAGCCCATCGGCGAGGATGAGCCCCGGATGCGCCGCGACACCGTCGAGGAAGAAGGGATAGAAGACAAGTCCGTTCGCAGATGCAAGCTCGGGATAGATGCGGTCGAAAGCGCCTGCATAGTCCGCGCCCATATTGGGCGGGGCGAACATCCCTGCAAGAAGAACGGGTATGTTGCGCGCCTCGAGGCGCTGCACGATCTTTTCGAGATTGGCGCGCGTCACGGCGGGGTCGATGCCTCTGAGCGCATCATTGGCGCCGAGTTCGAGAATGACGGCATCGGTTCCGGGCCCCACGGCCCAGTCGAGGCGCGAAAGCCCGCCCGATGTCGTGTCGCCGGAGACGCCTGCATTCTCGATCACGATATTGTCATGTCCCCTGGCGCGGAGAGCCTTCTGAAGCTGGGGGACGAAGCCTTCATCCGGCCCCAGAAGATAGCCGGCGGTGAGGCTGTCGCCGAGGGCGACGATGGTGACGGGCTTGCCGGCGGCAAGCGCGGGCGCGCAAAGCAGCACGCCGAGAAGAAAAGCCGCCGCTTGCTTGTAAATCAGTGCGAACATGCCATATGGCCTCAGGGAAACGGAACAGGCGGGCGGGCGATTGAGCGACGCGATCATCGAGGTGCGGGATCTGAAGCTGAGCCTGCCGAGCGCGGCGGGGCTCGTCAACATTCTGCGCGGCATCGATCTTGACGTAGCGGCGGGCGCGACGGTCGGTCTGGTCGGCCCTTCGGGCTCCGGCAAATCGACGCTTCTCATGGTGCTCGCAGGGCTCGAAAGGCCGGATGAAGGTTCGGTCCGGATCGCGGGCCAAGAGCTGACCGGTCTCGACGAGGACGCGCTTGCCCGCTTCCGCCGCGCGCATATAGGCATCGTTTTCCAGTCCTTCCACCTCATCCCCACCATGACGGCGCTCGAGAACGTCGCCATCCCGCTCGAATTCGCGGGGCGCGCTGACGCCTTCGAGCGGGCGAAGGCAGAACTCGACGCGGTCGGTCTCGGCCACAGGCTTTCGCATTATCCGGCCCAGCTCTCGGGCGGCGAGCAGCAGCGCGTGGCGCTGGCGCGCGCCGTGGCGGGCGACCCCGAAATCCTTCTCGCCGACGAGCCGACGGGCAATCTCGATCAGACGACGGGTACGGAGATCATCGAACTCATGTTCGCGCTGCACAGGCGCAAGGGCACGACGCTCCTCCTCATCACGCATGACGACCGCCTCGCCGCGCGCTGCGGGCGGGTCATCCGCCTGAAGGACGGGTTGATCGAGGGGGCGCAAGGGACCGGAGCGCCATGACTGGGTCGCTCCCGCTCGCCCTGCGCCTTGCGCGGCGCGAATTGCGCGCCTCCCTCGCGGAAGGATTCTCGGGATTTCGCATCCTGCTTGCCTGCCTCGCGCTCGGCGTTGCGGCCATCGCGGGCATCGGTTCCATTTCCACCGCGCTGACGCGTGGGCTTGCCGAGCGCGGCCAGGAAATTCTCGGCGGCGATGTCGATGTGCGGCTCATCCATCGCGAGGCGAGCGCGGCCGAACTCGCCGCCATCGGGAAGGGCAATATCGTCTCACGCTCGGCCGAAATGCGCGCCATGGCGCGGACGCTTTCAGGCGACAGGCAGAGCCTCGTCGAACTGAAGGCGGTGGACGGGCTCTATCCGCTCTATGGCGCGATGAAGCTCGATCCGGCCGTGCCGCTTGGCGATGCGCTTGCGCTGCGCGACGGCGCATATGGGCTTGTCGCCGAGCCCAATCTCGTCGCCCGTCTCGGGCTCAAGCCCGGCGACCGGGTCCGCATCGGCGAGGCGGTCTTCGATCTCCGCGCCCTGATCGTTCACGAGCCCGACCGCGTCGGCGACGGTTTCGCGCTCGGGCCCCGCGCGATGATCGCGGCGGATGCGCTGCCACCGACCGCGCTCGTCCAGCCGGGGAGCCTCGTCAACTATCACTACAGGCTGCGGCTGCCGGAAGGCGCGCGCGATGTGGCGGACATCAAGTCCCTTGTCGCGCGGCTCGAACAATCCTTTCCCGATGCGGGCTGGCGCATCCGCGACCGGACGGACAGCGCGCCTTCCATGCGGCGCTTCGTCGAGCGGGTCGCGCTCTTTCTCGGCTTTGTCGGGCTGACGGCGCTTGCCGTCGGCGGCGTCGGCGTCGCCAATGCGGTCAAATCCTTTCTCGACCAGAAGCGCGACGTCATCGCGACATTCAAATGCCTCGGCGCCGAGGGCGGGCTCATCTTCCAGATCTATCTCGCGCAAGTGGCGGCGCTGTCGCTCGCGGGCATCGCCATCGGCCTTGCCATCGGCGCGGCAGCGCCCTTCATGCTTGGCTCTCTCGCCGGTTCGCTCATTCCGATCCCGGTCGAGCCCGGCCTTTATGCGGGGCCGCTCATTCTCGCCACGGCCTATGGACTTCTCACCGCGCTCGCCTTCGCGATCTGGCCGCTGGCGCTGGCGCGCGAAGTGCCGGCGGCGAGCCTTTTTCGCGGTCTTGTCGCGCCTGTCCGCCGGTTGCCGCGCCCGGGCTATGTCGCGGCGGCGGGCGCGGCGCTCGTTTCGCTCGCGCTCATCGCCATTGCGACGGCGGAGCAGCCCCGGTTCGCGCTCTGGTTCGTCATCGGCGCGGCGCTCGTCTTCGCCGCGCTCCGGTTCGCGGCGGCGGGCATCATGGCGCTTGCCGCGAGGATTGGCGGGCGTACGCCCGAGATGCGCCTTGCCCTTGCCAATCTCCATCGGCCGGGCGCAGCGACGGCGGCCGTCGTCCTCTCGCTCGGGCTCGGGCTCACGCTTCTCGTCACCGTCTCGCTCATCAACGGAAATCTTTCCGGCGAGATCGTGAAGGAGCTTCCGGGCCGCGCGCCCTCCTTCTTCTTCGTCGATATCCAGCCCGATCAGAGCGCGGCGTTCGAAAGCCTCGTGCGGGCGGCGCCCGGCGTCGTCAAGTTCGAGCGGGTGCCCATGCTCCGTGGCCGGATCGTGGCCGTGAACGGCGTGCCCGCCGACCGGGTCCGGGCGGCGCCCGATGCCCAATGGGCGCTGCAGGGCGACCGGGGCATCACCTATGCGCGCCATCTGCCCGAGAATTCGACGCTTGCTAGCGGCGCCTGGTGGCCCGCGGATTATGCGGGGCCGCTTCTCGTCTCCTTCGGCGACGAGCTGGCGCGCGGGCTCGGGCTCAAGCTCGGCGACAGGCTCACGGTCAATGTGCTCGGGCGCGAACTCGAGGCGCGGCTCGCCAATACGCGGTCGATCGACTGGCAGAGCCTCGGCATCAATTTCGTCATGATCTTTTCGCCCGGCACACTCGAGGCGGCGCCCCATACCGAGCTTGCGACGGTGACCATGGCGCCTCAGGGCGAGGCGGCGCTCGAACGCGAGGTCACGGCCCGGTTTCCGAATGTGACCTCGGTGCGGGTCAAGGAGGCGCTCGAGGCGGTCAACGGTCTTCTCGGCCAGTTCTCGCTCGCCGTGCGGACCATCGGCATTGTGACGCTCGCCGCCGGCATTCTCGTCGTTGCGGGGGCGATGGCGGCTGGTTTTCGCGCGCGGGTCCGGGACGCGGTCATCCTCAAGGTGCTTGGGGCGACGCGGGCGCGCATTCTCGGCATCTATGTCCGGGAGTATGCGGTGCTCGGCCTTTCGACGGCGCTCGTCGCCGCCATGGCGGGAAGCGCGGCGAGCTATGTGGTCGTCACGCGGATCATGGAGCTTCCCTGGCATCCGCTGCCGGGCGTTCTCGCGGGCACGGTCGCCATCGCCACCGCGGCGACCGTCGGCCTCGGCCTTTCGGGCACCTGGCGGGCGCTTTCCGCGCCTGCGGCGCCGGCATTGCGCAGTGATTGACGGAGATTTGTTAACTTCCTGTCATCGTTGGAAAATCCGCCTGCCGGATCGCGCGGGACAGAGGCCCATTTCTCTTGAATTCACGGTCCAAACAACCAATATTGTCCGCAAGCACTGCCAGGAGGGTGCATCGATATGGCCAATTTTGACCAAGACAGGCTCAGCAGGACCGGGGCTGGCGTTCGCGAAGCCGCCATCGACCAGGGCCTGCGCAGCTACATGCTCAGCGTCTACAACTACATGGCGGCGGGTCTTGCCATTACCGGCATTGTCGCGTGGTTTGCCTTCCAGGCGGCCGTGCAGCAGACGGTGGATGGCGCGCTTACGCTTTCGCCCTTCGGCGTCGCGCTCTACACGAGCGCGCTGAAGTGGGTGGTTCTCTTCGCGCCGCTGGGTCTCGTTTTCTTCCTCAGCGCGCGGATCGGCCGGATGAGCGTTTCCGCCGCCCAGATCTCGTTCTGGGTCTTTGCGGGCCTCATGGGGCTTTCGCTGTCGAGCGCGTTCCTCGTCTATACGGGAACGAGCATCACGCAGACCTTCTTCGTGACCGCGATCGCCTTCGGCTCGCTCAGCCTCTATGGCTACACGACGAAGCGCGATCTTTCCGCCTTCGGCTCGTTCCTCTTCATGGGCCTGATCGGCATCATCGTCGCCTCGCTCGTCAATCTCTTCCTTCAGAGCTCGGCTCTCCAGTTCGCCGTCTCGGTGATCGGCGTGCTGCTCTTCGCGGGCCTCACCGCCTACGACACGCAGCGGATCAAGGAGATGTACTGGGAAGGCGACGGCACCGCCGTCATGGGCAAGAAGGCGATCATGGGCGCGCTGGCTCTCTATCTCGACTTCATCAACATGTTCATGTTCCTGCTGCAGTTCATGGGCGATCGCCGCTGAACCAGCGAGACGGACGGAACAAGGAAAGCCCCGGAGGAAACTCCGGGGCTTTTCGTTTGG
>NZ_DAOKYX010000057.1:0-4365 GCF_035325945.1 Parvibaculum sp.
TGGTCGCAAGCCTGCTCCTGCACACGCACACCGACGGAGGCGGAAACGATGGTGTCGAGCTGCAATTCGAGCTCGCCGAACCTGTATTCCAAGGCGCTCGCCGGCGCCGAGATCAGCAATGGCGGAAACAGAAATAGCGCTGCGGCAGCGACACTCAACCGTCCGCGTCTTACGGACGTATTGGAAAAATTCATTTCCTCCCCCTCTTTACCCCAGTTCGATTTCGACTAACTTCTCACTTGTCCTCACCGCTTCGGACGGACATCGACGGTCTTCGCGACAGCAACGCCAAACGACCGACACCCCCTCCTGGAAGCGGGCTCATCCTGCGTGAAAAGCGCATCACGGATGAAGGTGGCTTCTGGCCAAACTGAGGGTGAAATTCGGTCACACAATGCAAATAGAACCGGGCTATGTTTCGACGCTCGCAAATGTGATGCGCGCGTATGGCTACAATCATTCCGTCATCGGACGAATTCCGGAAAAGCCGATCGACGAAGGCGAGTTTCTTCAGGTCTGCACCCGCGCCGTCGCGGAATCGCAAGACGCCGCGCTGGGCCTGCGCTTCGGCGCCGCGCTTCAACTCGGCGGGCATGGCGTGCTTGGCCACGCATTGATGAGTTGCCGGACACTGCGGCAGGCAGCCGAGCTTCTCGTCCGGCACAATCCGCTCAGAAGTCCCGAGGGACGCGTCCGGCTTGCCTATGAAGGCGAGAGCACCATTCTCGGCTTTGCGCCTGCATTCGAGGTTCCCGGCGCGCCGCAATTTCTCTGCGACATGTTTTTCGCCGCGGCCACAACCGGCATCAGGCAGCTTCTTGGCCGCGAGCTGGCGCGCGCCGAACTCGAGCTTGCCTATTCGCCCGATGTGCCGAACGAAACTTACGACAAATATCTTCGCGTCCCGGTTTCTTTCGGCAAGCCGACAAACCGGCTGATCGGCCCGAAAAACATCATGGATATGCCGTTGCAGGCAGCAGGCGTCGCCACGGCTCCCGCCTATCTCCGTCAATGCGAACTTCTGCTCCGGCAGATGGAGGCGGCGAGCGGGTTTGAATCGGGTGTGCGCCGCCTGCTGCTCAGTTCGCGCGGGCGCTTTCCCGCTGCTCCCGAGATCGCCCATGCGCTCAATCTCAGCGAGCGCACATTGCGGCGCAGGCTCAGCGCCGAGGGCACTTCCTATCAGAAGATCATCAATGACGTGCGTAACCATCTCGCCAAACAATATCTGATCGACACCAAGCTCAGCGTCGCGGATATCGGCACGTTGATCGGCTTCGAGGATCTCTCGAATTTCCGTCATGCTTTTCGGAGATGGAACGGCGTAACCCCCAGCCACTTCCGTACGCTGAACGCCAAAGACTAGGAACAAACGCTTCGCGCCGAAATCCGCTCTCGGACCTCATGGTTAACGATGGAAGTGCCGACAGTACCTGCTCAGATCGCGCAACCTTCGATGCCGAAAGCCACATGTAGTGGGTCGCTTTCGGCCAGAATTGGGGTAAGATTCGGCCACAGATGAATATCGAACCCGGATATATCGGCATTCTGGCCACCGTCATGAAAGAGCGCGGGCACGATCCTGCGCTTATCGGCGCGCGCTATGTGACAGCGCTCAACGAAGGGCAGCTTCTCGATCTCTGCACCCGTATCGTGGCCGCGACGAGGGGCGATCCGGCGCTCGCGCTTCATGTCGGCGCCGCCATGCATATCGGCGTACACGGACTTTTTGGCCATGCGCTGATGAGCTGCCGATCGCTGAAACAGGCGGCCGGGATTCTGATGCGCCACAATCCCTTGATGAGCGAGCGGGCCCATTCCGAACTCACATTCGACAAGGGCATGGCCATACTCGGCTTTGAGCCTCCTTTCAAAGTGCCCGGCATGCCGGATTTTCTCACCGACGTCTTCTTCGCGGCTGCGGTGACGGCAATTCGGGAGCTGATCGGACGTGACACGGTCGATGTCCATCTGGAGCTTTCCTACAAGCCCAATGCCGATCCGTCCGAGTATGAAGCCGTGCTGCACATGCCGGTCCGCTTCGAGTGCGGGGCGAACCAGCTCAAGGGGCCGGCGCCTCTACTGGACCTGCCGCTCCAGTCCGCAGGCGTGGCGACGGCGGACGCCTATCTGAGGCAATGCGAGCTGCTGCTACGCAAGATGCAGACCGCGCGCGGTCATGAATCGAGTGTCCGGCGTATTCTTCTGAGTTCGCGAGGCCGCTATCCCAGCGCGCCTGAGATCGCCAGGACGCTCAACATGAGCGAACGCACGCTGAGGCGGCGGCTCGAGGCTGAAGGAACCTCCTATCAAGCCATCGTGGACAGCGTCCGCAACCATCTGGCGCAGCAATATCTCATGGATACAGATCTCAGCGTGGGGGAGATCGGCTCTCTCGTCGGCTTCGACGATCTTGCCAATTTCCGTCAGGCCTTCCGGCGCTGGAACAGCATGTCTCCGGCGCAATTCCGCGTGCTGCATCTCGCCCGGCGAACCGGTCGCGGCCGCGAGGCAAGCGCACCCGCCCAATTGCGGCAGGCAACGTCGCGGCGAAGATCGTGAGCAAAGAAAACGGGCCCGCATCTGTGGCGGGCCCGCAAACGCAACAACCGTCCCTCCCGATCAGCGAGCGCCCAATTGGCGAATGGCCGATGGGGTGTAGCGATCGCCGTTCAATTCGTCGGCGAAGAAGTTGATCTGCGGTTCCTCGTTCTGCATGCCGGAGGCGAGGTAGCGGCCGGCGATGACGTCGTAGTCGAGTTGCGCGTTATATCCGCAGAGTGGCACCTGATAGGCCTGCACCTGATGAATCTCCTGCACGCGCCAGATCTCTCCGCGTCCGTCATAGAGTGCCGAGCCGGTGAGCTGCCAGCTATCCTCGTCGAGATACATCAGGCGGCGCGCATAGACATGCCGCGTTGCCGGACGAAGGTTCGCCTCGATCTCCCAGACGCGCCGCAGCTCGTAGCGAACGACGTCCTGATTGATGTGGCCGGCTTGCAGGAAATCCTTGTAGCTCGTGTTCAGTGCCTTGTAGGCATTGGCGACGATGAGCCGCGGCGACTTGCCCTTCACCGTCCAGTCGTACCGCTCGAGCGAGCCGTTATATCCATCGAAGCTGTCGGCGGTCGAAAGGCCGTCGGTGTTCACGCCAGGATTGTCGAACGCGATATTGGGCGCCCTGCGCACGCGGCGCGTGCCGGGGCTGTACTGCCACGCCTGACGCGGACGCACCGCCGCATTCATGGCCTCATGCACGAGGATCACGTTGCCCGCGGCGCGGGCAGGGGCAATCGTGTTTGAAATGTAGAAAATCGAATTGTTGCTGAGGTCTTCGGCGCGCTGGCGCGATGGATCGGACCACCACAGGATCGCCTCGTCCTGCACCTTCAGCATCGTGTATTCGCCGCTGGGCGTCATCGGCGCGGCGGCAAACTGGCGCGTGATCTTGAAGGAGCGATAGCGCAGCGTATGGTTCCAGATGATTTCATAGGCGTTGTTGGCGATCGGGAAAGGGAACCCCATGATCGCTTCGCCGACACCGTTGCCGCCGCCGATCAGTTCGCCGACGCGGGCGTTGTTTTTTGTCGCGTGATAGACGCGCTCGGGATAGGCGCAGGTCCGCCGCGTCTGATAGACGTTCAGCTTGTAATCGGCATAGCGATCGAGCATCGCCTTCTGGCCAGTGGTCAGAATGTTTTCATACTGCGCCGCATTGGCTTTCGTCACCGTGTAGCGGACAGGGTCCGACGGAAACGGATCGACGAGGCGCATGCCGGGCTTGTAGTCCACATTGGACGGAATGCTGGACAGGCCGCCCGTCCATTCCGGAATGTCGCCCTCCCCTGCCTTCTCCGCACCAACCGGCGTCAGATCGGCGCCGAGGCGGTTCACTTGCGCGTCTGGCACTTTCGCCCATACCCCGCCCGATGACAGCGCGACGGCACATGCGAACAGAACCGGCGCGGAGATGCGCGATGGTACCTTCTTCCGCAAACTCATTTGCTCCCCCCTTCTCACTGAATGCGGACACCGGCTCGCTCCGGCATCCATCATTGCAGCATGTGACGCGACCTCATGACGGAGTGCGGCGGTATCGACCGTCACCTCGCTGCGTGGCGCTATCATTCAAGGAGTGGCGGCGGCCATATAAGGGTGAATTCGGCCAAACTGCAGGTTGAATACGGTCAGGCGAGTACGGGCATCGGCCAGCATCCGCCGCTCACTAATTGTGGCCTCGGCCGCGTCACGCGTTATGATGCGGCCCCTTTTCATCCGCCGGTGCCCGAACGCCTCATGCCCAGTCTTTCGCGTCTCCTGAAAAAGGCCCTGAGGGTGCCGAACGATCTTCAGCTTTATCAGGCG
>NZ_DAOKYX010000058.1:0-3762 GCF_035325945.1 Parvibaculum sp.
GCGATAGGAGAACCGCCATGCTCGATCCGACCCCCAATATGCGCCGCCTCGCCGAGGCCGAGCTTTACCGCGCCGAGCTTGAGGCGCGCCGCGCCGTCGGCCGCCTTGCCTGGGTGGGCGCGGCCATGCTGATCGCGGCGATCGCGCTCGTCATGCTGGTAATGGCCGTCTTTCTCGCCCTCTCGCAGCTTTACGGCCCGACGCTTGCCGCGCTCATCACCGGCGCGGGGCTTCTCGTTCTCGCCATGGCCGCGCTTTTGCTCGCGCGCCGGCCGCCAAGCCGCGCCGACCGCCTCGAAATGGAAATCGCCAACCGGACAATTACCGAGGCGCGTCACGAAATCCGCCGCGACTTCGAGCAGTTCGAGCGCCGCCTCGATCAGTTGAGCATGGGCGTTCTGGGTCTCATCAAGGGGTCAAGCGCGCATCTGCCGGTTCTCACCGTCATCCTCGGCGCGCTCGCCGCATTCAGCCCCGCCCTGCGGCGCATCATCATGCCCTTCCTGAAAAAGGACTAGGCGCCATGAGAGCCATCATGAGAGCCATCATGAGAGCCGCCATGCCCCTTCTCTGCGCGGCGCTGCTGCTCCCGGCCTGCGCCCCGCAGACCGCGCCGCGCCCCGAGATCAGGGAGACGCCGCCGAAACCGCTCATCACGCCGCCCGTGGACGATCGCGGCACCGGCCTTGTCGGTCCCGGCGGCGGCGCGCTTCTGGGCTCCGTCATCGGTTATGGCGAAGGCGCGAAAGCCTCGATCATCGCGGGCCTTGCCATCGGCTATGCCTTGCGCGGCTCCACCGGGCCGACGCTGTCGGGCTTCCCCGCCTCTGCCCAGCGCGATGCAATGGCGAGGATCATGGAGGTGCCCATCGGTACGCCGATCCGCTGGTCCACGGCCTCCGAACATGCCAATGGCGAGATCACGCCAATCCGCGAATACAGGGACGGACAAGGCCGCCGCTGCCGCGACTTCACGGAAAAGCGCAGCGTGCGCGGAACGACCGGCAATCTCACCGGCACGGCCTGCCTTCCTGCCTGAAGGGGGCGCCCCGCGCATTACATGCGCCGGGAGAAATTGGATTCGGAAAAAGTATCGGATAGCTTCTGATCTGTCGCGCGCAGGCGAATGACGATGCGGGGCACGGCAATAACGGGGCGGCACATGAGAAGACTGAGCCGGGCTATCCTTTTTGCGATTGTCCTGCTCCTCATCTGGGCGGCGTTCGTCGCCTGCGGCGCACGGGAGGGCTGGTGGCGCGCGATGCCCGCGGCGAAAGGCGATATAGCGGGCTTTCTCCACTGGGCCGAAGGCCGGTACGCGATGCAGTCGAAAGGCAACATTGCGATCGTGTTGTTCGATCGCGGTCATGTTGCAGAAACTTTTTACGCCTCGCATGGCCGGCCGGTCGATGGCAATTCCCTCTTTCAGGTCGCCTCGATGAGCAAGTGGATCACCGCCTGGGGGGTCATGGCTCTGGTCGAGCAGCATCGTATCGACCTCGACGCGCCGGTGTCGCGTTATCTTACCCGATGGCATTTGCCGCCGGGCAAATTCGACAACGACGCCGTTACAGTGCGCAGATTGCTCAGCCACACAGCCGGCCTGACCGACGGCCTGGGCTTCCGCGGATTTGCGCCAGGGCAAGCCTTGCCCTCGATCGAACAGGAGTTGACGCGCGCAACGGACGCACAACCGGGCGCGAGCGGCATTACGCACGTCACCGCGCCGCCGGGGACAAACTGGCGCTATTCCGGCGGCGGCTATCTTTTGCTGCAGCTTCTTGTCGAGGAAGTGACGCACGAACCGTTCAACGATGTCATGCGCCGCATGGTTTTTCAGCCTCTTGGAATGACGCAGTCAACCTTTGTCGATCCGGACCCCGCGCATCTCGTGGACTTCTACAATGCAGACGGATCGAAGGCCCCCCACTACAGGTTCACCGCGCTTTCCGCAGCTTCGCTTTATACATCGGCGGCGGATATGACTCGCTTTATCGCGGCGCAGTTTCCCGGCGCGAACGGCGCTCCGCCCGGCCGTGGCGTATTGAGCCCCACGACGCTCGAATCCATGCGGCGCCCGCAAGCCTTCCTCTATGGCATGCCGGTCTGGGGATTGGGCGAAACCCTCTACGTTCCCAACGGAGCCGGCAGTTATGTGATCGGTCACGACGGCAACAACTATCCGGCGATCAACACCACGGCGCGTATCGACCCGGCCACGGGCGACGGCATCCTGGTCCTCGAAACCGGCAACCCCACACTTGCGAGAGAAATCGGCGGCGAATGGACTTTCTGGCACTCAGGCGTCGTCGGTCTCGACACGCTGGTGATGTTCGATCTGCGCGGCATTCTGATGCTGTTCGCGTCGGGCGCGCTTGTCATCGTGATCGGCGGTTTCAAGTTGTATCGCGGACGAAGATAGGCCCGGCATCGAGTAGCGGGGCAATGCCGGATGCGACGATGCTTACGCCGCTTCCACGATCAGAATATTCCCATCGGCCGACACGACCCGCACGGCGCTGCCCGCAGCAAGCTCCGGCCCCTGCGCAAGCCACAGCGTATCGCCGATCCGCACCTTGCCGCGCCCGTTATGAATCGCCTGTTCGAGCATGAAGACCTGCCCGATATACCCCTCGGCGCGCAGGTTGAGCAGCGGCCGGTCGCTCTCGATCGGATGCTTCGTGAGAAAACGCCGCGAACCCCAGACGGCGGCGACGGCAAGCACCGAAAACAGCGCGATCTGCACCGCAACCGGCGGGCTGGCAATGAGCATGACGAGCCCCACCCCGGCCGCGGCTGCCGCGAGCCAGATGAAAAAGACGCCCGGCGCCAGCAATTCGAGAATGGCGAAAGCCGCCGCCGCGATCCACCACGCCCAGGGGCCGAGCACGCTCAGAAGCGAGGATTCGCTCTCCATCGCTCAGTCTCCGCCGCGCACGGGCGGCACGGTGCCCGGAGTTCCGCCGCGCGGCGCGCCGCCTGTGCGCGGGCCTGCCGCCCCCGCGCCGCCAAAGGCTTCACGCGCGATTTCTCCTATGCCGCCGATGGCGCCGATGACGCCCGCCGCTTCCAGCGGCATGAGGATGAGCTTCTGGTTCGGCGCCGAGGCGATATCCCGCAGCGCCTCGACATATTTCCCCGCCACGAAATAATTGATCGCCTGCACATTGCCGCCCGCGATCGCGTCGCTCACGACCTGCGTCGCCTTCGCTTCGGCCTGCGCCTGGCGCTCGCGCGCCTCGGCATCGCGGAAGGCGGCCTCGCGGCGTCCTTCCGCTTCGAGAATCGCCGCCTGCTTCTGGCCCTCGGCTGCGAGAATGGCGGCCTGCCTGCGGCCCTCGGCTTCCAGAATGGCGGCGCGCTTGTCGCGCTCGGCCTTCATCTGGCGGGCCATGGAATCCACGATGTCGCGCGGCGGCGCTATGTCCTTGATCTCGATGCGCGTGACCTTGAGACCCCAGGGATGCGTCGCCTCATCGACCACGTTCAGCAGCCGCGCGTTGATCGAATCGCGCTGCGACAGCAACTCGTCGAGATCCATGCCGCCCATGACGGTTCGGACATTCGTCATCGTCAGGTTGAGCACGGCGAGCTTGAGGTTGTTGACCTCATAGGAGGCCTTGGCCGCGTCGAGCACCTGATAGAAGACGACGCCGTCCACCGTCACCATCGCATTGTCACGCGTGATGACCTCCTGGCTCGGCACATCGAGCACGGTCTCCATCATGTTGACCTTGGAGCCGATGGCGTCGATGAACGGCG
>NZ_DAOKYX010000059.1:0-2316 GCF_035325945.1 Parvibaculum sp.
GCGATAGGAGAACCGCCATGCTCGATCCGACCCCCAATATGCGCCGCCTCGCCGAAGCGGAACTGCTGCGCGCCGAAATCGAGGCCAAGCGCTTCGCCCGCCGCGCGACCTGGCTCGGCCTCGGCGCGCTCTTCGTGACGCTCGCCATCATCATGCTGGTGCTCGCGGCCTATTCCGCCCTGTCGCAGATTTACGGCCCCGCATGGGCGGCGGCGATCATGGGCGGTGTACTCGTCGTTCTCGCCGCCATCGCGCTCCTTCTCGGCGCCAGCAAGAAGGAGGGACGCGCGGCGCGCCTCGAGATGGAACTGGCGAACCGCGCCGTGGAGGACGCGAGGCGCGAAATCCGCCGCGACTTCGAAATCCTTGAAAAGCGCCTCGACGAGCTGAGCATGGGACTTCTCGGCCTCGTCAGGGGATCGGCGCAGAACCTGCCCATCCTGACCCTCATCCTGGGCGCGCTCGCGGCGCTGAGCCCGGCGCTGCGGCGGATCATCATGCCCTTCCTCAAGAAGGACTGACCATGAAGAGCCTCCACATCCTCGTCTGCTCCGCCCTCGCCCTTGCGGCCTGCGCGCAAAGCACGGCCCCCCAGCCCGAGGTCACTGAAAAGCGGCCCGTCCCCCTCGTCAAACTGCCGGTGGACGATCGCGGCTCGGGCCTCATCGGTCCCGGCGGCGGCGCCCTCCTCGGCTCGGCCTTCGGCGCGGGCGGCGGCTTCAAGGCAGCCGTCATTGCCGGGCTTGCCGTCGGCTATGCGGTGGGCGGCTCCAACGGCCCCACGCTTTCGGGCCTTGCGGCCTCCGAGCATCGCCGCGCCATGGCTAAACTGATGGATGTTCCGATCGGCGAGAGTGTGCGCTGGTCGACCGCCGCCGAACAGGCTTCAGGCACGATCACGCCCACCCGCGAATACCGGGACAAGGACGGGCGGCGCTGCCGCGACTTCAACGAGACGCGAAGCGTCCGCGCAACCCATGGCGCGCTGTCCGGCACGGCCTGTCTTCCCGCCTGATCGCGGGTTTCAGCGGACCGCCTCTACGATCAGGATGCCGCTCTCGGTGCCCGTCACATGCACATCGGCGCCGGCCGGCAGATCCGGCCCCTCCACGAGCCAGAACGTGTCGCCGATGCGGATCTTTCCCCGCCCGTTGTGGATCGGCTGTTCGAGCGTGAATGTGCGCCCCACATAGCTCTGCGCCCGCTGATTGAGCAGCGGGCGATCCGTCTCGATCGCATGGCGGCTGAAATAGCGCCGCGACGCCCAAACGGCCGCGACTGAAAGCATGGCAAAGAGCGCCACCTGAACCGTGACCGGGAAATCGACGACGAGCAGCAGCGCGCCAATGATGGCGGCGGCGGCGGCGAGCCAGATGAAGAAAACCCCCGGCACCAGCAGCTCGAGTATGCCGAAGACCGCGGCAAGCACCCACCAGGTCCACATTCCGATTTCCTCGAGAGCGATATCGGGCATCGCCTAGCTCCCGCTCGAGACGGGCGGAACGGAGCCCGAGGACGGGCGCGGACCCTGCGGCCGGCGCGGCGCGCCGTCATGCCCTCCGCCCATCGCCTCGCGCGCCAGCTCGCTGATCCCGCCAATGGCGCCGATGACGCTCGCCGCTTCGAGCGGCATCAGCACGAGCTTCTGATTGGGCGCGGCGGCCACGTCCCTCAGCGCATCGACATATTTCGAGGCGACGAAATAATTGATCGCCTGCACATTGCCGCCCGCGATCGCGTCGCTCACGACCTGCGTCGCCTTCGCTTCGGCCTGCGCCTGGCGCTCGCGCGCCTCGGCATCGCGATAGGCCGCTTCGCGCCTGCCCTCGGCCTCCAGAATGGCGGCCTGCTTCTGTCCCTCGGCCGCGAGAATGGCCGCCTGGCGCCTTCCCTCCGCCTCGAGGATCGCGGCGCGCTTGTCGCGCTCGGCCTTCATCTGGCGCGCCATGGAATCGACGATGTCGCGCGGGGGCGCGATGTCCTTGATCTCGATGCGCGTGACCTTGAGCCCCCAGGGATGGGTCGCCTCGTCCACGACGGTCAGCAGCCGCGCATTGATGGAATCGCGCTGCGAGAGAAGCTCGTCGAGATCCATGCCGCCCATCACCGTGCGGATATTCGTCATGGTGAGGTTGAGGACCGCGATCTTCAGATTGTTGACCTCGTAGGAGGCCTTCGCCGCGTCGAGCACCTGATAGAAGACCACGCCGTCGACCGTCACCATGGCGTTGTCGCGCGTGATGACTTCCTGGCTCGGCACGTCGAGCACGGTCTCCATCATGTTGACCTTGGAGCCGATGGCGTCGATGAACGGCG
>NZ_DAOKYX010000060.1:0-2064 GCF_035325945.1 Parvibaculum sp.
CGACCTATGAAGCCGCGCGGAAACTCGGCCTGCCGGGCAATTTCGAATTCATCCGTGTGCCGTGCACTCTGCCGCTGACGAAGCCGAAAGCCTGCAATTTCGCGCTGCCCTTCGCGCGGGGCGAATTCCTCGTCGTCTATGACGCGGAAGACATACCTGCGCCCGACCAGCTTCGCCGCGCCGTCGCTGCCTTCAGGCTCGGCGATCCGAAGCTCGCCTGCGTGCAGGCCCAGCTCAACTATTACAACTGGTTCGAGAACTGGCTCACGCGCCAGTTCGCCATCGAATATGCCTCGTTCTTCGACCTGCTGCTGCCGACGCTGGCGAAGCTCGGCCTGCCGGTACCTCTTGGCGGCACATCGACGCATTTCCGCACCGATGTGCTTCGCTGCGCGGGCGCCTGGGATCCTTACAATGTGACGGAAGACGCCGATCTCGGCATCCGCCTCGCCATGCTCGGCTATCGCACGAGCATCATCCGCTCGACCACCGAAGAGGAGGCCAATTGCCGTCTCGACAACTGGCTCAGGCAGCGCTCGCGCTGGATCAAGGGATGGGTCCAGACCTATCTCGTCCGCATGCGCCATCCCGTCAGGCTCTATCGCGCGCTGGGGCTCAAGGGCTTTCTCGGATTCCAGATCGTCATTGGCGGCTTCTCACTTTCAAATCTCGTTCATCCGCTCTTTTATCTCGCTGCCATCGCGGCGCTGATCGCGTCGGACTCGCTTGCCGATCTGGCACGCGACCTGCCGATCGCGATCTTCAATCTCGCCGTCCTCGTCTCCGGCTACGGCATCACCATTCTCGCGGGCATGACCGCCGCAGGCGCGCGCGGCCGGAAATCGCTCGTCTTCGATGCGCTCATGATGCCGGCCTACTGGCTCCTGATTTCGGCAGGCGCCTACAAGGCGCTCCAGCAATTGGTGACGCGGCCGTTTCACTGGGAGAAGACGGAACACGGCATCAGCCGCCTCATGCCGGACCAGCTCGCCCGCGCCATGACGGAGAGCGATAGACCGATGGCTTAATCCGAAAGGGACGAGAGTTCCTAACCAGTCTCTAAGAGTTTCCGACGAAACTCGCGGCGATAGAGATTCGAGGTTCTCCGGCATGTCCGCCCATCATCCGCCGACGCTTTTTCAGAGCGAATCACACAACGAGAAATTTCCGTTTCACGAGATTTCCGTGCTTGTCGTCGAGGACGCGCCGCAATTCGCGGGCATCGTCGCTGGCATTCTCAAATCCTTCGGCGTCGGAAAAATTTATCCCGTGCGCAACGGCGAGGATGCGCTCTACATTCTCGCCCATCAGCGCGTGCATGTCGTTCTCGTCGACGATCTGGAGCCGCCCCTCGACGGCCGCACGGTTGTCAAGACGCTGCGAAAGCCCGACTCAGGATTGCCGAACCATGTGCCTGTGATCTTCATGACAGAGCGGCCGTTCAAGACGAACGTCATCGCCGCCCGCGACAGCGGCGCAACGGAAGTCCTGTCCAAACCGTTCTCTGCCGCGCAACTCATGACGCGGATCGAATCCGTTCTGCGCAGGCCCCGGCCGATCATTCACAGCGACGATTTCGACGGGCCCGACCGGCGCCGCCAGGTCAAGATCGCACCCGAAAAGAAGCGCGCCAGCGACCGCGAAGCCGAGTAGATAGAAGGCCCGGCCGCGCCTTTGCCGAATTTCAGGCGCAGGCGTCGCGATAGCGATCGCGCAGCAGGTTCTTCTGGACCTTGCCCATCGTGTTGCGCGGCAGGCTTTCGACGAAGAAGGCGTGCTTCGGCACCTTGTAATTGGCGATCTGCTCCTTGAGCCGCGCGATCAGCGCCGCCTCGTCGAGCGCGGCTCCCTCGCGAAGCACCACGACCGCGACGCCCGCCTCGCCGAAATCCTTGTGGGGAACGCCGACGATCGCGGACTCGTCCACCTCCGGCATTTCGTCGATCAGCGTCTCGATCTCCTTCGGGTAGACGTTGTAGCCGCCCGAAATGATGAGGTCCTTGGCGCGACCGACGAGATGAACATATCCATCCGCGTCGATCATCGCGACATCGCCGGTCCTGA
>NZ_DAOKYX010000061.1:0-1203 GCF_035325945.1 Parvibaculum sp.
CATCTGTCAGTCTTTCGATCATTGAAGGCCTCCGGGCGATCATGGGATGAATGAAGCGCGCGCCCGGCATCGGGACGGCGCGATGGCGGCAGTCTATCCGGTTTTGAGATAGGATGCCGCGCAACGAAGGGATCAGGCGGCAAGGAGAAGGAAATGGACTGGCACGAGAGGAAGGCACCGTCGCTTGCCGATTTCGAACGGCTGGCGGACGAGGCCTTCGCGAGATTGCCCGAGGATTTTCGCAGCCGCTGCGAAGGGCTCGTCATTCGCGTGGAGGATTTTCCGAGCGAAGAGGTGCTCGACGATATGGGGCTCGAGAGCCCGTTCGATCTGCTCGGCCTCTATCACGGCCTCGGCCAGCCTTATCAGCTCACCGACGCGGCCACGCATCTTCCCGACATGGTGTTTCTCTACCGCCGGCCGATGCTCGACTACTGGGCCGAATTCGACGAGACGCTCGGCCATCTCGTCACGCATGTTCTCATCCACGAGATCGGCCATCATTTCGGCCTGTCGGACGAAGACATGCATGCGATCGAGGCGAGAGCAGGCGCCTGATCACTCCGCTTCGGGTGGATATGTGCGCTCGGGCACATATGGCCCGCCGCCGGTGCTCGTCCGTGCCGAGAAGAGGACGAAGCGGCTCACCTCGAAACGCGGCGTGGCGAAGAGATTGTTCGCCTCGATGAAGCGATAGACCTCCGGCGCCTCGATGCTCCTGAGCCGCGCCAGCGTCACATGCGGGGTGAAGTTCCGTGTCTCCGGCTTGAGGCCGACGCGGCGCATCGCGCTTTCATGCCGCGCCTGGAGCCGGGTCAGCGGCTCGCTCGGCCGCACGCCCGCCCAGAGCGCATGGGGCTTCTTGCCGCCGAACTCGCCCACGCCCTCGATCTCGATCTCGAAGGGATCGAAGCCGATTTCCTGAAGCGCCTCGTCGACATCGTTCGCAATGTCTTCGGGCACATCGCCGATGAAGCGCAGCGTGATGTGGAAATCGGACGGCTCGATCCAGCGCGCGCCCTCGATCCCGCGCTGAAGGCGCGTGAGACGCCCGGCGATCTCGCCGGGAATTTCGAGGGCAGTGAAAAGACGGATCATGGTTCTTCGATCGCAAGTGTCATGCCCGGACGAGGTCCGGGCATGACATGCCGGTTTCAGGGACAGGGATTGGGCTGGGCGGCGTGAGCCTCGTTCACGTCCTTC
>NZ_DAOKYX010000062.1:0-1203 GCF_035325945.1 Parvibaculum sp.
CATCTGTCAGTCTTTCGATCATTGAAGGCCTCCGGGCGATCATGGGATGAATGAAACGCGCGCCCGGCATCGGGACAGCGCGACGGGCGGAAGTCTATCCGGTTTTGAGATAGGATGCCGCGCAACGAAGCATACGGCGGCAAGGAGAAGGAAATGGACTGGCGCGAGAGGAGGGCACCGTCGCTTGCCGATTTCGAGCGGCTGGCGGACGAGGCGTTCGCAAGATTGCCCGAAGACTTCCGCAGGCGCTGCGAGGGGCTCGTCATTCGGGTGGAAGATTTCCCGAGCGAAGAGGTGCTCGACGATATGGGGCTCGAGAGCCCCTTCGATCTCCTTGGCCTCTATCATGGCCTCGGCCAGCCTTATCAGCTCACCGACGCGGTCACGCATCTGCCGGACATGGTGTTCCTCTATCGCCGGCCGATGCTCGACTACTGGGCCGAATTCGACGAGACGCTCGGCCATCTCGTCACGCATGTTCTCATCCACGAGATCGGCCATCATTTCGGCCTGTCGGACGAAGACATGCATGCGATCGAGGCGAGAGCAGGCGCCTGATCACTCCGCTTCGGGTGGATATGTGCGCTCGGGCACATATGGCCCGCCGCCGGTGCTCGTCCGTGCCGAGAAGAGGACGAAGCGGCTCACCTCGAAACGCGGCGTGGCGAAGAGATTGTTCGCCTCGATGAAGCGATAGACCTCCGGCGGCTCAATGCCCTTGAGCCGCGCCAGCGTCACATGCGGCGTGAAGTTCCGCGTCTCCGGCTTGAGGCCGACGCGGCGCATCGCGCTTTCCTGCCGCGCCTGCAGGCGGGTCAGAGGCTCGCTCGGCCGCACGCCCGCCCAGAGCGCATGGGGTTTCTTGCCGCCGAACTCGCCCACGCCCTCGACCTCAATCTCGAAGGGATCAAAGCTGATTTCCTGAAGCGCCTCGTCGACATCGTTCGCGACGTCCTCGGGCACATCGCCGATGAAGCGCAGGGTGATGTGGAAATCGGACGGTTCGATCCAGCGCGCGCCCTCGATCCCGCGCTGAAGGCGCGTCAGGCGCCCGGCGATCTCGCCGGGAATTTCAAGGGCGGTGAACAGACGGATCATGGTTCTGCAATCGCAAGCGCCGTGCCCGGACGGGGTCCAGGCACGGCATTCCGGTTTCAGGGACAGGGATTGGGCTGGGCGGCGTGAGCCTCGTTCACGTCCTTC